>NZ_VCCH02000126.1 GCF_005938675.2 Mycobacterium sp. KBS0706
CCCCACAGGGCTTCACGGCCCGAGCTCCGCGGCGATCGTCGCCAGGTAGCGCTCCGCCGGGGCTTGCCAGTCCGGGCCGGCGACCAGCCCGACATAGCCGTCCGGGCGGATCAGCCACAACCCGTCCTCCGACGGCGCCGGCCGCGCCCGCGCGTCGACGAGATCGGGAAAGATCGCCGAGAGCAGGACGGCGGCATCGCCAGGTCCCGCCACGGCGAAGCGCGGTGCCGCGCCGGATCCGATCGGGTCGCCCGCTGCCGGCAGCCAGCGCTCGCCCGCCGCCGGCAGCGCACCGCCGTGCGGCGCATGGGGCGCCGCGACCGACAGAGGGCTTTCCGGATAGGCGATCTCCAGCTCGGTCAGGGTGCCCGACATGCGGCGCTGCACCTGCGACAGGCCGAGGACGATCCGGGCCGCGGCGTTGCGCACCGCCTGGGCCACCGGGTTGCGCAGGATTGCGACATCGGTCATCCGCCCGGCGTTGCGCAGCACGCGGTCGCCGACGGCGCTGCGCTCGACCGAATAGCTGTCGAGCAGTGACGCGCGGGCCGCACCCTTCGCCACCAGGGCCAGCTTCCAGGCCAGGTTGAAGGCGTCCTGCATGCCGGTGTTCATGCCCTGGCCGCCTGCCGGGCTGTGGATATGGGCGGCATCGCCGGCGAGGAAGACGCGGCCGGCAGAGTAGTCCTCGACCTTGCGTTCGTTGATCCGGAACGAGGACAGCCAGATCGGATCGCGCAAGCGCACGCCACCCGGGCCACGCTGGTCGACCAGCGCCTGCACCTCCGCCAGCTTCGGGTCAGGCCGCCGGTCCCTGCCGTCGGCCGGGCCGAGATCGGCGACCACGCGATACCGGTCCCCGACGATCGGGAAGAAGGCCAGGATGCCGTCGCGGTGCCAGAAGATGTCGAGCCGATCCGGGACGCCGAGGCCGTCGAGCCGCATATCGGCCAGGACCCAGTCGCTCGGCTGGGTCGAGCCGGCGAAATCGAAGCCCAGCCCGTGGCGGACGATCGAATGCGCGCCGTCGCAGCCGATCAGCCAGTCGGCGTCCATGGCCTCCTCGCGGCCGGCGGCGTCGCGCAGGGTCGCTCTGATACCGTCCGTGCGGGCCTCGAAGCGCAGCAGCTCGACCTGACGCTCGACTCGACACCCCAGCTCCTCCAGCCGGGTTTCCAGCAGCCGCTCGGTCTCGTTCTGGGGGATCATCAGCGCGAACGGGTAGGGGCTCTCGACCTGGTCGAAGCCGACCTCGCCGATAAGCTGCCGCCCGTTCGAGATCCGGACGCCATGCGCCTTGATGCCCGCGGCGAGGAAGCGGTCGACGCCGCCCGCGCGCTCGAGCAACTCCAGCGAGCGGCTCCACAGCACCAGCGCCTTCGACTTGTCGGTTCGCGCGGAGGCCTTGTCGACGATGCGCACGGGGACGCCATAGCGGGTCAGCTCGGCTGCCAGCGTCAGCCCGACCGGTCCGGCGCCGACGATCAGCACGCGAACAGCCTCCGCCATGATCCCCTCCCGATTGCCCAGCCGGCGCCAGCCGCCAAAACGACGGTATCAGAGCACAAAGCCGTGTTGGAAGGGGGTGGTGCCGAAGCGGGGATTTGAACCCCGGACCTACTGATTACGAATATTGGTCCGGCCCAGTATGGCCCTCATTCCTTCCAACTGAAATTCCCGTACCACCGGTTCTCTTGCCGCCAAAGTTGGAAGCGGGAAGAGAACGGCGCGCGCCCCGGTCGATGAAATCGGTCGGGGCGCAGGAGGTACGCAGACGTGAGTCTTTACACGAGGATAAAGCGAGTAGGACGCGGGCGAGGATTGATCGGAGAAAAGAGCTCCCGTCGCCTCGATCCAAATCCCACCAACTACGTCGAGCGGCGGAAGTCGGTACCAGTTCAGTCTCTGAGATCGGTGGCAATCGCTCCAACGTGCGGGATACAGGCTGGCCGATCGGCGCGCTGGCAGCCTCGATCAATTTCAGGAAACACAACATCGCCGGACACCGCTGCGCTGCCACGAGCGATTGCCACTCATGTACAGATTCTGACGTACCAAGGGCGAAGCCCGGGGCCTGACACCTGTCGCGGCACTGCCCGGGAACCACGGGCGGCGGTGATGTAGCGGCGCTCAAACAGCAGAACCCCCGCCCGAGATAGCCCGGCCGGGGATCCGCATTCTCTCAGAACTCGCAACTCCGAGAGTATGCGCTCCCCACTTCGCCGGTCAAGACGCAAGCCGATTCTCGGCGCGGGAAAACTCGTCCTCGAATTGGAGAGCTACCCGCATGACCGCTGCAACGCAGCCGGCATCCGATGGCGTGCACCGTAGATCCCGGCCAACGGCCCGCAACAAGCTGGCGCTGATCGACGCAGCTTGGGTCTGCCATCACCTGCCTGCTCTGGCGGATCTGAACCAGGCAGACAAAGCGGTGCTTTGCGCCTTGGTACGTCACATCGACCAGCTTGCCCTAGATGCTGGCAAGACCACAGTCTGGCCCTCGACCTCCTGCCTTGCGTTGGATACCGGCTACACTGAGCGCAGCGTCACTCGCTCGATCTCACGGCTCGCGGCGCGACGCCTCATCAGAAGGTTCCTGCCGCCGCGGTGGCGTACCTATCACACGGATCTTGACGGCTTTTGCCAGCTCGCTGCGGATGCGCTCGACGCCCACGCCGCGGTCAAGGCTGAGCGTTTGCCGCAGGCACGCGGCGGCCGCCTCGCCATCGCGGTTGAGTGGGAAACTGTGTCGGCCGGCCCCGACATAGTGTCGGCCCCAACAGAAACAGACATTGAACCAGAAATCTCTGTTCAACAGAGTGACGCTGCGCGCGGTCAATTTCGCAGGCGGCCGGACATGCCGGCCGCAGCCAACTCCGCCAGTGCTGCGGTCACTCGCGACCGAGCAAACCGACATGCCGGCAATTGCTCCCCAGGGGGAGCAGGCTTACCTGCCGGCGCAGGAAGGGAACGGTCTATCCAGGCGGAACGGGCGCGCACCGCCCTTCTCGCAGCGTGGGGGGCCTCGCCGACACTCCGTCGGCTGGTGGACCTCAACCAACTGCGCTCGTCGCCCCTACAGATACTGAACGCCATCGTCGGTCGCGACTATCTGGCGACCGTGACTGGGACCCGGAACCCGCATCACATCTGGTCTTGGGCGGTCAATCGCCATGGCGTCGGAAACGCCATCCTCGGGTGGATCATTGCCTGCGACACGCCGCCCTCGGCCGAACGGCCGGAGCGCAATCCCGGTGGCTGGTTCACTCGTTTCGCGACTTCCGAGCGGCCTTGGGATCTCTCCCGAAACCTCCGCCAGCTCAGCCGAATTGCGCGCCCACGCCCGGTGCCAGAAGCGCCGGCCGACGAATCCACCGAACGCCTTGCCAATCGGCCGGAGCAGAATATGCCGCGCACCTTGGAAGCTGGATCCGCCGTCGATATCCTCGCGAGCTATCGGGATGCGTGGATCCGCACAGGGGCGCAGCGCCTCGGCCGAGGTCGCGCCGAGGCGGCTTGGAAGTCATGGTTGGACGAAGCCGCTGTCACGGGCGTCGAAGACGATCGCTTGCAGGTTCGGGTCAAGACCCGGTTCGCCCGGGATCAGATCTTCCGCGACTACGGTGATATCTGCAGGATCGCGGCTGAGGCGCTCGGCTACGCCGGAGCCGATTTCGATGCCGGGCCGCCACCACGATGATCACGCCGGGCATCGTCACGGGAACCTCAACGAACCGCACTTTGGCTCAGTTCGATGCTGTACTCAGGCGGCACGGCCATATTTCACGCCTCGAGGCGGACTGGCCGATGAAGCCCAAGCGCCAGGTCGAGGTTCTGCAGCGCGGCGCCGGACGCGCCTTTGCCGAGGTTGTCGAGCTGGGCGACCAGGAGCGCCTGCTCCTCCTTGGGATTCTCGAAGACGTAGAGGCGGAGATTGTTGGTGCCGTTCAGCCCCTCCGGCTCCAGTTCCTGCATCTTCTTGGACTCGCCTTCCGACGCCACGCTGACGTAGTGCTGGCCGGCGTAGTGCCCAACCAGCGCCGCGCGCAACGTCTCGGCTGTTGGCCGCGTCGGTAGGGCCCACAGCTGCAGCGGTACGGAGACCAGCATACCCTGCGCAAAAGAGCCCACCGAGGGCACGAACAGCGGGGCGCGTCGCAGGCGGGACCAAAGCTGCAACTCCGGGAGGTGTTTGTGGTTCAGGGCGAGGCCGTAGAGGAAGAATGGCGTCGCCAAATCTGAACCCTCATAGCGAGCTATCAGGCTCTTACCGCCGCCGCTATAGCCGCTGACGGCGTTGACAGTGATCGGATGGTCTCGCGGCACCAGGCCGCGATCCACCAGCGGCCGCAGCAGCGCAATGGCGCCAGTCGAGTAGCAACCGGGGTTGGAGATGCGCTTCGAGGCCGCGATGGCCTCCGCCTGGCCCGGCGCGAGTTCAGGGAAGCCATAGGTCCAGCCTTCGGCGGTCCGGTGTGCGGTCGAGGCGTCGATGATGACGGTGTTGGGGTTCTCCACCATGCCGACGGCCTCATGGGCAGCATCGTCTGGCAGGCAGAGGATCACGGCGTCGGCCTCATTCAGCGCACGACGCCGAGCGACCGGATCCCTGCGCTCGCTGGGCGGCAGACTGATGACCTTGACGTCGCGGCGTGTGGCCAGGCGCTCGCGGATCTGTAGCCCCGTCGTCCCAACCTCGCCATCAATGAACACCGTCGCCGACATGAAAAATCTCCCGCGCTCAATATGCGATGGGTTCTATCACGATCGGGTCGAGGGAGGGAGGAGGGCGCGACAGCGCCGGACCTGAGAACCCATGAACAGCTTGAGCCGGCCGCATACGGGGTCCATGCTCATTGCGCAGTCGTAACGAAGTTGCCCGGAGGAGCCGGGTGATTGACCCTTTCCTCCAAGGGAGGAAGATTATGAACTTCCGCTCAACCTGTTTGGCATGCGCGAGTTTTGGCGTCATCGCCCTGGCCGGAGCTCCACTCGCGGCCGACCCGGTGATCAAGAAAGTCGAGGTCAATGGCGCGACGATGACTTATGTCGATGAGGGAGCGGGCGAGCCGATCCTCTTTGTGCATGGGGCAGTCTCTGACCTACGTGCTTGGGAGCCAATTCGAGGCGAAATCGCTGATGAGCATCGCTTCATCGCCATCACGTTGCGGTATTTCGGCACCGGGGACTGGGACTGGTCGAACAATGACAAGCCATTCAACGTTGCCACGCATGCCGACGATGTTGCAGCCTTCATCAAAGCGCTCGATGTCGGCCCGGTGCATCTGGTCGGCTGGTCCTATGGCGCCAACGTCGCCACAACCGCGGCCCTGGCGAATCCCGACCTCGTCCAAAGCCTCATCCTCTTCGAGCCGCCCCTCTCTTCGCTGATCAAGGAAGGGGAGGCTGGCGACGCGGCGCGCGAGGCGGAGCGTAAGATGTTCCGCCCCGTCACTGCCGCCGTAAATCACGACGTCAAGAAGGCGACGAGGCTGCTTATCGAAGGGGTGTTCCAGATGCCGCCCGGCGGATTCGAGAACCAGCCGCAAGAACTTCAGGCGATGCAACTCGATAACGCGCGGACGTTGCCGTTGCAGTGGCGCGCTTCGGACACAGTCGTGATCTGCGAGATGCTGAGGTCGTTAGACAGGCCGACGCTCATCGTCTACGGGGCCGAGAGCAATGCCTATTGGCCGCACGTCGCCCTGGCTATGGCCGAGTGCCTGCCTCAGGCGGATGTGCGTGTGCAACCGAACGTCAACCACGATGGGCCGGTGCGCGACCCCGGTGGGTTCGCCGCGTTGATAGACGACTTCGTAGCGAAGCATTGATCACGGCACCCGTGGCGCGAACTGACGGGGACGCGACCAAGTGCGCCGACCCAAGTAGTTGAGAATTGGGCCTGCGCGCTGGCTGAACACGTGCAGAAGATCCCGAGCTCCTCGGCGAACTGCACGAGGGCAGGGAAGGCAGCACCCATTGCCTTTCAGCGCCATGTTGTCGTGCATGCCGTAGCCCGCGTTCTCCTTCTCCTCGCGATGCCGATCGGCCCGAGAACGATGTGCGGCGCCTCAGAACAGCGGAAAATCATCGCTAGGCTTGACCGAGTTCGGCTCCGCCAGCTTGGCTCGGAGTGCAACAGATGCGTCGTCGAGGCGGCCGTCAGATTTGTGTATGGCACCGACGACCGGCAGGCGAAGGTCGGCCAAATCCGGTTCGGGCGATTGCTTAAGCGGCGGCTCACTGGCGGTGTCAGAGCGATGCAGGCAACGAAGTTCAGCGGGAGTATCTGACGTTCGGGAAGCCGCCGCTCCGACTCGGGCGCGAGGCATGTGGTCGCGGTACAGCAGCCGAGCATCCCCGTTACAAAAACGTGCCAATCTGCCGACATGTTTCTGCGTAGTTCTGCGTAGGGCGCCATATCCCCTGTCCGGGGATACATGCCTAAAGCATTGATTCCCTCGGGGCCCGGTGGTGGGCGCGACCGGGATCGAACCAGTGACCCCTACGATGTCAACGTACGGAACTCCAAGGAAAATCAGAGACATAGCCGAGTAGAATCACGCTCAGGTGATCACGCAACGTCAGGCGTTGGCGGATGTTGCGTTATACCCGCGTGATACGGGATGGCACGCAGAAATGTAGGTGGCCATCCCAGGCCTCGAGTGGCCGAGGAATCTCGACCGTTCAAAGGCTTAGCGTAGAGCGCGTGATACTGCAGGGAGTGGGGGACCGGAGGCGCAGCCTGCCGGTTGACGTCTGCTGCGACCCGCAAGCGCCCGATCAGCGGGGGAGGCGGGCGATGTAGCGAGGCGCCCAACAGCAGAAACCCCGCCCGAGATAACCCGGCCGGGGCCCGCATAAACTCAGTGCTCGCAACTCTGAGCATATGCGCTCCCCAGATCGCCGGTCAAGCACGAAGCCGAATTCTCGGCGCGGGAAAGCTCACCCTGATCTCGGAGACTTTCCCAGTGAACGCAGCGCGCAGTTCTGCGAGCCCCCGCCTTTTGCCCGATTTCGGCCCCGTCAAGCACGCGGTCCTCAGGCCACATCGCTATCCCGTCCATTCTGGATCGACTCGGCTCGAGGTGCGCTGGACGCGCGTCGATCGCAGGATGGCTACCAAGGCCTTCCATCAAGCCCGCGAGTGGGATCGCCGCACGCATGTGGCCGGCCGTCATGGTGGAAGACTCGGGCACATGGCCCTCCAGGTTCTGCATTGCCTCATCTTCGACTTCCTATCCTTCAAGACGGGGCGGCTCGATCCCTCCTATGAGGCGATCGCGGCGAAGGCCAACCTGGCGCGTTCGACGGTCGCCGAGGCGCTGAAGCGCCTGCGCGCGTCCGGTATCCTCCATTGGGTTCGACGCTGCGAGGAGAGCTACGAGGACGGTCGCTACGTCCTGCGGCAGGTCAGCAACGCCTATGCCGTGCTGCCGCCGTCGCTCTGGCGTCACGCCGGCATCCTTGCTCCGGAGGCGCCGACGCCGGCGCCAGGAACCTGGGGTGATCACCCGCCCTTGCCGGACGTTGCCAGCCAAGCTTCGGAGGTAATCCGTGCCGGCGCGGACAACGCGTCCCTGCTCCGGCTGCTGGACCTCGAGCCGGCCGACAGCCTGGACAAGGCGTTGCTTAACCTCGGGCGACGTCTTGCTAAGAGGGCCGAGTCTTGAGGATTTGCCCGGAGTCCGGCTGCCGGACTGAAACCGCCCTCATCAATTTTCTACCTATGATCGAAGCATAGTGCCGCCGCTGAGTCGGGCCGCTAACGCAGCCCTGCGGCGTTCCGGCCCGCATATATCGCGGGCCGGACACCCGTCGCTATTGTCTTCGTCTGCTCGTTCCAACGATGACCAGATGCGGAATCGGCCCTGCCGGGCCGATAGCCAGCGTAGCCGCTCGCCGGCCACTTCGGGCCGGCTCTCGATCGCGCCAACAGGGCGCGAGCGACGTGGGAGATGGCCGTGGGACCGAGCCTCGCGGGAGTTGACGCCAGCCCAGGTGTCGTCGCACCGGCGGCTTCGCCGCTGCAGCCGTAGGGGGCTCCGCCCCCTACACCCCCAACGGGAGCAGGCGTCAGGACCTGGTCGTGAACGCCTTGGCCACGATCTTCCAGTGGTCGTCGCTCCCTCGCATCAGCAGCAGATAGTCTGTGAAGGCGGCGCCGGCGAACCCCTCCATGGGAACTGTTGCCGGCGCGACCTTATCGGTCGCCTCATTGGACCCGGCGCGATGCTACCGCATCAGCACCAAACCGGCGAGGACAGGCCAGCGTCCGCCTGGCGCCAGGCATGTCGATCGGCCTCGACGACAAGGTCGTGCGGATCCTGATCGAGAAATGGGCGCCGATCATCCGCTCATCGGCTTGGCGCATGTGCCTGGTGCCGATGTCGGGCCCCTGACGCAAAGCCCGACCCGGAACATGGTGAGGGGGGATCCGGGCCGGGCCTGAGCGCTGGTTGTGAGAGCGGCGCTCGAGTAGAGGGGATCTCAATCGCAAGTAGAAGAACAGGGGGGATGCAGCCCCTTTTTGGATGGATGACTGCGCGCGGCTTTACGGATGATTCGCAAGCGAGCCAGACCTTCTCCATCCAGCCCCCTCCGACCCTTTCCCGCCATTCGGATCATGCTGCTCCCAGCCACGACCGAAGGGCCCTTCGGGGGCCGCCGAGAGCGATGAGGCGTTCATTGTGCACTCCTTCTTCAAGTATCCCGCATACGCATTGAGCCAGGAGGCCGAGGTTGGGGTGAAGTGGAAGACCCAGCGCGGATGGCGCTCGAGCCATTGCCGCACCTTCGGGTGCTTGTGGGCGGCGTAGTTGTACCGCCTTCGGCGTTAGCTAAAGCCCCCATGATGGCATGGACGACCTTGCCGGCCGGCACGGCAGCCTCGACGACGTTGAGGAAGCGGATGAACTCCTGATGCCGGTGGCGCTGCATGTTGCGGCCGATCACGGTGCCGTCGAGCACGTTGAGGGCGGCGAACAGCGTCGTCGTGCCGTGGCGGATATAGTCGTGGGTCATCGTTCCGGCGCGCCCCGGCTTCATCGGCAGGCCCGGTTGCGTGCGGTCGAGCGCCCCGGATCAAGTCCGGGGCAGGATCTGGATCACCACCGCATGGGCGGGGGGATCGACATAGAGCCCGACCACGTCATGCAGCTTGGCGACGAAGGCGGGATCGGTCGAAAGCTTGAAGGCGCGCCAGCGATGCGGCGCCAGACCGTGCGCCTTCCAGATCTCCTGCACCATCGAGACGGCGAGGCCACAGGCCTTGGCCATGGCCCGCACCGTCCAATGGGTCGCCTCGTGCGGCGGCTCCGTCTGGGTCAGGCGCACCACCTCGGCCACCCGCTCCGACGTGACCGGAGCGCGGCCGGGCGGGCGCGTCTTGTCCCGGGTGGCGAAGTCTACGGTCGCTGCGAAGCACTCGTGCAGGTCGGCAGCAAGCTCGCCTCCACGGGACGGGGCCCCGGGCCGCTTCGGTCCCACCCGGAATACACCATCGCGTCGCCGATGCTCTGATCGCCGACGAAGCAATCAGCGACCGTGCGCCCGTACCGGTCGCGATCCTTGGCCTCGCATCGCAGGCCGCCGCGTGCGATGAGTGGCCGAGGCGCAGAAGGCGATCGTGCTGCTGCAGAACCTGCGGGGGAATGTGGCGCCGGCCGCTTGAGATCAGGGGCCGCTTGTGGTGGGGCGGCCCCGTCGCGCCTTACGCCATATACGGTGGCTTGGGGATGACGTCCTTGGCCAAGATGGAATGATCGCCGCCGCAGTGCGGGCAGTTGCTGAAGTTAAACTGACCAGGCTTCGCTTGCTCAATCGTCCTCTGGTCAAGGGCGAACATCGTATCGAATGGCTTGCCGGTCTTATCGCAGCGCATCCAAACATTGTCTGACATCTGGCGCTCCAAAATCGCTGACTGAAATACTGCTGCGACCGGTCTAGCAACCGCCGCAGCGCACGCATCATAGCGCATCATGCACGAACGATGAACCTCTACGGCTTCCCGATCGTGCTAGGCGCGCGCCAGCCTTTGCCGGCGGCTCCGAGGCCATGATCCGGGTCGTGTTCCTTGCAATACCAGTGGATCGTGCCGGCGGGATGGCCGTGCCCGAACGCGCCCCACTCGGTGCAGCCGGGATGCTCGCAGAAGTGGACCCAGCCGGCGGCGAAGATCTTGGACGGAGGAGGGGCGTCGCTCATCCCTGACCGATAGCGCGGTGTCGGGTGAGTCGGCTAGGATTCATCCGGCCATGACCCCATCCCAGTTCGCCGCCCTGGACATGCTGTTCAACTCCGGCTTCAAGCCCGCGGTCTGGGGCTCCGACAAGGCCGGCTGGCGCATTGGCCCGCATTTGGTCGACACGCGCACCAAGAAGAGTTTGGAGCGCCAAGGCTGGATCCAGTCGGAGGGTAGCAGCGCCGACGACGGCGCCACGGTCGATCGGCTGGTGTGGACGGAGGAGGGGAGGAGGGCGTTCATTGCCGCGGGTGGTCATCCGGGAGCGCATGGCGGGCGGAAGGCGAAGCGGCGCAGTCAGAAGCGGTTTTTTGGGTAGCGCGAGGGCCTGGCTTTAGGGTCGCCCTCGGGCCTCAGGCATATGGTGGTACCTCGACCAGCGTTCCGATCAAGCGCAACAACGCTTGGTGCTCCGGCCCGCTGCCGCCACGTAGGAACTCACCCAGTTCGATATGGGACAGCCGGCCGCCAGAAGGGGCGTTGGGCTGGTGAATGATGAAAGCGTGACCATCGGTCGGCTCGCGTCCGAGGAACCATGCGTCACCGCTCGGGCTACGATAGAGTTCCCGCCGCTCTGTCATAGGGGCTCCTGTTGTTGGGTCGTGTCGCCGCTGAGCCCACTAGGCGCGCGGCCTGATCGCCGCTCGATCGCCGCCTGAGCGGCTCGATTGATCGGCCCTTCGTCCTTCGGCTCCGGCTCGATCTTATGATCTGCACGACACCGGTGTTGGCACCCTAAAGCGGGCGGTACGTGCCGGCCGAGATGGTGCCCTCGTCGCCGGTGTGCAGAACGGTCCAGTCGGATGCGTCGTGACCCTTTCCCATTACGGGAGAATTGAGCGAGCAGGCACCGGGTTCCTGGACGGAGGCGATTAGCGTCGACCGAGCGCCTTATAGCAGGCCTCTCGTGCCGCATTCTGCCTCCTCGAATAGTAGGGCCCCGGCGCTGGCCCCTCTTCCCAGATGATCTGAATTACGCCGCCGCCCCGGAACCGGAAGCGACCCAGATAGTCGCCGCAGGTCACGATGCCCTCGTCATCCGCGAACGCCACTTTCCACTCTGGTGGATCCAGGCAGTTCGTCATGCCATCCCCGGCAGAAGCATTGATCGCTCGCGCGCCTAACCTTCGGGCCGAACTGGCCCCATCTATGGCCCGCCCCGACCTCTGAGCGCCGTTTCGATCGCCGCCCGCGCGCCACGCTCGACCGGGCCGGCGTCTCCAGGCCCCGGGCCTTCCTGCCAGATAATGTCGACACGGCCGCCCGCGCGCACCTTGAACCGGGCGCGATAGACGCCGGAGCGGATGACGCCCTCATAGCCACCGTGCTTGACATCCCACTCGGATGCTTCGTGCCCCTTGGCCATGCCTAGCCTCCCGCGGCGTTGCGGCCGGCCTTGCTCGTCTGCTGGCCGCTGTCGGCCTTCTCACATGCATCAGTCGCGGCTCGGAGGGCATCTGGCGGAAGCCCGCGTTCAGGTGCGCTGGCCCAATCGATCTGGATGTGGCCATGGCTGTTGCGCGTGTACCAGCCGCGGAGATCGCCACAGCCTATGGATCCGGTACCGTGGCCGGTCGGAAGGACGGTCCAGTCGTTCGGGCTTGTGCAGTTTGCCATGCTGGAATAACGCCGGCAGTGGCGGTCGCGGTTCCGTCGGCTGGGACGAGTTCACTGGATCGATCCGGTGCTCCCGCCCGCGGCCCAAGGACCCTTCGGCGGCTCGCCGGCAAACTCTCGATTGGCCGCATCGATCCGCTGCCAATCATCAAGATCGATCCACCTGCGGCACCCGCCTGCTAACTGGTCTTTACCTGGCGCAGCTGCTCGGCCACGTCGGTCAGCACCGCTTCCCAGGAGCCCGGCACATACTCGCTGCCGCCAGTCACCTTCCCGTAAATGGTGCCGTCGGGGGACGCCAGATCCTCGGGTGGCCGGCTGCCGTCCATGCGCGGAGGCTTGTCCCAGCCGCACATCAAGACCTGGACAAACATCACGGATTCCTGGTCGATATCGAGATCGACTGAGCCATGGCCGGTGATCACGTTGTAGCTGAGATCCATCCGGTAGATGCGGCCTTCGTGCCGCCACATGATCCGGGCGTTGGCGTAGTCGTCGCTTTCCTCGTCGGCTGGCCAGAACTTGTGCTGGAACCCGAACAGGGGAAAGTCGTCATGGTTGCAGGCTGCGGCGGCGATCTCGCAGGCCGCGGCGGCCCACTGGCTCTTGATCACCAGAGCGTCCAGCGCAGCCGCCTGCGCCAGCTCCGCATCGTACAGCGCCTGCTGCTCTGGGCTGATCTCGATGTCGCTTCCTTTGCCGTCGAGGGGAAAGACGGCGATCACCTCATGGATCCGTGTCGTCATGGCGTCACCTCCTGATGTTCACAGCAGCGAGCCTTGCCGCGGTGGCTCCGCCGCCGGCGTGCGGTGCTCCAGCGTCTGGTCCGGCCGGCGAAGCTGCCCCGGCGGCGGCCGCTTCTGGCGCGGAGACCAGCAGGTCATGAGCTCGGGCGGATATGGGCGTAGCAGGCCCCGCAACTGGAGCTCTGTCGCCGGCACCTCGCCGAGCCACGCCGAGTACGCCTCGGGAGGCAGCAACGCCGGCATCCGGTCGTGCATCTCTCCGACCAGATCGTTCGCATCCACGGTGAGCTCCGCAAAGCCCCGCACGGTCTCCCCGGTCTCGCCGTCGCGCCATGCGTCCCAGATACCCGCGACCGCGAAGCCTCTCCCGTTGGCCAGGCCAAAGGCAACCTCCTGACCCTTCGGCCGGCCGATGGTGCGACGCTCCACGAATTCGCTGGCTGCGATCAGGCAGCGGCGCGATTTGAAGCCATCGCGGAAGCTTGGCAGATCATGTGCCGTCTCCGATCGAGCGTGCATATGCGGGCTGGCGCGGTCCGGCGCCCACTTCGGCACCAAGCCCCATTGCAGCAAGTCTGCCCACCGCTCCCCCGTGTCGGGGTGTCGGCGGATGACGATGCACCATTCCCCCTGACCGACGGTGCCCCACCGGTCGCCGTGTGCCTGATTGCGCTCATCGCGAAGGTGAGCCAACCGCTGCAGCCGCTCCGGGCTGATGCCTTCTCCAGCCATGATCAGGCCGCCAACGGCTCGCCGATCGGCACGACCAGATCGGCATCGTTGTTGCGGACATTCCCGACCCGGACGTCGACGGGCCACGCGGTCATCTGATCCGCCGCATAGGGGCGAAGAAGGGCCTGGCGCTGCTCCGGCGTCGTCTCTACCTCGCCGAGCCACGCCGGCCAGTCCTCCGGCGCCAGGATGACGGGCATCCTGTTGTGAAGCTTGGCCATCAGATCGTTCGGCGTCGTCGTCACGATGGCATAGGTCTGGTACTCCTCGCCGCCGGTTGGGTCCTTCCACCATTCCCACAGCCCGGCGAAGACCATCGGTTGGCCGCTGCGCAGGCCGATCGCGTAGGGCTTCTTCACCTTGGGGTCCGCCGTCTTCTGCCACTCATAGAACAGCCGGGCCGGCACCAAACACCGCCGCGATTTGAAGGCTGCGCGGAACGCCGGCTTCCCGGCGACGGTTTCACCCACAGCGTTGATACATTGCGCGCCGATCTTGAGATCCTTCGCCCAGCTCGGCACCAACCCCCAGCGGAGGATTGCGATCTCGCGCGCGCCATCCCTGTTCAGCCGGCAGATCGGATTGCGGGTGGTGGGCGCGATGTTCCAGCTGGACCTGAAGTCGTTCGGCGGCGGGCCGGCGGTCCCATCCTCTGCCGAGCCGATCACACCGAAGAGCGCATGCAACTCCGGCCAGCTCAAATCGTGGGTTGTCCGTCCGCACATTTCAGCCTCCCTGCCGTTTCCCTACAACGTGGTGCGAGGCCCGCGCCTCGTCCACTTTCAGTCTCGCGGCCAGCCGGGGCCGACCTCCAGCTTCGGCTTGCGCGCTCCGCACTCCTCGCACCGCAGCCGATCGGCGATCTCCTGCAGCGTCAGGTGCCCCCAGCGGTGCCGGTCCAGATCCACCCAGCCCGTATGCCGGCACTTCACGCCGGTACAGGTGGCGCGCAGCCGTTCGGCGCGGGTCAGGTCCTTCAGCCGGAGCAGCCGCGGAGCCGTGGGCAGCCTGCGCTCCGCTTCGTCGGGTCCGCGCATGACCAGGTCCGCAACCTGCAGGTGGGAAAGTCCCATGGACCGGGCGCGGCGCCGAACGTCGTTCAGTCGAGCGTGGTCCCGGAACGGGTCGTGTTTCATGGGCCAACACGAAGAGCCTCGATCTGCCGCTCGGCGACCACGATGCCCATGGCCAGGAGCGCCCGGATCTCGTCCTCGCGCATGCCGAGCTCGAGCCCGATCCAGCGCAGCTCATTGCACCGAATCTCGTGTTCGATCTCGACGTCGACCAGCTTCGTATCCAGGTCGCGTGGCATGGCTTATTCCTTGTCCGCGTCGGTCCGACCGGTAGATGGCGGCGGGAGCTCCTCGCGAGGCGCCACCGTGATGTCGGATCTGCCGTTGACCCATGTCGCGACGGGGTGCTCGCGATGGCCGAGCACGTAGCCGCTCAACCGGAGCTGCTCGATGGTCTCCGAGGCGAGAAAGGAAGCGCTGGCTTCGTCCAGCCCGCGTGTGCGCCGGCTCGGATGCCGAGCCCCGTGGCCACGGAGAGCGAGCGAGATGGACCATTGCAGCCCCTTCATGAACTCCTCATACGGCATCGACGTGCTCCTCCGCCTGGCGCCGGCGCAGCACGTCGATGTGCACGACGCGCTCGTCTTCGTCGGCGATGAGGCACATGCCCTCATGATCCATCGCATAAACCAGGCTCTCGAACTCTGGGGGCACCTCAGCTGACGGCAGGCACTCCATGTCCGGGCCGTGCTTGGTCTGCAGAAACAGGCGATCGAGCATGGCATCCAACTCGCTGACCCGCTGCCAGTGCGGGTTCCAGTAGCCGATCACCTTGCCGCTCACCTG
The DNA here is from genome assembly GCF_005938675.2 of Mycobacterium sp. KBS0706. Classification (GTDB taxonomy): domain Bacteria; phylum Pseudomonadota; class Alphaproteobacteria; order DSM-16000; family Inquilinaceae; genus Inquilinus. The sequence continues at coordinate 15,198 of NZ_VCCH02000126.1, forward strand.
TTCGAAAATCTCGGTGTGGTCGGCCGGGTAGGCCGGTGGCTCTTCCCAGAAGGCGACGCCGGTTCCGGGAGCGATGAAGTAAGGTCGGGCGGCCAACGCGGTCTCCCTTCGGTGTTCGTGTTCCCTTTCCGTTCTAGTCCTGAATGGTCGACGAGTCGAATCGATTCATAAAATTCAATGGATTGGGCGTAGCATGAGATCCGACCACAACATGTGGCCTCGAAAGAGCAACCAAGGGGAGGGATCGATGTCTGGCAGCGCGCTCAGCGAGGAAGAGGTATGGGGCCTTCTTGGCCGGGTCCGCGAGGCGTTAGGCGAGTTTCTGCCCGAGTCGACCATCGGCGATGGCGCTCTGGATCTCGAGGCCGAGGTCGAGGATCTCGTGAAGGGAATACGATTCCTCGGCAACCTGCCGCCACGCGCCGACTTGGCTGCGCTGAACCGGAAGTTCGCCGCGGGCTAGATCAGCGGCGGTGCTGCTGCCGGAACCGCGCCGGCGCCTCGCAGTACCCGCGTCCCGCCCAAACGCCGCGGTTCGCCCGCTCCGCCTCTTCCTGTGCTGGCAGATACAAGTCCTTGCTGAAATGGGGCACCGCCCAAGCCCAGCCGGAGCGGACCATCGCATCGCCGATGGAGGTTGCTCCGGCCCAGCATTCCATGACCGGTCGACCATTTCGATCGTGTTCCTGCCGCAATTGGCAGCGCAGAGGGCCGGCAGCGAGGATGGACCGGAGAGCAACCGTTGCCTCCTGGCCGATCGGCTCGGATCGGCCGTTCATCTGACAGGATTGGCGCCTTTCCGGAGCATCGAAGCCCCACAGCCGCACTCGCTCGCCGTCGATGCGCAGCGTGTCGCCGTCGACGATCGAGACGTCGGCGAGGGCAGGGGAGGAGAGGCAGAGGAGGAGGGCAATGAGAGCGCGCATGGGCGGCTGTCTACTGCCTTGTCCCCTCTTCGTTCAACAGCGCTTCGCATCGCTCCGCAATCAGCCGCCAGGTCGCGGCACCGTCACGGTCGCCGGAAGCCTCCAGCCGCTTCGCCCGGTCCGCCGCGGCGGCCGGCGCGGTCGATCCGTGCTTGCGGACCATGATGCCGGCGGAGCGCCAGAGGTCGAGATCGGAGGGAAGGGGCATTGCTACCCTGTCCCAGGCTCATCCAACCGTCGCTGGCGGATATCCGAGACGATCATCGCCTCGAACTGCTCTGCTCGCTTTTCCCATTCTTCGGCGGAGGCCCGTGCCCGTTCTTGGGAATCCCCAGACGCTTGTGGCCGTCGAGCGAGCTGCCGCTCCCGATCAGCTATCCTGCGACACTTCCCAGCCATTTCGCCACAATGCTTGTTGAACGAAGCTATGCTCGATGGAGGCGATTGATCGCCATTTGACCCTGCCATGCCCCCTCACATTTCAAATTCGCCGCCGCGTTTCCGTCGTTGCTGATGAGCGCGGTCGTTGTGGGTTGCCAGCCCAATGGCTGGAGATTTGTCGGCCATGAAAGAGCCGCTCCCTAAGGGAGCGGCCAGTGTGGTCATGTGTGCGGAAGAGCCATTTTAGCGAAGCAAAGCGGGCAGGAATGTGTCGGGGGTGTTGACCGCCATTCACCTGATGATGACGAGGCCGGGACCGGGCCGGCGATCAAGACGCCGCCCGAGCGCCAAAGCGGTAGGGGAGCGGTATTGCGGGGCTAGTCGACGTCGGGGCCGGCATCGGATTCGGGCGCCCATTGCCAGGGCGCCTTCCCCTTCACCCGCTTGCCACCCTCGATGTCGCTTTGAATGGCGGCGAAGATCTCGCCGCCCACGTGCCATCTGTCGCCATCGACGATCTCGACCGCGGCGAGGGCCGGAGAGGAGAGGGCGAGGAGCAAGGCAATCAGAGCACGCATGGGGTGCTGTCTACTGCCTCGTCCCTTCTCTGTTCAACAACGCTTCGCTCCGTGACGCTCTCCGTCGGCATGGTCATGTTCCTGGATTGTACTCGACGCCGAACGGCGCCAGAATCCCTCCCACAAGCAGAACCTGTGATGGGGAGGACCCAATGGCTGGTGCGACGTTCAACGAAGAAGAGGTCTGGAGCCTGCTCGGGCGGGTTCGGGTGGCTCTTGG
>NZ_VCCH02000127.1 GCF_005938675.2 Mycobacterium sp. KBS0706
AAATTTTCGGCCCAGTTGCTTGGATTTGTTCATAAATTTCTGATTTCTGTAGAATGCCGCCCGATACCGGGAATGTTACTGCCTTGTTGCATTCGCGCCGCCCTCTCCGACTGCGATGCTTTTCGGTTTCCAAAATCCAAACAATCGGTTAACCCCGGTCGGGAATGGCCGTGCGGGTCGGTGGTGCATCGCTGCAACACTGCGCGAAATTCGCAACAGCAAGGTCCATTTCAATTGCGGTCTAAGCCCGACCATCGTACATCCAAAGGGAGCGGTCTGGTCGCAGCCCTTGAAGGAAGCGGGGGACGAGACCTCGGTTGAACCGTGATCAGCGAGGTATTGGATATGAAGAAGAACTTGATGTACGCCGTCGGTGCGGCCGCCCTGCTCGTTGCAGCCCCGGCGATGGCGCAGGAGTTTCAGGCCACCGGTCTGTATGTCGGCGCCGGCGCCGGCGTGAACATCCGCCAGGATGACAACTTTAGCGTCAAGGGCACGAACCTCGACGGCGTGTCGAGCTACGACGTTGGCCCGGCCGGCAACATCTATCTCGGTTACGACTGGGGTTCGTTCCGTGCGGACGCTGAAGTCAGCCTGCGCACCAATGATGTGACCGAGGCGAAGATCGACAACAACACCTTCGCCAAGAACGGTTACTTCCGCACCATCGGCATCATGGCCAATGGCTACTACGACTTCGACTTCGGCTCGCCCTTCGTGCCGTACATCGGCGCCGGTGTCGGCGTCGCCATGCTCAACTCCGAGCTGAAGGCCAACGGCAACAAGTTCAACGACTTCAACACCCAGTTCGCCTATCAGGGCATCGCCGGTGTGTCGTACAACTTCGAGCCGAACATCGCCTTCAACCTCGAGTATCGCTACCTCGGCAACACCGAGCCGACCTTCACCGACAATGGCGTCAAGCTGAAGTACGACAGCAGCAACAACCACACCATCCTGCTTGGCGTGCGCTACACCTTCGCCCCGGCCCCGGTCGTGGAGAACGTGCCGGAAGTCGTGCAGGCCCGCAGCTACCTGGTGTTCTTCGACTTCGACAGCTCGCGTCTGACCCCGGAAGCCAAGCAGATCGTGGCCTCGGCCGCGGCTGACGCCCTCCAGGGCAAGACCACCCGCATCGACGTCACCGGCCACACCGACCGTTCGGGTTCGGACCGGTACAACCAGGCCCTGTCGGTGCGTCGCGCCGAGTCGGTCCGCCGCGAGCTGGTCGCGGACGGCGTTGCCGACAGCCTGATCGTCACCCGCGGCGTCGGCGAGTCCGATCCGCTGGTCCCGACCGCCGACGGTGTGCGCGAGCCGCAGAACCGCCGCGTCGAGATCGTCCTGAACTAAGACGGTCTTTAAAGATCCCATCGGGAGATTGGGGCGTCCTTCGGGGCGCCCCTTTCTTCGTCTGGGGTTTGGAAAAGTCTCCACTTCTTCGTCATCCCCGCGAAAGTGGGGATCTCGATGCGGACTGACCGGAGAAAGATTCCCGCTTTCGCGGGAATGACGATCGAAGAAGCGATCGGCGAGGCGCCGTCAGCCAGCCGCGGCCCCATGCGCGACGAAGCCGCTATTGGCGAAGCCGGGCTTGGCATAGGCCAGCGGATGGCCGGACGACGCGTCGTCGATGACGCCGCCGGCGGCGCGCAGCACGGCGTCGGCCGCCGCGGTGTCCCATTCCATGGTCGGGCCGAAGCGGAGATAGAGATCCGCCTCTCCCGCCGCGATCAGCGCGATCTTCAGCGAGCTGCCGAGGATCCGCCGCTCGGCGACATGACGGTCGCGCAGCGCGTCGTCCAGCCGGGAATCGTCGCGATGCGACCGGCTGGTCAGCACCACCAGCCCGTCCGCCGGCGGCGGCCGCACCATGATACGCCGCGGCGTCTCGTCACCCTGCTGCTGCCACGCCTCGCCGCCGGCCGCCCAGAAACGGCGGTCGAAGGCCGGCGCCTCGACCACGCCCAGCACCGGCAGGCCGCTCACCACCAGGGCGATGTTGACGGTGAACTCGCCGTTGCGGCGCAGGAACTCCTTGGTGCCGTCGACCGGGTCGACCAGCCAGAAGCGATCGGCCGCCGCCGGGATGCCATGAGCGGCGCAATGCTCCTCCGCCACCACCGGCACGCCCGGCAGCAGGGCGCGCAGGCCGGGCAGGATCAGCGCCTCGGCGGCGTGGTCCGCGGCGGTGACCGGGCTGCCGTCCTCCTTGCGCAGGCTGGCGCCGTCGAAGCTGTTGTAGATTTCGAGCACCACTTGGCCGGCGCGGCGGGCGAGGTCGACCACCGCCTCGACCGGAGGTAACGCATCGGCCGCCATCACGCGGCCTCACGCAGCGCCGACCAGGTCTCGTCCAGCGCCAGCTCGAAGCGCTGCAGCATCTCGGCCACGCCGGCTTCGTCGATGATCATCGGCGGGCAGAAGCCGATGACGTCGCCCGGCATGGCGCGGGTCAGCAGGCCATGCGCCTGGGCCCGGCGGACCAGGCCGGCGCCGATGCCGCGGGCCTTGTCGAAATTGGTCCGGGCGGCCTTGTCGGCCACCAGCTCGGCCCCGGCGATCAGGCCGAGGCCGCGCACCTCGCCGACCAGCGGATGGCCGGCATGGCGGCGCAGCCCTTCCTGCAGCGCCGCGCCGACCCGCCGGACGCGGCCGACGATGTCCATCTCGCGGTAGATCTTCAGCGTCTCCAGCGCCACCGCCGCAGCCACCGGATGGCCGCCATAGGTGTTGCCGTGGCCGAACATGCCGTGCTTGTCGCTGCCCGCCACCAGCGCCTCGTAGACCGGGCCGGAGACCAGCGTCGCCGCGATCGGCAGGAAGCCGGCCGAAAGCTGCTTGGCCACGGTCATGATGTCCGGCCGGATGCCGAAGCTGTCGCAGCCGAACCAAGCGCCGGTGCGGGCGAAGCCGCAGATCACCTCGTCGGCGATGAACAGGATGTCGTGCCGGCGCAGCACCGCCTGCACCTTCTCGAAATAGGTGCGCGGCGGCACGATCACGCCGCCCGCGCCCATCACCGGCTCGGCGATGAAGGCGGCCACCGTGTCCGGCCCCTCGGCCTGGATCGTCGCCTCCAGCTGCGCGGCCAGGCGGGTGGCGTAGTCCTCCTCGCTCTCGCCCGGCTCGGCGCCATGATAGTGGTGCGGCGTGTCGACATGCACCACCCGGCCGACCGGCAGGTCGAAGCCGTCCTGGGCATAGGCCAGGCCGGTCAGGCTGCCCGCCATCACGGTGACGCCGTGATAGCCCTTCCGCCGGGCGATGATCTTCTTCTTCTCCGGCCGGCCCAGCGCGTTGTTGACGTACCAGGCGATCTTGACCGCGAGGTCGTTGGCCTCGGAGCCGGAATTGACGAACAGCGCCCGCTCCAGCGGCTTCGGCGCGATCGCCATCAGCGCCTCGGCCAGGTCGACCAGCACGTCCGGCACCTTGCCGCCGAAGGCATGATAGAAGGGCAGCTGCCGCATCTGCCGCGTCGCCGCCTCGACCAGCCGCTCCTGGTCGAAGCCGAGCCCGGCGCACCACAGGCCGGCCAGCCCCTCGATGTATTCGCGCCCTTCCTCGTCATAGACGTGGATGCCCTTGCCGCGGCTGACCACCATCGGCCCGGTCTCGCGATGGGCGCTGAGATTGGTGTAGGGGTGCAGCAGGTAGGCGACGTCCCGCGCGGCGGTGGAGTTGGGGATCACGGGCGGCGTCCTCCGGCTGTTCGTTGGCGTCCGCCATCGTTACCGAAAGGTAAGGCGTCCGTCCCGGGCGTTTCGCGCATGGCAGGCGCCGTGGCCTGGAAATAACGTCGCGGCGTCACGCCGGTGGCCTGGCGGAAATCGCGGATGAAGGCGCTGGCCGATCCGAAGCCGAGATCATGCGCCACCGCGGTCACCGGGCCCCCCTCGGCGAGCCGGACCAGGGCGGCGCACAGCCGGATCTGGCGGCGCCAGGCGGTGAAGCTCATCCGCGCCTCGCGCTGGAAGGCCCGGGCCAGCGACCGCGTGGTGGTGCCCAACTGCGCCGCCCAGCCTGCCCCAGGCCGCGCGACCTGATTGACCCGCTGCTCGCGAGCGGCCCGCTCGGGATCGACTATGCCTGCCGGCTGGAGCTGAGCCCGCGATCACAGGCCGAGCTGGAGATCACGGCTTGGCGGCATCTGGAGGCCGTCGCCCCGCCCCCCGACCTGGCGGCGGAACTGGACCGCATCCTCGACGACGGCCGGCTGCACGGCTGCACCGACGCCGGCACCCTGTTGCTGACGGCGCGATTTCCCTAGGGTGCGCTGCCAGGCGACGCCGCCATGGTCGCCGGAGGCGACGTCCGCAGCGGGACCGGCAACCGCAGCGCCTTGGCCGCCCGGCGGATCACGGCGGCGGCCGACGAGACGCGGCGCAGCGCCGGCAACTCCACCAGGGTCCAGGAGAGGAAGGCCACCGGCAGCGTCACCAGCACCATCAGCGGGAACAGTTGCGGCCATAGCAGGCCGGGCCACAGGCTGACCAGGACCTGACCGACCGGCCAATGCCAGATATAGGTCGCATAGGACAGCTCGCCGACCCGGCCGTAGCCGAGAATCCAGCCTTTCGGCACCAGGGCGAGCCAGAGCGCGGCCGAGATGCAGGTCAGGATCGAGGGGAGCTCGGCCCATGCCGTCCCCCGTGCCAGCAGGGTCAGCCCGGCGAACAGCGCCACCAGCCAGAGCGACAGCGGGATCCAGCGGCGGCAATGGTAGATCGCGACGCCAATGGTGAAGCTGATGCCGAAACCGGCCATCGCGTCGACGGGCACGATCAAGCGGAGATGGGTGCCGAAAGTGACGCCGAAATAGAGACCGGCGATGATGGCCAGCGTCAGCGGCAGCCGCCTGGGCGACAGACATCCGGTCATCGACAGCAGCACCAGAACGACGTAGCAGATGATCTCGTAGAGCAGCGTCCACAGCGACGGATTGACAGCGGTCGCCCATGGCACGGTCTCGAACATGCCCGGCAGGCCGGGCACGAACAGCCCGCTCGACGCCTTCGGCAGATAGAGCCAAGTGTCCAGCCGGCTGAAATAGTCGGGGACCGGCAGGCTGGTCATCAGCGGGCCGATCAGGAAGACCATGACGGCGGAGTACAGCAGCAGCGGCGGGACGATCCGCGTTACCCGGGCTGCGGCGTAAGCGCAGAGCGAGGCGCGCTTGTCCAGACTCATCGCCACCATGATGCCGCTGAAGGTGAAGAACAGCCGCAGCGCGTTCTTGCCCATCAGGATCAGCGCGGACACGAAGTCCGGATCATGCTGGTGATAATAGGGCTCCATGCCGCTGATTTCGATCGAATGTGCGAAGATGATGAACAGCGCGCCAATCATGCGGCACAGATGGAAGTTATTCCGCCGCGACTCCATCGCCTGGTGCAGTGTCCGCACGCGCCCCTCCATCGCAGCCTGATGCCGCTCGCGCGGACGATCGGCAAGGCGTCGACATTTTTTCGGCAGGCGACACCGCACCGCGCCGCAGCCGCGTTCGTCGACATACCCGACTGCTCGATCGAGGATCCGCCAGGATAGGAATATCGATCAAGGCGGCTACAAGGCGGACAGAGCTACCCGAAGGACGGAGGAAACTGCCTTGTTTATCAGCCGTCCTGCGCCTCGTGCCGGCGGCCGAGCGCCACGGCGAGGGTCAGGGCGAGGCAGGGCGTGGCCGAAAGCGAGCGGAAGGCGTCGATCTCGCCCTCATGCACCACGAAGCAGGCATCGGCGATCGGGTAGACCGGGCTGAGGTCACTGTCGGTGATGGCGACGATCGGCACCCCGGCGGCGCGGGCCCGGCGCGCCACCTCCTGCACGTCGGGGGCGTAGCTGCGGAAGGTGACGACGAACAACGCGTCGCCGGGGCGGATCGCCCGCGACTGCTCGGCCAGCATGCCGCCGAAATTGTCGAGCAGATGCACCGGCCGGTCGAGCTGGGCCAGCAGGTAAGAGAGGTAGACCGCGATCGGGAAGGACCGGCGCTGCGCCGCCAGATGGATGCAGTCGGCCCGCGCCAGGATGTCGACCGCCCGGGCGAACACCGCCGGGTCGACATCGCCGCGCAGCCGCTCCAGCGCGCCGACCGAGATGTCGATGAAGGCGTTGAGCGGGCCGGACGACGTCTCGGCCCCGCCGAAGCGGGCGTCGAGCGTGCGGATCCGCGCCTCGTAGCTCGGCATCCGCTCGACCAGCTGGGCCCGGAACAGGCGCTGCATCTCGGAGAAGCCGTCGAAGCCCAGCGCCTGGGCGAAGCGGACCAGCGCCGAGGGCTGGACCTCGGCCTTGGCGGCGATCACCGCCACCGTCTCCAGCGCGATCACGTCGGGATGGGCCAGGGCGAATTCGGCGATGGTCTTCAGCCGCTTGCTCAGCGCCGGGTAGCGGGCGGCGATGGCGCCGCGCAGCGCCTCGAAGCTGTCGGGCGCCGGGTCGACCGTTGCCGCTTCCGTCCCTGCCATGCCTGTTCGTTCCAAACGTTCCAAGACTTGGAACAATAATCTCGAAATCGGCCGCGGGGGAACCGCCATTCGCTGTGGCCCGGCCGCCGCGCGAGTGGTATAGACCATCTGACACGATGACGCTGCCGCCGGGGCTTGCTAGCGTCCCGCGCCGAAAAGCATCCAGGACCAAGGCATGGCGATCCGCATCCATATCGGCGTCGATGGCGGCGCGACCGGCACCAGGCTCCGCGCCGTCGATCCGGACGGGCGCGTGCTCGGCGAGGGCACGGCCGGCCCGTCCAGCCTGACCCTCGGCGTCGACGGCGCCTGGGCCCAGATCCGCATTGCCCTCGATGCCGCCGGCATCGCCGCGGCGGACTATGGCCACGCCGTGCTGGCCTGCGGCCTGGCCGGCACCGGCCGGCCGGACAAGCGCGCCGAGTTCCGGACCAAGGCCCTTGGCTTCGCCCGGCTGCGCCTGTGCTCCGACGCCCATGCCACGACGCTGGGCGCCCATGGCGGCCGGCCCGGCGCCGCGATCGCGCTGGGCACCGGCACGGTCGGCGGCTCCCTCACCGCCGACGGCACCACCCGCCAGGTCGGCGGCTGGGGCTTCCCGGTCGGCGACGAGGGCAGCGGCGCCTGGCTGGGCCTCAAGGCGCTGGGCGAGGCGCTGCAGCTGCTGGACGGCCGCGCGATCGACCCGCCCGGCGGCTCGGCCCTGCACCGCGCGATGTTCGAGACCTGCGGCGCCACCGCGCCGGAGCTGTTGTCCTGGACCTACCAGGCGCCGTCGACCAAATACGCCACGCTGGCGCCGATCGTGGTCCGGCTGGCAGGGGAAGGCGACCCCGCGGCGGTGCGGCTGATGCAGGCGGCTGGGCGCGAGGTCGACCGGCTGGCCCGCGCCCTCGACCCCGACGGCACCCTGCCCTTCTGCGCCGGCGGCAGCCTGGCGGCGCCGCTGCGCCCCTATATGGACCCGACCATCACGGCCCGGCTGCGCCCGCCGCTGGGCGACGCCCGCGACGGCGCCGTGCTGCTGGCCCGGTCCCTGGCCCCCGGCGAAGCCTGGAGCGACGCATGACCAAGAGTCTCGAAGGCCGCATCCTGACGCCCGGCGGCTGGGTCGCTGGCCGCATCGCCTTCGACACGCATATCCGCGGCATCGAGCCGGTCGACGGGCTGGCCATGGAGGCAGGGGGCCCGGTGATCCTTCCCGGCTTCATCGACCTGCACTGCCATGGCGGCGGCGGCGCCGATGCGATGGAGGGCGAGGCCTCGATCCGCACCCTGGCCCGCACCCATGCAAGGCACGGGACGACGTCGCTGCTGGCCACCACCATGACCTCGCCGGTCGAGGAGATCGAGACGGCGCTGGACGGCGCCGGCCGGGTCGTCGCCGGACGGCGGCCGGGCGAGGCACGGGTGCTGGGCGTGCATCTGGAAGGCCCGTTCATCAGTCCGGACCGGCTGGGCGCCCAGCCGCCCTATGCCATCCCGGCCGACCTCGCGCGCATGGCGGATTTCTGCGACCGCGCCGATATCCGGGTCGTCACCTGGGCGCCCGAGGCCGACCCCGACGGCAGCCTGCAGGCCTTCCTCGCCGCCCGTGACATCCGGGTACAGCTGGGCCATTCCTCCTGCGACTACGAGACGGCGGCCGAAGCCTTCTCGCGCGGGGTCGACGGCGTCACCCACATGTTCAACGCCATGACGGCGCTGCATCACCGCGCCCCCGGCATCGTCGGCGCCGCCTTGGCCCATGCCGAGCATGCCGAGCTGATCCCTGACCTGCTGCATGTCCATCCCGGCGCCATCCGCGCGGCGCTGCGGGCGATCCCGTCGCTCTACGCCGTCACCGACGCCACCGCCGCCTCCGGCATGCCCGACGGCGACTACCGGCTGGGCCGGCACACGGTGCGAAAATGCGGCAACGGCGTGCGGCTGGACGACGGCACCCTGGCCGGCAGCTGCCTGACCATGGACCGCGCCTTCGCCAACTTCATCGCCATCGGCCTGGCGCCGGAGGAGGCGTCGCGCCGTACCTCGACCCTGGCCGCCGATTATCTCGGCCTGGCCGATCGCGGCCGCCTGGCGCCCGGCGCCTGGGCGGACATCGTCGTTCTCGACGCCGACCTGAAGGTCACGAGCGTCCATGTCGAAGGAGAGTCGATTGACCTCGATCATGCTTGAGGAGGCGCGCGAGGCCCCGGCCCGCATCGCCGACCTGCTGGCCGCCGGCGCGGAGATCACCCGCGACCTGGCCGCCCGGCTGCGCGCCGACCGGCCGCGCTTCGCCGTGACCATCGCCCGCGGCAGCTCCGACCATGCCGCGACCTACGCCGCCTATCTGCTGGGCAGCCGGCTCGGCGTCGTCACCGCCTCGCTGCCGCCGTCGCTGGAGACGCTGGGCCATTCCGACCTGGACCTGAAGGGCAGCCTGGCCATCGCCGTGTCGCAGTCCGGCCGCAGCCCAGACCTGGTGACGCCGGTGCGCCGGGCCCGCGAGCGCGGAGCACTGACCGTCGCCGTGCTGAACTCGACCGACAGCCCGGCCGCCCAGGCGGCCGAGGTCGTGCTGGATCAGCATGCCGGGCGCGAGCGCGCGGTGGCCGCGACCAAATCCTACATCGCCAGCCTGGTGGTCCCCGCCCGGCTGGTCGCCGAATGGGCCGAGGATGCGGAGCTGAAGGCTGCGCTGCAGCGCCTGCCCGAGGCGCTGGAGGCGGCCGTGCGTTGCGACTGGTCGCCGGCGATCGACGCGCTGGTGAAGGCCGACCGGATGATGGTCGCCGGCCGCGGCCTGAACTTGGGCGTCGCCCAGGAGAGCGCGCTGAAGTTCAAGGAGACCTGCATCCTGCAGGCCGAGGCGATGAGTGCGGCCGAGATCATGCACGGCCCCAAGGCGCTGGTCGAAGCCGGCTATCCGGTGCTGGCCTACGCCCCGAACGACGGCGGGCGCGACAGCGTGCTGAAGATGGCGGCGGAGTTCCGCGGCCTGGGCGCCAATGTCCTGCTGGCCGGCGCGCCGGGCGTGGAGGGCGCCACCCTGCCGCTGCCGCCGCCACTGCACCCGGCGCTGGACCCGATCCTGGCGATCGGCGCCTTCTACCCCTTCGTCGCCGCCCTGTCGGAAGCCCGCGGCCTGTCGCCCGACGCGCCGCGCAACCTGAGCAAGGTGACCGAGACGGTCTGATTCGAGACAAATCCGGGCGATCGCGCCGGCCGGGATATTTTCCTGACGGAATGCCCCGGCCGGCCGATCGAAACGAAACCGGGACGGGCCGAAACGCCGGGTCCCGCAACAAACGAATTCACGCCGGGCCTGCAATCGCTTTACCCTCTTGCCCAAAGTGCGGGCATCCGGCCCGCCGGAGTGAAGAGGGGAGATTCGCATGAGCAGATTCCGCAGCGGGACGATGGCCTCGGCCCTGGCCCTGGCCACCGTCTTCGCCGGATCGGCCGCCTGGGCCGACGTCACCATCGGGGCCGCTTTCGTGCTGAGCGGCGGCAATGCGCCCTATGGGCTGCAGGAGCGGCGCGGCGTCGAGGCGGCGGTCGAGGTGATCAACGCCGCCGGCGGGGTCAATGGCGAGAAGATCGTGGTCGAGTTCGGCGACGATGCCGGCGACCCGCGCCAGGCCGTGCAGGTCGCCAACGACCTGGTCAACAAGAAGGTCGTCGCGGTCGTCGGCCACACCCTGTCGGGCGCCACGGTCGCCGCCGCGCCGATCTATGACGAGGAAGGCGTGATCATGATCACGCCCTCGGCCACCGCGGTGGACCTGACCGAGAAGGGCTACAAGACCGTGTTCCGCACGGTCGTCCGCGACGACCAGCAGGGCAAGGTCGCCGGCGCCTACATCGCCGACAAGTTCAAGGACAAGAAGATCGCCTTCGTCCAGGACTCGACCACCTACGGCAAGGGCCTGGCCGACGCCACCAAGGCGGTGGTCAACGCCGCCGGGGTGAAGGAGACGGCGTATGAGACGATCACGCCGGGCGAGCTCGACTACTCGGCCACGATCTCGAAGCTGAAGTCGCAGAACATCGACGTCGTCTATTATGGCGGCCTGTACAACGAGGCCGGCCTGCTGCTGCGGCAGATGCGCGACCAGGGCCTGAAGGCGCAGTTCATCTCCGGCGACGGCCTGTATGCCCAGGATTTCTGGTCGATCGTCGGCCCGGCCGGCGAGGGCGTGCTGCTGACCATCGACAACCCGCCCGAGACCAACCCGGCGGCGAAGGACGTGGTCGCGGCGCTGAAGGCGAAGGGCATCGACCCGGCCGGCTACACCCTCTACGCCTATGCCGCGGTGCAGGCCTGGGCCGAGGCGGCGAAGAAGGCCGGCTCGAACGATCCGGCCAAGGTCGCCGCGGCGCTGCATGACGGCAGCAGCTACAAGACCGTGATCGGCGACATCGCCTATGACGCGAAGGGCGACCGCACCAAGTCCGGCTACGCCCTGTTCAAGCGCGTCGGCACGAATGTCGAGCCGGTGAAGTAAGCCGCAGCGTCGATCGGATGTGCGAGGGCCGGCCCAGCGCCGGCCCTTTTTTTCATGGCGCCTGCCGCAGCAGCCGCTCGTCGACCAGGAAGTCGACGCCGCGCAGCCAGGCCGCGTCGGTGTCGCCGCGGATCTGGCCCTGGACATGGGCGACATACTGGCCGCTGCGCAGGTCGGCGACCCGGATGTCCATGGTCGAGATCAGGGTCGAGACCTTGTGGACGGAGGCCAGCACCGCCAGCTCCGCCCCGCTCTCCCGCGCGACGTCCAGCCAGCAGCCGCCGCAGCTGTAGCGCGGCGCCGTCGCTGCGACCTTTGCCGCCAGTGGAGTCAGGTCGACCGAGCGGTAGCGGCCGGATTGCTCCAGCTTGCGGACCAACTCTGCGGTGGCCAGCGCGATCCGCGCGTCATGGCCGGGCGAGGCGACCTCGCCACTGGTGTCGGCCAGCTCGAACGGGAACACCGCCGTCAGCACCGGCGTCTGCGCCACGGCGGGTCCGGCGATCAGAAGGATCGGGATCAGCCAGCGCCACGGCATCACCGGCCTCCGTTGCTGCGAGTCCACCGAGCCTAGTCCGGGAGGCCGGCGGTGGAAACGCGACTTACGGAGAAGGCTTGCGGACGGGGCCCTTGCGCTCCGCTGCGCCAGGCCCACATTCGCGGGATGCGACGGCTCCGGACCCGGCTGCTGCCCTTGATCGCGTCCGGCCTGGTGCTGGCGGCGGCGCCTGTGTTCGCCCAGACTTTCCCCAGGCCCCTGGTTGCGACAGCGCCGGAGCGGCAGCTCGATCCGGCCCGGCTGGAGGCCGTGCTGCAGCGGGCGGCGGCACTGCCGCGGCTGCGGGCGCCGATCATCGCCTGCGACGGGGTGACGGTGGCGGAGCGCGCCTTCCGCGGCCCGGGGCTGGACCGGCCGGTCAACATCAAGTCGGCGTCGAAATCGGTCCTGTCGGCGCTGGTCGGCATCGCCCTCGAGCGCCGGGTCTTCACCGGGCTCGACCAGCCGGTCGCCGCGATCCTGTCCGACGAGCTGCCGCCGAACCCGGACCCGCTGCTGGTCCAGGTCACCATCGACCACCTGCTGTCGATGAGGGCCGGGCTCGACCGCACCTCCGGCCCGAATTACGGGCGCTGGACCAGCAGCCCGGACTGGGTGCGCTACATCCTGTCCCGGCCCTTCATCGACCGGCCCGGCGGGCGGATGCTGTATTCGACCGGCGACAGCCATCTGCTGTCGGCGGCCCTGACCCGGGCGACCGGCCGCAGCACGCTGGCGCTGATGCGCGACTGGCTGGGCCGGCCGCTGGACATCGCCATCCCGGAGTGGCCACGCGACCCGCAGGGCATCTATGTCGGCGGCAACGACATGGTGCTGTCGCCCCGCGCCCTGTTGCGCTTCGGCGAGCTGTACCGCCAGGACGGGGTGATCGACGGCCGGCGGGTGCTGCCCGAGGGCTGGGTCGAGGCGTCCTGGACGCCACGCACCCGGTCGCCCTTCACCGGCCATGCCTATGGCTATGGCTGGTTCATCACCGCGGCGCAGGGCCATCCGGTCTACTACGCCTGGGGCTTCGGCGGGCAGATGGTCTATGTCGTGCCCGATCTCTGCCTGACCGTGGTCATGACGTCGGACCCGACCGCGCGGTCCCGCGACGGCTATCTCGAGCAGCTGCACGGGCTGCTGGCCGAAGGCATCGTCCCGGCGGCGGAGCCGCGCCCGGCCGGCTGACGGCACACATGAAAAGGGCCGGCGCAGTGCGCCGGCCCTTCAGCAATTCCGATCCGGACGGACGGTCAGGCCTGGGCCTTCTTGTCCTGAGCCTTGCTGTCCTGGGGCTTGTTGTCCCGGCGCTCGGTAATGCGCGCGGCCTTGCCGCGACGGTCGCGCAGGTAATACAGCTTGGCGCGGCGGACGGCGCCGCGGCGGACGACCTCGATCGAGTCGATGCGCGGGCTGTACAGCGGGAAGACGCGCTCGACGCCCTCGCCATAGCTGATCTTGCGGACGGTGAAGTGGCTGTTCAGGCCGGCATTCTTGCGGCCGATGCAGACGCCCTCATAGGCCTGCACGCGCTCGCGCGTGCCTTCGATGACCTTGACGTTCACCTTGACGGTGTCGCCGGGCTGGAAATCCGGGATCTTGCGGTCGGCGGTCAGCCTGTCGACCTGTTCCTGCTCGATCGTCTGAATGATGTTCATGGCTCTCGTCCTTCTTGTTCCTTGGTCACTCTTCGGTCTCGGCCCAGGCGCTTTCGGACGTGGCTCCCGCCGCCTTCGGCCCTTTCGGGGTTCACGGCGAGGTATCGCTGCCAGAGGTCCGGGCGTCGCTCCCGGGTGATGCTTTCCGCCTGTTCCAGGCGCCAGCGCCGCACCTTCGCGTGATCGCCGGAGACCAGGATCTCCGGCACCGCGCGGGGTGCGCCGTCGGCGCCCGTCCACAGGGCCGGCCGGGTATAGTGCGGGTACTCCAGGAGACCCGCCCCGAACTCGGCCCCGAAACTCTCCTCCCCGGCGCTCTCCGCGTTGCCCATGACGCCGGGGAGCAGGCGCACCACGGCATCGATCAGGGCCAGCGCGGCGATCTCGCCGCCGGACAGGATGAAATCGCCCAGGCTGACCTCCTCCGCCCCCTGGGCGTCGAGAAGCCGCTGGTCGACCCCTTCATACCGGCCGCAGAGCAGGACGACCGCCTGTTCCGCCGCCAGCTCCCGCACCAGCGCCTGATCGAGCAGCCGGCCGCGAGGACTCAGATAGATCAGCCGCTCCCCCGGGCGGCGGACCGCCTGCACGGCGTCGTCCAGAACCTGGGGAAGCATGACCATGCCGGCGCCGCCCCCGAAGGGGGCGTCGTCGACCGAGCGGTGCTTATCGCGCGCAAAACCGCGAATGTCCACCGATTCCAGCATCCAGTCGCCGCGGGCCAGCGCCCGGCCGGCCAGGGACTGGCCGAGCGGGCCCGGAAACATCTCCGGAAACAGCGTCAGGATGCGGGCGGTCCAAGGCATCTCAGCCCTCGCCGTCCTCGGCGTCGCCCTCTTCCGGCGGCCGCTCCGCCGGTTCCAGCAAGCCGGCCGGCGGGTCGATCACGATGCGGCGGCCGGCAATGTCGACCACCGGCACCGCGGCCCGGGTGAAGGGCACCATGACGGCGCTGCCCCGGGCCCGGTCGATCTCCAAGAACTCGCCGGCGCCGAAATCGAACACGGCGCGGACCGTGCCGAAGCTCGACCCGTCCGCCAGCACCGCCGACAGGCCGATCAGGTCGGCGTGGTAGAACTCGTCCTCCTCGGCCTCCGGCAGCGCGGTTCGGTCGACATAGAGGCGCAGGCCGCGCAGGGCGTCGGCCGCGTCGCGGTCGGCGACGCCGTCGACCCGCGCGATCCACTGGTCCTTGGCCCAGGACAGCAGATGCAGCGCGAGACGCCGCGCCCCGGCCTCGTCCGAGACCGGGCCATAGGCGGTCAGGTCCTCCGGGGCGGCGGTGAAAGGCTTGACCTTCACCAGGCCGCGGACGCCGTGCGCCCCGGTGATCTGGCCGACGCAGACCTTGGAGGATGCAGCCATCGGATATGGTCCGACGGACGCCCTTCACCCCGTCCGGGGCAAGGGCGCCCAGTCGGATCAGGCCTCGGCCGGGGCCTCGGCGGCCTTGGCGGCGGCTTCGGCCGCAGCCTTGGCACGCTCCTGGGCCTTCGCCTTCGGGGCCGACTTCGACGGGGTCTCGCGGTACTTCGGCATCGGCGCCAGCTCGGCCTGGCCGAGGAACTTGGCGACGCGCTCGGTCGGCTGGGCGCCGACCGACAGCCAATGCTTGATCCGGTCGGCCTTCAGCACCAGGCGCTCCGGATGATCCTTCGCCAGCATCGGGTTGTAGGTGCCGACCTTCTCGACGAAGCGGCCGTCGCGCGGGCTGCGCGTGTCGGCGATCACGATCGAGTAGAACGGGCGCTTCTTGGCGCCGCCACGGGTCAGGCGGATCTTGACGGACATTACGGTACTCTCCTCAGGTCTAACTCAGTAAAACTCACAAAGGACGGCCGGAACCGCCCGTTACATCTTGAAGCCCGGTGGCAGCATGCCGGGCGGCAGCTTGGGCATGCCGCGCATCATCCCGGCCTTCCCCAGCTTCTTCATCCGCTTCATCATGTCGGCCATCTGCTGATGCTGTTTCAGCAGCTTGTTCACGTCCTGCACCGTGCTGCCGGACCCGGCGGCGATGCGGATCTTGCGCTTGGCGTGGATGATCTTCGGGTTGCGGCGCTCGACCGGCGTCATCGAGGAGATGATCGCCTCCTGCCGCTTGATCATCTTGTCGTCCATGCCGGCGGTCTTCATCTGGTCCTTGATCTTGCCGACGCCGGGCAGCATGCCCATCAGCCCCTGCAAGCCGCCCATCTTGCGCATCTGGCGCAGCTGGGACGCCAGGTCCTCCAGGTCGAACTCGCCCTTCTGGATCTTGGCCGCGAGCTTCTCGGCATCCTCCTTCTCGATCGTCGCCGCCGCCTTTTCGACCAGGCTGACGACGTCGCCCATGCCGAGGATGCGGTTGGCGATGCGGTCGGGATGGAACAGCTCCAGCGCGTCCATCTTCTCGCCCACGCCGATCAGCTTGATCGGCTGGCCGGTGACGGCGCGCATCGACAGGGCCGCGCCGCCGCGGCTGTCGCCGTCGACCCGGGTCAGGACGATGCCGGTGACACCGACCCGCTCATGGAAGGTGCGGGCGACATTGACCGCGTCCTGGCCGGTCATGGCGTCGGCCACCAGCAGGGTCTCGGTCGGCTTGGTGGCGTCGCGGATCGCCACCACCTCGGCCATCAGTTCCTCGTCGATGGCGAGGCGGCCGGCGGTGTCGAGCAGGACGACGTCGAAGCCCTCGAGCCGGCCGCGCTCCATGGCGCGGCGGGCGATGGCCAGCGGCTCCTGCCCCGGCACGATCGGCAGGGTGGTGACGCCGATCTGCTCGCCCAGGATCTTCAGCTGCTCCTGCGCCGCCGGGCGCCGCGTGTCGAGCGATGCCATCAGGACCTTGCGGTTGTCGCGGTCCTTCAGGCGCAGGGCCAGCTTGCCGGTGGTGGTGGTCTTGCCCGAGCCCTGCAGGCCGACCATCAGCACCGGCACCGGCGGCACGGCGATCAGATTGATCGGGGTGGCGGCGTTGAGGTCCGGCGCCTCGCCGGGCGTACCGCCCAGCATCTCGATCAGGCAGTCATGGACGATCTTGATGACCTGCTGGCCGGGGGTGACCGAGCGCAGCACCTCCGCCCCGACCGCCCGCTCGCGGGCCTTGTCGACGAAGTCCTTGACCACCGGCAGGGCGACGTCGGCCTCGAGCAGCGCCACGCGCACCTCGCGCAGGGCGGCGCCGACGTCGGCCTCCGTCAGCGCGCCGCGCTTGCGAAGCCGGTCGAAGATGTCGCCGAGACGGCCGCTCAGACCTTCGAACATGATCGCCCTTCGAATTCCGTGACCCCAAACGGAAAAGCGCCAGTGCGCGATACTCGCGGACTGGCGGCACCCCATGGGGTCTCGCTGCGGGCCGATCCCGCAACAGTCGGTCTTTTAGGCGGGGATGGGCAAGGAGTCAACCGGCCGCCGTCGTCAAACGGGGGTCATACCTGCCGGGTGCTAAATCTGACCGGCAGCGCTCAAGTCCGGCGCAAAGTCGGCGAGGCTTGCAACAAGCGTCAATGGCTTGCCTTCGAGCGGCACGGCGTCGCCACAATCGAACGTCTTGCGGTCATGGCTTCTGCTGATGGGTTCTTCATGCCAAGCCGGAGGCGTCATTCGGGCTTGGGCATGGCGGCGATCGCTGCGCGCATCCTGTCGTTCAGCGGTCGTGGATTTTGCAGCAGGTCGAGCACGAGCAGGCTGTCCCGCTCGGACAGTCTGATCCGGTCGGCGTCCTCGATCACGGCTTCGGCCTCTCGAAGCGCCGACTGCGTGACGAAACTGGTCAGATCGGTGTTCCGTAGCGCCGCCGCCCGCGAAAGCGTCGCCTTCACCTTCGGGGTGACGCGCAGATTCAATCGCTTGTTGTCGTCAATGGAGGCGCGCGGCATGGCTGGTCCTGACCCTGTACTGATTTAAAGCGTACGCTCCAGCAAACCCCATCAAATCAGTACGCTTTGAAGGCTCACGCAGCGAGGCAACGCACCACGCCATAGGCGCGCGGACGCGCGCAGA
>NZ_VCCH02000128.1 GCF_005938675.2 Mycobacterium sp. KBS0706
TCAGCCGAGCTGTGGGAACGGCTGATCGAGGACGAGGATCTCGACGCCGAGCTGGCGATTCTCGACCATCCGCTCGAGGAGGTCGTCATCCATCTCTGCCGCGACCTGGGCATCCGCCCGCACCCGGACTGGCTGGACCCGGACCATTCCGGCGCCGACGGCTGCGCGGCGAAGGCCGATGACTCTGGATCGTCGGGTTGGCCCGAGGACGGGCCGGACGCAGGCCGGTACTGGCGCTTCACCGAGCCCGGCTGGTACGACCTGGAAACCTGCAAAAAGCTGAGCCGCCCGCCCTGGGAGCTGAAGCCGAACAGCAGCTGAGCGCTGCAGCCCTGCGATGTGTCGATCACCTGCCCGCCCGGCCTCCCTCCCCGCGAGGGGATGGGACTGCCTTTGCTTGCGACCGGCGGCAGCCTCCCGGATCAGCGCGTCGGAACCGGCACGTCCTTGGAATAGTCGTAGAAGCCGCGCTTGGTCTTGCGGCCGAGCCAGCCGGCCTCGACATATTTCACCAGCAGCGGACAGGGCCGGTACTTGCTGTCGGCGAGGCCGTCATACAGCACGTTCATGATCGACAGGCAGGTGTCGAGGCCGATGAAGTCGGCCAGCTCCAGCGGGCCCATCGGGTGGTTGGCGCCGAGCTTCATCGAGGTGTCGATCGCCTCGACCGAGCCGACCCCCTCATAGAGGGTGTAGACCGCCTCGTTGATCATCGGCAGCAGGATGCGGTTGACGATGAAGGCCGGGAAATCCTCCGACACCGCCGGGGTCTTGCCCAGCTTCAGCGCCAGGTCGCGGATCGACTCATAGGTGGCGTCGTCGGTGGCGATGCCGCGGATGATCTCGACCAGCTTCATCACCGGCACGGGATTCATGAAATGCATGCCGATGAAGCGCTCGGGCCGGTCGGTCGTGGCCGCGAGGCGGGTGATCGAGATCGAGCTGGTGTTGGTCGCCACCATCGCCCGCTCGTTCAGATGCGGCACCAGCTGCTTGAAGATCTCGCGCTTGATCGGCTCGCTCTCGGTCGCCGCCTCGATCACCAGGTCGCAATCCTTGAACGACTGGTACTCGGCGGCGGTGTGGATCCGGGCCAGCACCGTCGGCTTCTCCTCGGCGGTCAGCTTGCCGCGGCCGATCAGCCGGTCGACATGGCCTTCGATCGACTCCCGCGCCCGCTCCAGGGCCTTCGGATCGGTGTCCAGGAGCCGGATGGTAAAGCCGCTCTGGGCGCCGACCTGGGCGATGCCGCTGCCCATTTGCCCTGCGCCGATGACGCCGATCGTCTGGATCATGCCTGGGTTCCGCTCCGAACGTCCCTGTCCCGCCGGCCGCCCGCATTGGTGCGGTGCAGCAAAGAGGTCGAACGATAGTGATGTCCGACAGAGCTTGTCAACGCGACTGCCGCCCGCGCAAGCATCTTGCCCAAGCGCTGGGCAAATGGGCTCACCGATGCGCTCCCGGGACCCAGAGGACATCCTCCTTGCCGTCGTCGTTCATCCGGCGGCCCAGGACGAACAGATGGTCGGACAGCCGGTTGGCGTATTTCAGCGCCTCGGGGTTGACCGCTTCCGTTGTCATCAGGGCCGAAACCAGCCGCTCCGCCCGCCGCACCACGGTGCGGGCGTGGTGCAGATGGGCCGAGGAGGCGCTGCCGCCCGGCAGCACGAAGCTGTTCAGCGGCGCCAGCGACGCGTTCATGGCGTCGATCTCGCGCTCCAGCCGCTCCACCTGCGCCGCCGTGACCCGCAGCGGCGGGCATTTCGGATCAGGCTCCTCCGGCGCCGCCAGATCGGCGCCGAGGTCGAACAGGTCGTTCTGGATCCGGCCGAGCATGGCGTCGGCTTCGCCTTCGGTGTGCAGCCGGGCCAGGCCGATCACGGCATTGGCCTCATCCACCGTGCCATAGGCCTCGACCCGCAGGTCGTGCTTGGCCACCCGCCGGCCGCCGACCAGCGAGGTCTGCCCGGCGTCGCCGCCGCGGGTGTAGATCCGGGTCAGCGAGACCATGGCCTGTCCGGGGCGCTCAGGCCGTCCACAGGGCCAGCACGAAGAACAGGATGGCCAGGGCCTGGAAGCCGATGCGGGCCTGCATCAGCTTGTTGCCCCATTTCCGGTTGAACGGCCCGTTCTGCGCCATGCCGAAGACGCCGGTGGCCAGCGACGCCACCACGCCAAGCATGCAGATCACGGCCAGGACGAGAAACACGATGCTCATACAGAGACTATAGGGCGCGTCCGGGGCGCCGCCCAGAGCGATTGCGCGGAACTGTCACGCCTGCGGGCTCAGCCTGGACGGCGCCGCGGCACCGGCACGTCCGTCGCACCGGCCGGCCGCGGCCGGGTCGCGGGCGGCGCAACGCCCTGGTTCGGACGGGCCGCGGCCACGACCGGCCGGGACCGCGGCGGCGGCACGGCGAAGGGCGCCGGCATCGTCGCCGCGGCGTCTGTCCGAGGCAGCAGCGCCTCCACCGCCGGGGTCTGGGCAAAGGCGGCAGGCGGCACGTTGATCAGCGATTCCGGCTCCTTCGGCGCGGGCGCTGCCGCCACGGGATTCGGGGCGGGCGAAGCGGCCTGCGCCGGTGCCGCGGGTGGAGCCTGCGCCACGGGCGCGGCGGCGGGTGTCGGCTCGGCCGGCGCCGCGGCGACCGCGCCGGGCTGGGTCGGACCCGGGCGCGGCAGCGGCGGGGGCACCGCCGGCGGCGACGTCAGCACCCGGAGGCTGGGATCGATCTCGACCACGGGAGGCGCAGCGGGCTGTGGCGAGGCCGTCGCGGCGGGCGCCGGGCTGCCGGCACCGGGCCTGGCGCGTGGGATTGGCGCCTGGGTCGGCCCGGCGGCCGCCGGTTCCGCGTCGGGGGCATCCGGTCGCGCCAGGGGCTTGGGGCCCTGGAACGGCGCCCGCGGCAGCGCCGCCACCTGAGTTTCGGCCGGCGGAGCCCTGCCGGCATCGGTCACGGGCGGCGGCGCCGCGCTGCGCGCCGGGGCCGCCGGCGCGGGCGTCGCCCCGGCCTCCTCGACACCTTCATCTTCGGAATTCTGGACCGGCCGCGACTGGGCCACCACCTTCGGCCGCACCATCGGCTGCTCCGGCGACGGGTCGACCGGCGCGGCCTGCGCCGCGTCGATCGAGGCGTTCAGCGCCCAGCGCTGGGCACCGATGCGGCAGCCCACCGCCTGGCCTTCCTGGCCCTGGCGACCGATGCGGAAGACGCGGCAGACGCGCGGCGAGGTCTGGGTCTTGATCACGGTGACGGACATGCCCGAGGGCAGGCGCTTCGCGGAGTTGGTCCGCTCGGTCTCGAGGATGCGCTGCAGCGCCCGCATGTCGTCGGCCGACAGGTTGCCGAGATCGACCGCCGCCGCGGCCGGCCCGGCCAGGGCCAGCAGCAACAGCGCCGCCGCCCCGCCTGTCGTCGCGATCCGACCGATCCCCAACTGCCGCACCCGCAACTCCTCCATCCTCGAACCGGCCGTCGCTGCCATGGCCGAAGTCGCGCCAAGGTAAGCCTTCCTGCCGCCGGTTGCACGCATGACCTGCCCCGGCTACAGGATCGCGGTTTCCCAGGCACCCGACATGGACTAGACCAAAGCCATGAGCCTGCTCGACCGAATCCGCACCTGCACCGCCCATGACCCCGCCCGGCTGCGCCCCTGGCGGATCGGCGGCACCGTCGCCGGCTGGGTGACCCCGCCCGTGGCCGATCTGCTCGACCGGCGGCCGGGGCCGCTGCGGCCGGACGGCAGCGGCTGGCGGCTGGACGAGCACCTGGCCGGGCCGGAGGCACGGGCCGAAGCGCTGGAGGAGATCACCGACCGGCTGATCGAGGCCGGGCTGGTGCACAAGCGACGGAACGAGCGCTATCCGGTGCTGGCCGAATGGGGCGCGCCGCCGCTGGCCACGGTCGACCGCGGCGCCGCCGTGGCGCTGGGCATCAAGTCCTTCGGCATCCATCTCAACGGCGTGGTCGAGGCGACGGACGGCCCGCTGCTGTGGGTCGCGAAACGCGCGGCCGACCGGGCGCTGGCGCCCGGCAAGCTCGACAACATCGTCGCCGGCGGCCAGCCGGCCGGGCTGAGCCTGGCCGAGAACGTGGTCAAGGAATGCGCCGAGGAAGCCGGGATCCCGCCGGAGCTGGCGCGACAGGCGGTGCCGGCCAGCGCCATCACCTACATGATGGAGACGGCCGAGGGGCTGCGCCGCGACACGCTGTTCGTCTACGACCTGGCGCTGGCGCCCGGCTTCGCGCCGCGCAACACCGACGGCGAGGTCGAGAGCTTCGAGAGCCGGCCGCTGGCGGAGGTGCTGGAGCGGGTGCGCGATACCGACGACTTCAAGTTCAACGTCGCCCTGGTCATCATCGACCTGGCGATCCGGCGCGGGATCGTGGGGCCGGAGGAGCCGGATTATCTGGCGCTGTGCCGCGGTCTGCGCGAGCCTACGGATCCACCCTCCGGCCAGGGTGCCGACTGACCGGAACAAACACTGCAGGATGGCGTTCAACAGCCATCGCCGACCCTGGAGATCCCATGCGAATCCTGCCGTTCGCCCTCGCCCTCGGACTGGCTCTTCCGATCGCCGCCTGCGGCGGCAGCAGTCATACGCCGCCGCCCGGCCGCGCCGGGGCGACGACGGGGCAGGAGCTGATCGACCTGGACAACGCCTACCGCCAGGGCGCGATCACCCAGGACGAGTACGAAGAGCAACGCGAGAAGATCCTCGACAAATAGGCGTCACAGCCGCCCGCGATAGACGACGAATCCGGAGCGGTCGGCCACCTGGTCGTACAGCCGCATCGCGGTCTGGTTGGTCTCATGCGTCTGCCAGTAGACGCGGCTGACGCCGGCCGCCCTGGCCTGCGCGTACACCCCCTCGATCAGTGCCTTGCCGATGCCCCGGCCCCGAGCCGCCGCGCTGGTGAACAGGTCCTGCAGATAGCAGGTCGGGCCCAGCATGGTGGTGCTGCGGTGGAACAGGTAGTGGGTCAGGCCGAGCAGCCTGCCATCGGCCTCGGCCACCAGCGCGTGCACCGGCTCATAGGCGTCGAAGAAGCGCGCCCAGGTGGCCCGCGTGATCTCCGCCGGCAGCGCGGTCTCGCCGACGCGGCCGTAGAACTCGTTGTAGCCGTCCCACAACGGCAGCCACTGATCGAAGTCGGTGGGGCGGGCGAAGCGGACAGTCGGTGCGGCGGTCATCTCGGCTCCGGAGTCGGTGGATTCCGCGGCCGATGCTAATCCGGAAATCCCGCCAGCGCCCGCACCTCCGCCGCAGACCTGCCCTCCGCCCGATAGGCGCGGATCGACGCCGCGTCGCTGCGCTTGGCCAGACGCTTGCCGGCCGAATCGGTCAGCAACGCATGGTGCCGCCAGACCGGCACCCGGTACCCGAGCAGCGCCTGCAGCAGCCGGTGGACATGCGTGGCCTCGAACAGGTCGCGGCCGCGGGTGACCACGGTGACGCCCTGGATCTCGTCATCGACCGTCACCGCGAGGTGATAGCTGGTCGGCGTCTCCTTGCGCGCCAGCACGACATCGCCCTGCCGCTCCGGCCGCGCCGCCTGCTCGCCGGCCAGTTCGTCGGTCCAGCCCAGCGACCCGGCGCGCCGCATCGCCTCGGCCATGTCGAGCCTGAGCGCATAGGGCCGGCCCTCGGCCAGGCGGTCGGCGCGCTCCTGCGGCGCCAGACGGCGGCAGGTGCCGGGATAGAACGGCGAGCCGTCCGGCGTGTCCGCCGGGCCATGCGGCGCGCTCTGCATCGCCGCGATCTCGGCCTGGATCTCGCGCCGGGTGCAGAAGCAGGGATAGATCAGCCCCTGCCCTTCCAGCACCGACAGGGCGGCGCGGTCGTCGTCCCAATGGTCCGACTGGCGCCGCACCGGCCCGTCCCAGTCGAGGCCGAGCCAGGCCAGATCCTCCAGGATCGCCGCCTCGAACTCCGGCCGGCAGCGGCCCTGGTCGATATCCTCGATCCGCAGCAGGAAGCGCCCGCCCGCCTGGCGCGCGCGGCGCCAGCCGGCGAGCGCCGAATGGGCGTGGCCGAGATGCAGGAAGCCGGTCGGGCTGGGGGCGAAGCGGGTCACGACGGTCATGGCTGAGACAGCTCTAAGGAAACCTGGCCGCGGTTGACAAGAGACGGCAGCGCCGGGAGAGATGGCGCATGGATACAACTCGCCCCTCTTCTGGCCGCCTTCTCTCCGGCCCCCGCCTCGCCCCGGCCAGCGGCCGCGCGCCCAAGGCCCTGATCGTGCTGCTGCACGGCGTCGGTGCCGACGGCCAGGACCTGATCGGCCTGGCGCCGCATTGGGCCCGGCACCTGCCCGAGGCCGAGTTCCTGTCGCCGGACGGGCCTGAGCCTTGCGACATGGCGCCCTACGGCCGCCAGTGGTTCAGCCTGCAGGACCGGACGCCCTCGGTGATGGAGGCCGGGCTGCAGGCCACGCTGCCGGTCCTGAACGGCTTCCTCGACCAGGCGCTGGCTGAACGCGGCCTGACCGATTCCGACCTTGCGCTGGTCGGCTTCAGCCAGGGCACCATGACCTCGCTCTACACCGCCCTGCGCCGGCCGCGTCCCTGCGCCGCGGTGATCGGCTATTCTGGCGCGCTGCTGGGCGCCCCGACCCTGGCCCGCGACATCCGCTCCCGCCCGCCGGTGCTGCTGGTGCATGGCGAGGACGACCCGGTGGTGCCTTTCGGCGCCATGGCCGTGGCGTCCCAGGCGCTGCAGGCCGCCGGGGTCGATGTCGAGACCCTGGCCCGCCCCGGCCTGGGCCACGGCATCGATCCGGAGGGGCTGGCCGCCGGCCTGGCCATGCTGCACCGGCATCTGCCGCAGGCCGGAGCAGCGTGACGAGATCGTGACATTTCCTGGGGTTTCGGCGCAGGATATTGCGGTCAAGTGGGTTTCTCCGTATACCCATGGCCATCCGCGGAGGGTCCGCGGACAGAGATGAAGGCGAAGGAGTGGGATGGTGTCTCCCCCACCCGACAACTGCCCGGCTCTCGTCCTCAACGCAGACTTCCGTCCGTTGAGCTACTTCCCGCTGTCCCTGTGGCCCTGGTACGAAGCGATCAAGGCGGTCTTCCTCGACCGGGTGAACATCATCGCCGAATACGACCGCGTGGTGCGCAGCCCGTCCTTCGAGATGCGGCTGCCAAGCGTGATCTCGCTGAAGGAGTATATCCCGACGGCGCGGCGGCCGGCCTTCACCCGGTTCAACGTGTTCCTGCGCGACCGCTTCAGCTGCCAGTATTGCGGTGAGCGCTTCCCGTCGCAGGAGCTGACCTTCGACCACGTCGTGCCGCGGGCCCGTGGCGGGCGCACCAGCTGGACCAACGTGGTCGCGGCGTGCTCGGTCTGCAACCTGCGCAAGGGGCACCAGATGCCCAGCCATTGCGGCATGCACCCGCTGACGCCGCCGCAACAGCCGACGACCTATGAGCTGCAGGAAAACGGGCGGGCGTTTCCGCCCAATTTTCTGCACCAGAGCTGGCGCGACTTCCTGTACTGGGACACCGAGCTGGAGCACTGAGCCCCGGCTCGGATCTCCCCTGCCCTACTGCCCCCACGGCATTACCGGCACCGCGGCGACGCTGTTCATCGGCGAGCCGTCGACCAGCTTGGTCGAGTAGGACAGGTAGACCAGCGTGTTGCGCGGCCGGTCGTACATCCGCACCACCTGCGTCTCCTTGAACAGGATCGACGTCGCGCTGTCGAACACCTCCTTCTGCCGGTCGATGCGGTCCGGCAGGGTGATCGGTCCGACCTGGCGGCAGGCCAGCGCGAAGCGCGACGGGTCCTCGGCCAGGCCGAGCCAGCCGGAGACGCCGCCGGTGCGGGCCTGGCTGAGGTAGCAGGCCACGCCCGGGATGTCGGGGTCGGTGAAGGCCTCGACGCAGACCTTGTGGTCCGGGCCGATCAGCTTGAAGGCGGTGTTGACGCAGCCGACATCCTCGGCCCGGGCGCCGGCCGCCGCCAGCAGCGCCGCCGCGGCGGCGAGAAGCGAAAGGCGCATCGCGCTCACACCCGTTCCGACAGCCAGATCGCGGTGCGCGTCGCCGCCTTCACCGCGCCGGAGAGCAGGCGGTAGCCCGGCGCCTGCTCGGCCTCGTGCTCGAGGCCGATGGCGCGATGCTCCAGCTCCTCCGCCCGGAAGCGCTCGATCACGTCCTTCAGCTCCGGCTCGTCCTCGCCCAGCGCCTCGGCTTGGCGGGAATAGTGGTCGTCGATCACCTCCTCGACCGCCACCGTGCAGGCCATCGCCGCGCGGTCGCCCAGCAGCGCCGTGGCGGCGCCCATGGCGAAGGCGCCGACATGCCACAGCGGGTGCAGCAGGGTCGGGCGGACACCGCGCTCCGCCACCAGCCGGTCGAAGGTGTCGAGATGCTCCCGCTCCTGCTCCGCCATATGCTCGATCACCGGCCCCTTGGGGCCGCGGCCGAGCACCGCGAGCTGGCCCTCATAGATCCGCTTGGCGCCGTATTCGCCGGCATGGTCGACCCGGATCATCCGGGCGATTCGCTCGCGCCGGGGCAGGTCGCCCGGCAGGGCTCGGCGGCGGGAGACGGTCATGCGGCCCTCGTCCCTCTGAACACTTTGCAATCCGGCATGTCAAACATGCCGGGCCGAACGCAGGCCGGCGATCAGGAGGACCAGCCCCGCGACCACCGACAGGATGGCGTTATACCCCGCCATCGAGATGCCGAACAGGACGAAGCCCGGCACGTCGCAGCGCACCACCGGCGCGTTCAGCAGCTGGTCGCGCAAGGAGCTGACATCGCCGGTGCCGAGGGAGATGGCGCTTGTGCAGGCGGTGAAGCCCGGCCACCAGCCATATTCGACCCCGGCGTGATAGGCCGCCAGCAGCCCGCCGAGCAGAATCACCAGGCCGGCGAGCAGCACCAGGACGCGGCGCGCCGGGCGAATCACCGCCGCCAGCAGCCCGAGCACGATCGCCCCCCCCCAGGGCCAGCGCTGGTAGAGGCAGAGCTCGCAGGGCTGCAGCCCGCCGAGATACTGGGAGGCGAGCACGGTGCCCAGCACGACGACGCCGAGGGCGGCCGTGAGCCAGGAGAGGAGGTCGAGGCGGCGCAACATGGCGCGGATCATGCCGTGCGCCTGTTGCGTCGCCTAGCGCCCAAATGTCGCGATCAGCCGCCCAGCAGCCGGGCCTGGAACGTCGCGTCGAGATTGCTGCCGGTGATCACGGTCGCCACCCTGCGGCCGGCGAAGCGGTCGCGATTCGTCAGCACCGCGGCCAGGCCGGCAGCGCCGGAGGGTTCCGCCATCACCCCGGCGGTGCGCAACAACAGCCGGGCTGCGTCGAGAATGGCGCCGTCATCGACCAGCAGGATCTCGTCGACGCAGGCCCGCAGCTGCGCCACGGCCGAGGGCACCGGGCGGCTGATCGCCATGCCATCGGCGATGGTATCGGTGCCTGGCGTGTCGATCGCCCGCCCGGCGGCGAAGGATTGCGCCATGGCCGGCGCGCCGCGCGCCACCACACCGACGATCCTGACCTCCGGCGCCTGCGCCTTGAACCAGGAGCCGATGCCGGTCGCCAGCGCCCCGTCGCCGATCTGCACGATCACGTCGTCGAGGTCGTGGCCGGTGAGCTCCTGCGCGATCGTGCCGGCGCCGGCGGAGATCACCGGATGGCCGCCATCCTCGACGAACAGCGCCCCGGTCTCCGCGGCGATCCGCCGGGCCAGGTCCTTGCCTGCCCCTTCATCCGGCTCGGCCAGCCGCACCGTGGCGCCGAGCCGGCGCATCGCCTCGAGCTTCAGCGGGTTGGCCCAGGCCGGCGCCAGGATGGTGGCGGCGATGCCGCGCCCGGCAGCCGCCCGCGCCAGCCCCTGGCCGAAATTGCCGCTGGAGGTGGCGACCACCGCGTCCGGCCTCGGGGCCAGCGCCGCGACCACCGCCTCGGTGCCGCGCCCCTTGAAGGAGCGGATCGGGTTCAGCGTCTCGACCTTCAGCAGGCAGGCGCAGCCCAGCGCCTCGTCCAGCGCGCCATGCGACATCGCCGGCGAATCGAGGAAGACGGGGTCGATCGCGGCCCGGGCGGCGAGTATCTGCTGCGGCGTGATCGGCGGCTGCGCGTCCATGGATCGTCTCCCGGTTGAGCTGCTGGGGACTCTAGTCGCCGGCGCCTCGACTGTTGTTGAAATCTCATGCGCCAGCGCGCAAAATTCTTGCGTGAGCACCAAATCCGCCCCCGTTCTCGACCGGCTCGATCACAAGCTGCTGGCGCTGCTGCAGGCCGACAGCGGTCGGACGCTGGAGGAGCTCGGCGACACGGTCGGCCTGTCGCCCAGCGCGGTGCAGCGCCGGATCGCCCGCTACCGCGCCGACGGCCTGCTGCTGCGGCAGATCGCGGTGCTCGACCCCGGCCGCCTCGACGGCGTGGTGCTGGCCGCGGTGTTCGTGATGCTGGAGCAGGAATCGGTCGCCCTGCACCGCGCCTTCAAGGACCGCATGCGGGCGGCGCCGGAGGTGCAGCAATGCTACGACCTGGCCGGCAGCCGGGACTATCTGGTGATCCTCGCCGTCACCGGCATGCGGGCCTGCCGCGAGGCCGTCGACCGCCTGTTCATGACCGACCCGAACATCAAGCGCTTCGACACCCATTTCGTGTTCGACGCGGTGAAGACCGGCCTGGCCCTGCCGACCGCCGGCGCCCAGGGCTGAAAGCTGCGCAATTTCGTTGACGGGAGTCCGCCGCCCCTTATGATGCTGCCCCGCGCGGGCGTGGCGGAATTGGCAGACGCGCTGGACTCAAAATCCAGTTCTGGTGACAGAGTGTCGGTTCGACCCCGACCGCCCGCACCACCTCCCTGAAGTCGTCAGCCCTTCCCCGCCAGCTCCCGCAGTGCCATGCGCTTGTAGGTCTCGACCAGCGCGTCGCCCTCCTCGCGGCCGACCGAGATGGCCAGCCGCATCGTCGCCTCGCCCAGTTGCATCACCAGGAAGGCGCGGCTGAACTGCACGGCCGGGTCCGCCCCGGGCTCGATCCGGGCCAGCACCCCGGCGAGGACCCGGCCGTTGATCCGGCTGTCCTCCAGGTCGATCTCACGCAGCCCCTTGTCGGCCTGCAGGCCCGACCAGATGTCGCGCATCACCGGCTCGGCCAGGAACAGCCCATAATAGGTGTCGATCAGCCGCCCGAAGGCGTCGCGCAGCCCGGCGGCATCGCGCACGTCCCGCAAGCCCTCCTCGATGCAGGCCCGCCCCTCGGCGTTGATGCGCTCGGCCAGGGTGCGGATGATCGCCGCCTTGTCCGGGAAGTACTGGTACAGCGAACCGATCGAGATGCCGGCCTTCGCCGCCACCTCGGCCATGCGCAGCGCGTCGCTGCCCTGCGCCGCGATCAGCCCCGTCGCCACCGCCAGGATCCGCTCTACCCGCTCGCGGCTGCGGCGCTGGCTCGGCGCCCGGCGCAGCGGGCCCGCTGGATCGGCGGCCGGGGTGTCGGCGGAGCTGGCCATGACGGTCCTCGCAAATCCTCTTGACGCCAAGAATATGAGTGATTATCACATTTACAAATATGACAAACACTCACATTGGGAGAGGATCATGGCGCCGTCGGCGAGTTCGATGCAAGAGCGCAAACTGGTCCTGGTCGTCGGCGGCACCGGCAAGACCGGGCGCCGCGTCGCCGAGCGCCTGGCAGCGCGCGGCATTCCGATCCGGATCGGCTCCCGCTCCGCCAACCCCGCCTTCGACTGGGAGGATCCATCCGGCTGGGCCGCGGCGCTGGATGGCGCCGGCGCCGTCTACATCACCTATTACCCGGACCTGGCCGCGCCGGGAGCGCCCGAGGCCGTCCGCGCCCTGGTCGGCCAGGCCCTGGCGCAGGGTGTCCGCCGGCTGGTGCTGCTGTCCGGCCGCGGCGAGGAGGAGGCGCAGCGGGCCGAGCAGGTGCTGCAGGCCTCCGGCGCCGACTGGACCATCGTGCGGGCCAGCTGGTTCAGCCAGAACTTCAGCGAAAGCGTGCTGCTGGAGGGCGTGCTGGCAGGCGAGATCGTGCTGCCGGCCGACGAGATCGGCGAGCCCTTCATCGACGCCGGCGACATCGCCGACGTCGTGGTCGCGGCGCTGACCGAGGACGGCCATGTCGGCCAGATCTACGAGGTCACCGGCCCGCGGCTGCTGACCTTCGCCGAGGCGACCGCCGAGATCGCTCGCGCCACCGGCCGCCCGGTCCGCTACACCCGGGTGCCGGCGGAGGATTTCGCGGCGGCGCTGGCGGAGCAAGGCTCCCCGGCCGAGGTCACCGAGCTGCTGCTGTATTTGTTCACCACGGTGCTGGATGGCCGCAACGCCTCTCTGGCTAACGGCGTTCAGCGCGCGCTGGGCCGCGTGCCGAAGGACTTCGCCGATTATGCGCGCGACACGGCCGCATCCGGCGTCTGGGCCGGCTGAGCCGCCCCCTGCCCCTGACGATGGAGAGCTGAGA
Source organism: Mycobacterium sp. KBS0706 (assembly GCF_005938675.2). Lineage (GTDB taxonomy): Bacteria > Pseudomonadota > Alphaproteobacteria > DSM-16000 > Inquilinaceae > Inquilinus. The sequence goes on from NZ_VCCH02000128.1 coordinate 12,456, forward strand.
TGGGCGAGCGCCTGATGTCGGTCCTGGTCTTGCTGTCGGCGCTGGGCTCCGGCCTCGTCGGCGGCATCTTCTTCGCCTTCTCGACCTTCGTGATGGGCGCCCTGGCCCGCCTGCCGGCGCCGCAGGGTATCGCCGCCATGCAGTCGATCAACATCGTGGTGATCAACCCGCTGTTCATGGCCGCCTTCATGGGCACGGCGGTGCTGTGCCTCGTCGTCGCCGCCGGGGCCCTGCTCGGCTTGTCCGGCTCCCATCCCACCCTGGTGCTGGCCGGGGCCGTGCTCTACGTCGTAGGCAACATCGTGGTGACGATGACGGGCAATGTGCCGCTGAACAACGCCCTGGCGGCGGTCGACCCGGCCAGCACCGAAGGGGCCGCCGTCTGGGCCCGCTACCTGTCGACCTGGACCGCCTGGAACCATGTGCGCACGGCGACCGGCCTGGCGGCGGCGGCCTGCTTCACTATCGCCTGGCGCTGGCCGACAGCGGCCTGACCGCCCCCCTGCGCATCCGGTCGCGGCAGTGGAACTTCCGGCCATCCAAAGCGGTTCGCAAAGCGAGGGCAACAGCCCCTCGGACCGACGAATGCGATGGAGGCCCGACCCATGCAGAAGCCGTTACAGCTCTCGTTCAAGAACATCGAAGGATCGGAGGCGATGAAGGCGATGGTGCGCGACCGCGTCGGCCGGCTCGACCGCCTCTATCCCCATCTGATCGGCTGCCGCGTGGTGATCGAGGCCCCTCATCGCAGCGCTCAGGGCGCGCGGCCGCCGCTCGGCATTTCGGTCGAGGCCGAGATCCCGGGCAAGCCCATGATCGTGGTCAAGGACATGGAGGAGCGTCGCAACCCCCGCGACCACGCCGCGGTCGTCAACCGCAGCTTCGATGTTGTCGAGCGCCAGCTGGACGAAGCCGCCCGCATCATCCAGGGCGAGGTCAAGGCGCATGAGGCGGCCGGCGAGACCGGCACGATCATCCGCCTGTTCCCTGATCAGAACTACGGCTTCGTCGAGACGAAGCAGGCCGGCAGCCTGTACTTCACCCGCAACGCCGTGGTCGACGGCCGCTTCGACGAGCTGACGACCGGGGTGATGGTGCATCTGACCCTGGCCACCGGCGAAGGCCCGATGGGGCCGCAGGCCAGCTCGATCCGCCTGCTTGGGGCCGACCGCCGCGGCGAGTGAGGCCTAGCTCTTCCCCAGCCCGCCGACGATCAGCGCGGCCAGGGCCTCCGTGGCCCTGGCCGCGTCCATCCGGCCGCGCAGCATGTCGCGCGAGATCGCCTCCGCCGCGCCGATGAGGCCGACGCAACGGAGCTGCAGCGCGTCCGGCGAGAGGCTTGCATACGGCGCCAGCGCGTCCCGGTAGAAGTCGACATAGCGGTCCAGCAGCCGCTGGTGGAACGCCTCCATCTCCCCGTCGCCGCTCAGCGCGGCCGTGATCGCATGCGCCTCCGGCCCGACGGTGAGATAGCAGGTTATGTAGGCATCGCTCATCACCCGGGCGACATCCTCGAGCCGCCGCGGCGTGCGCTTCAGGGCCTGCAGCAGCGCCGCCACCTGACGGTCGTCGATGCGCTCGTACAGGGCGATGAGCAGGCCGGAGCGGGTGCCGAAATGCTCATAGGCGATCGGCTTGCTGACGCCGGCGCGCTCAGCGACATGGCCTAGGGTCAGCGCATCCGTCCCTTCCTCGCGCACGATCCCGAGCGCGGTGTCGAGCAACTGGTCGCGCCGCTCCGCCCTGGGCAGCTTTTTCGCAGGGGCTGGGCTCATCTGCTGATCCGCACTCCTCGGCCGAACCGGTCAGCCTCGGCCTCAGAATTACCATTGGTAACTTGCGAGATGCAATCCAGCGACCGGCGGCAAAGGGGCCGATAGCCCTTTCCGCGCGTGTGTCGCCACACGAGGGTTGCATTGCAAATTGGCATCTGCGCGGGTTATAGGCTGAAGCGTTCGCGTTGGGGGGGCCGCGCGGTTTTGGGGCCGGTCTTCCGAAGGTTTCGGCTGTCCGTCCGTTTCAACAGCGCTGGTGATTCATGTACCGTAGTTTTGATGACAATCTCGTGGATCTGAACGGCAAGGTCCTTTTCGTCACGGGCGGCACCGGTTCCTTCGGTCGCAAATTCGTCTCCACCATCCTGCAGCGCTATCGCCCGCGGAAGCTGATCATCTTCTCGCGCGACGAGCTGAAGCAGTACGACATGCAGAACGCCGTGCGGGCCGCCTACCCCGCCGAGATCCATTCCTGCATGCGCTTCTTCATCGGCGACGTGCGCGACCGCGAGCGGCTGGCGCTGGCCACCCGCGGTGTCGACTACATCATCCATGCGGCGGCGCTGAAGCAGGTCCCGGCGGCGGAGCACAACCCGTCGGAGTGCATCCACACCAACATCATGGGCGCCGAGAACGTGGTCTGGGCGGCGCTGCAGAACCGGGTCAAGAAGGTCATCGCCCTGTCGACCGACAAGGCGTGCAATCCGGTGAACCTGTACGGCGCCACCAAGCTGGCCTCGGACAAGACCTTCGTCGCCGCCAACAACCTGTCGGGCGACATCGGCACCCGCTTCGCCGTGGTCCGCTACGGCAACGTCGTCGGGTCGCGCGGCAGCGTCGTGCCGTTCTTCCGCCAGCTGCTGGAGCAGAAGGCGGACTCCCTGCCGATCACCGATGATCGCATGACCCGGTTCTGGATCACGCTGCAGCAGGGCGTGAACTTCGTGCTGTCGAACTTCGAGATCATGCGCGGCGGCGAGATCTTCGTACCGAAGATCCCGAGCATGAAGATCACCGAGATGGCCCGCGCCCTGGCGCCGGAGCTGCCGCACCGCATCGTCGGCATCCGGCCGGGCGAGAAGCTGCACGAGGCGATGATCGCGGTCGACGACGCGCATGCGACCGTGGAGCTGGCCGACCGCTATGTGATCGAGCCGCAATTCGGCGAATACACCCGCGCCTCCTTCCTCGAGCAAGGCGGCGGCAAGCAGGTCGCGGACCGCTTCAGCTACGGCAGCGACAACAACACCGAATGGCTGGACGACCGCGAGCTCTTGGAGATCCTGGAGCGGCACGCGAACTGACGGCCCGCGGTTCGGAGGCGATCACCGTGACCTTCCTGCCCTATGGCCGCCAGTATATCGACCAGGACGACATCGACGCCGTCGCCCAGGCGCTGCAGGCCGACTACCTGACCACCGGCCCGACGGTCGGGGAGTTCGAGCGCGCCTTCTGCTCCGCCACCGGCGCGCCCTTCGCCGCCGCCTGCTCGAACGGCACCGCGGCGCTGCACCTGGCGACACTGGCGCTGGGCCTCGGGCCTGGTGATGTCTGTGTCGTCCCGGCGGTGACCTTCCTGGCCACCGCCAACTGCGCCCGCTTCGTCGGCGCCGATGTGGTCTTCGCCGATGTCGACCCGGAGACCGGGCTGATGCGGCCGGAGGACCTGGAGACGGCGATCGCCCGGATCCCGCAGATCCATCCGGAGGGTCGGTTCCGCGCCGTGCTGCCGGTGCATCTGGCCGGCCAGACCGCGGCCCTGGCGCCGATCGCGGAGATCGCCCGCCGGCACGGCGCTTTCGTGATCGAGGACGCCTGCCACGCCCTGGGCACCGAATACGAGACGGCGGAAGGCCGGGTCCAGGTCGGCACCTGCGCCCATTCCGACCTCGCCTGCTTCTCCTTCCACCCGGTCAAGACCATCGCGCTGGGCGAAGGCGGCATGGTCACCTCGGCCGATCCGGAGCTGCAGCGGAAGCTGGCCCGGCAGCGCTCGCATGGCATGACCCGGGACCCCGACGCCTTCGTCAACACCGAGCTGGCGGTCGACCCTGCCCAGGCCGGGGTGAATCCCTGGTACTACGAGATGCAGGAGATCGGCTTCAACTACCGGCTGACCGACATCCAGGCGGCGCTCGGCATCAGCCAGCTGCGCAAGCTGGATTGGTTCAAGGCCCGGCGCCGGGCCCTGGCGGCGCGATACGACGAAGCGCTGGCGCCCCTGGCCCCCGTGCTGCGGCCGATCGCCAGGGCCCCGGGCTGCGACCCGGTGCTGCATCTCTACGAGGTGCTGATCGACTTCGCCGCGATCGGCCAGACCCGCGGCCAGGTGGTGCGCGCCCTGCACGCCAAGGGCATCGGCACCCAGGTGCACTACATCCCGGTCAACCGACAGCCCTATTACGAGGACATCTACGGCCGCCGCCCGCTGCCCGGCGCCGAATCCTTCTACGCAAGCTGCCTGTCGCTGCCGCTGTTCCCCGCCATGCAGGACGGCGATGTCGAACGCGTGGTCCAGGCGCTGCGCGAGGTCATCGGCTAGCTCCCGTAGGTTGAGTTCGCATCGAGAACCCAACATCCCGCAGCCCAACCTTACATGGGGGTCGAGAAGTCAAGAGGGCAGAGAGGGGTGTAGCGGTTAAGGCATGGCGAGCTCCAAGCCATTGTCCTTGTTCGACCGAGAGCCGTGTCTTCGTCCCGACCGCGAGATTGCCGGAGCGCCGCGCACAGCCGCGGTCCAGGCTGGCCGTGGCTCGCCTGACCGCCCGTCACCTCCATAGGTTCTACGTCCGATCTGCTACGCGAGGCTCTTA
>NZ_VCCH02000129.1 GCF_005938675.2 Mycobacterium sp. KBS0706
CACAGCGGCTTAGTCCTTTGGCGCGCTCCAGTCGGGCCAAGCAGGCTCGATCGGTAGACATTCGCAGCTGAATAGGATCCTATGTCACGCGGGCGAACGTCATCGACAACCGGCGCCCGACGCTGGCCCGCTCCAAATAGCCTAGAGCTTCGGGAGCGGGCCGGCGGCTCCGCCAGATTGCCCCAGTCCGCTTCGGAGACGCCGGTGGTATGGCCGGTGTTGGCGCCCTCCTGCCGGATCAGTTTGGCAGGTGAGGGCCGGTCGCAGGAGACCCGGTGGAAGGCTCGCCATCGGGGGCACGTAGCTTTTGGCCGGTGGCGGCGCACGGCCGTTCCTTCTCCCAATCCCGGAGTCCAAGTTCCGTCTGGAGTAGACCGACAGGAGACCCTGGACGTGCGCTTACTGATGGACAACGTGTCAGGCGGGGTCCAGCAAGCCAAACGTCGCGACCAGGGCCAAGACCGCCGCGCCAAGCAGGATCTCGGCGATGGCGCCAGTGCGGACCGCCCGAACCGCGGTACCATTCGATTGGCCGATCCGTGGCACGAAGATGTAGCGGTTGACGACGGCAAGGCCGGTCATCGCCAGCACAAGTGCGATCTTGCAGGCCAGCAGGGCCTGGTAGAGCGACGACCAGTCGGTCGGCCAGCAGCCGAGCACCAGGGCGATGTTGACGATCCCGCCGGCCAACACCGCCGCCACCGCGGCATGGCCGGCGGTCGAGAAGCGGGATCGCATCCCACCGCAGGTCGGGGTCGCGCAGCCGCGGCAGGCACAGCGCGAAGGGCACCAGGGCGCCCAGCCAGAAGCCGCCGGGGAGCACGTGGACGATCTGGTTGAGGCGGTGCAGCAGGCCCGCCGCCCCGTCCTGCATCGCGGCATGGCCGGCCAGCGCCAGGCTGGCGAGCAGCAGCCCCGCGGCCAGGGCGGCGGCGCCGATCCGGCGCGGCCAGGCAGCGGCGAGGATCGGCAGCGGCATCGACAGCACGGCACGGCAGAGCCAGGCGTGGCCGAAGCCGGTGTCGAGCAGGACGGCGGAGAGCGTGCCGGGATCCGTAGCGCCGTCCCAGCCGCCGCCGATCTCCGCCACCTGCAGCGGCAGCCACAGCGAGGTCGTGGCCGCCGCCAGCAGGAGGCCGAGCCGGACCGGGATGCGAAGCGCCCGGCCGATCGGCGCAGCCAGATCCGGCGCGGCCAGCCCGCGCAGGAACACCGCGGTGCCGAAGACCAGGACCAGGGCGGTATAATGCACCAGCCGGCAGGCGGCCAGCGCACCGTCCAGCCAGGTCACGGACCGACCGTGAAGACGTAGCTGCCCTTGGTGGTGTGGCCGTCCTTCGACAAAGCGCGCCAGTCGACGGTGTAGGGGCCGGCCGGTAGCGCGCCCGTCACCGGCACGATCAGGGTGGTCCCGGCCGGGTCCAGCGTCGCGTCGCCGGTCGGCACCACGGCGCCGTCGGGGCCGGTGACCTCGATCCCTGTGAAGCGCAGATCCAGACCCTCGGAGAAGCCCAGCCGCAGCGCCGACGGCGCCGCCACCGTGGCGTTCTGGGCCGGCACGGACGAGGTCAGATGGACATGGGCGAAGGCCGGGCCGGCCAGGCCGAGGCCGAGCAGCGCGGCAAGCGCACCCAGACGGAAGCGGTTCACCGGAATCTCTCCTCGAAGGGAAGCGAGTTCAGGTCTCGCCGGCGCGGATCTGGCGGCGCACCTCATCCGCCAGGGGGTGAAGCACGTCGGCCGGGCGGTCGCCGACCAGGGTGTAGCCAAGCCCCTGGTCGGCCCAAGTGACACCGGAGACGTCGCCCTGGCTGTGCTCGGACATCGGCGTATCGCCCTCGATCTCCATCGGCCGGACCAGCATGGCGAGGCGCGTGCCCCGGTCGTCGTCATACATCAGCAGGCCGGCCGGGCCGTGCGGCGTCGCCACCAGCCGACCGCCCATGAAACGGTAGCCCGCCTGCGCCAGGTCCGGTACCGCCACGGGGCGCTGCAGCCGGTCGGACAGCCAGCGGACCAGCTGCGGCCGATCGGCCGCGCCGAGCTCGACCGCCCGGCTGTGATCGGCGGCATAGACCGCGTAGTTCTCGGCGCCCTCCCGGGCCAGGGCGGCGATGCCGGATCGCGGCGGCGCGGCCAGGCCGCGCCAGGCCCAGCCGCCGGCGCCGCCGATCGCCAGCAGCAGCACCGCCGCGGCGATGGCCTGCCACGGCCGATGCCAGACCGACGGCCGCCGCCGAGCCTCGATCATCCGGGCCAGCGACAGCTGCGGCGGCACCGGCTCCTCGGCAACCGGGCCCAGCGCCTCACGCAGGCCGTCGCGCTGGGCGGCGTAGCCGGCGACCCGGCGCGCCACCTCCGGATGCTCCGCCAGATAGGCCTCGACCTCGGCCCGGCGCTCCGGCGCCAGGACCCGGTCGACATAGCCGTGCAGATCGTCTTCGGTGATCGGACTCATTTCACTCTCCGCAGAGTCGTCGGCCGGCTCTCCGCCTCCATGATCCGCAGCAGCCGCTCCCGCCCCCGGGACAGGCGGGACATGACGGTGCCGATCGGCACGTCCAGCACCGTCGCCGCCTCGGCATAGGAGAGGTCCTCGACCGAGACCAGCAGCAGCACGCTGCGCTGCTCCTCCGGCAGCTGGTCCAGCGCCCGCAGCAGCTCACTGTGCCGCAGCCCGGCCTCCTGCGTCGGCGGGCGGGCGGTGGCGGCCTCGGCCGCGTCCTCGATCGGCACGTCCCGGCCGCGGCGGGCGCGCTGCCGCATCCGGTTGACCGCGAGGTTGTGCAGGATGGTAAACAGCCAGGTCCGGGCGTCGCCGTCGGCGCGGCGCTGGTGCCATCGGGTGATCGCCCGTTCCAGGCAGTCCTGCACCAGGTCGTCGGCCCCGGCGGCATCGGCCCGCATCAGCGACCGGGCATAGCGCCGCAGGGCCGGGATCAGCGGTTCGACCAGGAGCATCATATCTTTCATGGCCGGCCTCTTTCGATCCTCCAGCCGTCCGTGTTCGGCGGCGGGAGGCTCCGTTCACGGCTGCGACTGGATCTGCACCGGCGCGCCGGCCCGCCCGGCGGTGCCGGGCGCGATCACCAGCCAGCGTCGCGCCGCATCCGCCTGGCCCTGCACCACCTGGCGGATCGGCCCCAGCGCGTTGACGATAGCGGAACCGGCCGGGTTGGTCATGAAGGCGGCCAGCGGCTGCAGCGCCCCGCCGCCATCGGCCTGGGCGGACAGCGCCAGGACGTAGGGCTGCTTCGGCTGCAGCCCGGTGGCCGAGGCCTGCAGCACCTGGGTCAGCCCCTGGTCGAACAGCGACACGCTGGTCGGCGCCGGGCCGGTGGTCGGGGCAGCCGCCTCGCCGTCCTGCAGCGCCACCATCGACAGATGCGCGGTCTGGCCGGCGATGCCGAGCGGCTGCAGGTTCTGGGTGCCGTCGCCCGAGGGCACCGCGTCGGGCACGTAGTTTACCGCCTGCGGCGCCTGGCCGATCGGCACCGAGCCGACCACCGTGTTGGTCAGGGTGTCGATCGCGGTCAGCTCGTCGCCGTTCTCGATACCGACATAGACCCGGGTGCCGTCGCCCGACGGCCAGATGCCGTGCGGCAGGTTGCCGACCGGGATGGTCGCGACCTTGCTGAAGTCGTCGGTGCGGAACACCTGGACCTGGTTCAGCCCGCCCACGGTGATGTAGGCGAAGCTGCCGTTCCGGTTGCGGACGATGTTGACGTGGTTGGTGATCGGCCCGGTGTCGATCGTGGTCAGCAGCTTGAACGGCGGCTTGGCATCGAACACCTGGGTCTTGCCAATGTCCTTCAGCGTGAACCAGACCTGGGTGCCGTCCGGCGTTGCAGCGATGTTCGGGCAGAACGGGCTGGCCTGCTGGACATGGCCGACGATCTTGTGGTCGGCCACCGAGACCACCACTGTCTCCGGATTGAACGAGGAGCAGACATAGCCGTACTTGCCGTCCGGCGAGAAGATCTGCATGCCCGGCCCGGCCGGCACGATGATCCGGGCCGTCTCCTCATAGGTCTGGCCGTCGAGCACGGCGATGTAGTTCTCGCCGCGCACCGTGACCCAGACTTCCTTGCCGTCCGGCGTGAAGAAGGCCTCGTGCGGCGACCGGCCGACATAGGTGGTGTGCTTCACCGTGTTGGTCGCGGTGTCGATGAAGGTGACGGAGTTCGAGCCGATCGAGACCACGGCGATGGTGCGGTGGTCGGGCGAGAAGCCCATGCCGTGCACCAGAAGCTGGCCGCGGTACAGCGGGCTGAAATTGGTCGGCTGCGGGTCGCCCAGGCGGATCACCCCGAGCAGCCTGTTGTCGACCGGGTCGGTGACCGAGACGGTGTTGGAGAACTGCTCGGCGGCATAGACCCGGTCCTTGTGGCTGACCCGGATGTCGGGAGCCGAGGCGGCGAAGGGCGCCTGCCCGGCAAAGGCGGCGGGCGCGGCGGCTAAAATCGTGGTGGCGGCGGCCGAGGCGGCCATGAGCGCGGACAGCAGGAGGCGGCGGGTCACGGATCAGTGCTCCATATGCATGGGCATGGAAGGGCCAGCGGTGTGGCCGGTGGGCGGGACGATTTGATCGGGCGCGGGGGCGGAGGGCGGCAGCGTCTGGCCCAGCGCCAGGCGCATCGCCGCGATCTCCTGCTGCTGCTCGACTATGATCTCCTGAGCGATGCGGCGCAGCTGCTCGTTGCGGCCGTAGCGCAGCTCGGCCTGGGCCATGTCGATCGCGCCCTGGTGGTGCGGGACCATCATGGCGACGAAGTCGGCATCGACATCGCCGCTCGGCTTGATCGTCATGGCGTCCATCATCTTCGTCATGGCGGCGTCGTTCTCGGCTAGGTACGGGGCCTCGTCCGCCGTCCCTGCGGCCCAGGCGCCGGCGACGCCGAGCAGCAGCGTGGCGACGACGACCGTCGACGGGCTGGGAAGGAAGCGAGAGGGCAGCATCGGAATCTCCGTGGGAGGGGGCGATTTAGCCACCGTGACGGATGAGACACTGACCCTCGGGCTTTATTCCCGGAGGCTTGAATTTATTTGATCCTTCTTCAGGCCGAAGGAGATCCCAAATGGTGCCGCCGCCGAAGATGAAGAAAGATTCATCGAGCGGGTTGGAATAGGTCCGGCGTCCGCGAGGTCCTTAGCGCGTCGTCTTCACGATGTACTCAGGATATCGCCATGAGCTTTCCAGCTTTCTCGTTCCCACGGTTGCTCATTGCGGCCGCCATCGCTCTCGTCTGCGTCACCCCTCCCGCCCTTGCGATTGGGCCACGGGTGGTGTCGGACGACATCGACCCGATTTCACTCATCCCGTTCGCCCCCACTTCGGGCGCGGCGACCATACGCGTCTCGGTGCAGGGCAATCCGTTTGAAACGCCGGAATTCGCTGGCGCCGTGACACAGATCATAACGGCGACGTTTGGCGGCGGCCGGACCCGCTACGTGTCTGTCCCAACGCCGGCGGTCGGACCTGCCGCAAAGCGTGGCTCTTATCTCGCACTGGCCTTCAATCCGACACCCGATTTGCTGCCTGGGTCTTTATGCAGCGGCCGCGCGGTCAGCACCGACATGGCGAAAAGGCCGATCGTGGTGCGCGCTGCCGCCTGTCTCAACGGGCAGGCGCAATCTGCCGCTACCGGCTATCTCGACCAGGCGTCCGGGCCGGACGATCTGGGCTTCACCGACCTGATCCGGGATCTGACGCAACGGTTGCTGTATTTGTGACCGCCGGACATCAGGTGGCAATCATGAGACCCGACCATGACGTTGGTGAGGCCGGGCATACAACTTCGCGCCGAGTCTTCCAGGGTCTTCCCTCGGGTCGGCAGGGCAGTCTCGGCGTGTGAACTGCGCAAGCCCGACGCCCATCTCGATCACCTCTTTCGGTCAAAATGATCAAACCAATCCGTTGGATCGATCGGACTGCCGGCGAGATGATCGGCGAACCATTGATGGCAGCCGGGGCGGACGATGCCCAAGTCGTCTCATAGCTCAGCCTCCTGCCATCGCGCAAAGGAACTCAATGATGTCTTCAGTGCTGGGTGATCAGGCCCGAACCGGGCTGAGCCGTCGCCAACTGCTCGGTGCGGCTGGCCTCGGTGGGTTGACCCTGTTGTCCGCCCCCTCCTGGGCGCAGACGGCGATCAAGCTTCCGCTCCCCGGCGGCCCCGATGAGCGGCCGATCACGACCGCCTTTCCCGAGAAGGGATCGATGATCCTGCAGCGGACCCGGCCGCCACTTCTCGAGACACCCTGGGAGGTTTTCGACCAGGGTGTGTTCACTCCGAGCGACCGGTTCTATGTCCGCTGGCACTGGGCGGTCATCCCGACGGCGATCGATGTCGGCAGCTTCACCCTTACGGTGCGCGGGCACGTCACCCAAACCCTGTCCCTGTCGCTGAACGACCTTCTGCGCAACTTTCCTCGGGTCGAGCTCGCGGCGGTCAATCAGTGTTCCGGCAACTCCCGTGGCTTCTATCAGCCGCGGGTGCCGGGGGCGCAGTGGGCGAACGGCGCCATGGGGAATGCGCTCTGGGCCGGCGTGCGGCTGAAGGATGTGCTCGACCGGGCCGGAGTCAAGCCGGGCGCTGTCCAGGTGCGCCTCCGTGGCCTGGATGAGCCGGTGGTCGATGACGCGCCGCACTTCATGAAGTCACTCGCCATCGACCATGCCCGCGACGGTGAGGTGATGATCGCCTACGCCATGAACGGGGAGCAGTTGCCGCTGCTGAACGGCTTCCCGCTGCGCCTGGTGGTGCCGGGCTGGTATGCGACCTACTGGGTCAAGATGCTGAGCGACATCGAGGTGCTCGACCAGCCCGACACCAACTACTGGACCAAGACCGCCTACACCATTCCCGACACGCCGCGCGCTAACATCAAGCCAGGCCAGACCGGCGTGCCGGTGGTGCCGATCAACCGCATGGTGCCCCGGTCTTTCGTCACCAGCATCGCCGCCGGCGCCAGCCTGCCGGCAGGTAAGCCGACAGAACTACGCGGAATAGCCTTCGGCGGCGATAGCGGCGTCTCGGCCGTGGATGTCTCGATTGACGGCGGCACGAGCTGGCAGCCGGCACAGCTCGGTGCCGACCAGGGCCAATATGGCTTCCGGGCGTGGAACGCCGAGTTCACGCCGTCGTTCCCTGGCAGGTACACTGTCGCAGTCCGCTGCACTAATACCAAGGGCGAGGCGCAGCCTGACGTCCCCAACTGGAACCCCGCCGGCTTCATGCGCAATGTCATCGAAGCTACCGAAATCACGGCGGTCTGAGGAGGTCCGGACATGCTTCGCACTCTGTCGTTCGCTACTGGTCTCTTGGGGATTGCTTTGGCAGCCTGGACCGTCGAGGCGGCCGACTCGTTCCAGCCGAAATCCGTCTCGATCGATCTTCCCGACAGCGACCAGATGTTCCCGGGAGGATCTGAGGCAGATGCGATCAACAACAACTGCCTGGCCTGTCACTCCGCCGACATGGTGCTCAACCAGCCAGCGCTTCCCAAGACGGCCTGGGAGGCCGAGGTGAATAAGATGATCAGCACCTACAAGGCGCCCGTGGCGCCGGAGGATGTCGCTCCGATCGTCGACTATTTAGCCAAATTTCAGCCTGGAAAGTGACAACGGAGCGGTCCCTGTCAGTCCATCCCAACACTGTCCGCTTCGGAGATGCCCGGACACAGTCCGCTTCGGGCGCCATCGGAGCGGGAAAATGCTGCCGGATTGGAGCACCAAGTGCTGCGTTGAGCGATGTCCGGTTCGGAGTCTTCGCTGCGACGACCGCTATTAGCGGATATCGTTGAAAAGGCCCCGAATGACTACTTGGAGCGCAAAGTCGAGCAAGTTTGCTGCAGATCCGGCGGCCATATAGCATCTTCTCGCTCTCCGGCCGCCTGTCTCTGAGCTGTTTGTTGCGTTCGAAAATAGCGTTCCGATTTTTTCAACACAGTCGGCGCGCCGCGGACGCGCTCAACCTGAAAGATGGCATGCGCTTCCCTGTGACTTGATCCCAGATCAAAGACGTGAGGCCGTCATCATCCGGTCATCATGCCCGTACTAAACCCCAGGGCGAAATGCATGATCGCGAGACCGACACCCCCACACCGCAGGCGCCCGCGTCGGCGACCTTACGTCCCCGAAGCCTCGCCGCGGCCTCCCTGCTGGCGCTCGAATCCTTCTCCGTCGGCTTTCTGAGCGGTGGAGAACGGGTGCCGGTGGTCCACGGCATCGACCTGGCGGTCGCGCCGGGCGAGGCCCTGGGTATCGTCGGCGAATCCGGCTGCGGCAAGAGCGTGACCTGGCTCGCGGCCCTCCGACTGCTCGGCCGGCAGGCCGTCACCTCCGGCCGCGTCCTCTTGGACGGTCGCGACTTGGCGGCGCTGGCCGAGCGCGACCTGGCGGCCATCCGCGGCGGCCGGATCGGCCTCGTCTTCCAGGACCCGACGAGCTCGCTCAACCCTGTCCACCGCATCGCCCGGCAGATCGGTGAGGCGCTGCGGCTGCATCGCGGCCTGCGGGGCGCCGCGGCCGAGGCGGAGGCGCTGCGGCTGCTCGACCGGGTCGGCATCGCCGACGCCCGGCGCCGCCTGCGGCAGTACCCGCACGAGCTGTCGGGCGGCACGAATCAGCGGGTGATGATCGCGATCGCCCTGGCCGGCGGGCCCGACCTGCTGGTCGCGGACGAGCCGACGACCGCGCTGGACGCGACCATCCAGGCCCAGATCCTCGACCTGCTGCACGACATCCGGCGGGACACCGGCATGGCGCTGGTGCTGATCTCGCACGATCTCGGCGTGGTGGCCGAGCTGTGCGACCGCATCGCCGTGATGTATGCCGGCCGCGTCGTCGAGACCGGGCCGACCGACGACCTGCTCGGCGATCCGCGCCACCCCTACACGCGCGGGCTGCTGGGGGCGCTGCCGGACCTCGATGGGCCGCGCACACGGCTGCGCCCGCTGCCGGGTACGGTGCCGGCGCCACAGGCGCTGCCGCCGGGATGTGCTTTCGCGCCGCGCTGCCCGTCGGCCGCGGCGCTGTGCGGCCGGATCGTGCCGCCGCTGACCGTGGCCGGCGGGCCGCAGCGCCTGGCAGCCTGTCTCAGGCTCGACGTGCTCTCCGCCGCAGATGCGGCCGTTCCCGCCCCACGGCGGCGCGAGGAGGCCCTGGCATGACCGCCCTCCTGTCGGTCGAGCGACTGGCCAAGCAGTACCCGGTCGCCGGTCGCCGCGGCGGGATCCTGCATGCGGTCGACGGGGTCGGCTTCACGCTGGCGGCCGGGAGTACGCTCGGCATCGTCGGGGAATCCGGCTGCGGCAAGTCGACCACCGCGAAGCTGGTGCTGGGGATGATCCCGGCCAGCTCGGGCCGCATCGCCTTTGACGGAGAGCCGGTGACGGCTTTGCGCGACGCCCGGTGGCGCGACCAGCGCCGGTCGATGCAGATGATCTACCAGGACCCGATGGCCGCGCTGGACCGGCGCCTGACGGTCGGCGAGCAGGTGCTGGAGCCGCTGGCGATCCACGGCCTCGAGGCCGGCGACACCGCGCGCCAGGACCGGGCCCTGTCGCTGTTCGACGCCGTCGGGCTGCGCCCCGAGCTGTTCGGCCGCCATCCGCACGAGCTGTCGGGCGGCCAGCGCCAGCGCGTGGTCATCGCGCGGGCGCTGATCCTCGATCCGAAGCTGGTGGTCTGCGACGAGGCCGTCTCGGCGCTGGACGTCTCGGTGGCGGCGCAGGTGATCAACCTGCTGCAGGACCTGCAGGCACGCACGGGTATCGCCTATCTGTTCATCAGCCACGACCTGAAGGTGGTCCGGCAGGTCGCCGACGAGGTCGCGGTGATGTATCTCGGGCGGATCGTCGAGCTGGGGCGGCCCGACCAGCTGTTCCACGCGCCGGCCCATCCCTACACCGAAGCCCTGGTCTCCGCCGTGCCGGGGCTGCGGCCGCGGCGGCGCGAGCGCATCGTCCTGGCCGGCGACCCGCCGAACCCGGTGGACCGGCCCTCGGGCTGCGCCTTCCATCCCCGCTGCCCGCGGGCGCTGCCGCTCTGCCGGACCGAAGCGCCGGCCCTGCGCCCGGCGCCGGACGGGAGGCTGGCCGCCTGTCATCTGGTCCCGGCCGATTCCCGGGCCGCAGCTGCCTGATTCCTTCCCGTTCTTCCGAGAAAGATGTTCATGACTCGTGATGAAAGGCCGACCGCCGACCAGGTCATCGTGGCGGTGTTCGACGGGCTGCGCCCGGACATGGTGACGCCCGAGCTGACGCCCAATCTGCTGCGGCTGGCCGCCCGGGGCACCTGGTTCCGCGAGGCGCGCAGCGTGTTCCCGTCAGTGACGCGCGTCGCCACCAGCTCGATCGCGACCGGCGCGCCGCCCACCATGCACGGCATCGTCGGCAACGCCTTCTACCATCCGGCGGCGCTGCCCGGCCGGGTGTTCGACACTGGCCAGGGCGAGCTGATCCGCCAGGTCGACGCCCATCACGACGGGCGCCTGGTCGATGTCGACACCTTCGGCGACCGCCTAGCCCGGGCCGGGCGGCGGCTGGCGGTGGTCCACACCGGATCGGCCGGCTCGACCTATTTCATCAACCCCCGCACTCGTCGCAACGGGCACTGGACCTTTTCGATCTCCGGCGAGGACGGCACCCAGACCCCGGAGACGATCGCCGAGGTGATACAGCGCCTGGGGCCGCTGCCGGCGCGCCAGCTGCCGCGCCTGGACGAGCTGCGCTATGCCGGGCGGGTGATGGCGGAGCATGTGCTGCCGGTGCTGAAGCCCGACGCGGCCCTGGTCTGGTTCAACGAGCCGGACACGACTTACCACTACAAGGGCCTGGGCTCGCCTGAGGCGAAGGCGGGGCTGCGGGAGGCGGACGCGGCCTTCGGCACGATCCTCGACTGGGTCGACGCCCAGCCGAACGCCGACCGCATCGCCGTCATCGCCGCCTCCGACCACGGCCAGATCTCGGCGACCACGATCCATCCGCTATTCGCCGAGGCCGGCAAGGCCGGCTTCGACATCGGCCTCAAGGACCGGCTGGACGGCGCCGCCTTCACCGCCACCGGCGGCCGCAGCGGCGAGATCCGGCCGCTCGGCCGGGACGAAACCGCCCTGCCGCGCATCGCCGCCTGGCTGATGGACCAGCCGGAGGTCGGCCATGTCTTCTCCCGCGGCGCCAACGGCACCGAGGGCGAGATTCCCGGAACCCTGTCGCTCACCCTGCTGGGCAACGGCCATGACCGCCAACCGGAGCTGATGTTCGTGCTGCGTTCGGATCTGTCGCTGGACGGCTACGGCCTGCCCGGCCAGGGCATCATGACGCCGGGCGACGTGCCGCTCGGCGGCGGCATGCATGGCGGCATCAACCGGCACGAGCTGAACACGGTGCTGATCGTCTCGACCGGGACGGGCGAGGGCGCTCTGTCGGCCGCGCCCGCCGGGATCATCGACATCGCCCCGACCGTGCTCGGCCTGCTCGGCGAGGCGCCAGCCGGCAGCATGATGGGCCGCGACCTGACCCGCCCCGCGCGGGAGGAGCCGCGGATCCTGCGCCACGAAGCCGGGACGGGTGCGTTCCGCCAATTCGTCGACATCGTCGAGCAGGATGGCCGCCGCTTCATCCTGGGCGGCGAGTAGGGACGGCTGCGGACCGGGCCGTCGCCCGGTCCGCCCCAGGCCTCAGGCCTCAGGCCTGGCCGAAGGACAGGTTGTCGGGCCGCAGATCCATGAAATAGAAGGTCGTCGGCCGCCAGGCGATCGACTTCTTGATCGCGTAGGCTTCGCTCGGCTGGTACAGGATCGTGCCCGGCGCCTCGTCCTCCCAGACATCGAGCATCTCGCCGAACAGCGCCTTGCGCTTCGCCGGGTCGGTCTCGGCCTCCAGCGCCCGGCCGGCCTTGTTGAAGGCTTCGGGCGTGCTCCAGAAGCCCGAGACCTGGATCTCGCCGCCCGGGCCCCAGGCGATCCACAGCGCGCCCAGCGGGTCCGGCAGCCGGGTCGAGTTCGACCAGTTGAAGATCTGGGCGTCGGGGCCGCGCATGCCGGTGTCGTTCTCGACCACCTGCAGCGAGGCGTTGATGCCGACCGCCTTCCACTGCTCGATCAGGATCTGCCCGGCCTCGACCGCATTGGTGTAGTAGTTCGGCCGGGTGCGGTAGACGATCGGCTCGCCCTTGTAGCCGGCCTCGGCCAGCAGCGCCTTGGCGCGGTCGGGGTCGAAGGGCAGCTTGCGGCCCTCGAGGAACATCTGGCCGTATTCCGGATAGTTGTGGCTGGCCGGCACCTTGGCCGTGCCCTGCCACAACGCGTCCACCAGCTGCTGCCGGTCGATCGCGCAGCTCAGCGCCTGCCGGATGCGCTTGTCGGCCAGCACCTTGTCCTTGCCGCTGAAGCACAGCACATGGATATTCGCCAGCACCACCGACCGGACATCGATGTCGGGGTATCCGGCGACGACCTCCATCTGGTCGGGCGGGACATTGGTGATCAGGTCGTAGTCGCCGGCGACCAGGCCGGCGACCCGGGCGGCCAGCTCCGGCACCCGCTTGAAGGTCACCCGCGCGGCCGAGGGCGTGCCCAGGAAATAGTCGTCGAAGGCCTCCAGCGCGGTGGCGTCGGTCGGGTTGTGCGACACCACCTTGTAGGGCCCGGTCGCGACCGGCTGCCGGGAATAGGCCTCGAAGCCCATCTCCTCATAGGCGCGCTTGTTGACGATCCAGGCGCACCAGGAGGCCAGCCGCTGCTCTAGCAGCACGTCCGGGGCCTTGGTGCGGAAGCGGACGGTGTAGCGGTCGACCGGCTCGACCGCCGCCAGGATGCCGAAATAGGGCCGGCCGCCGGGGATCTGCGCCTTCTCGCCCCACATCCGGCCCTCGCGGAAGGTGTAGGCGACGTCGTCGGAGGTCAACTCGTCGCCGTTGTGGAACTTCACGCCCTGGCGCAGCGTGACGATCAGCTCGGACGGCGACGCCCGCTCCCATCTGGTGGCGAGATGCGGCTTCAGTTCCGACCCGCCGCCATCCGGCGCACCCAGGAAGTCGCGGCGGATCAGCGTGTCGAAGATCGAATAGGTGACGCGTGTGCCGACATTGGACAGCTCGCGCGCCGGCTCCAGCGTCGCCGGCAGGTCGGCCACGGCGACGGTGAAGTCCGGGCGGCCGCCGGTGGCGGCGAAGCCGTGCGAGGCGGCGCTGAGCAGGATCGGCATGGCGGCCGCCCCCTCGAGGACGCGGCGGCGAGAGATCGTGATCAACTCTGGTCTCCTTGAGTGAAGGTCAGGGGCTCGCCTGCGGCGGCGCGGCGGGCGGTTCGGTCTCGCCGGCAAGCAGACGAGGGTCGTCGAGCAGGATGGCGTCGGGCGCCAGGGCCCGCAGGCGTTCGAGGCCGTCGCGGTCGATGGTGCCGACAGGGAAGGGGGGATACTCCGGCAGCGGCACGGCGCGGGGCTGGCCGACCATGACCGCCAGCCGCAGGCCGGCGGCGCGCACTGCCGCCGCCCGCTCGGGTGTCGCGTCGCCCTGCCACAGCCGGAACCAGTCCGCCCCCGCGGCCCGCACGGCGGCGGCGCTGTCGGGGTCGGCGGCGAAGGCCAGGATGGTGGCGGCGGGAGCCAGCGCCCGGGCGGCGGCGACCAGGCCGAGATCGCGCAGGCCCAGCAGGGTCCGCGGCCCGGCCTCGGCGGCCTGCACCGCGGCCAGGATCGGCGGCAGCACCTCCGGCTCCATCCGCTTGACGTCGAGCAGCAGGCCGAGCGGGGCGGAGACGGCGATCGCCTCCGCCAGCGTCATCACCGGGGGCAGCAGGCGGCGCAGCATCGCCAGGTCGAGATCGGCGACCGCCCGGGGATCGCCGCACAGGCGCCGGAGGTCCGAATCATGGACGCAGACCAGGGCGCCGTCGTGGGTGAGGCGGATGTCGGTCTCGACCGCGTCGGCCCCCGCCAGGGCGGCGGCGCGGAAGGCCTGCGCGGTGTTCTCGGGCGCCAGCAGGGCGCCGCCGCGATGGGCGATGGCGAGGGGCCGGTGCGGGGCCGAGGTGATCATGGCAGGCTCAGCTCCTGTCGGTGGTGGGGTCGAGCCGGTCGCGCAGCCAGTCGCCGAACAGGCTCATGGCCAGCGTGGTCAGGAAGATCGCCAGGCCCGGGAATGTGGCGATCCACCAGGCGTTCAGCAGGTAGCGGCGGCCTTCGCCCAGCATCAGCCCCAGCGAGGTGCCCGGCGGCTGCACGCCGAGGCCGAGGAAGGAGAGCGAGGTCTCCAGCAGGATCGTGCCAGGGAAGTTCAGCGTCGCCTGCACCACCAGTGACGCGATGATGTTGGGCAGGAGGTGGCGCAGGATCAGCCGCCCCGACCGGGCCCCCAGCGCCTCCACCGCGTTGATGTAGTCGGCCTTCTGCTCCGACACGACGAGGCCGCGCGTCAGCTTCGTGTACCGGTCCCAGCCGTCGATGCTGACCAAGATGACGAACAGCACGAGGTTGTTGCCGAAGAAGGCGAGCATGGTCAGCGCCAGCAGCAGTGCCGGGATGGCGGCCTGCGCGTCGACCATCATCATGATAGCGTGGTCGACCATCCCCCGGAACCGCGCGGCGACAAAGCCGAGCATGGTGCCAAAGACCGCCCCGATCAGCGTGCCGAGCACGGCGATCAGGATCGAGCTGCGCGTGGCATAGATCAGCCGGCTGAACACGTCCCGGCCGAGATGGTCGGTGCCGAGCAGATGGGTCATGCCGCCGGCCTCGGACATCGGCGGCCGGAAGCGGGCGGTGAGGTTCTGGGCGGCGTAATGGACCGGCGCCAGCTGGTCGGCGAAGACCGCGACCAGCACCATCAGGATCAGGAAGGCCGCAGAGGCGGTCACGATCGGTGGCATCGCCGGGCCGGTCCGCCGCCGCGGCGTGTCGGATGGAATGCTCGCCATCAGGCCGCGGCCCCCCGGGCCGACCGGAAGCCGCCGAGGCGCGGATCGATCAGGATGTGCAGCACATCCGTCAGCAGGTTGGCCGAGACCATGATCAGGGTGATGGTCAGGATGCAGGCCTGCACCACCGGCAGGTCGCGCGTCCCAACGGCATCGACCAGCAGCCGGCCGAGCCCCGGCCAGGCGAAGATCGTCTCCGTCACCGCGCCACCGGCCAGGATGCCGCCGATCTCGATGCCGAGGAACATCAGCAGCGGCACCGCGGCATTCGGCAGGGCATGGTGGACGATCAGGCCGAACGGCCGCACGCCCCGCCCGCGCGCGGCCCGGATGAAGGGCTTGCCCAGCACCTCCAGCGTCGAGGTGCGGGCGAAGCGGGCCAGCCGCCCGGCCAGCGGCAGGCCGAGCGTCACCATCGGCAGTAGCAGGTGCAGCGGGGTCTCGGAGCCGGCGGAGGGCAGGACGCGCAGCTTCAGCGCGAACAGCAGGATCAGCAGGATGCCCAGGAAGAAGATCGGGATGGCGTAGCCGAACACGGCCGACGCCATGGCGATCCGGTCGATCGCGCTGTTGTGCCTCACCGCCGCAACGACCCCGAGCGGCAGGCCAACCAGCAGGGCCAGGAGCAAGGCGGACAGGCCGAGCAGCGCGGTCTTCGGCAGGGCCTCGGCCACGGCGGTGAAGGCTGGGCGGTTGTCGGCGAAGGAGACGCCGAAATCGCCCCGGACCGCGCTGGCGAGGTAGAGCTCGTACTGTTCGATCAGCGGCCGGTCGAGGCCCCAGAGCTCGCGGTAATAGGCGCGCACATCCGGCGGCGTGTCGATCGAGAGCATGATGTCGGCGGGGTCTCCGGCCAGGCGCAGGGCCAGGAACACCCCCGTAACGCACAGAAAGAGCGTCAGTACGGCACGGCCTGCCCGCGCGGCCAGGAATCGCAGCACGCTTCCATCCACCTCTGTTCCGGTGCGGAAGCGGCACATCTACAGGCGCATGATGAACTCTTGATGACGGTATCCGGTTTAGTGCCTACCTCGTTCCGAGAAGTGTCATCCGGGCATTCCGCCATGTAGAGTCGATAAAATCGGAAGTGCATTCCGCCGACCGGGAAGGTGACGAAGGGCGGGCGACGGCCGGCGCGTCAGCGCTCGCGCCAGCTTTGTCCCAAATTCGCCACTGTCATGACGGTTGCAAGCCGGATCTGGTGGGCATTCTGGTCCTAGGGTCCAGGACCTCAATCTCGCCATCCAGGAAACTCGCGATGCCCCCGACGGCTGCATGACCGGCACGCTGACTCTCCTGAATCTCGCCGGCTATGTCGCCCTGCTGCTGTGGGGCGTTCACATGGTCTCGACCGGGGTGATGCGCGCCTTCGGCTCGAACCTGCGCCGGGTGCTGGGGCGGAGCTTGCACTACCGCCTCAACGCCTTCCTGGTCGGGCTCGGAGTGACCGCGGCGCTGCAGAGCAGCACCGCCACCGGGCGCAAGGGGCGAAGCTCATCGGTCGCTACGACAGCAACATCGCTTACGGCCAGAGCCGGGTGCTGC
>NZ_VCCH02000013.1 GCF_005938675.2 Mycobacterium sp. KBS0706
CGAGCTCGAAGTCGTCGAAGGCATGCAGTTCGACCGCGACGAGTCGATGCGCGAGCGCGAGGAGGTGGCGGCCGAGATCGCGGCGCTGCCCGACGGCGAGGCCCAGCGCCGCGCCGTGAGCGAGATCCGCTCGGCCCTGGCCGAGGCGCGGTCCGGGCTGGGCGCCCGGCAATCGGCGCTGGAGCGGCTGCAGCGCGAGGCCGGCGGCCGGCGCGGGCGGCTGCGCGCGATCGAGAGCGAGGTGCAGGGCTGGGACAGCCGCGCGAGGGGCAGCGCCGACCGGCTGGCCGAGCTGGAGGCGCGCCTCGAGGAATCGCAGGCGACGCTGCTGGAGCTGGACGCAAGGCCGGCCGAGATCGCCGCCCGGCGCGAGGCCCTGATAGGCCGGATCGACGAGGCCGAGCGCCGCCGCCGCATGGCCGCCGATGCGCTGGCGGTCGGCGAGCAGCGCCAGGAGGCCGCGGACCGCGCCCTGCGCGCCGCCGAATCCGCTTTGGCCGAATCGCGCGAGGCCCGGGTGCGCGGCGAGGCGGCTGTGGTCGCGGGCCAGACCGCAGTCGAAGGCCTGCGCAGCCGCATCGCCGAGCGTCTGGACTGCGCGCCCGAGGCGGTGGCCGGCCTGGCCGGGCTGACACCGGACGCGCCGCTGCCCGATCAGGAGGACATCACCCGCAGGCTCGACCGGCTGAACCGCGAGCGCGAGGGCATGGGGCCGGTCAACCTGCGGGCCGAGGTCGAGATCGTCGAGATCGAATCGCAGCACACCCGGCTGTCGGCGGAGAAGGAGGACCTGACTGCCGCCATCGCCAAGCTGCGCCAGGGCATCGCCTCGCTGAACCGCGAGGCGCGGGAGCGGCTGGTGGCCAGCTTCGACGTGGTCGACGGCCATTTCCGGGCGCTGTTCACCCGGCTGTTCGGCGGCGGCAAGGCGCAGCTGTCCCTGACCGACACCGAGGACCCGCTGGAGGCGGGGCTGGAGATCTTCGCCAGCCCGCCGGGCAAGAAGCTGCAGCACCTGTCGCTGCTGTCGGGCGGCGAGCAGGCGCTGACGGCGGCGGCGCTGATCTTCGCCGTGTTCCTGACCAACCCGGCGCCGATCTGCGTGCTGGACGAGGTCGACGCGCCGCTCGACGACGCCAATGTCGACCGGTTGTGCACACTTCTGACCGAGCTGGCGGAGGGCGGCCGCACCCGCTTCCTGATCATCACCCACCACCGCATGACCATGGCCCGGGTGAACCGGCTCTACGGCGTCACCATGATCGAGCGGGGCGTGAGCCAGCTGGTCTCGGTCGACCTGGAACAGGCCATCCGCCACTCCCAGCCGCACCAGCAGGAGCTGGCGGTCTGAGGTCGGTCGATGTTGCCGTTATAACCAACGGCCCGAAATATTGACCGTCATGGCGAGCCCTGAAGGGGCGTGGCCATCCAGCGGCGCCGGCCTCCTGGATGGCCACGGCGCTGCGCGCCTCGCCATGACGGGAAAGAACCGGAGAATCGATCTCAAGGCTGCCGATGTTACCTGCCGCCTTCCCAGGCTGAGAGGTCGTTCTCGTCGAGCGGCTCGAAGAAGTCCGGCACCGGACCGCTGAGCTGGTCCGACAGCAGGCCGATGCGGAACTTCCGGTGCGGAATCGGGACCAGCTTGGCCACCGGCCGGCCTCGCCTGGCGATCACCACCTCCTCGCCGGACAATGTAGCGTCGATGAGCTTGGACAGCCGGGCTTTGGCTACAGCGACGGTCACCTGCATCGGATGCTCCATCGGCTGATGCTCGGCGGGGCTTACAGAGGACCACGTTCGTCCATTCCTGTCATGCCCGGGCTTGACCCGGGCATCCAGACGATGTCGAGACCTTCTGGATTGCCGGGTCAGGCCCGGCAATGACAAAGGGGTTCCGAAAGCCTTACGGCTCCGTCTGGTCCACCCGCACCAGCACCTTGTCGATGCGGTTGCCGTCGAGGTCGATGACCTCGTAGCGCACGCCGTTCTCGGTGAAGCTCTCCGCCACCTTCGGCAGGTGGCCGAGGTGCCAGAGCACGAAGCCGGCCAGGGTCTGGTAGTCGCCGTCCTCCGAACGCAGGCCGCGCAGGCGCAGCAGGCGCTCGACCTCGTCGATCGGGATCATGGCGTCGACCAGCCAGCTGCCGTCGTCGCGCCGGACGATCGAGTAGCCGCCGGCGATGTCGGTCAGGTCGGCCACCTCGCCGGCGATCGCCGCCAGGATGTCGCTCGGCGTCACCAGCCCTTCGACGCTGCCGTATTCGTCGACCACCACGGCGAGGTGGATCGGCGCGCTGCGGAAGGTGGTCAGCAGCTTCAGCGCCGGGGTGCCGTCTGGCACCACCAGCGGCGGCCGCATGGTCTCGGCCACGTCGAACGGGCCGCCGCCGAGCATGCGGTCGAGCAGGTCCTTGGTCTGGATCACGCCCTCGAGCTCGTCCAGCGAGCCGCGTGCCACCGGGAAGCGGCTGCAGCCGCTTTCGGCGATGGTCCTGCGGATCTCGTCCGGGCTGTCCTCGAGGTCGACCCAGACCATCTCGTGCCGCGGTGTCATGATCGACCGCACCGACCGGTCGGCCAGGCGCAGCACGCCGTCGATCATCTCGCGCTCGGCCTCGACGAAGACGCCGGCCTCGGTGCCCTCGGCGATCAGTGTCTTCACCTCCTCCTCCGTCACCGTCTGGGCGGGGACGGCGGAGACGCCGAGCAGGCGCAGCACCAGCTCGGTCGAGCGCTGCAGCAGCCAGACGATCGGGGCGCCGACCGCCGCCACCATCTGCATCGGCCGGGCGACGCGGGCGGCGATGGCTTCGGCATGGTTCAGCGCGATCCGCTTCGGCACCAGCTCGCCGATGATCAGCGAGAAATAGGTGATGGCGACCACCACCAGGGCGAAGGACAGCTCGTCGGCCCAGGGGGCCATCCCGGGCAGGGTGACCAGCCAGTCGCGCAGCGGCACCGACAGGGTGGCGCCGCCGAAGGCGCCGGCGAAGATGCCGATCAGGGTGATGCCGACCTGCACGGTCGACAGCAGGCGATTGGGGTCCTCGGCCAAGGCGAGGGCGGCGCGGGCGCCGCGATGGCCCTGTTCGGCCATGCCCTGCAGCCGGGCGCGGCGGGCGGAGACCAAGGCCAGTTCCGACATCGCGAAAAAGGCGTTGATCAGGATGAGAGCCACGACGATGACGAGTTCGACGATCATCGGCGGCCGCTAGACGGAGGTTCGTCCGTCTCTTCGCTGTGGGAAGCAGGCATAATGCCGGCTGAGATACAGGGTCGGGCGCCCCCGCGTCCACCGTCATGCCGATAATATTCGGCGGAGCGATGGTCGGCGGGGGGCAAATCTGCCCGGATCAGGGCCGGTTACACCGGCATCCCGATCATCATCTGGAATGGCGGGTCAACCGGAGAGCCGCAGAAATCCTAGGTTCCCGACATCGTCGGTCCCCACCCGGTGGTACACCCGGAGGGCATGGAAGGCAACCCGCAAGAGGCCCGTGAGAGGGCCAGTACAGGAGTTGCGACCATGACTGACCACAGCGCCGCCACCGCCCAGGAAACCACCGTCACCGAGGCGACCACGGCTACCGTACCGTGCCTCGCCCATGGCGGCGATCGGGCCTTCTCCCGAGCCTGCCGGTCCTGCGCCGCGTTCGCATTGACCTGCTTCCCGCCCCATCCGTTGGCCAAGGCCGCCCCCGCCACCGTGGAGGCTGCCAAGTGATCGCAGGCGGCATCGCTCCAATGGCCCTGGCGTTCGTGCTGGGGCTGTTCCTCGGGACCGGCGTCGGGTGCCTGATCGTGTCGCTATGCGTCGCAGCGGCGCGCAGCCCACAGGCCGAGCCCCCGAGGAGGTCAGGGCCGTAGCAAAGCCCATCAAGTGCTAGACGAGCACCGGCGGCGTCCCTCACGGGGCGCCGTTGTGTTTCAGCCTCACCCCTGCTTTGGCTCGGTGGCAATGGCGCGGAGCTTCGGGAGCAATTGGTCCGCCATGGCCTGGGCTTCGGCCCAGACTTGAAGCTCCTCCTCGACTAGTTCCAGCTTTCCGTCTGGCGCCAGTGCATCGAACCTGCCCCGCTCGACCTCTATCAGCGTCGTACGAACACCAGCAATCCAGGTGTAGAGCCGAGCGAGATCGGACGCCACGGGGCCGAGAATGCCGATATCCGCCATGCGGGCCTGAGCAATGGGAAACGGATCAAGCGGCCCCTCATCGGCCCGCAACCAGCCCCCGATTGGAACACCATCGATTGCAAGCTGCCTTCTGATGCGCTGCGCCCTCTCCACATGGCCCCTCCGGTGGACGATGGCGAAGTAGCCTTCCAGTTCTGCTGCCAGGGCCGCTGCAAGCCCCCTGCGGTTCTCTTCCCGGTCCCGCTCCGCAAGCTCCCGCTGGCTCCCGTGCGCAACACGCGCCCCGACCCACACACCCAGAATGCCGATCCCGCCAGAAACGAGCGCGGACAGCAACTCGGATGCCCATCCAGGTAGATCCCCACCGCCCATGCTGGCGCCCCTCCCCAAGGCCACGACTGGGTGACTGTACGCGACACCGAGCATGAGGCGGTAGGGAAGCCCCAGCGATCACGGGCGATCCGAACGGCCCCGGTGGGGCTGCCCCGGATGGTGCCGTCGAGAGGCAGCTTCACGCCCAGACCAGGGACAGAAGCAGGAGGATGACGACCATGTGCTTGAGCGCGATTTCGATGGTGATCTTCATGATGCCCTTGCGTTGCGGCTAAGTGCCAATCCAGGCGTCGCACGATCGCGCCACCCACTTCATAGAGCCGGCATGATAAGTCAAAAACAAGTATTTAAATTGGAAAATTTGCTCTCTTTGTGGATAACCCACGCGATAGGCCAGTGAATACCCAGTGAAGAAACGGTGGTTATTTTCCATGAGCCGCAGACTTGCGCGCCCTTCATGTCACAGCCGGGAGGAGCACGAGCAACCGCGCCCTGAAGGCCGCCCCTTAACACCCTCAAAACACTTGCAAATGCCCAGCGGCGCGCGCTTAGCTGAATACGTTTGGATCAGCCATTGTTCAGGTGATTGTCATGAAGACCAATTGGCAGGCCTCAGCCGTCCTCGCGGCGGTGACCCTTGTAGCGTCGTGCTCGATACAGCGAGCCGAGACCGCATCCACTGCGCAGAAGCAGATGGTCGGGATGTCGCGAGAGCGCGTGCTTGCGTGCATGGGTGTGCCGGCAGCGCGGCTGGCCGAAGGCAGCACCGAGGTGTGGACCTATGGCTCCGGAGGCCGCACCGATACCTTCGCCGCAGGCACCTCGACCACGACCGCGAGCGCAATGGCTTACTCGTCCGGGGTCGCCACCGGGTTCGCCACCACCAACAGCTTCGGCTCCAGTTCTACCCGAGCCCGCTATTGCGTCGTCAACGTGGTGATGATCGGGGGACAGGTCTCGGCGGTGAACTACGCTGGCCCTACCGGGGGACTTCTCACGCGAGGCGAACAGTGCGCCTACGCGGTCCAGAACTGTGTCCAGTGAAGCACAGCAGCGCGCGGCGGGAGCCTAGAGATCCCCTGTAGGGGCCACGAGAAGGGCCGCGATCTGATCCCCGCTCAGGGCATGGGCGGGGGACCTCAGGAGGGCTTCGGCGATGCGCTCCACGGCGGGCCGGTGCCGGTTCAGAAGGTCGCGAGCGATCTTCTCCGCTGCCCGCCACTCTCCGACCTGGGCCTCATTATCGTCGGGGAAGGCCGCCTCCAGTTCGTCATGGATCTTCCTCCAGTCTCTCGCCGCAGCCATGTCGTCGCCCTGGGCTTCGATCTCCGACAGGTTCGCCCCCAGGTCGCCCGCGTGGAGCATCACAAGATGGTCCCGAAGGGTCACGCAGGCCGGTGGCGCTGCCTCCGTCGATCCGGACCAGTCGTCAGGGCTGATCCGCGCGGCGCCCAGCGTCCACCCCATCAGGTGGGCGGCAACGACATGCCCCGCCTCGTGCCAAGCGGTGCGACGAAGCTGGGGAACGATGGTTTCCATGGCGCGGCCCTCTGCGAGATCCGGGGTCATAGCGCCCAGAACAGCAGCAGTAGCACCACCACCGCCACGACGAAGCGGGTCAAGCGCTCACCACCGATGCCGACGGTGATGCTGAGATGGAGGTGGCCCATGCCGATGCTCCTTGGATGTTCTTCGCCTGAGGGCGAGCGGCGGGCCGCAATATAATACAGCTCACGACAATTTTCAATATATTCGACTATGTGTGTTATCCACAACATTTCGTTACTGATGTGGCGGATAGCACACATGCCGACCGCACCCCACAGATACTTGCACCGATTGAGAAGAGGCCACTTTAAACTGCCACCGCACCTCCGGAGACCCTCAAGGTGCCCGGATGGAAACTGGAAAAAAATTCGAGGGGGCATCGAACATATAGAGAAGGGCGGGCTTCCCCCCGTAGGGGGGCGCGTCCAGCGCCCTGGGAAGAGGTCGGCCACTGCGGACCTCATGGCCCCGCGCGGGCTCGCTCGGTGCCCGTGAAGGGAGCAAGAGGCCGGCCACGGCCGAGCCAAGGCACGGTCCATCCATCCGGGAAGGCCCGTTGCCCCAGTGGCCATGGGCCACCAAGCGTCACGGAAGCGCCTAGGTCGGCCGCTCTTGCCCGCCGCTACCTCACAGCCTAGGCCAGCCTGCTGCCGCCTGTCCGGGGCACCCTCGCCGCTGCTCCTGCTGCTGCCCTGGCGGCTGCCCACCCTGGCTCGCGGTGGCCGCCCGGACACTTGAGCCGAGGGGATGATCCCCGCGCGCTGTACCGGCCGGGTCATCCTTTCAGGCAGTGCCCCAGTTTTGTTTCAATATGTTACAATCGCCTGACAAATTAATTGTGCACACATCCTCAGCGACCCGCCAGTGACCCCACCACATGGCGGGTCGCCTCATGTTCGGGCCGTGACGAGCCGCGGGGCCGAGGGCTGCCGCTTCAGGCTGCCTGTTCACAATCGACCGGTTTCGGACACCTCCTCCAGCCCTGTCCGTAAAGTAGACTTGACACGATTCTGGGCATGTCCATATCCTGAGGCACCTTTACGGACACCCCAGGGGGATCGACCATGACCGCGACCACCACCCGGACCTTCGCCTATCTCCGGGTCTCGACCACGGACCAGACCACCGAGAACCAGCGCCAGGAGATCGAGGCTGCCGGCTTCAACGTCCAGCCCCGCCGCATGGTGGCCGAGACCGTGTCGGGCAGCACCAGCGCATTCGAGCGGCCCGGCTTCGCCAAGCTGGTCGACCGGCTGGAGGCTGGGGATGTCCTGGTGGTCACCAAGCTGGACCGCCTCGGCCGGAACGCGATGGATGTCCGGGCCACGGTCGAGCGGCTGGCGGGGATCGGCGTCAAGGTCCACTGCCTAGCCCTCGGTGGTGTCGATCTGACCAGCCCGGCCGGGAAGATGACCATGGGAGTGATTGCCGCCGTGGCCGAGTTCGAGCGTGATCTACTGATCGAGCGGACGCAGGCGGGATTGGTCCGGGCCAAGGCCGAAGGGAAGACGCTGGGGCGGCCCCACGGGCTCACCGAGGTGACCCGGAAGGAGATCGCTCAGAAGCTCACTGAGGGCGCGGCGGTGGCGGCCCTGGCCAGGGAGTACGGGACGAGCCGCCAGACCATCATGCGGTGCAGGGACGCGGCCTGAGGCCCTGAAGCTCGCTGAAGCTCGCGAATGCCGGACACTTATGCCCCCTGCCCAGCCCTGTAGCTCGCGAAGCTAGCGGCTGGTCCCCGTGAGGATCGCGCCGAGGCTCGCCCTGCGGGCTACGCGGGTTTCTCGTTGTGGGGCTCTGGGGCCATCGCGCGCCCGTCAAGGGCACTGGACAGAGGCCCCGGATGGGCTTCGACCGCAGCGGCCCCCTGGCCTGCGCAGAGGCACTGAGCATGCTCCTCAGCGATCTCAGCTAAGCCCATCAAAGAACTAGAGAATTCGCCTTCCGGCTGGAATTACCCGACACTTATCCTCCCGGAAGCGTCGATCGATTAGGTGGGACTTATGCCCCAAGGGACGGTCGCTCCGTCTCCGGCGGGCTGGTCCTGCGGCTGTGTCGCATGGCGATCCTCTCACGTGGTGGTGATGGCACCGCCCTCGGCCGTTGATGGTCGGGGGCGGGATGCCGCCGCCACCGCCGCGAAGCTCCACGATGTTCCCTGTCTCACGGGGTGTCTGGACGGAGTTTTCGCAGGAGGAGGGGGAGCGGCGCCCTTCCCCGTCACGCCACCCAACGGCCCCCAACGCCCACCTTCATCAACCACCTAACCGGCCCGCCCTGAGTGGCTCGCCGAGGAGACCACCCATGCCCAAGCCACTCTGGGGCGAGGACGCCGCTACGCGCACCCGCCTGTTCGAACCGTATCGTCTGCCCATCACGGCCCCTTCCCGTGCCCTGGCAGACACCTGTTGCGCCCTGATTGAGGCGGAGGAGGAGAAGCACCGGTTGCGGAAGCGCGCCCGCCGGCCCGCTGATCGAAACACATTCCGGTCCCTGGTCGCCGCCCTGGTCGCCGATCTGGCCTACCGCTGGCTGGAGACCGGAGGAGAGGAAGTCGCTGATGGTGATGGCGTCTGGCTGCCCGCTGGGCTGCGGCTGTCGCTGAGCCGCGATGCCCTCGGTCGCCGCTCTGCCCGCTACGTGCCGTCCTGGCTGGGCGTGACCCTGCGCGACATCATCGCTGTCATGGCCCGGCCCGACGTGGCCCTCGCGTCCCTCGAAGTGGGCGCCTGGGGGACCGATCACGGCAAGGGTACGCTGTCCATCATCCGGCCCGGACAGGCGCTGATCGCCCTGTTGGAGGAGGCCGCCTTCCCAGGGATCGGCTTCCACGACCTAGGCTTGTGTCCCACCGCTGAAGTCGTCTTGCTCAGGGCACCCGACGCCTCCTTCTGGGACCGTGGGAAGCTGGTCGACTACACCGACGATGCCGAGACCGATCGCCTCCGGGACGAGGTACGGAGCATCAACACGTGGCTGTCGCGGGCCGACATCACTGTCCTCCGGGAGCACCCTGGCGCAGGTCGTGTAGACCCAAGCCTTCGCAGGATGCGCCGCTGCTTCAACCGCTCGACATTCCAGTCAGGCGGACGGCTGTTCGGGGGCTTCTGGCAGCCGATGACCAGGGAGGAGCGGAAGGCGATCCGCCTCGACGGGGAGGAGACCATCACCCTCGACTACGGCCAGATCGGACCACGCATCCTCTACGGCATGGCCGGTCAGGTACCCCCAGCGGGAGACCTTTACAGCCTCCCGATGCTCGACGGACAGCATCGGGATGGCGTGAAGAAGCTGTTGGCCGCTGCCTCCTTCTACGAGGGCAACGGCAAGCCGATGAAACGACCGCCCGATGGCTGCCCAGAGCTGTTCCCCGAAGGGTTGACCATCAGGGCGATGCTCACGGCCATTGAACTGGCCCATCCGGGGCTGCGACCGCTGCTCTACCGGGGCCTTGGTCATCAGGCCCAGCGCACCGAGAGCGACATCCTCGTGGCTGTGCTGCTGAAGCTGCAGGCCATGGGCATCACGGCACTGCCCATCCATGATGCTGTCATCGTCCCCAGGTCCACCGCAGATGCCGTCGAGGTGGTGATGCGGGAGACGTTCAGGGAGATCACCCGGCTGCCCATCCAGGTGAAGCGAGAGTGAGCCCTGGGGAGAAGATCATCATCAGTCTCCCTTCGATCAGCACCGTATGGAGGCTGGCGCCTCTACTCCTTCCCTTCGGTCACACCTTCCAGCAGTGACACAGGGGATGGTGCCTATACCTTCACGGCCACCCTACTACGGGGATCGTAATTTCTCGCAGTTCTCTGCGGGTTTCAGCCCATCCAGTCCGTATACAGCCCGCCCGGCAATGGCTCGGCGGGCTTCTTCATGCCCACCCACCGCCACCTTGCCGGCCTCTGCCGAGCCTCCAAAGGATCAACACCATGCCCATCAGCCTCCGCAACCGGGGCGAGTTTCACCGCTGGCAGGGGAGCAGGCCCACCAGCGCGCCCGTTCACAGCACCGCCGAGGTGACCCGCACGACCACCCTCCCCGGCGCGATCACGATCACCGTCAAGGCCCTGGCCGAGATCCTGTCGGATGGGACCATTGGCGCCGGTACGGCCGTGGCCTGGGAACTGTCCGACCGGCCGGCGCTTGGCCCCGAGACCGAAGACGGGCGTTTCTACGATGCCTTCGCAGAGGCCGTTGAGGGCGCCTGGGGGGAGGCGATGCAGGATGCCCTTTCCCGTGGCCCGGCAGCGCCCAGGACGGGCGATCTGCCACCGCCGCCACCTGCGTAGCCCAGAACACGAACGGCCGTCCTAGCGCGGCCCGCCACGCCCACCACCACCCGCAGCCCGCCCGGCATCCCCGAGGCGGGTTTCGTATTGAAGAAGGACCACGACACCATGGCGCTACTGCGCATTGACATCGCACGCCACCACCGCCCCCGCTCCCTCCATCGGGCTTGGGGGATCGAGGACCACGACTTGAACGCCCTTTGCCGGAAGCTGGTCGCCGCCGGCTACCCGGACAGCCCGGCCTACACCTGGGATGGGACCGGCTACGGCATGCGGATCAAGTCCGTCCACCGCTACGCCCTGCTGACCATCCGCGAGGAGACCGGGAACGGCATCCCTCGCTACAGCAGATTTGAGCCATTCGCCGGGCCGCGTAGCGCCCAGGACGGCCTTCGTGAGGCTGCCGAGTAGATCGGTATCCCCGGACCAGAGCGCCTTTCCTATCGCGCCCCTGCACACCCCCATCACCCCACCATCGCGCCAATGAGCGCGGACAGGAGACACGCCATGAACCTCGACCACACCCAGGTCGGATACCTCCCGCAGGAGGAGCACCAGCGGCAGGCCTCCGCTGCCCCCTCCCGCCGCCGGAACGTCACCGACGCTGCCCCCGAAGATGCCGGTAAGGGCACCGTAATGGTGCCGCTGGCAGGCACCGACGAGCGCGCCCTCGTGGACCGCGAAGACTACGAGGTGCTGATACAGGCCGGCATCTCGCCCTTGTGGGTCAGGAACGACACCGGCAGCGGCCCCGGCAGGAAGCCTGCGGTGAAGGTCTGGCACGGCAACGGCATGGTCGCTGTCGCTCGGCTGATCCTCAAGGCCGGCTCCCGTGGTCGGGTGGTCTACGGCCCCGGCGGATCGCTCGACCTTCGGCGCTGTAACATCTCGCTGAAGACGGTCAACGCCCGTGGCGAGGGTGACGCTCGGACGGGTGTCATGCGGAAGCAGGCATGGGCATCCACTGCGAAGGGCCAAGCTCGAAAGCAGGCGAGGGCAGCGGAGAGGGCGCGGGAGGATGCCGCTGCAGCAGCCTTCAGGGCCGAGGCAGTGGCCCGTTACGACCGCTGGCAGGCGTGGATTGCTGCCCAGGTGGCAGCCGGCAGGAACCGGCAGCAGGCTGAAGCGGAGGCCATGCGACAGGCCCGAGCGGAGAAGGCGGCATACTGCGCAGAGCATGGGCTTGACCCGGCCACCGGTCGGCCGCCCAAGCCGGTGAAGGAGGAGAAGGGCACCAATCGGATAGGCACCCCTGCCCAGCCGATCCCCAGCGGCGACCACTCAGTGCAAGCACCTTGCCTTCAACCGCCCAGGGCCACTGTCGATCCCGCTCAGTTGCCCTTCAGGTGACGAGCGGATACCCCCAGGTTAAAACTGGGGGTGCTGTGCGGGCACCTCCCCTCATCAGATGAAGGGTTACCTCAAGAGGAATTTGGGGGAACTGCGGGAGGCCGGTTGGGAGGAGATGGTGTTGACCACCGCTTCCCCCCTGGCCCCATTCCGGCGCTACAGGCCCTCAGGCACCGCGATCCGGCACAGTTGGTCATGCAGCACCTTTACGGCGAAGCCCAGGCCGTAGCCGTCGCCAGCATTCCGGCCCGCCTCGTGGCCGAGGATGGCGTCTTGGACGTCCGGAGGTGCGCCGCTGTTGCGAAGCAGATCCTTCATGCGGTGACGCCATGAGTGGTTCGGCGCGATGCGGGGATCGTCGATGCCCATCCGCTCGACCCAGTGGCGCAGCGTGTTGGCCGCGATGGAGCCGCGCCGGCCGTACCGATCAAGGCCGATATCGGGGAACAAGGCGCCGTCCTTCGGGAGCCCTTCGGCGTAGGCGAGGAAGCCTTCAGCGATCAACTTGGGGTGGATCGGAAGACGACGGTGAGATGCCTCGGTCTTCAGGCTCCTGACGGCTGCGCCGCTGGGGGTTGCCTCCTCACCCTCGCTCTGGTCTTCGGTCACGACGAGGTAGTGGACGCCATCTTGTTCCCGCAGATCGGAGACCATGGGCTGGGAGACCTCCGAGACCCTGGCACCGGTGAACGCCATGAGCCAAGGCACCCAGCGCAGGTAGCCCGGACGGGATCGGGCAGCGGTCAAGAGGGTGACCGCTTCAGCATCGGTGAAAGGACGGCGGCCGGTGCCCTTCTTCGCCTTTGCGGCGGGCTTGCGGACGCCAGCAAACGGGTTGCCTGGGATCAACCCTTCGCCCACCGCATGGGTCAGTACGGTCTTCACCCTGGTCATGTAGGTGCCGATGGTCGAGGGCTTTCGCCCCGCCGCCTGCAGGCCGGTCTTCCAAGAGACCACGTCGTCCCTGGTCGCCTGTCCGAGGTGGCGGGGAGCGATATGGGCGGCGAAGGCCTCGACCGTCGTCTTGAACTGGTCGAACGTCTGGGGCTCGGGACGCTGGTCCGCCTGCCAGCCCTTCAGGACCGCATCGGCGGTCACCACAGGCCCCCCGGTCGGGGCTGTGGCAGGTTTCCCTGGCGGCTCCCATTCAGGGAACCGTTCGAGGCCCCCTGCGGGCGAGAAGTCGCCGCCGTCCTGTCGCGTCGCTGTCCGCAGATGGTCTGCCAGAGCCTTGACCATCTCCCCGACCAGCAGCCGGCGGGTGGGCTTGTCCACGGTGATGCCTTCATCCGACAGCAGCCGATCGAGGAACGGCCCGACATGCTGTTCGGTCGTGCTATCCGCGACCGCATCGGCGAGGAGATCGAGGCCGAGGGCGTTGCCCTCCTCGTTGTCGGGGTGTGCCTCGTAGACAGCCAGCATCTCGCGGAGCCAGCGACCGGACAGCGCGACGCACTGCCGATAGGACAGCGAAACCGGAGCCCCGTTCAGGGGCCGTTCAGGGAGAGCGACAGGGCCAGCATGGGCGGCAAGCTCCCGGCGAAGCTGGTCGCACTCCTGGTCGAACCTCAGGGACGCCTCAACGACCGCACGGCGGGCAGCATCAGGGTCTCGGGTGCGGAGGCTGAATGCCTCGTCCGTCTTCGGCGTGCCCTTGCCGGTGACGAACCGCCCCCGGCCCTGAAGGTCTTTCGGCACCTTCGCCTTGAACCAATACGTTGACCCTCGGCGCTTCAGTCGGGTATGTCTGGCCACGTCGTTCATGCCCCCGGTGGTACTCCTCAGGGGGACAGACGTGAAGTCGAAAGCCTAGGGAAACCGCCTCTTTCGAGGCTTTCTGCGGCGGATCAGACCGGCATTCCAATCATCATCTGGAACTCGCGCCGCAGCTGGGAATCGTCGCGGAAGGCGCCGGTCATATAGCTGGTCACCATCTGGGTGCCGTGCTTGTGCACGCCGCGCGTGGTCATGCAGTGGTGTTGCGACGACACCATCACCGCCACGCCGCGCGGCTTCAGCACCTGGTCGATCGCACCGGCGATCTGCGCCGTCAGCCGCTCCTGGATCTGCAGCCGCTTGGCATAGGCATCGACCACCCGCGCCAGCTTCGAGATGCCGATCACCCGCCGGTCCGGCAGATAGGCGACATGCGCCTTGCCGATGATCGGCACCATGTGGTGCTCACAATGCGACTCGAAGTCGATGTCGCGCAGCAGCACCATCTCGTCATAGCCCTCGACCTCGTCGAAGGTCCGGGACAGGAGATCGACCGGATCCTGATCGTAGCCGCGAAAGAATTCCTCATAGGCCTTCACCACCCGCTTCGGCGTGTCGCGCAGCCCTTCGCGCGCGATGTCCTCGCCGGCCCAGCGCAGCAGCACGCGCACCGCGTCCTCGGCCTCGGACCGGCTCGGGCGATGCTCCACCGCGCGCGCAGGCTGGGCTGCGACGTTGGCCGCCACTGGGGTGAAGGGGTTGCGGGTCATGATGCCGGCTTCTCCGGGCGGTTGTCGTTGACGGTGCTGGTCCAGGTTGCGGCCGGGAGCCGTCCGGGATCTAGGACTTTGGTCTGTCACGTCAATTCAATCGGATCGTCCGATGCGGGCTGTCCAGCGAAAAGGCGGGGATCGCCACGTCGAAACGCTCGCCCGACGCGGTCTCCATCTGATAGGTGCCGACCATGATGCCGGACGGCGTCGCGATCGGCGCACCGCTGGTGTACTGGAACGCCTTGCCCGGCTCGATCACCGGCTCGACGCCGACGACGCCGGGGCCGCGAACCTCCTGCACCCGGCCGAATTCATCGGTGATCCGCCAGTAGCGGCTGCGCAGCTGCACCCGCTCGCGCCCGTGATTGACGATGCGGACATGATAGGCCCAGACGTAGTGATGCTCGTCGGGCGAGGATTGGTCCTCGAGATAGGTTGGCTCGACCGACACCTCGATCGCCCGTGTTTCCGCAGTGTACATCTCGTCGATCCGCTGGCGGGCGCTGTCGCGCCATGGACATCAGACTATATGGGACGCTGCGGCGTCGCGTCCAATCGCGACACGGCCTGCGATTCGAATCCGATCTCGACCCGGTCATTGGCCGGCTCCGCCTGCCCTGCCGGTGCCGGCAGCAGCGGATCGGCCGCGCCGGCGCCGGCGACCGTGATCCGCCCCGGCGCGATCCCGGCCGCCCGCAGCCGCGCCGCCACCAGCCTGGCCCGCCGCAGGGACAGGCGCTGGGCGGCCGCCGGGTCGCCGCCGGCATCGACATGGCCGGTGACGATCAGGCGCGGCGCCGGCCCCTGGGCGCGGCGCCGGGCGTCCTCGACCACCGCGGCGGCGACGGCGGCGGCGCCATCCGGGACCAGCCCGACCTTGCCGGGCAGGAAGAAGACATAGCGGATATCGGCCGACAGCGCCCGGTCCACCGGCACCGAATCGGGCAGCTCGACCGTCTCGCGCGACGGCACGCACCCCGCCGCCAGGCCTGCCAGGGCCACGCACATCAGCACCGCAACGATCCGCATCGTCCCCTTCGTCCCATCCTCGTCCCGCCGGCAGCATAGGGCCGCACGATGGCGGCGGCGAGGCGGCATCACCGGCTCGCTTCGATCCGGCGGTGGCCGGAGCGGATCGAGGTGGCTACCATGCCCGCCGTCGAAGCAGCGCCAAGGGGATCATGCGCATCGCCATCATCGGGGCCGGGTTCACCGGCTGCCTGCTCGCGGTCCAGCTCCTGCGCCGCTCGGCCGGGGCGGCGAAGGTCGTGCTGATCGAGCGCGGCGGCCCGCCCGGCCGCGGCATGGCCTACGGCACGCCGCATCCGGCGCATCTGCTGAACGTGCGGACCGCCAATATGAGCGCCTTCCCGGACCAGCCGGAGGATTTCCAGAGCTGGGCCCGGGCGCATGGCGGCGAGGAGCCCTACCTGCCGCGCCGCTTCTACGGCGACTATCTCGGCGAGACCCTGGCCGCCGCCGGGCGCGACTTCCCCGGCGGGCTGACCATGCTGGCGGACGCCGCGGTGGGGCTGGACCGGCATGCCGATGGGGTGACGGTGCGCCTCGCCTCCGGCCGCACCGAGCCGGCCGACATCGCGGCGCTGTGCACCGGCAACGCGCCGCCCTCGGCCCCGGTGGCGCTGCCGGACACGCCCGGACGGATCCTGGTCGGGCCGGAGGACGCCTGCCTGCCCTCGATCCGGCCGGACGAGACGGTGCTGATCCTCGGCACCGGCCTGACCATGATCGACATCGCCGCCGGCCTGGCGGCGCAAGAGCATCGCGGCCGCGTCCTGGCGCTGTCGCGGCGCGGGCTGCTGCCGCGGCCGCATCGCGACGTCGCCAGCAAGCCGGCGGCGCTCGACCCGGCGGAGTTCGTCGGCCGGCCGGCGCTGGCGGCGCTGCGCCGGATTCGCGGCCTGTGCCGCGAGGCGGAGGCGGCGGGCGGCGACTGGCGCGCCGTGATCGACGGGCTGCGGCCCTTCACCCAGGCGCTGTGGCGGGGCTGGGACGAGGTGGAGGCGGGGCGCTTCCTGCGCCATCTGCGGCCCTGGTGGGACGTGCACCGGCACCGGGTGGCGCCGGCCATCGCCGACCGGGTCGGGGCGATGATCGCCTCGGGCCAGCTGCAGGTCCTGGCCGGGCGGCTGCGCACGGTGACGCCGATGCCGGACGGGCTGTCGGTGACGCTGCGGCGGCGCGGTGGCACGGCCGACGAGACCCGCGACATCTGCCGCCTGGTCCTGGCCAGCGGGCCGGAGACCGACCCGGCGCGGACCGACGATCCGCTGCTGCGCTCGCTGCTCGCCGGTGGTGCTGTGCGGCCGGACCGGCTGCGGCTCGGCCTCGACGTCGATGCCGGGGGCCGGCTGATCGGCCATGACGGCCAGCCCTCGCCGCGGCTTTACGCGCTGGGGCCGCCGACCCGCGGCGCGTTCTGGGAGATCACGGCCGTGCCCGACATCCGCAAGCAATGCGCCGAGGTGGCGGCGGCGATCCTGGCCGGCGATACGGTCCCGCCCCCCGCCAAGCCCGGCTTCGATCCGGGGATTTAGGAGGGCGCCTCCCCTAAAACTGCCATGCCCGGGCTTGACCCGGGCATCCAGAGGATCTCGACGATTCCTGGATTGCCGGGTCAAGCCCGGCAATGACAGTCAAAGGGGAAGGCGGAGAGCGGTGCTTTACCGCACCTTCCCTTCCTTCCAGGCCTGCAGCAGGCTGTCATAGGCCACGGTCTGGCCCTTCTCCTTCTCGTTCTCCAGCTTCGGCTTCGGCGCGCCGGCGGCGTCGAACCACTCCTGGGCGGTCTTCTCCTCGTTCAGCTTCGGCCCGCAATCGCCGAGATTGCCGGCCCGCTCCAGCCGCGCCAGCACCTGGTCCTGCTGCTTGGCCAGGTTGTCCATCGCCTGCTGCGGCGTGACCTCGCCGGTCACCGCCTCGGCCACGTTCTGCCACCACAGCTGCGCCAGCCGCGGATAGTCGGGAACGTTGGTGCCAGTGGGAGTCCACGCCACCCGCGCGGGGCTGCGGTAGAACTCGACCAGCCCGCCCAGCTTCGGCGCCATCTCGTCCATCGCCTTGGACCGGATGTCGCTGTCGCGGATCGGGGTCAGGCCGACCTGCAGCTTCTTCAGCGAGGTCGATTTGCAGATGCAGAACTGGGCGTACAGCCAGGCCGCCTGCTGCCGCTCCTTCGGCGTGCTCTTCATCAGGGTCCAGGAGCCGCAATCCTGGTAGCCCAGCTTCATCCCCTCTTCCCAATACGGGCCGTGCGGCGAGGGCGCCATGCGCCATTTCGGCGTGCCGTCCTCGTTCACCACCGGCAGGCCGGGCTTGGCCAGGTCGGCGGTGAAGGCGGTGTACCAGAAGATCTGCTGGGCGATGTTGCCCTGGCCTGGCACCGGACCGGCCTCGGAGAAGGTCATGCCGGCCGCCTCGGGCGGGGCGTACTTCTTCAGCCACTCGATGTACTTGGTCAGCGCGTACACCGCGGCCGGGCCGTTGGTGTCGCCGCCGCGGGTGACGCTGGAGCCGGCCGGGCGGCAGCCTTCCACCCGCAAGCCCCATTCGTCGACCGGCAGGCCGTTCGGGATGCCCTTGTCGCCGGCGCCGGCCATCGACAGCCAGGCGTCGGTGAAGCGCCAGCCCAGCGACGGGTCCTTCTTGCCGTAGTCCATATGGCCCCAGACGCGGACGCCGTTGATCTCCTTCACCTTGTTGGTGAAGAAATCGGCGATGTCCTCATAGGCCGACCAGTTCACCGGCACGCCCAGGTCGTAGCCATAGGCGGCCTTGAACTGCTCCTGCAGCTTCGGATCGGTGAACCAGTCGTAGCGGAACCAGTACAGGTTGGCGAACTGCTGGTCCGGGATCTGGTACAGCTTGCCGTCGGGACCGGTGGTGAAGCTCTTGCCCATGAAGTCGTCGACGTCGAGCGTCGGCAGGGTGAAGTCCTTGCCGTCGCCGGACATGAAGTCGGACAGCGGGATGGCCTGGCCGTAGCGGAAATGCGTGCCGATCAGGTCGCTGTCGTTGACGTAGGCGTCATAGATGTTCTGGCCCGACTGCATCTGCGTCTGCAGCTTCTCGATCACGTCGCCTTCCTGAATCAGGTCATGCTTCAGGTTGATGCCGGTGATCTCGGAGAAGGCGCGGGCCAGCGTCTTCGACTCGTACTCATGGGTGGTGATCGTCTCCGACACCACATTGATGTCCATGCCGCGGAACGGCTCGGCGGCCTTGATGAAGAACTCCATCTCCTTCAGCTGCTCGTCCTTGGACAAGGTCGAAGGCTGGAATTCGGTGTCGATCCATTTCTTGGCGTTGGCCGTGAGCTGTTCGGCGCCCTGGGCGAAGGCCCGGCGGGCGAAGCCCGGCACCGCGATGGCGGCGCCGAGCGCGGAGGCGCCGCGCAGCAGGTCACGGCGATGGACCGGGAACCCGCCCGGCCCGTGCAGCATCTTGGTCATGGTCTCTCCCCGTCTCTACGTCTGTTGAAACAGCACTTCCTGCCCCGGAGGCCGGGGCCGGCCCGGACAAAATCATCCGAACCGCATCACCGCGATCATCCACACCACGGCGATCGCGAAGCCGTACCAGAGGCTGCCCGCGGCCAGCCCGACCCAGGCGAGATGGATGTAGGCGGCGCCGAGCAGGCCGATGAACAGCCGGTCGCCGCGGGTTGTCGTCAAGGGAAGCAAGCCGCGCCGCGGCACCGACGGCGACGCCAGCTGCCACGCCGTCATGGCGACCAGCAGGGCCGCGATGCCGCAGAAAAACCAGGCGGTCGGCGCCGTCCACACCATCCAGTCGAGGGTCATGGCTGTCTCCTCACACCCGGCCCAGGGCGAAGCCCTTGGCGATGTAGTTGCGGACGAACCAGATCACGATCGCGCCGGGCACGATGGTCAGCACGCCGGCGGCGGCCAGCAGCGACCAGTCCATGCCGGACGCGCTGACCGTGCGCGTCATGGTGGCGGCGATCGGCTTGGCATTGACCGAGGTCAGGGTGCGCGCCAGCAGCAGCTCGACCCAGGAGAACATGAAGCAGAAGAAGGCGGTGACGCCGATGCCGCCGCGGATCAGCGGCACGAAGATGGTCAGGAAGAAGCGCGGGAAGGAGTAGCCGTCGATATAGGCGGTCTCGTCGATCTCCTTCGGCACGCCG
The DNA here is from genome assembly GCF_005938675.2 of Mycobacterium sp. KBS0706. Classification (GTDB taxonomy): domain Bacteria; phylum Pseudomonadota; class Alphaproteobacteria; order DSM-16000; family Inquilinaceae; genus Inquilinus. Next base: position 19,320 of record NZ_VCCH02000013.1, read on the forward strand.
GACATGAAGCCTTCCAGGATCCACACCGCCAGCGGCACGTTGAACAGGCAATGCGCCAGCGCCACGGCATAGGTCGTGTCGGTCAGGCCGATCGCGGAATACAGCTGGAAGAAGGGCAGCAGGAACACCGCCGGCGGCGACATCCGGTTCGACAGCAGCCAGAAGAACATGTGGGTGTCGCCGATGAAGCGGTACCGGCTGAAGGCGTAGGCCGCGGGCAGCGCCACCAGCACCGAGAGCACCATGTTCATCAGCACGTAGCTGATCGAGTTGAGGTAGCCCCAGTACCAGGACGGGTCGGTCAGGATGGTGGCGTAGTTGGCGACGGTCACCTTGTTCGGGAACAGGGTGAAGCCGGACAGGATCTCCTGGTTCTCCTTCAGCGACATGCTGACCAGCCAGTAGATCGGCAGCAGCAGGAAGACCATGTACAGGATCAGGATGACGGCGCGGGTGCGCGGGCTCATGACGCGTCGCCTTTCCCGAGATTGGTGATGACCGTGTAGAACAGCCACGAGAACAGGAGGATGATCAGGAAGTAGATGATCGAGAATGCCGCCGCCGGTCCGAGGTCGAACTGGCCGACCGCCATCTTGGTCAGCTCCTGGCTCAGGAAGGTGGTGGCGTTGCCGGGGCCGCCGCCGGTCAGGACGAAGGGCTCGGTGTAGATCATGAAGCTGTCCATGAAGCGCAGCAGCACCGCGATCAGCAGCACGCCCATCATCTTCGGCAGCTGGATGTAGCGGAACACCGCCCAGCGCGAGGCGCCGTCGATCCGCGCCGCCTGGTAGAAGGCGTCCGGGATCGAGCGCAGGCCGGCATAGCCCAGGAGCGCCACCAGCGAGGTCCAGTGCCAGACGTCCATCACCAGCACGGTGATCCAGGCGTCGAACGGGTCGCCGGTGTAGTTGTAGTCGAGGCCGAGGCGGTTGATCAGCACGCCGGCCAGGCCGATGTCCGGCCGGGCGAAGATCTGCCAGATGGTGCCGACCACGTTCCACGGAATCAGCAGCGGCAGCGCCAGCACGACGAGGGTGACGGACACGGCCCAGCCCCGCGCAGGCATGCACAGCGCCACCAGCACGCCGAGCGGGATCTCGATCGCCAGCACGCAGAAGCTGAAGATCAGCTGCCGGCCCAGCGCCGCCTGCAGCCGGTCGTCCTGCAGCACCTGCTCGAACCATTCGGTGCCGACGAAGACGCCCTGGCCGGGGCCGAAGATGTCCTGCACCGAATAGTTCACGACCGTCATCAGCGGGATGATGGCGCTGAACGCGACCAGCAGCACGACCGGGACGACCAGAAACCAGGCGGCGTTGTTCGGGGTCTTGTCCATGGGTCAGCCCACCAGCCTGCCATCGGCATAGAGAAGGGTGCGATCCGGCGGGAAGCGCAGATGCACGGTGCCGGCCGGGACGCCGCGCCCCTCGGCCAGCTTGGCCTTCACCATCGCGGCGCCGAGGCGGAGCGTGACGATCAGATAGGTGCCGAGATCCTCGACCCCGGTCACGGTGGCCGGGATGCCGCTGTCGGCGATCTCCAGGAACTCCGGCCGGATGCCGAGCTCGAGCTTGCCGGCGCCGCCGGCCAGGAACGCCTCCGCCCCCTGCCGGGCCGATCCCGACAGCGGGATGCGGCCGCCGTCGATCACCGCGTCGCCCTGGTCCACGACGCAGGCCAAGAGGTTAATGCCGGGGCTGCCGATGAAGTAGCCGACGAAGGTGTGGGCCGGGCGCTCGAACAGCGCCTGCGGGGTGCCGAGCTGCACCACCTGGCCGTCATACATCACGATCACCTCGTCGGCGAAGGTCAGCGCCTCGAGCTGGTCGTGGGTGACGTAGATCAGGCTGGTCCGCACCTGCTCGTGCACCTCCTTCAGCTTGCGCCGGAGCTGCCACTTCAGATGCGGGTCGATGACGGTTAGCGGCTCGTCGAACAGGATGGCGGCGACGTCCTTGCGCACCAGGCCGCGGCCGAGCGAGATCTTCTGCTTCTGGTCGGCGTCCAGGCCGCGGGCCCGGCGCTTCAAGACCGGCGTCAGCTCCAGCATCGCCGCCACCTCGGCGACGCGGGCCTCGATCTCCGGCTTCGGCAGCTTGCGGTTGCGTAAGGGGAAGGCCAGGTTCTCGGCCACCGTCATGGTGTCGTAGACCACCGGGAACTGGAACACCTGGGCGATGTTGCGCTGCTCCGGCGACGCCTGGGTAACGTCGCGGCCGTCGAACAGGATCTGGCCCTGGCTCGGCGTCACCAGGCCGGAGATGATGTTGAGCAGCGTGGTCTTGCCGCAGCCGGAGGGCCCTAGCAGGGCATAGGCGCGGCCGCTCTGCCAGACCATGTCCATCGGCCGCAGCGCATAATCCGCCGGATCCGTCGGGTTCGGCTTGTAGCTGTGCGCCAGGGCCTTGAGGTCGATGCGGGCCATTAATTCACCTGGTCCGGGCCGGCGCGGCGGCGAGACGCCCGGCCGGGTCGAAGACGTAGATCCGGGCGGGATCGATCGCGACGGTCAGCGGCTCGCCCAGCGGGTGCTTGTGCACCCCGGTCTGCTGCGCCACCCAGGGCCGGTCGCCGAAATGGAAATGGACATAGGTCTCGGAGCCGCTGATCTCGGCCAGCTCGACCCGGGTCGTCACCGAGGCCTCACCCGGCCCGCCGGAGCCGAGGCGGAGATGGCCTGGCCGCACGCCCACGGTGCAGGGCCCGGCTGCCAGCCCTTCCAGGTGCCCGGCCAGCGGCACGGCGACGCCCTCGGTCAGGCGCAGGGCGCCATCCGCCACCTCGGCGGGGCCGAGATTCATCGGCGGATCGCTGAACGCCTCGGCCACCCGGGTCGAGGCCGGGTGCTGGAACACCTCGACCGTCGGCCCGGCCTGCAGCAGCCGGCCTTCATCCAGCACCGCGGTGCGGCCGCCCAGGATCAGCGCCTCGGCCGGCTCGGTGGTGGCGTAGACCACGATCGCCTTGCCGCGGCGGAAGATCTCCGACAGCTCGGCCCGCAACTCCTCGCGCAGCTTGTAGTCGAGATTGACCAGCGGCTCGTCCAGCAGCAGCAGCCCGGCATCCTTGACCAGGGCGCGGGCGATCGCGGTGCGCTGCTGCTGGCCGCCCGACAGCTCGCCCGGCAGCCGGGTCAGGAACCGGTCGATCCGCAGCATCGCCGCGGTCTCGCGCACCCGGCGGTCGACCTCGGCCCGGCCCAGGCCCTTGAGGCGCAGCGGCGAGGCGATGTTGTCGTAGACCGTCTTCGACGGGTAGTTGATGAATTGCTGGTAGACCATGGCGACGTCGCGGTTCCGCACCGAGGTGCCGGTGACATCGCGGCCGTCGACCATGACGCGGCCGCGGCTCGGCCGCTCCAGCCCCGCCATCAGCCGCATCAGCGTGGTCTTGCCGGCCTGGGTGCGGCCCAGCAGCACGGTCAGCGTGCCGGGCTCCAGCGCCAGGTCGAGCGGATGGATGTGTGTCTCCGCCCCGACCTCCCGGGTCACGCTTTCGAGCACGAGCGTCACGATGCGGCCCTTTCCTCGGGACGGGAGTTGCGGGCCCTGAGCCACTCGTCGACCAAGCCATGCGCCTCGGCCGGGATGTGCAGCCCCAGCTTGGACCGGCGCCACAGCACGTCCTCGGCGGTGCGCGCCCATTCCTGGTCGGCCAGGTAGTCGAGCTCGGCCTCGGTCAGCCCGGCGCCGAAGTCGCGGCCGAGATCCTCCAGGCTCCGAGCCTCTCCCAGCAGCCGGTCGACCCTTGTGCCATAGGCGCGGGCCAGGCGGCGGGCCAGCGGTTCCGGCAGCCAGGGCCGAGCGGCGCGCAGCTTGGCCAGGAAGCCCTCGAAATCGGCGTCCGGGATGTCGCCGCCGGGCAGCGGGGCCGACGCGGTCCAGGGTGCGCCCTTGATGCCCATGACCGGCGCCAGCTTCTCCAGCGCATGCTCGGACAGGCGGCGGAAGGTGGTGATCTTGCCGCCGAACACCGACAGGGCCGGCGCCTGGCCTTCCGGCGCATCCAGCTCCAGCACGTAGTCGCGCGTCGCCTCGGATGCGCTGGATGAGCCGTCATCGTAGAGCGGCCGCACGCCGGCATAGCTCCAGACCACATCGTCCGGGGTCGGGCCGGCGGCGAAGCAGCGGCCGACCGCCTCGCACAGATAGGCCGTCTCCTCCGGCGTGATGCCGACGCCGGCCGGGTCGCCCTGGTAGTCGAGGTCGGTGGTGCCGATCAGCGAGAACTTGCCCTCATAGGGGATGACGAAGACGATGCGCCGGTCGGCATTCTGCAGGATGAAGGCCTCGGGCCCGTCATAGAGCCGCGGCACCACGATGTGGCTGCCCTTGACCAGCCGCACGCTGGAGGCGCCGGGCAGGCCGACCGTGTCGTTCAGCACATGCTTGACCCAGGGGCCGCCGGCATTGACCAGGCCGCGCGCCGCGACCTGCCGCTCCGTCCCGTCGGCGGCGCGCAGGGTCGCCGACCAGCGGCCGTTTTCGCGCTTCGCCGCGACGCATTCGGTGCGGGTCAGGATCTCGGCGCCGCGCTCCTTCGCGTCCAGCGCCGCCAGCGCCACCATGCGGGCATCGTCGACCCAGCAGTCGGAATATTCGAAACCGCGCGTCAGATGCGGCCGCAGCACCCGGCCGATGGCGCCGCCGCGCAGCTTCAGCCCGTGGCTGGCCGGCAGCAGCTTGCGGCCGCCGAGATGGTCGTACAGGAACAGGCCGAGCCGCACCATCCAGGCCGGCCGCATCGACCGGTCGTGCGGCAGCACGAATCGCAGCGGCCAGATGATGTGCGGCGCCGCACGCAGCAGCACCTCGCGCTCCATCAGCGCCTCGCGGACCAGGCGGAACTCGTAATATTCGAGATAGCGCAGCCCGCCATGGATCAGCTTGGTCGAGGCCGAGGAGGTGGCGCCGGCCAGGTCGGCCTTCTCGCACAGCAGGACGGACAGGCCGCGCCCGGCCGCATCGCGGGCGATGCCGACGCCGTTGACGCCACCGCCGATGACCAGGAGGTCGTACAGCACCTCAGCCACGTTTCCTGCCTTTGTTTGCGGCTGCGCCGCTTTCGATCTTCGCAAACGAAAATCTGCCTGCGGTCCCGTTCCGATGCAATCGGAATTCGCGGCGGACACGCAGTATCTTATCCCGCCGGATGTTCGCATGTGCGAAAGCGAAGGCAGACGCTCATCGTATTATCTTGTCACCCATGTAAAATACACAAGTTTGAGAATATTTTATGTGAAATAGAGATTGCGTTCATCGAGGTTCCCCGCCTTACTGTGCGCGACGCCGCCACACCACCAACCAACCGAACATCGGAGGTCGAGTCATGCGGATCATGACCACTCGGCTGCTGGCCGCGGCGGCCATCGCGCTGGCTGCGGCCACGGCGCATGCGGCCGACATCAAGCTGCTCAACGTGTCCTACGACCCGACGCGCGAGCTGTACAAGCAGGTCAACGCCGGCTTCGCCGAGCAGTGGAAGGCGAAGTCCGGCGACACCCTGACCATCGAGGCCTCGCATGGCGGGTCGGGCGCGCAGGCGCGCTCGGTGATCGACGGGCTGCAGGCCGATGTCGTCACCCTGGCGCTGGCCTATGACGTCGACGCGATCGCCAACAAGGGGCTGATCGACAAGGCCTGGCAGAAGCGCCTGCCGGACAACAGCGCGCCCTACACCTCGACCATCGTGTTCCTGGTGCGCAAGGGCAACCCGTTGGGGATCAAGGACTGGCCGGACCTGGCCAAGGAGGGGGTCCAGGTGATCACCCCGAACCCGAAGACCTCGGGCGGGGCGCGCTGGAACTATCTCGCCGCCTGGGGCTATGCGCTGAAGCAGCCCGGCGGCAACGACCAGACGGCCCAGGACTTCGTGCAGAAGATCTACGCCAATGTCCCGGTGCTGGACACCGGCGCCCGCGGCTCGACCACCACCTTCGTCCAGCGTGGCATCGGCGACGTGCTGATCGCCTGGGAGAACGAGGCCTTTCTGGCGGTCAAGGAGCTGGGCCCCGACGAGTTCGACATCGTCGTGCCGTCAGTCTCGATCCTGGCCGAGCCGACGGTCGCGGTGGTCGACAAGGTGGTCGACGCCCGCGGCACCCGCGCCGTGGCCCAGGCCTATCTCGAATTCCTGTATTCGCCCGAAGGGCAGGAGCTCGCCGCCAAGAACTTCTACCGGCCGCGGTCGCCGGAGGTGGCGGCGAAATACAAGGATAGCTTCCCGGCCGTGAACCTGTTCACCATCGACGATCTCTTCGGTGGCTGGCAGAAGGCCCAAAAGGCACATTTCTCGGATGGCGGCACCTTCGATCAGATCTACCGAAAGGGCTAGGGAAAGCCCGCCCCCGGCATCGCGCCATGTCGGCGTGCTGCCGGGATTCGGGCTGACCCTGGGCTTTTCCCTCACCTATCTCGCGCTGCTGGTGCTGCTGCCGCTGGCGGCGCTGGTGATTCGGCCCTGGGAGCTCGGGGTCGACGGCGTCTGGCGCGTGGTGTCCTCGCCGCGCACCCTGGCGGCGCTCAAGGTCAGCTTCGGCCTGGCGCTGGCGGCGGCGGCGGTGAACGTCGTGTTCGGCACGCTGGTGGCCTGGGTGGTGACGCGCTACCGCTTCTGGGGCCGGCCGCTGATGAACGCGCTGATCGACCTGCCCTTCGCCCTGCCGACGGCGGTGGCCGGCATCGCGCTGGCCGCGCTGTACTCGCCCAAGGGCTGGCTCGGCGGGCCCTTGATGCAGCTCGGCATCAAGGCCGCCTTCGGACCGCCCGGCATCTTCATCGCCCTGGTCTTCATCGGCCTGCCCTTCGTGGTGCGCACGGTCGAGCCGGTGCTGGAAGACCTCGACCGCGAGATCGAGGAGGCGGCCGCCACGCTCGGCGCCCGGCGCTGGCAGGTGGTGTGCCGGGTGGTGCTGCCGCTCTTGTCGCCGGCGATCCTGACCGGCTTCATCCTGGCCTTCGCCCGCGCGGTCGGCGAATACGGCTCGGTCATCTTCATCGCCGGCAACATCCCGGGCATATCGGAGATCGCGCCGCTGCTGATCGTGATCCGGCTGGAGGAGTACGATTATGCCGGCGCCGCGACGATCGGCGCGGTGATGCTGGCCGCCGCCTTCGTCATCATCCTGGTGATCAACCTGCTGCAGCGCTGGAGCCGCAAATGGGCGGACTGACCCGCACGCTCGCGGCCGCGCGCACCCGGCTGAAGCCAACCGAGCGGCCGTGGGAGGAGCCGGCCGGCATCCGCCTGGCGCTGATCGCCATCGCCGTGATCTTCCTCGGCGTGTTCCTGGTGCTGCCGCTGGCGGTGGTGCTGACCGAGGCGATGCGCCGCGGCATCGACGCCTATCTCGAGGGCATCGGCAGCGACGATTCGCTGGCGGCGATCCGCCTGACCCTGACCGTCGCCGCCATCGCCGTGCCGCTGAACACCGTGTTCGGCCTGGCCACCGCCTGGGCGATCGCCAAGTTCGAGTTCCCGGGCAAGAGCCTGCTGACCACCTTCGTCGACCTGCCCTTCTCGGTCTCGCCGGTGATCTCGGGCCTGATCTATGTGCTGCTGTTCGGGGCGAATGGCTGGTTCGGCCCGTTCCTGGAGGCGCACGGCATCCGGGTGATCTTCACCGTCACCGGCCTGGTGATCGCCACCATCTTCGTCACCCTGCCCTTCGTGGCGCGCGAGCTGATCCCGCTGATGCAGGAGCAGGGCACCGACGAGGAGGAGGCGGCGGTGCTGCTGGGCGCCAGCGGCTGGCAGACCTTCCTGCGGGTGACGCTGCCCAACGTCAAATGGGCGCTCTTGTACGGCGTGCTGCTATGCAACGCCCGGGCGATGGGCGAGTTCGGCGCCGTCTCGGTCGTCTCCGGCCATATCCGCGGCCAGACCAACACCATGCCGCTGCAGGTCGAGATCCTCTACAACGAGTATAATTTCGTCGGCGCCTTCGCCGTGGCCTCGCTGCTGGCCGGACTGGCGCTGGTGACGCTGGTGCTGAAGACCCTGCTCGAATGGCGGTTCCGGTCGGACCGCACGGAGCCCGCGGAGAGCTGATGCCGATCGCCATCCAAGGCCTGACCAGGCGCTTCGGCCCGGTCTATGCGCTCAACGGCATCGAGCTGGAGGTGCCGGACCGCGCCTTCGTCGCCCTGCTCGGCCCGTCCGGCTCGGGCAAGACCACGCTGCTGCGCATCGTGGCGGGGCTGGAGCGGGCGGATGAGGGGCAGATTCTGGTCGACGGCGCCGACATCGCCGCGGTCAAGCCGCGCCAGCGCCGCATCGGCTTCGTGTTCCAGCACTACGCCCTGTTCCGGCACATGACCGTGTTCGGCAACATCGCCTTCGGCCTGCAGGTGCGGCCCGGCGCCACCCGCCCGGACAAGGCTGAGATCCACCGCCGAGTCGAGGAGCTGCTGGAGCTGGTGCAGCTGCCCGGGCTGTCGCGCCGCTATCCGCGCCAACTGTCCGGCGGCCAGCGCCAGAGAGTCGCGCTGGCCCGGGCGCTGGCGATCGAGCCCAAATTGCTTCTGCTGGACGAGCCGTTCGGCGCCCTCGACGCCAAGGTGCGGAAGGAGCTGCGGGTGTGGCTGCGCGAGCTGCACGACCGCACCGGCCTGACCAGCCTGTTCGTCACCCATGACCAGGAGGAGGCGCTGGAGCTGGCCGACCAGGTGGTGGTGATGCGCGACGGGCGGATCGAACAGCAGGGCAACCCGGCGGCGCTGGTCGACAGCCCCGCCACCGCCTTCGTCTCCAGCTTCCTCGGCGACGTCAACCGGCTGCCCTGCACGGTGGCGGCGGCGAATGTGGTGGAGGTCGCCGGCCTGCGCCTACCGGCCGACACCAGCGGCCTCGCGGTCGGCAGCAGGGCCGTCGCCGACATCCGCCCGCGCGCCATCCGGCTGCTGCCGGCCGGCACGTCGGGCGATGGTCTCGTCGCCGGAACCGCCCGGCGGGTGCTGCACAGCGCCACCACGGTGACGGTGGAGGCGGAGACGCCGCTGTCCGCCGACCCGATCCGGATCGAGGCCGACCGCTACAGCCCGGACCTGCCGGCGCTGTCGGTCGGCGACCCGCTGGCGTTGCGCCTGCCGCCGCCCTTCGTGTTCGCGGCGGAGCGGTAGGGCCTCAGTCGAAATCCACGGAGTCGACCCGCTGCGGCCGGCGGCTGGGGTCGTCATGCATCAGGCGCAGGAAGCTGGCGATGCTGGCCAGGCCGGCGAAGCCGGCGCCCACCGCCAGGCCCAGCACGGGGCCGCCGCTGCCGGCCAGGCTGAAGCACAGCGCCACCAGCGCGGCGCCGACGGTCTGGCCCAGCAGGCGGGCCTGGGCGACGATGCCGCTGGCGCCGCCGGCGCGGTGCGGCGGGGCGGCCGCCAGCAGCGCCTTCTGGTTCGGCGCCTGGAAGAAGCCGAAGCCCCAGCCGCAGAGCGCCATGCGCCAGCAGATGTCCGGCACGCTGGGGTCCGGCGGCAGCAGGGCCAGCAGCGCCATGCCGGCGCACAGGATGGCCAGGCCGATGCCGCCCAGGCTGCCGGCGGAGTAACGGTCCGACAGCCGGCCGGCGATCGGCGCCATCACCGCCACCACCAGCGGCCAGGGCGTCATCAACAGGCCGGTCTCGACCTCGCTGCGGCCGAGCACGGTCTGGAAGTAGAAGGGCAGCGCCACGAAGGCCAGGCCCTGGGTGGCGAAGGAGCAGGCGGCGGTCAGCGCCGACAGGGCGAAGATCGGCCGCCGGAACAGGTCGAGCGGCAGCATCGGCGCCGGATGCGCCGCCTGCCGGCGCAGCAGCAGCCCGCCGAAGGCCAGGGCCGCGGCCAGCTCCAGCCCGACCTCAAGCACCGAGGCCTGATGCGCGGCCTCGCCGACGGCGATGATCAGCAGGCCGAAGGCGCCGGCGTTCAGCATCGCGCTGACCGCATCGAAGCGATGGCCCGAGCGGGCGGTGTGCGGCAGGGTCGGCATCGCCACGGCCAGGGCGACCAGGCCGAGCGGCAGGTTGATCGCGAACAGCCATTGCCAGGAGGCGACGGCCAGGATGCCGGCGGCGACCGTCGGGCCGAGGGCCGAGAAGATGGCGACGATCAACGTGTTGAAGCCGATGCCGCGGCCCAGCAGCCGGGTCGGGTAGATGAAGCGGATCAACGCCGCGTTCACGCTCATGATGCCGCTGGCACCGAAGCCCTGCAGCACGCGGGCCGCCGTCAGGCTGGGCAGCGACCAGGCCATGGCGCAGACCACCGAGGCGACGGTGAACAGCACCAGCCCGCCGATATAGATGGTGCGGTAGCCGATGATCTCGCCCAGCGCCGCCAGCGGCAGCAGCGAGATCACCAGCGCCAGCTGATAGGCGTTGACCACCCAGACCGAGGCGGCCGGGCTGGCCTGCAGGTCGGCGGCGATGGTCGGCAGGGCGGTGTTGGCGATGGCGATGTCCAGCACCGACATGGCGATGGCGATCGACATGGTCAGCATCGCGCCATAGCGGCGCGGCACCGGCAGCCCGTCCGGGTGCACCACCGGCGCGGCACGCGCGGGCTTCGTCATTGTCGCATCCATGTCGGCACCTTCCGGATCGGCGGCAGCCCCCTCCGGCGGGCGCATCATCGTGGGCTGCTGCGGCGGCGACCAATGCCGTAACGGCGTATCAGCCGGGACGATGCAATCGGTCGCAGCCATGATCCGGGCGCGGGTGGTCCGGCCGGGCCCTGACGGAACCGCCGGGCCGGCCAAGCCCCGCCGGCGTTACACTGGCGGCGGGACGGAATCCCGGGGAGGGCATGATGCATCCGAACGAGATGCTGGTCCGCCGCTGGTTCCAGGAGGTCTGGAACGAGCGGCGGCTGGAGGTGGCGGACGAGATCCTGTGCGAGGGCTGCGACGCAACCGACCTGCACAGCGGCGCCGGCCGGTCGCGCGACGAGATGAAGCAGCTCGTCGCCAAGCTGCAGCAGGCGATCCCGGACATCGCCTTCTCGGTCGAGGAGGTGCTGGCCGCCGACGACCGCGTGGCGCTGCGCTGGCGGGCCCGGGGATCCGCGGTCGGCCCGGAGGGGCCGCTGCCGGTCGACATCGGCGGCCTGTCCTTCGCCCATTTCGAGGGCGGCCGGGCGACGCGGATCTGGGACGCCTGGGACAAGCTCGGCCTGCTGCAGCAGCTGGGCCACCTCCCGCGCGAGCTGGACCCGGCGGCGATGCTGTAATACCGGGCATCATAAAGAACGACCCGTCATCCCGTGCGCAGCGCAGCATGCAATGATGCGCTGCAGACACGGGATCTCTTCGGGATCGCGCGGAGATCCCGTGTCTGCGCAGCGGCACTTCGCGCCGCAGCGCGCACGGGATGACGAGTCAATATTTTGACCGCTGGGATAATCCCTCAGGACTGCCAGAAGGCGGGCACGAACTCGTAGCCCTCGGCGGCCCGGCCGACATGGCCGATGCCGGGGAAGGCCAGATGCGCGCCGGCGATCAGCACCCGGTCGGCAGCGACTTGGTCCAGCACCCGCTTGCGGCTGGCGATCGCGGCCTGCTGGTCGACGTCGAAGTTGATCGCCCAGTCCGGCTTGGCGAATTGCAGCGACGCGGCATGCACGATGTCGCCCCAGATCAGCAGCCGGTCGGTGCCGGACGTCACCTCGACCATGCTGTGGCCGGGGGTGTGGCCCGGCGCGGCCAGGACGCGGATGCCGGGCACGATCTCGGCCTCCGTGCCGAAGCGGCTGAGGCGGCCGGCATAGGGCTTCGCCGCCGCCCGGGCCATGTGGAAGAAGGGCTGCACCCCGGCCGGGGCCTGGGACAGGATGCCGTCATCGGTCCAGAAGGCGTATTCCACCTCGGCCACCGCCAGCTCCGCCTTGCCGAAGACGGCGGCGCCGGCGGGGTCGATCAGGCCGTTGGCGTGGTCCGGATGCATATGGGTCAGCACCACCAGGTCGACATCGGCGGGGTCGATTCCGGCGGCCTTGAGGTTGGTGCCGACCTTGCCGAGCGACGGACCCATCGCCGTGGCGGTGCCGGTGTCGATCAGCACCAGCCGGTCGCCGGTGTTGACCAGATAGGCATTGACCGCGGTCGGGATGCCCGCGGGCGTGTGGAAGGCGCGCTGCAGCAGCGCCTCGGCCCCGGCGTGGTCGGCGGCGGGGAACTGGTCGAGCGTGAGGCTCAGCATCCCGTCATTGATGCTGGTGACCTCGAAGGCGCCGACCTTGAAGCGATAGAGGCCGGGGACCGGCCCGGCGGCGGGCACGGCCCGGGCCAGAGCGGGGCGCGGCAGGGCGCCGAGCAGCGGCAGGACCGGGGCGGCGGCGAGGGCCGAGGCCAGGAAACGGCGGCGGTCGAACGGCATGGCAGGTCTCCGGGTGAGTCGCGATGGACCGGACCCGGAGAGGCTAACCGAAACGCAGCGCGAACGCAGCGGAAACGAAGCGGCGACGAATCAGGGAAGCTTGCCGGTCGGCGGATGCACCGTGCGGAAGGCGGCCACGAGCCCTGCCGCCTCGGTCCGTGTCGCCGGGCTGATCCGCGGCTTGCCGGCGGCGATGTCGGATTTGAGGGCGGCCAGCAGCGCGTCGATCTCGCCGAGCAGCTCCTCGCGCTTCATCCCGGCCCGCTCATGCTCGAGGCTGCGGTCGTCGGAGACGGTCTGGAACAGGGCGCCGAGCCAGTCCACCAGCGCGTCGGCGCGGCTGAACAGCTTCTGCCGCCCATCCTCCTCATAGACGATCACCGGCTCGATCTCGGTCGCCATGACGGGCCCTCCCGGAAGTTGCGACAGGCATCGCGAGGGATGCCTGAATGCAACAGCGGGGCGGCAGAACGGTTCCGTGTCCGGCCCTTACTGGTCGCCCATCTTCAGGGCGGCGATGAAGGCGCTCTGCGGGATTTCGACCTCGCCGAACTGGCGCATCCGCTTCTTGCCTTCCTTCTGCTTGTCCAGGAGCTTGCGCTTGCGGCTGATGTCGCCGCCATAGCATTTGGCCAGCACGTCCTTGCGCAGCGCCGCCAGCGATTCGCGGGCGATCACCTTGCCGCCGATCGCCGCCTGGATGGCGATCTTGAACAGCTGCTTCGGGATCAGGTCCTTCAGCCGCTCGCACAGGTGCCGGCCGCGACGGTCGGCCTGGCTGCGGTGGACGATCATGGCCAGGGCGTCGACCGGCTCCTGGTTGACCAGGATCGACAGCTTCACCAGGTCGCCCTCGCGGTACGAATCGATCTGGTAGTCGAAGCTGGCATAGCCACGGCTGATCGACTTCAGCCGGTCGTAGAAGTCGAACACCACCTCGTTCAGCGGCAGGCGGTAGACCAGCATCGCCCGGCCGCCGACATAGGTCAGCTCGACCTGCTCGCCGCGCCGCTCGGTGCACAGCTGCAGCACGCCGCCGAGATACTCGTCCGGCAGCATGATCGTGGCCTTGATCCAGGGTTCCTCGATCCGGTCGATCTTCATCACGTCCGGCATGTCGGACGGGTTGTGCAGGTCCATGACCGAGCCGTCGGTCATGTGCAGCTTGTAGACCACCGACGGCGCGGTGGTGATCAGGTCGAGATCGAACTCGCGCTCCAGCCGCTCCTGGATGATCTCCAGGTGCAAGAGGCCCAGGAAGCCGCAGCGGAAGCCGAAGCCCAGCGCGGCCGAAGTCTCGGCCTCGAAATGGAAGCTGGCGTCGTTCAGGGCCAGCTTGCCCAGGCTGTCGCGCAGCCGCTCGAAATCATTGGCGTCGGTCGGGAACAGGCCGCACCAGACCACGGGGACGGAGGGCTTGAAGCCGGGCAGCGGCGCCGCGGCGGGGCGGCGGTCCTCGGTGATGGTGTCGCCGACCTTGGTCTCGGCGATCTCCTTGATGCCGGCGGTGATGAAGCCGACCTCGCCGGGGCCGAGCTCGCGCACCTGCACCGCCTTCGGCGTGAAGTAGCCGACGCGGTCCAGCTCACGCGCAGCACCCGTCGCCATGAAGCGGACCTTCTGGCCGACCTTCAGCGTGCCCTCGACCACCCGCACCAGGATGACGACGCCGAGATAGGGGTCGTACCAGCTGTCGATCAGCAGCGCCTTCAGCGGCGCCTCGGGGTCGGCGTGCTTCGGCGGCGGCAGGCGGTGGACGATCGCCTCGAGCACGTCGTCGATGCCGATGCCGGTCTTGGCCGAGATCAGCACCGCCTCGGAGGCGTCGATGCCGATCACGTCCTCGATCTGCTGGCGGATGCGCTCTGGCTCCGCCGCCGGCAGGTCGATCTTGTTGAGGACCGGCACCACCTCGTGGTTGGCGTCGATCGCCTGGTAGACATTCGCCAGGGTCTGCGCCTCGACGCCCTGCGAGGCGTCGACGATCAGCAGCGAGCCCTCGCAGGCGGCGAGCGACCGGCTGACCTCATAGGCGAAGTCGACATGGCCGGGCGTGTCCATCAGGTTCAGCTGATAGGCCTCGCCGTTCCTGGCGGTGTAGCCAAGGCGCACGGTCTGCGCCTTGATGGTGATGCCGCGCTCCCGCTCGATGTCCATCGAATCCAGGAGCTGCGCCTTCATCTCGCGCTGCTCGATGCCGCCGCAGCGCTCGATCAGCCGGTCGGCCAGGGTCGATTTGCCGTGGTCGATATGGGCGATGATCGAGAAGTTGCGGATATGGTCCTGGGGAGAGCTCATCGGATGTGCCTGGAGACGTGATCGGCCCGGACCATAAGGGCAGCGGGCCCAAAGCGAAAGGGCCCGGTCGAAACCGGGCCCGTCCGTGTCGGTGATAAGGCTGGGATCAGTGCAGCTTGCCGCCGAGATCCGCGATCGCGTCGTCGAGCAGCGCCGAACCCTTGGCCGGGTCGGCGGCGATCTGCCGGCCGACCAGGTCGCGGGCCGCCGAGACGGCGACGTTGACCGCGGTCGACCGCACCTCGGCCAGCGCCTGGGCCTCGGCCTGGGCGATGCGCTCGAGCGCCATGGCCTCGCGTCGCTTCATCGCCTCCTCGATGTCCACCGCCGCCTTCTCGCGATGGCGCTGGGCATCGTGCTTGGCGCGCTCGATGATCGCCGCGGCCTCGGCCGCCGCTTCACGCTGGCGGGCCTGGGCCTGGGCGAGATGGCCTTCGGCCTCGCTGCGCAGCCGCTCGGCCTCGGCCAGGTCCTCGCGGATCCGGTCGGTGCGCTTGTCCAGCACGCCGAGGATGGCGCCGCGGGCCTTGACCGCCAGCAGCACGACCAGCACCAGCAGCGCCGCGGCGAGAACCAGCTCGACCGCGCCGTGCGTGTCCGCCTCGGCATGCTCCACATGCTCGAGATTGGCCTCGGTGTGGGCCGCCGCCGCGTCGGTATGGGCCGCGTCCTGGGCGTAGGCCGCGCCGATGAAGAGCTGATTCGCGATGGTGTCGAGAACGCTCATCGGGCCCCTCCCAGCGCACCGTCGACCGCGGCGGTCACCGCGGCCTGGTCCGGCGCAGCGCCGGTCAGCTTGGCGGCCAGCACGCCGGCCACCTCGGCGGCGATGTCGCGGGCATCGGCCTTGAGGTCGGCACGGATCTTGCCGATCCGGGCCTCGGCCTCGGCGGTCCGCGACGCGAGCTCGGCGGCGAAGGCGGCCTGGCGGCGCGCCGTCAGCTCCGCGATCTGCTGATTCGCGGCGGCGACGGCGGCCTGGGCCTCGCCGCGAGCCTTGGCCAGCGCGGCCTCATAGGCCTGGGCCACCGCCTCGGTCTCGCCGCGCGCAGCCTCGGCCCGCTCCAGGTCGCCGGCGATCTTCGCGGCGCGCTGGTCGATGGTCTCGGCCAGCCGCGGCAGCAGCCGACGCGACAAGACCCAGTACAGAGCGATGAAGACGATCGCGAGCCAGAACAGCTGCGACGCAAACCACTCGGGATTGAACTGTGGCATCCGACTCCCCCTGCCGGGCCGGGCCGCTAAGGCTGCGGCCGGCCCATGACGTTAGGCAGCGAGATCGTCAGGCGAACAGTGCGATCAGCGCGACGATCAGCGCGAACAGCGCGATGGCTTCCGTCACGGCGAAGCCGATCCAGATGCTGGCGCCGATCTCTTCCTTGGCGGCCGGGTTGCGGGCGAGCGCGCCGATGTAGCTGGCCCACACGTTGCCCACGCCGATGCCGGCGCCGATCATGCCGATGGCAGCGAGGCCCGCGCCGATGAACTTTGCAGCTTCGACTTCCATTTTCTCTTCCTTCGTGGATGGGGTCTGGATGGTTGGACCGGAACGGTTCGCGACCTCGCGATCCGTCAGTGGAGGTGCAGCGCGTCGTGCAGGTAGACGCAGCTGAGAATGGCGAAGATGTAGGCCTGCAGCACGGCGATGAAGAGCTCGAGCATCGTCAGCGGGATCAGGAAGGCGAAGGGCACGATGCCGCCGATCCCGAGCGCGATGACGAAGCCGCCGATGACCTTCAGCAGCACGTGGCCGACCGTCATGTTGGCGAACAGTCGGACGGAGAGGCTGATTGGCCGCGACAGGTAGGAGATCAGCTCGACCGGCACCAGGATCACCGCGGTCCACAGGGGCGCGCCATGCGGGAAGAACATCCGCAGGTAGCCGGCGCCGTGCCGCGCGAAGCCGATCACCGTCACGCCCAGGAAGACCACGAAGGCCAGGGCGAAGGTGACGATGATGTGGCTGGTGAAGGTGAAGGTGCCGGGAATGATCCCGATCACGTTGCCGAACAGGATGAAGATGAACAGCGTGAAGATGAAGGGGAAGTACTTCAACCCTTCCTTGCCGGCATTGTCGCGTATCATGTTGGCGACAAGCTCGTACAACATCTCCGCGAAGGATTGCAGCCGGCCCGGGACCAGAGCCCCACGGCTGCCGCCGAGGAACAGCACCGCCGACGCGACGGCCGCGGCGATCACCATGAACAGCGACGAGTTGGTGAAGGAGAGATCCAGGCCGCCGATGTCGACGTGCAGGATCTTTTCGATCTGGAATTGCTCGGTTGGCGATGCCACGCCTTATCTCCCGCCCCGGTTGCGCTCCGCCTGCTCAGCGACCCGCTTCGCTTTCGCCGCCCGGTCCAGCTCCATGCCGGTCCGGTAGACATTCATCAAGCCGGCCACCGCACCCAGGATGAAGAACAGAATCAACAACCAGGGCCGTGTGCCGAGCCATTGGTCGAGACCCCAGCCGATTCCGGCGCCGACCACGATCGCAGCGAGCAGCTCGACTGCGATGCGGAAGCCGGCGGCCATGCCAGCACGGCCGACATCGCGCCCATCATCTCCGCCCTTCGCCTCGCGCCCCGCCCCCGGCAGCTTCGCCTTCGCCTCTCTGAGGCGACGGTCGAAATCCGAAGGCGGCAGCGGGTTCTGGTCGTTCTGAGACACTTTGTCGGACACCCTTTCGGGCGGCGGCCACCCCCACCTCAAGCGGCGCGCACCTTAGTGACGCTCCAGGGTCCCGTCAAGGCGACAAAACCGGCCCGCGCCGCGGCATTCGCGACCGGCGTCCGGCCCGGCGCCCGGATCGGCTCCGGCGGCGCTGGCAGCGGCCCGCTTCGGCAGGCTAGAGTCGATCATGCTCAGCCCGCTTCTGGCCGTCGCGGCGATCCTCGCCGGCATCACCATCGTCTCGCTCGGCCAGGGCGTCTTCGCCACGCTGGTGCCGATCCGGCTGACCGAGGCCGGGCTATCGGCCGACCGCGTCGGGCTGGTGGTCGCGGCCAGCGCCGTCGGCTTCCTGGCCGGCTGCCTGGTGGTCGGCCGGGTGATCCGGCTGGTCGGCCATATCCGCGCCTTCTCCGCCTTCGCCGCCGCCTCCTGTCTGGCCGGGCTCGCGCTGCCCTGGACCGTCGGCCTGCCCGGCTGGATCCTGCTGCGCCTGGCCATGGGCTTCTGCTCCGCCGGGCTGTTCATGATCACCGAGAGCTGGCTGAACGAGCTGACGCCGCGGCATCTGCGCGGCCGCATCCTGACCAGCTACGTCGTCGTGGTGATGCTGGCGCTGGGCGCCGGCCAGGCCCTGCTGACCGTGGTCGACACCCGCGACGTGCTGCCGTTCGTGCTGGCCTCGGCCGCCTTCACCCTGGCGCTGATCCCGGTGACCCTGACCCGGTCGCGCCACCCCAGCGTGCCGCACCGCATCCGCCCGATCCTGGGCAAGGCCTATCGCAACTCGCCGGTCGGCGCCGTCGGCTGCGTCGTGGTCGGGCTGGTGGCGGCGACGCTGCAGGGCGTGGCCCCGGTCTGGGGCGTGCATCGCGGCTTCTCCACCGCCGAGATCGCGACGCTGATGGCGGCGACCCAGATCGGCGGCCTGTTGTGCCAATGGCCGCTCGGCTGGCTGTCGGACCGGATCGACCGGCGCTGGGTGATCCTGGCCGCCGCCGCCTGCACCATCGTCGCCGCGGTCGGCAGCATCGCCGCTGGATCGGGCAGTTTCGGCCTGCTGATCGCACTGTTCGCGCTATGGGGCGGCATGGCCGAGGCGATCTACCCGCTGTCGGTCGCCCATGCCAACGACCACGCCAAGCCGACGGACTATGTGCCGCTGGCCGGGACGCTCTTGATCCTGTGGTCGGTCGGCTCCGCCGCCGGGCCTTTGGCGGCGACCATGGCGATGGAGCGGTTCGGGCCCGATGCGCTGTTCGTCTATGTCGCGCTGCTGGTCGGGGCCTTCGCCGCCTTCGTGCTGTGGCGCATGGCCTGCCGCGGCCGGGTCGCGGCGGAGGAGGCCGAGCAGTTTGTCGGCCTGGCCGCCGGCTCGAGCCCCGCCCCGGCCGAGCTGGACCCTCGCATCCGCCCCGAGGACGAGGTGGAGTGCGAGCCGGGCTACGACGACTGCGAGGACGTCCCTGCCCCGCAGAGCCGGTGATTCCTTCCCGGCCGGAACTGCTCTAGGGTCGCGGGCCGTATCGCAGAGAGGGCCCATGCGCATCGCCACCTGGAACATCAACTCCGTCCGCCTGCGCCAGGAGCTGGTGCTGCGCCTGATCGACGAGACCGCGGCCGACATCATCTGCCTGCAGGAGACCAAGACCCCGGATCACCACTTCCCGCACCAGCCCTTCGTCGACCTCGGCTATCGCCACATCGCGATCGCCGGCATGAAGGGCTACAACGGCGTCGCCGTGATCTCGCGGCTGCCCTTCGAGAGCCACGAGATCCGGCACTGGTGCGGCAAGGAGGATTGCCGCCACATCGCCATCCGCCTGCCGGACGGCCTCGAGGTGCACAACCTGTACATCCCGGCCGGCGGCGACATCCCGGACCCGGCGGTGAACGAGAAGTTCGCCCACAAGTTGCAGTTCCTGGACGAGATGACGGCCTGGTGGTCCGGGAACCGGACCCGGGACCAGAAGATGATCCTGGTCGGCGACCTGAACATCGCGCCGCTGGAGCACGACGTCTGGTCGCACAAACAGCTGCTGGACGTGGTCAGCCACACCCCGATCGAGGTCGAGAAGCTGGCGGCGATGCAGTCGACGCTCGGCTGGATCGACAGTGCCCGCACCTTCGTGCCGCCGGACCAGAAGCTGTACACGTGGTGGAGCTATCGCGCCGCCGACTGGCAGCTGTCCGACCGCGGCCGGCGCCTGGACCACATCTGGGTCACCCCGCCTCTGGCCGGGGGCCTGAAGGCCCACCGCACCCTGCGCGAGGCCCGCGGCTGGGAGCCGAAGCCGAGCGACCACGTGCCGGTAGTGATCGACGTCGACGTGTGAAGGCAGGCCGGCCTATTGGGCCGGCCGCCGGTACAGGTAGTACCGCCCGGGCGAGACGTCGTCGGGCTCGGGCAGTTCCTCCCACCCCGTCCCGGCGAAGCCGATATTGGCCACGACCACGCCGCCCGGCGCCAGCAGCGGGACCAGGAGCGGGACCAGCGCCGCTGCCAGCGCCCGATTGGCGCCGTCGTCGCCGGTGCCGAGATCGGCGTGGATCAGCACCATGCCGCCGCGATGCGCCGCGGCGAAGCCCGGCATGGTCTCCAGCACCTCGCCCAGCACCATGCGGTCGGGCGGCGGAATGCAGTCGGGATGGGCGGCGACGTGGCGGTCGAACACCCAGATCGCACGGTCCGGCAGCTGCTCGCGCAGATGATCGTAGGTGCGGCCGTTGCCGAGGCCGAGCTCCATGACGTCGCCGGGCAGGCCGGCGATGGCGCGCGCGGCCCAGTCGAGGCAGGTGCGCTGGGCCTGCATCCGGCGGATGAAACTGTCGAGGCGGCTCACGATCCGATCAGGCCGTCTGGCGGGCGCGCGCCGCTTCCTTGGTGGTCCGTTCGAGGCGCAGCGCCAGCACGCGCATGATCTCGATCGCCATCTGCGGGAACTCGGTGATCATGCGGAAGAACTGGTCCTTGGCGATGACGAGGGCGGTGACGTCGGTGCGGGCCTGCACCGTGGCGGTGCGCGGCACGTCGCACAGGATGGCGATCTCGCCGACGAAGTCGTTGCGGCCGACCGAGGCCACGGTCAGGGGTCCGGTCTCGGCGTCGACGATCACGTCGGCCTCACCGTCGATGATGATGAAGGCGGCACGGCCGATCTCCCCCTGCCGGCACAGCACCTGCCCCGCGGGGAAGCGGACGCGCTCGCTGGTGAAGGCCAGCAGCTTCAGCTTCGACGTGTCGATATTGGCGAAAAGCGGGATCCGCTTCAGCAACTCGACTTCTTCCGCAAGGCTCACCGATCTGTCCTCCGACTCCCTGTTCGCATTCTACTCCGCTTCCAGCAATTCGTGCAGTGCGCTGCCGTTGCGGTTCAGCGTCTGGTAGTCGCCGCGCTCGACGATGCGGCCATGCCGCACCACGACGATGTCGGCGAACTCCCGCGCCATGCTGGGCCGATGCACGCCCCAGATCAAGCCGCGGCCGTTGCGCAGCTCGCGGATCGAGCGATGGACCCGGCTCTGCGCCACCCCGTCGAGCGCCGAGCTGGCCTCGTTCAGCAGCAGCAGGTCGGCGTTCTTGAGCAGCGCCCGGCCGAGCCCGACCTTCTGCCGCTGCACCGCGTTCAGCCGGCTGCCGGCGACGCCGACCGAGAAGTCGAGCCCGACCGCGATCACGCTGTCGCGCAGGTCGACTTCGTCGACCACGGTCTGGATCAGGGTCTGCACTCGCTCCGCCGCGTCCGGCCGACCATAGCGGATCTTGCCGAACAGGATGTTGTCCTGCAGCGACGCCGCCTCGTTGAACCGCTCGGCGTCGAAGAACTCGATATGCGGGCGCAGATCCCCCGGCAGCTCGGCCGCGAACACCTTGCGGGCCTCGAGCAGCCGCTGCTGCAGGTCGGCCTCGAACACGCCCAGGCGGTGGCGGGACGGCACCAGCTTGAACGGCAGCGACAAGAGGCGGGTCCGGTCGGCCGGCCGCAACGCCGCGGTGCCCTCCTTCTTCGCCCGCATCACGATCGGCTGGAATTCCGGCAGGTCCTCCGACCCGATGAAGCTGAACTGCTCGAAGAACTCGTGGCCGGGCGGCAGGTCGGCGAACAGCTCGACCATGGTCTCGGCCATCTGGGCGCCGACCTGGATGAACTCCTCCATCAGGCCGGTGCGCTCCAGCACCGACAGCACATACTCGTTCTCGGCCAGCGCGTCATAGGCGAAGACCGGGCCCACCGGGGTGCCGAACAGCAGGTTCTCGGCCACCGAGGCGGAGCTGTTGAATCGGTCGGAATCGTACAGCTCGACCAGGTCGCCGAGATCGGTCTCGGCCAGGGTCTTGCGCACCGACACGCGCGCCGCCAGCACCCGGTCGGCGATCTCGGGCGCCTTGTCCGCATCGATCGTGCCGTTCAGCCCGATGCGGTAGACGTCCTGCTCCATGTCGACCGCCTGCAGGATCTCCAGCGCCTTGTCCTGCAGCGCCTCCGGCCCGTCCACCCCCGCCGCCTGATAGTCGATCCAGTCGGCGTTGATGTCGAAATCGGTGTTGCCGGCCACCTGCGCCTCCGACGCCCGCCGCGCCCGGCGGCGCTTCGCCGCGTCGTCGTCGTATTGGGCCTCGCGCAGCGGCCGGTGGCACAGCCCGTAATACAGGTTCTGGCGCAGCGTGCCGGTGAACATGTAGCTGTGCGCGCCGACATAGGCGATGCGGCGGCCGATCACCGCCTCGCCCAGCGTCTCGTAATCGTGCTCGCCGAGCCGGATCTTGCCGCTGGTCGGCGCGATCAGCCGCGCCATCATCAGCATCAGCTCGTCCTTGCCGACCCCGGCGCCGACCACGGCGACATGGCCGTCGGTGGGGAAGGTGGCGGTCAGCCCCTCGATCACGGTCATGCCGCTGTCGTCGACCAGCGCGACGGCGGAGAAGCTGAGCTCCTTCGGCAGCGGCCCCTCGATCACCTCGTCGCCGGTGATGCGCTCGGCCGGCAGCAGCTCGGGCGGCTGGAACTGCTCCACCACCTGCTCGTACTTGATCCGGGTGTCGGCCTGGGACTGGTAGTAGTCGAGCAGGTCCTTCCACGGCGAAGCCAGGTCCTTGTAGGCGGCGAGCACCGCCACCAGCGCGCCGAGCTGGATGTCGCCGCGGATAACCAGCCAGCCGCCGATCGAATAGAAGAAGAACGGCGTCAGCTGGTTGATGAAGTTGTTCAGGAACTTGATGAAGAACTTGCGGTTGTAGATCTCGAACCGGATGTCGTAGATCGTCCCCAGCCGGTCGGAGAAATCCGCCAGATGCACGGCGGTGGCGTCGTTGGCATGCATGTCGGTGATGCCGGAGACGGATTCGCCGATGCGGTCGGCCAGCTTGCGCACGGTGCGCACCCGCTCCTTGCCCAGCTGGTTCACCCGCTTCTGCAGCCGTGGGATCAGCCAGCCCTGCAGCGGGTACAGCGACACCGCCGCCGCTCCCAGGATCGGGTCCTGGACGAAGATGAAGTAGATGTAGACCAAGAGCGTCCCGGTCGACCAGATCGGCTGCACGAAGGCATCGCCGATGAAGCCGCCCAGCGGCTCGACCTCCGAGGTGATCATCGGGATCATCTCGCCCTGCGAGGTCTTGCGGAAATGCGGCAGCGGGAAGCGCAGGATCCGGCAGTACAGCTCATAGCGCAGCCGGCGCAGCATGCGCTCGCCCAGCTTGCCCTTGTAGATGTTGATGTAGAGCTTGAAGCCGCCGTTGATGAACACCAGCGCCAGGAACAGGAATGACAGCAGCAGAAGGTATTCGATCCGGTCGAAATGGAAGCCGAAGACCGTCTTCGGGAAATCGCCCGCATGCTTGTCGTCGATGGCGCCGTTGACGATCTGCTTCGGCAGATCCAACGAATAATAGACAAAAGGAAACGAAATCAGCGTGACGATGAGGATATAGATCTGCTCGCGGCTGCTGTGCCGCAAGATGAACTTGAAGATATTGGAATCCATCGCGATCCAGGTCCAGCCTCGCCGGGCACGGGCTGGACCATAGCGTGAACTTTCGACGGCGCAAAGCATGTGACGACGGTCACGGCCCAGTCGGGCTGGCGGGCCAAGTCAGCGAGGCCGCCGGGACCGGTGATTCGGCCGGCTCGCGATGACCGCGGTGATGGCCAGGTCGGATCACGGTCGGCGATCGCGGGTTCCACTCGCGCGCGCCGGGCGTCCCTGCACGGCACTTCGACCGTGGTCAGGACACCGCAAGGCATCTTCAGGGTCTGTTCCGAATCGTGGCGATGCGACCGGAGTCAGCCCTGCGAGCCTGGCATTGATATCCCCACCGAGAGTCCGTTCGATCGAGGTTGGAGAGCCAGTCACGCAGCTTCTAGGTATTTGGGCCGAAGATGTCCCGGTCTCGCAAAGGGCGCGAGATGGGATCACTTCCCAATCCCCGGCGCAATACTCTCGACCGCAATTCCTCGTTGGAAATGCTGTCCCACAAGATGCTCTTTCCTTCCTTCTTCTGATTGAAGGAAATATTGAATTCAGCCTCATCGTAATTGTCAACATGCAACAATAGTATTTTGGAAATCGTATTGTATGCATCGGATAGGTGCTGGCGATCGGCAATCAAGAACCAAAAATAGACCTCGTCTCCGTGATAGTGGACCTCGGAAACCAGTTTCAGCCAAAGGCCGCGGTTGGCCCGTTCCAGCTCCGCCTCGATCGCTTCCCGCGATGTCTCATCGATCTTCATCACCAACCCTCACTTGACGTGTTCAGCTTCCCGGAGACGGCTGGGTCGGCGGCTCCCGAGTGGCCCAGGACCAAGCATCGGCCTGATCGCCGTGCGTCCCCGGGGCGTTGCCTCGTTCAGGTTCCTTCTAAGCTTGCGGCGCCTGGCGCCTCGGCCGGGTTCGATCGCCGGGCAGACGTGACAACGGCCGACGAGTGCAATCGGCCGTTCCGACATTGCATGCTCCGACTGGTTCCAGCGGCCGCTCCTCAACCCCGGATCACAAGAATCTTAGAGGAACGAATGCGTTATCCATCCCCCCGGCGGCACTTCTGTCGGGATGTAAGGTTCCTCCCTCAGTGCGATAACCCGGTCAATCAGGCGTTCATCTGTATTCGGAATCGAGTACACAGATCCATTACTTACAAAACTGAATGACTCCAGATAGACGGCGATATTGCTAAAATCTACTCCGGTAGATGCATATCTGCCGGGTGCCCCATTAGCATGCTCAAAGAGTATTATCACGTCGCGTGTGCTCATTTGGAAAACAAATTGGTCATGGAAGTTTATCTTGGCGTTGGGACGCGCCTGTATTAAATTAAGGCGATTCTTCGAATAATCGAGAACCGGACCATCCTCTCCTAGAACGTCAGTTTGTGATGAAGCAGAGTCACTTTCCTCAAAAGCCTTTCTGACTGCCGCAATATCTTCTTCAGAAAAATGCTCACTAAATTGCGCGATTGTATCCTCCAACGCTTTTGATCTGTCTTGACCGGTAACGGCAATTTTTGCCGAGCCGTATATATGAGCCAGTGCGGCAACCTCATTAGGGTCCAGCCCAAATATGAGCAATCCGAGCCCCTCTCGCGGCTTGATCGTCCAATTATCTGCCATTGTTATTCCCCTACTGGATGATGCCGTGTCGTTTCAAGCAGGTTGCGTAGGCAAGCATCTGATTGATCCCTTCGTCGTATTTTGTGGGATCTCCAGTGCCGGCTGCAACGGCCTTCAATTGCGCCACGTCCACCAGCAAAGCCTGCATAACTTGGCCGCGCGCGAGCATAGCGCGTTGCAGTGCATACTCCGGGCCATCTACTTTACGCCCATATGAGGCAGTGGCGTAATGATCAGCCTTGTCAATTTGAACGGCGGGCCCGACAGCCGGGTTCAAAGGAGAGTACTTTTTCGCCGGCATATGGTGAGCGTGAATGTCGCCGGGACCACCAGTCTTGTTCTCCGCCTGCCCGACGCATCCATAGGCACCTCCACGATAGCGTGAGCCTGGAACGCCGCATGCGAGTTCGGCACAGGGGTTCTTGGCACAGGTGGCGCAGGTAACGGAGGCGGCATCGACTTTCGCCTTGTCGGCGGCCTGATCGCCGTACACCCAATCCTGGAAATCTTGGACCTGCTGATTGACCCATTGCCCCGGTCCGGTCTGATCAATCCACCCACCCGCCGCGGTGCCAGCCCCATAGCCGGCGGCTGCGCCGCCTACAGCACCCGCGGCCCCACCGACCCACGCTCCATAACCGGCGCCGCCGATTGCCCCCGCGGCCGTGCCTGGGCCGGGCACGATGGACCCGGCAACGCCGCCGCCGACCCCCCCGCCGGCTCCTCCGAGAGCTGCACCACCGACAAGCCCGCCTGCACCACCCAGGAGGAACCCCGATTGTCCGAGGAAGCTTTCGAAGAAGCCGCTCAAGGCCGGAGCCCTCCTTGTGACCGCCGCTTGAGCCCGTCCGCGATCCCGAGCATGAATCGCTTCACCTGGTCGTCGGGCGAGTCCCCATCGTGGGCGATGTAGCCAAGGGCCTCGCGGGACTGCAGGATTCTCCCGTTGGTCTTGCACATGATGAAGGCCCAACGGCAGTGGGCCGCCTCCGAGACGAGGCCAAGCTGCGTGCCGGTCTCTTCGCTGACACGAATGTGCTCGGCCACGGCCTCGTCGGTCGTGCCCCTGGTTTCCGCCTTGCAGGTGTCGCGCAGATATCGTGCCCGGCGCGCGCGTGACGCGAGCAGCCTGCGGTGTTCGATCCGCTTGACGGTCTGCGTGTGGAGCCTCAAAGGGCCCGAAGACGGGTTCGGCAGTTCGTTGGGCCTGTGCACCAGCTTTGCACCGCCACCCCAATCCTCATCGGGAGTGAAGAGCAGCATGTCCGCCGGCCCGAACAGCCGAGCAAACTGCACCGAATCCAACGCAGGAAGCACCTGCACCATTACATTGGCGTCGGCGTGCCGAAACACGACCCATTCGTGAGTGTCTTTCGCGCCAAGAGCTGTATCGGCATTGTCGTCGGCCGCCTTCAGCGGGTCGGCCTCGTAGGCTTTGCCGTGATCGATCTCCGCATCACGCGGAAATAGTATCTTGTTGATGGTGCGCAGGTGCCGGTAGAGGGCATCACCCCCTGCCGGGCACTGCCAAAACACAGCCGCTGCGCGCTCGGCGATGAGATCGAGGAGCCGGTCTAGAACCGCTGCATCCGCCTTGCTCTCGACGGTGGGCGTGTCGAGACGAGATGTGGCTGCCTGGTCGCGATCAAGCCAGACGAGCTGCGGTGCTGTCCGGGCGCGGGCACGATCGGCAGCGCTAAAGCGATAGAGAGGCTTGTGAACAAAGCTGCCATTGAGCAGGCCGGTGGGCAGGTCCTCAAACTGAGCGCCGTCCAATACGGCGAACATCGGACCTTGGGCTTGCAGGAGGCGTTCCCGCAGTTTGATTGGATTGGCCATGTGTCAGCCCTTGACGAACGGCGTGGCGGACTGAGCCATCTTTCTCAGGCATTGCGCGCCTTCACCGGGGCCTCCACGCGCGAAATTGATCTGATTGCCTTCGATGTCGACTCTCAGACCGCGTATTCGAATGCCTGTCTTGTCGATCTCGATGTATCCGCCGGGTGCGGACAACAGGATCTTGTCGTCGGCGTAAATCTCCCAGACCTTTGCCTCGCCGTGATATGTCTCGCCGGACACGATGTTGTAGCGCTTGCCCACCTTGGTGCGCATTTCGGTGCCGACGTCGACGACATATGCCTGCCCCACATTGGTGACCTTGGCGCTGCCGACCTGCTCGACCCGGGCGATGCCGACGGTGTCGGATTTGAAGCTGCCGACCACGGTGTTCATGATCCCGGATAGCGGGAACAGCGAGCCGGCGTCCGTTCCGACCCCGGCGCCGGAGGCGGCGAGGTTCGCGCCCTGGTCGTCGCGCGGATTGGGACCGGAGACCACGCCCTCGCGGCTCGTGAGCCCGGTCATGCCGAGGAAGCCGAGCGCCGAGGAGGCCAGCGTCGTGGCGAAGACGCCGAGACCGGCGCCGCCGCCCGCGATCTGCCCGGCCTGCTGTAAGAGGCCCGCCGTCTGGCCCGCCAGGCCAGCCACCGGCCCGAGCAGGCCCAGCGCCCCAGCTCCCGTGCCGCCGACCGTCAGGTTCATCGAGCCGCCGATCTCGTGCTTCTGGTTGCCGCCCACCTCCACCGCCCGGTTGGCGCCGACCGAGGCCACCTCGTTCACATCCACCCGCTTGGTGCGGTTGTTCAGCACCCGCTCGGTGCGGTCCTTCTGGGCATGCAGGAACAGGTTTTCCCGGCCGACATCGTCCTCGAAGGAGAGCTCGTTGAAGCCCGTGCCCTTATGCGTGTTCGACCGCAGCACGGTCTTCGTCTTGTTGTCCGGCAGCGCATAGGGGACATAGGTGTCCGGGTTCGGCACGATGCCGACCACCATCGGCTTGTCCGGGTCGCCCTCGTAATAGGCGACCAGCACCTCCATGCCGATGCGCGGGATCGTCTGGGCCCCCCAGCTTCTGCCGCCCCATGGCTGCGACACCCGCAGCCAGCACGAGTCGCCGTCCTGGCCGCGGGCCCGCCGGTCCCAAGGGAAGCGCACCTGGATGCGGCCATACTGGTCGGTGAAGATCTCCTCGCCCGGCGGGCCGACCACCGTCGCCGACTGCACCCCGTCGATCCGCGGCTGCGGCGTCTTCTGCTGCGGCACCCAGCGCGTCTTCGCCGGCACCGCCGTGAACGTGTTGTCGTAGGTCGGCGGCGACTGCCCGCCGGCCCCGACATAGGTCGTGTCCACCGCCCGGTGCCGCACCGCGGTCACCGCGTAGTCCGCATTCTCCTCCGGCAGCGGGTGGCCGAACAGGCGGAAGCGCTGGCCCGGATGCAGCCGCCGGTTGCCGCTGGTGGCCTCGATCGTCTCGAACCCGGCCTCATGCGTCTCGATCCGCCGCCGGGTCACGTGGTCGGCCCGGCCCTTGTCCAGGAACCGGCCGCCCCAGCGGTACATCTCGAACGGCTCGCTGCTCCCGATCGGCGCCGTCGAAGGCTGGTCCCGCAGCACCGGCCCCGCCGGCGTCTCGAAGTTCCACTCCGCCTCGGCAACCCGCCCGGGCTTGAAGGCGTAGCGCCGGGTCCAGGCCTTGACGTCGTTAAGGTCGATGCCGGTCGAGGTGTAGCGGATCTCCTCCTCTTCCCCCGGGGTCCAGGCATGGGCGCCGTCCGACACCACCAGCACCTGCCGCGCCCCGGACCCGTCCGGCTCCGCCTCGTGCCGGAACCACCAGGCCCAGCCTTCTTCCTCCAGCAGCCGGAAGATGAAGGCGAGGTCGGTCTCGTTGTACTGCACGCAGTAAGGCCGCACCGCCTTCGGCCCGGTGACGGGGCCGAAATCATGGTCGCGGATGCCGGCCTCCGCGAAGATCGTCTCCAGGATCTGAAGCGTGGTGCGGTCCTGGAAGATGCGGCAGTCGCTGGTATGGCCGAACAGCCAGAGCCAGGGATGCGCGACCAGGGTGTAGCTGCGCAGGCCGTCGCCGATCGGGTGCCCGACCTCCAGCCCGCCGACCACGCCGGACCACCACCGCCGCGCCCCGCCGGGCAGCTCCACGCTCCAGGAGACCGGCCGGCCGACCAGCTCGTCGGGCTTGACGTCCGTCCGCTTCGACCGGACCCGCAGCCGGAAGGAGAAGAGCTCGCAGACCTCCTCCGTCCCCTCCATCGCCTCGAGCAGGAAGACGTCGTCCCCGAGGGGCGTCCGGACCGCCAGGAGGCGGCCGGCCTGGGTCAGTGATCCGACATAGTCGTAAGGCGCCATGGGCAGATCTTCTCGCGAATCCATCCCAGCCGAGACCGTTCGCCCCGATCTGGGACTCGCTTCCCAGCGAACCGCATCATAGCCGCGGCGGCGCCCGTGGCCATCTCGATTTGGTTAAAATTCGCGAGGAAGATTGAAAATCGTCCTGGCTCTCCGAACACTGATCCTGCCCGGCTCCCGAGAACCGCCAGATCGGCGTCGCGGATGACGGGTCGGAAGCCTTCGTGCTAAAAGCGCGCCGGGCGGCAAGGGTCGCCCGCGTGCCCGTTCCGGTGCCAGGTGACAAGGCTGCATGGCGAAGCGTACCGCTCAGGCCAGAATCCTGATCTACAGCCACGACAGCTTCGGCCTCGGCCATCTGCGCCGCTGCCGCACCATCGCCCATGCCCTGGTGGCGCGGCACAGCGACCTGTCGGTGATGATCCTGTCCGGCTCGCCGATCATCGGCAGCTTCGACTTCCGCAGCCGGGTCGACTTCGTCCGCATCCCCGGCGTGATCAAGCTGCGCAACGGCGACTACACCTCGCTGTCGCTGCACATCGACATCGAGGAGACGCTGGCGATGCGCGCCTCGATCATCGAGCACACCGCGGCGATCTTCGACCCCGACCTGTTCATCGTCGACAAGGAGCCGCTGGGCCTGCGCGGCGAGGTCAAGCAGACGCTGGAGATGCTGCGCGACCGCGGCACCCGCACCGTGCTGGGCCTGCGCGACGTGATGGACGAGCCGTCGCTGCTGGCCCCGGAATGGGAGCGCAAGAACGTCGTCCCGGCGCTGGAGAGCCTGTACGACCAGCTGTGGATCTACGGCCTGCCGGAGATCTGCGACCCGCTGGAGGACATCGAGCTGCCCGATTCGGTGCGCGCCCGCATGACCTATACCGGCTATCTGCGCCGGCGGGCGCCGACCAACGTGCCGGCCGATTCGGTGTCCCTGCGCGAGCCCTACATCCTGGTCACCCCCGGCGGCGGCGGCGACGGCGAGGACCTGGTCGACTGGGTGCTGTCGGCCTATGAGCTGGACCGCACCATGCCCTGCGCCGCGTTGATCGTGCTGGGCCCGTTCATGCAGCGCGAGCGCCAGGCCGAGTTCATGGCCCGTGCCGCCAGGCTGGACGATGTCGAGGTCATCACCTTCGACGCCCGGATCGAGCATCTGATGATCCGCGCCGCCGGCGTGGTCGCCATGGGCGGCTACAACACCTTCTGCGAGATCCTGTCCTTCGACAAGCGGGCGCTGCTGGTGCCCCGGGTGCGGCCGCGGCTGGAGCAGCATATCCGGGCCTCGCGCGCCGCCGAGCTCGGCCTGGTCAGCATGCTCGACCAGGACGGGCCGGGGGATCCGGCGGTGATGGTGCAGGCGCTGCGGGCGCTGCCCGACCAGCCGCTGCCCTCGACCCGGTTCATCCCCGGGCTGCTCGACGGGCTTGACGCCGTCGACCGGCTGGCGATGGACGCCATCGACCCGCCCGCCTCCTCGATCCGCGCGACAGCCTGAGCCCAGCATGACCGAGAGAGCGCAGAGCGACGGCCTGACCGCCATCGTGGTGAAGGGCTATCCGCGGCTGTCGGAGACCTTCATCGCCCAGGAAATCCTGGGCCTGCAGCAGCTCGGCCAGCGCCAGCTGATCGTGTCGCTGCGCCACCCGACCGACACCAAGGCGCACGACCTGAACCGCCGGATCACCGCGCCGGTCCTGTACCTGCCGGAATATCTGTACCAGGAGCAGCCGCGGGTGGCGGCGGCGCGCGACTGGGCCCGGCGCCAGCCGGGCTATGCCGCCGCCTATGCCGCCTTCCGCCGCGACTACCGGCGCGACCCGACGCCGAATCGCTGGCGCCGTTTCGGCCAGGCCTGCGTGCTGGCGCAGGAGCTGCCGCCGGAGACGTCCTGGATCTATGTCCACTACCTGCACACGCCGGCCTCGGTCGGCCGCTACGCGGCGCTGATCCGCGGGCTGCCCTGGAGCGTCTCGGCGCACGCCAAGGACATCTGGACGACGCCGGAGTGGGAGCTGCGCGAGAAGCTGGCCGAGGTCCGCTGGGCCGCCACCTGCACCGCGGTGAACCACGCCTATCTGGCCAAGCTAGCGCCGCAGCCGGCGCGGGTGTCGCTGGTGCATCACGGCCTCGATTTCGGGCGCTTCCCCGACCCGATCGCCCGGCCGCGCCGCGACGGCCGCGATGCGGCCGACCCGGTGCGGCTGATCTCGGTCGGCCGCGCGGTCGAGAAGAAGGGCTTCGACCGGCTGCTCGACGCTTTCGCGGCGCTGCCGCCCGGCCAGGCCTGGCACTGGACCCATATCGGCGGCGGCGCGCTGCTGTCGGAGCTGCGGGCTCAGGCCAAGCGGCTGGGCCTCGCCGACCGGATCGAATGGCGCGGTGCCCTGGCCCAGGATGCGGTGGTGGCGGCGCTGCTCGATTCCGACCTGTTCGTGCTGACCGCGCGGGTCGCCGCCGACGGCGACCGCGACGGACTGCCGAACGTGCTGATGGAGGCGCAGGCCACCGGCCTGTGCTGCCTCGCCACCTCGGTCTCGGCGATCCCGGAGCTGATCCTCAATGGCGAGACCGGGATCCTGGTGCCGCCGGACGACGTGGCGGCGGCGGCCGATGCGCTGTCCGGGCTGATCACCGATCCCGCCCGCCGCGCCAAGCTGGGCGCCGCCGGCGCCGCGCGGGTGCGGCGCGACTTCGGCTTCGCCATCGGCCTGGCCAAGCTGGCCCGCCGCTTCGGATTGCCAGCGCCCGGGCCGCAACCCGGATGAAGGTCGCGTTCTACGCGCCGATGAAGCCGCCGGGCCACCCGGTGCCGTCCGGCGACCGGCGCATGGCGCGGCTGTTGATCGAGGCGCTGCGGCGCGGCGGGCACGAGGTCGGCGTCGCCAGCCGGCTGCGCAGCTGGGATCCGGGGCTGGACCCGGCCAGGCCGGCCCGGATCGAGGCGCTGGGCGGCCGCATCGCCGACCGGCTGGTCCGGCGCTGGCGCGCGGCCGACCGGCCCGATCTCTGGTTCACCTACCACCTGTACCACAAGGCGCCGGACTGGCTCGGGCCGCCGGTGGCCGCGGCTCTCGGCATCCCCTATGTCGCGGCCGAGGCCTCGCATGCGCCGCGGCGGGCCGAAGGCCCCTGGGCGGCCGGGCACCGGGCCGCGGAAGCCGCGATCCGCCGGGCCGCGGCGCTGGTCACCTTCAGCGACCGCGACGCGGCCGGCCTGTCCGCCCTGGTGCCGGCGGAGCGGATCGTCCGCCTGCCGCCCTTCCTCGACGCCGCGCCTTTCGCCGCAATCACCGGCCAGCCGGCCGACCCGGCTCGGCTGATCGCCATCGGCATGATGCGGGAGGGCGACAAGGAGCGGTCCTATGCCCTGCTCGCAGACGCCCTGCGGCGGCTCGGCGGCCGGCGCTGGAGCCTGACCGTGGTCGGCGACGGCCCGGCCCGGCCGCGGATCGAGCCGCTCTACGATCCCGCCCGCACCGTGTTCCGCGGCGCGCTGCCGCCCGAATCGATGCCGGAGCTGCTGGCCGGGGCCGATCTCTTCGTCTGGCCCGCGATCAACGAGGCCTTCGGCATGGCGCTGCTGGAAGCCCAGGCCGCCGGCCTGCCGGCGGTGGCCGGGGCCGCTGGGGGGAAAGGCGGCGGCGTGGCCGAGATTCTGCGTGACGGCGAGACCGGGTTGCTTGTGCCGCCGGACGATGCCGGCGCCTTCGCCGAGGCCGTCGCGACCCTGCTGGACGACCCGGCCCGCCGCCGGGCGATGGGCGAGGCCGCCCGCGCCAACATCCTGGCCCGGCACAACATAGCCGCTGCCGCCGCGATCCTCGACCGCACCCTGGCGCGGGTCGCCGCCAGGCAGGCGCCGGCATGACCCGCCTGCTCGTCCTGCGCCATGCGCCGACCGACTGGAACGCCGGGCGCCGCCTCCAGGGGCGGGCCGACATCCCGCTGTCGGAGGCCGGGCGGGCGGCCGCGGCGCAGTGGCGCCTGCCGGACTGGACCGCCGGCTGGCAGGCGCTGGCCAGCCCGCTGTCTCGCGCCCAGGAGACGGCGCGGCTGCTGGGCCTCGACCCGGTGCCGGAACCGGCGCTGACCGAGCTGGACTGGGGCGGCTGGGAAGGCCTGCGCCTGTCCGACAAGACCCGGATCGACCCGGACGAGCTGGCCCGGCGCGAGGCGCTGGGCCTGGATTTCCGGGCCCCGGACGGCGAATCCTACCGCGAGTTGCAGGCCCGGCTGGCGCCGCTGCTGCTGCGGCTGGCCGCCGCGGGGCGCGACACCGTGGCCGTTTGTCATCGCGGCGTCATCCTGGCGCTCTATGCCTGCGCCGCCGATTGGACCATGATCGGCGAGGCGCCGGACGGGCTGCAGTGGGGCTGCGCACACCTGTTCCGGCTGGACGATTCGGGGGCGCCGGTGATCGAGCGGCTGAACATCGTTTTGGCAGCATGAAGGTTCTGTTCCACGTTCAGCATCTGCTCGGCATCGGCCATGTCCGGCGGGCCGCGGCGATCGCCCGCGCCCTGACCGAGGCCGGCTTCGCCGTGACCGTGGCCCAGGGCGGCTTCGATGTTCCCGGCACCGACTGGGGCGGCGCCGAGGTGGTGCCGTTGCCGCCGGTGCGGTCGGCCGATACCGGCTTCCGCACCCTGCTCGACGCCGAGGAACGGCCGATCGACACCGGCTGGAAGAAGCGCCGCGCGGCCGACCTGCTGGCCCTGCTGGCGCGGGTGAAGCCCGACATCCTGCTGGTCGAGACCTTCCCCTTCGGCCGCCGCGCCTTCGCCTTCGAGCTGGTGCCGATGCTGGAGATCGCACGCCGCGCCAGCCCCCGGCCGCTGATTGCCTGCTCGGTCCGCGACATCCTGGTGGACAAGAAGGACCGGGCCAAGGTCGAGGCCATGGCCGACACTGCGCTGGCCCTGTTCGACCTCGTGCTGGTGCATGGCGACCCGGCGGTGATCCCGTTCGAGGCCAGCTTCCCGCCGGCCCCGCGGGTGGCAGGGCTGATCCGCTACACCGGCTATGTCGGCGCGCCCTCGACCCGCGAGGCGCCGCCGGGCGACGGCGTCGACGAGGTGGTCGTCTCGGTCGGCGGCGGCGCCGTCGGCGCCGAGTTGCTGCGCGCCGCCCTCGCCGCCCGCGCCCTGTCCGGCCAGAACCGGACGCGCTGGCGGCTGCTGACCGGGCCGGACCTGCCCGCCGGCACCGTCGCGGAGCTGACCGCCGCGGCGCCGGACGGCGTGATCGTCGAGCCGGCGCGGCCGGATTTCCCCAGCCTGCTGGCGCGCTGCCGCCTGTCGGTCAGCCAGGCCGGCTACAACACGGTGATGGATGTGATGCGGGCCGGCTGCCGCGCCGTGTTCGTGCCCTTCGCCGCCGCCGGCGAGACCGAGCAGACCCGGCGGGCGGACCTTTTGGCCGCCCGCGGTCACTGCCTCGTGGTGCCGGAGGCGGGGCTGACGCCGGAGCGGCTGGCCCGCGCGGTGGACGACGCCATGGCCGCGCCCCCGCCGCCGCGCGCGGCGTTGGCCCTGGACGGTGCCCGGACCGCGGCGATCCTCCTGTGCGACGCCGCTTCGAGCCGGAGCGCCGCATGAGGAGGATGGAGGAGCCGGAGGATGCAGGGCTTGCAGCCCGGCTGCGGCCTGCGGCTATAGTGCCGCTTTCACCCGAGCCATTCCGATCCATGCCCGTACCGACCCAGCCCCCTGCCCTGCCCGATTCCTGGACCGAGCTGCGGGCCGAGCTGGACCGGTGGGCCGCGCTCGGCCGCCATGCCAGCTTCTGGTGGCGCGACGACGACGCCGTGGCGCCAGGCCCGGCGCTGGACCGGCTGCTGGCCCTGGCCGCGCGCCACGGCCGCTGGGTCGCGCTGGCCGTCATCCCCGCCGGGGCCGAGCCGGCACTGGCCGACCGCCTGGCCGGCACGCCGGCGGTGGCGATCCAGCATGGCTGGGCGCACCGGTCGCATGCGCCGGCCGGCGAGAAGACCGCCGAGCTGGGCGATCATCGGCCGACCGAAACCGTCCTGGCCGAGCTCACCGCCGGCCGGGAGAGGCTGGAGGCGCTGTTCGGCGACCGCTTCCGCCCGGTGCTGGCGCCGCCCTGGAACCGTATAGGACCGCAGATCCGCGCCCGGCTGGGTGAGGTGGGCCTCAACATTCTGTCCGGCTTCGGCGCCCGTGACGCGGCGGCGGGCGCGGCGCAGCTCAACACCCATGCCGATCCGATCGACTGGCGCGGCGGCCGCGGCTTCGCCGGCATCGACCGGGCGCTGGCGCCGATCCTGCGCCATCTGGCCGAGCGCCGCGGCGGCGCCGCCGACCCGGCGGAGCCGACCGGCCTCCTGACCCACCACTTGGCACATGACGACGAAGGATGGATCTTTCTCGACGGCCTGCTCTCGACGCTGGCGCGGCATCCGGCCGTGACCTGGCCGGACCCCGACAGCCTGTTCGGAGCCCGGACATGACCGCCCACCGCTACGACATGGCCGAGCTGGGGGGCGACTATGTGCGCGGCGCGGCCGGGCTGGCGCTGACGGCGCTGCCGCTGATCCTGCTGCCGATGCACTGGATCGTCGCCGTCGCCTTCGGCGCCGCGGCGCTGGTGTTCCTGGCCTTCCTGCTGCGCACCTGGCTGCGGCACCGCAGCGTGATCGAGGTCGACGACCAGGGCATCGTCGCCCACGGCCCGCTCGGTATCCGCATCGCCTGGCGCGACCTGTCCGGCTTCCGGCTGCGCTACTTCTCGGTCCGGCGCGACCGCCAGCGCGGCTGGATGCAGCTGGACCTGCGCGCCGGCGGCCGGCGCCTCAGGGTCGAATCGACCATCAGCGGCTTCGACGAGATCGTGACCCAGGCGCATGACGCGGCCCTCGCCCGGACGCTGGGCATCGACGATTCGAGCCAGGCCAACCTGATGTCGCTGGGCGTCGTCGCGCCCCAGGCCGGGCTGGCCGAGCGCTGGGGCGTGCGCCCCGCGGCCGAAGGGGCGGCACCCGATGGGCCCAAGGAATGAGGGGTCCGCCGCGGTGACCGACATCCTGCGCCTGGACGATCTGCGGATCGGCTTCGCCGTGCCCGGCGGCACGCTGGAGGCCGTGCGCGGCGTGTCGCTGCGCGTGCCGGCCGGCAAGACCGTCGCCGTGGTCGGCGAAAGCGGCTCCGGCAAGTCGGTGCTGGCGCAGTCGGTGATGGGCATCCTGCCCAGCAACGGCCGGGTTACCGGCGGCAAGATCCTGTTCAGCGACCCGGACACGCCGGGCACGGTCGTCGACCTGGCCAAGCTGCCGCAGGAAAGCCCGGAGTACCGCGACATCCGCGGCGGCCGGATCTCGATGATCTTCCAGGAGCCGATGACCTCGCTGTCGCCGCTGCACACGGTCGGCAACCAGATCGTCGAGGCGGTGCGGCTGCATCGGCCGGTCGGCCCGGCCGAGGCACGCGACCTGGCCCGCGAGATGCTGCGGCTGGTCGGCTTCCCGAACCCCTCCCGGGCGCTGAAGACCTACCCGTTCGAGCTGTCGGGCGGCCTGCGCCAGCGCGCCATGATCGCCATGGCGCTGGTCTGCCGCCCCGCTTTGCTGATCGCCGACGAGCCGACCACCGCGCTCGACGTCACCATCCAGGCCCAGATCCTGAAGCTGATGCAGGACCTGCAGGCCGAGCTGGGGATGGCGATCATGATCATCACCCACGACCTCGGCATCGTCGCCAACATCGCCGACGAGGTGGTGGTGATGTATCGCGGCGAGGTGATGGAATCCGGCCCGCTCGGCCCGATCTTCACCAATCCCGGCCATCCGTACCTGAAGGCGCTGCTGCGGGCGGTGCCGCGCTTCGACATGGGGCATGAGCGGCTGGTGCCGATCCGCGAGATCCGGCAGGCCGACGGCCACATGATGGGGACCAGCAAGCGGGCCTGGACCGAGGAAGCCGAGGCCGCCGGCCCGCTGCTGACGGTCGAGGGCGTGTCGAAGACCTTCGCCATCCGCAACAGCAGCCTGTTCGGCGGCGGCCGGGAGGAGCGGATCAAGGCGGTCGACGACGTCTCCTTCGCCATCCGCCGCGGCGAATGCGTGGGCCTGGTCGGTGAATCCGGCTGCGGCAAGACCACCCTGTCGAAGATCCTGATGCGGGCCCTGAGCCCGGATGACGGCAGCATCCGCTTCAACGACCACGGCAAGCCGGTCGACGTGCTGGCGCTGGAGGGCGAGGACCTGAAGGCCTTCCGCCCGCGCATGCAGTTCATCTTCCAGGACCCGTTCAGCTCGCTGAACCCGCGGATGACGGTGTTCGATATCCTGACCGAGCCCTTGACGATCCACGGCATCGGCACCCCGGCCAAGCGCAAGGCGATCGCCAAGGAGCTGATGGAACTGGTCGGCCTCGACATCCGCCACCTGCAGCGCTACCCGCATAGCTTCTCCGGCGGCCAGCGGCAGCGCATCGGCATCGCCCGGGCGCTGGCGCTGCGCCCCGACCTGGTGATCTGCGACGAGCCGGTCTCGGCCCTCGACGTCTCGATCCAGGCCCAGATCCTGAACCTGCTGAAGGACCTGAAAGCCCGGCTGGGCCTGACCTATCTGTTCATCAGCCACAACCTCGCCGTGGTCGACTATATCGCCGACCGGATCATGGTGATGTGCCGCGGCCGGGTGGTGGAGATGGCGCCGCGCGCCTCGCTGTTCGCCCGGCCGGTGCACCCCTACACCCAGGCGCTGCTGGCCGCCGTGCCGGCCCCCGACCCGTCGCGGCGGCTCGATTTCGCGGCGCTGATGGGCGGCCGCGCCTCCGACCCCGGGGCATGGCCGGCGCCGTTCACCCTGGGGCCGGACAAGCCGGGCCGGCTGGTCGAGGTCGACAAGGGCCATTTCGTCCGCGCCACCGAAGCCCCGGTGTTGGAGCTGGTGGCGTCATGACTCGTTGGCTCAGCCTGCTTGCGATCCTCCTCCTGGCCCTGCCCGCTTGGGCCGGCCCGGCGTTGGTCGAGACGCCGATCTACGAGCAGGACGTCGCGGCCGGCAAGCTGCCGCCGGTGGCGCAGCGCGTGCCGCAGGTGCCGTCCGTGGTCGACATGGCGGCGGAGGGCAAGGAGCCGGGACGGTCGGGCGGCGAGATCGCCTGGATGGCTTCCCGGGCCCGCGACATCCGGATCATGAACACCTACGGCTATGCCCGGCTGGTCGGCTACGGCACCGACTTCAAGCTGCATCCGGACATCCTGCAGTCGGTCGATGTCGATGGCGAGAAGGTGTTCACCCTGCATCTGCGGCCCGGCCACAGATGGTCCGACGGCCAGCCCTTCACCAGCGACGACTTCCGCTTCTCCTGGGAGGATATGGAGCTCGACAAGGAGCTGTCGCCCTACGGCCCGGACACAAGGCTGCTGGTCGACGGCGAGGCGCCGAAGGTCGAGTATCCGGACGCGGTGACCGTCCGCTTCTCCTGGTCCAAGCCGAACCCGGAGTTCCTGCCGGCCCTGGCCGGCCCGGCGCCCCTGTACCTGTTCGCGCCGGCGCACTACCTGAAGCAGTTCCACAAGAAATACGCCGACCCCAAAGCCCTGGAGGCCCTGGTCCATGATGCCAAGATGCGGAACTGGGTGGCGCTGTTCAACCTGCGCGGCAAGCTGATCGATTCGGCCAATCCCGACCTGCCGGTGCTGGAGCCCTGGATCAACACCACCAAGGCGCCGTCCGAGCGCTTCGTCTTCGTCCGCAACCCTTATTACCACCGCATCGACAGCCAGGGCCGGCAACTGCCCTATCTCGACCGCGTCATCGTCAACGTGGTCGAGGGCTCGCTGATCCCGGCCAAGGCCGGCGCCGGCGACGCCGACCTGCAGCAGCGCGGCCTGCGCTTCGACGACATCAGCGCCCTCAAGGCCGGCCAGGCCAACGGCCAGTACAAGGTGCGGCTGTGGACCACGGCGCTGGGGTCCGAGGTGGCGCTGTATCCGAACCTGAACTGCAACGACAAGGACTGGCGGGCGCTGAACCGCGATGTCCGCTTCCGCCGCGCCCTATCGCTGGCGATCAACCGCGACGAGATCAACCAGGTGGTGTTCTTCGGCCTGGCCCGGCCGAGCCAGAACACGGTGCTGCCGGAATCGCCCTTCTACGATGCCGCACTGGCGACGGAATGGACCCAGTTCGACCTCGACAAGGCCAACGCCCTGCTGGACGAGGCCGGCCTGTCCAAGCGCGACAGCGACGGCATCCGGCTGATGCCGAACGGCCGCCGGCTGGAGATCGTGGTCGAGAGCAATGGCGAGCGCAGCCTCGAGGCCGACATCCTGCAGCTGATCCGGGACAGCTGGGCCAAGATCGGCGTCGCCCTCTTCACCGCCCAGTCGCAGCGCGACGTGTTCCTGCAGCGGATCTTCTCCGGCGACACGGTGATGTCGGTGTGGACCGGCATCGACAACGCCCTGGTCACGCCGACGACGGTGCCGTCGGGGCTGGCGCCGGTCGACCAGAACTGGCTGCAATATCCGAAATGGGGCCAGTATGTGCAGACCCGCGGCACCGCCGGCGAGAAGGTCGACGAGCCCTTCGCCGAGCGGCTGATGGCGCTGTACGACGAATGGCGCACCACCGCCGACATGGGCCGCCGCGACGCCATCATCCGCGAGATGGTCCGGATCCAGGCCGACCAGGTGACCTCGATCGGCACGGTGCAGGGGGTGCTGGCCCCGATCGTGGTCAAGAACCGGCTGCACAACGTGCCGGAGAAGGGGATCCTGTCCTGGGACCCGGGCGCGCATTTCGGCATCTACCACCCCGATACCTTCTGGGTGGACCCATGACGACGGGGACGGCCATGGCTCCACGGGCGAGGATGACATGCTGAGCTACATCGCCCGGCGCATCCTGGTGATGATCCCGACCCTGCTCGCGATCAGCTTCATCAGCTTCGCCATCATCCAGGCGCCGCCCGGCGACTACCTGACCACCATGGTCAACGAGCTGCGCAGCCGCGGCCAGTCGATGGACCCGAACCAGCTGCAGTTCATGCGGGAGACCTACGGCTTCGACCAGCCTTTCCTGCAGCAATACCTGTCCTGGCTGGGCAACTGCCTGCGCGGCGATTTCGGCTGGTCGTTCGAGTACAACCTGCCGGTGACCTCGGTGGTCGGCGACCGCATGTTCCTGACCATCCTGCTGACCATCGCCACCACGATCTTCATCTGGCTGGTGTCGTTCCCGATCGGCATCTATTCGGCGACCCACCAGTACAGCATCGGCGACTACGGCCTGACCTTCCTGGGCTTTCTCGGCCTGGCCACGCCGAACTTCCTGCTGGCGCTGGTGCTGCTGTACCTGGCCAACCAATGGTTCGGCATCTCGATCGGCGGGCTGATGGACCCGAAATTCGTGGACCAGCCGATGAGCTGGGCCAGATTCGCATCGATACTCGAACATCTCTGGGTGCCGGTGATCGTGATCGGCACCTCCGGCACCGCGGCGATGATCCGGCGGCTGCGCGCCAACCTGCTGGACGAGCTGCAGAAGCAGTACTACGTCACCGCCCTGGCCAAGGGCATGAGGCGGCGCCGGGCGCTGCTGAAATACCCGCTGCGCATGGCGCTGAACCCGTTCATCGCCGATATCGGCAACATCCTGCCGCACCTGATCTCCGGCGCCACCATCGTCTCGGTGGTGCTGAGCCTGCCGACTGCCGGCCCGCTGCTGCTGTCGGCGCTGCAGAGCCAGGACATGTACCTCGCCGGCTCCTTCGTGCTGTGGATGGCGGTGCTGACGGTGATCGGCACGCTGGTCTCGGACCTGGCGCTGGCGATGCTCGATCCCCGCATCCGCCTGTCGGGAGGGGCCGTGAAATGAGCGACGCCAGCCTGCCCCCGCGCGAGCCCCGGCACTACGTCAACCCGGCGCCCTGGGACCCCTATCTCGAGGCGCCGCTGACGCCGCAGCAGGAGCGCTACTTCCTGGCCTCGCAGTGGCGGATCATGTGGTGGAAGCTGAAGCGCCACCGCCTGGCCGCGATCTCCGGCGTGGTGCTGCTGCTGGCCTATCTCTCGATCCTGGTCAGCGAATTCCTGGCGCCCTATGGGCTGGACAGCCGCCACACCGGGCACATCTACGCGCCGCCGCAGCAGGTGCGGTTCTTCCACGAGGGCAGCTTCGTCGGCCCTTATGTCTACGGCTACCAATACTCGCTCGACATGGATTCGATGCGGCGGGTCTACACCGAGGACCGGTCGCGGCCGCAGCCGCTGCGCTTCTTCTGCAGCGGGGACAGCTACCGGTTCTGGGGGATGTTCGAGGCCGATCTGCACCTGGTCTGCCCGCCCGAACGCGGCACCTTCTTCCTGCTCGGCACCGACCGGCTGGGCCGCGACATGCTCAGCCGCATCCTCTACGGCGCCCGGATCTCGCTGACCGTCGGGCTGATCGGCATCACCGTCAGCTTCATCCTGGGCATCACCATCGGCGGCCTGGCCGGCTATTACGGCGGCTGGGTCGACAATGTCGTCAACCGGCTGATCGAGGTGATCCAGAGCTTCCCGCAGCTGCCGCTGTGGATGGCGCTGTCGGCGTCGCTGCCGGTGACCTGGAGCCCGATCCTGGTGTTCCTGGGCATCACCATCATCCTCGGCCTGGTGGAATGGACCGGGCTGGCGCGATCGGTGCGGTCGAAGCTGCTGGCCTTGCGTGAGGAGGATTTCTGCGTCGCCGCCCAGCTGATGGGCGCGCGGCCGCGGCGGATCATCTTCCGCCATCTGCTGCCGAGCTTCATGAGCCACCTGATCGCCTCGGCCACCCTGACCATCCCGGGGATGATCCTCGGCGAGACGGCGCTGAGCTTCCTCAATCTCGGCCTCAGGCCCCCGGTCACCAGCTGGGGCGTGCTGCTGAACGAGGCGCAGAACATCAACGTCGTCGCGCTCTACCCCTGGCTGCTGATGCCGGTGCTGCCGGTGATCATCGTGGTGCTGGCCTTCCAGTTCTTCGGCGACGGCCTGCGCGACGCCGCGGACCCGTACCGGTAGGATGGCCCTTCGAACAGCCATATCGCAATTTGCACTACGGCGGGGCTATCGTTCTGACGGGAGATCCCGATGGCCAGCAACGCCGACCGCAAGGACCATCATATTTCGATGCGCCTCCCCGAGGCCGACATCGCGATCATCGATCGGGCTGCCGGCGTGCGCGGCCAGTCGCATACGGGCTTCGTGCGCGACGCAGCCCTTCGCGCCGCCGAGGATGTGCTGACGGAGAGCCGGCTGATCCGCATGAGCCCAGCGGGCTTCGAGGATTTCATGGCGGTCCTGTCGGCTCCCGCGCGCCCGGTGCCGGAGATGGTGGAGCTGGCGAGGCGTCCCGATCCGTGGAAGCCGGACACCGCGAAGAAGCGCTGAGCCTTGCCGCTCTCGGTCCCCGAACAGCCGACCGCTTTGACCTGGAACTATTGATCCGTCATGGCGAGCCCCGAAGGGGCGTGGCCATCCAGCGGCACCGGCCTCTGGATGGCCACGGCGCTGCGCGCCTCGCCATGACGAAAAAGGGCCGGAGAGACCGTGTCGAAGCCTACAGATACGCCAGCGGCTGTGAGGCCTTCTCCAGCCACAGGCTGGTCTCGGGCGTGCCGTCGCGCAGCGGCAGCTGGCCGATCACGGTGCGCGACACCGCCTCGGCCATCCGCGTCGCCGCGTAGTGGCTGGCGAAGACCGGCTTGAAGCCGCCGCCGGTCAAGAGCGCCGCCACGAGCTGCTGCTCGTTGTAGCCGCGCCAGCCCCATGCGTCGGGATAGGGATCGGGCAGGCAGATGTCGTGGATATGCACCAGCACCCCGGGCGCCAGGCAGGGCAGCACCTGGTTGACCAGGAAGTCCACATCGGTGCCGGGCATGGCGATGTGGCTCGAATCGATGAACAGGATGTCGCCTTCGGCCAGGTCGCGATACGGCTCGGTCCCGGCCTCCTGCACCGTCTGCTCGAGATGGGTGATGCCGAGGTCGGCGATGCTGGCCCGCGGGGCGGGGTCGATGGCGGTGAACTCCAGCGCCAGGTCGCCATCGACCGCCGCCCGGATCATGAAGCGGGTGGAATGGCCGGAGCCGACCTCGACGATCCGCGCCGGTTGCCGCGCCCGCACCATGGCATAGGCCGCGGCGGCGTCCAGCCGGGCGAACCAGCCCTGGTTCCAGCGCGGCTGCGGCGGCGGCGATTCGCGCTCGGTCGCGCCGATCGCCAGCAGGCCGTCGCGATAGCCTTCGATGACGTCGAGCACGGCCTGGAACACCGGCTCGGAGGCGCGGAACAACGCCTCGTGCCCGGCATAAGGCAGGAGCGTGTCCGGCACCTCGTCGGCGTAGCTGCAGGGGATGAAGAAACCCTTCGGCTGGCGGCCGAACAGGGTGGCGAGGCCCAGGCGCCAGCGTCGCAGGCGGCGGCCGAAATCAGGGGGGACGGTGTGCGAGCTCAAGGGTGCAACGTCATGCCTTCGTGCGCGACCAGCGTGCCGGGACGCCGGCGGTCGGCGGCATCCGCGATCCGGTCCAGGAACGCGTCATCGTGATTGGGATCGTGGTGGAACAGCACGACCCGGCCGACATCGGCGGCATCCGCGAGGCGGAGCGCCTCCTGCCAGGTCGAATGGCCCCAGCCGACAAATCTCGGATACTCCTCATCCGTGAACATGGCGTCATACACCATGATGTCGGCGCCGCGAACGAAATCGGCGATGACCTGGTCCACCCCGTCCGGCCGGTGCTCGGTGTCGGTGATGATGCAGATGCTCTTGCCCCCGACATCGATGCGATAGCCGCAGGCGAGGTTCGGGTGGTTGAGCCAGCAGGTGTTGAGCGTGATGCCCGGGAAGGGCTCCATCGGGGTGCCGCAGTCGAAATCGTGATACTCGCAGTCCTGGAAGACGCCGATCGGCACCGGGAACAGCGGCGCCATCATCGTCTCGCACAACACCGAATAGATCGATTTGTTCTGCGGTTTCAGGTGGCCGGCCCAAAACCGCACCTTGCGGCCCTTGGCATAGGCCGGCTTGAAGAACGGCACGCCGCAGACATGGTCCCAATGGGTGTGGGTGAAGAACACGTCGACATCCGGCCGCCCCTCCTCCATCAGCCGGTGGCCGAGGTCGCGCAGGCCGGTGCCGCCGTCGATGACCAGGAGGTCGTCGCCGCGCCGGATCTCGATACAGCTCGTGTTCCCGCCGTAGCGCATGTTGCAGGAGGCCGGGCAGGCGATGCTGCCGCGAACACCCCAGAACCGGAGCATAAGGTCGCTCGTCGTCTTCGCCATAGGCGCGTCAGTCTGACTCTCGGCGCGCGGGAAACCATCCGTCACGTCCGAGGACGCCGGCGGAGGAAACTGTCGCGCACCGAGTCG
Source organism: Mycobacterium sp. KBS0706 (assembly GCF_005938675.2). Taxonomy (GTDB): domain Bacteria; phylum Pseudomonadota; class Alphaproteobacteria; order DSM-16000; family Inquilinaceae; genus Inquilinus. The sequence continues at coordinate 63,824 of NZ_VCCH02000013.1, forward strand.
CATGAGTCGAGAAAAAAGGTCTTTTCGACATATTGATGATGAAACACGGCCGGGAGCCGGTGTCTGTGTCGCCCGTCACAGGATGTATCGCCCAAGTCACGGCCCTTTCTCCTCGCCCGGCTCCTGCCCGCCCAGGGCATAGCCGCCGGGGACGGTCAGCAGCAGCGCCGGCCGCGCCGGGTCGGCCTCGATCTTGCGCCGCAGACGATAGATATGGGTCTCCACCGTGTGGGTGGCGACCCCGGAGGCATAGCCCCAAACGGCATCGAGCAGGGCGTCGCGCGGCACGGTGGTGCCACCGTGCCGGCGCAGATGGCGCAGGATCGCCGCCTCCTTGGCGGTCAGCCGGATCTCCCGCCCGTCGGCCGTGTGGATCAGGCGCAGGCCGGTGGGGTCGAAACGGTAGGGGCCGAGATCGGGGTCCGGCCGGGCCTGGCCGCGCCGGGCCAGGGCGGCGCGCAGGCTGGTCAGCAGGACGCCGATCCGGATCGGGGGGCGCAGCGTCGCATCGGCGTCGGCGAAGCGCTCGGCCCGGTCGCCGATCGCCAGGATCGGCCCGGCCAGGCCGGAGTCGCGCAGCCGGCCGCACAGCGTCTCCGGCCCCGGCTCGGCTCCCCCATCGTCGACGATCGCGTCGTCGATGATCGCGGCGGCGAAATCGCCGCCGGCCACCGCCGCCTCGGCCGCCGCCGCTTCCGCCACCGCCGTGGCGGCGAAATCGGACGATGCCGCGAACTGCTCGCCCAGCAGCGCGCGCAGCGCGCTGTTGCCGCAGGCGAGAAGAAGCCGTTTCCTGGCGTCAGGCGTGTCGGATGCGATGGCCATGGGTCGGCAATCTAGCACGACCGCCGGCATTGGCGACCGAGAGGAGGCGAAGCGGTGGAGGTGGTGGTTTCGGCGGAGGGATGGATCGACTGGGGCGCCGGCCGAAGGAGCTGCGCCCTGGGCAAGGGCGGCGTGCGGCCGGACAAGCGCGAGGGCGACGGGGCGACGCCGACCGGGCGGTTCCCGCTGCGCCGGGCGCTGTACCGGCCGGACCGCGGCCCGGCCCCTGCGACCGCCCTGCCCTGCGCCGCGATCGCACCCGGGGACGGCTGGTGCGACGACCCCGCCGACCCGGCCTATAACCGCCCGGTCCGCCTGCCGCACCCGGCCCGGCACGAGCGGATGTGGCGGGACGATGCGCTGTACGACCTGGTGATCGTGATCGGCCACAACGACGACCCGCCGGTCGCCGGCCTCGGCAGCGCCGTGTTCGTCCACCTCGCCCGGCCGGATTGGGGCCCGACCGAGGGCTGCGTCGCCCTCGCCCGGGCCGATCTGCTCGAGCTCTTGGCCGCCGCCGCGCCCGGCGATTCGCTGGTGATCAGGCAGCCGTAGTCCGGGGCGGCGGCGCGATCCGGGTGCCGAACAGGGCAGTGCCGACCCGGACATGAGTGGCGCCGTAGCGCACCGCGGTCTCGAAATCGTCGCTCATCCCCATGCTCAGCACCGGCAGGCCGAGCCGCCCGGCCAGGTCGGCCAGCAGCGCGAAATGCAGCGCCGGCGGCTCCTCCACCGGCGGGATGCACATCAGGCCGCGCACCGCCAGGCCGCACTCCTCGGTGCACAGGCGGTAGAGATCCTCGGTCTCGCGCGGGATCACGCCGGCCTTCTGCGGCTCCTCGCCGGTGTTGACCTGGAGCAGGCAGTCGAGCCTGCGCCCGGTCGCCGCCATCGCCTCGGCCAGGGCGCGCGCCAGCTTCGGGCGGTCGACCGTCTCGATCACGTCGAACAGCCGCACCGCATCCTTGGCCTTGTTGGTCTGCAGCGGCCCGACCAGCCGCAGCTGCAGGTCCGGCCAGGCGGCGCGGCGCCCGGCCCAGCGGCCCTGCGCCTCCTGCACCCGGTTCTCGCCGAACACCCGCTGGCCGGCGGCGAGGGCAGCCTCGATGCGGTCCTCCGGCTGGACCTTGGAAACGGCGACGAGGGTGACCGCGGCGGGGTCGCGGCCGGCGGCCCGGGCGGCGGCCTCGATCCGCGATCGGAGCGAGGCGATCGCCTCGGCGAGTGTGATGGTCGTCATGCCGCCAGAATCCGGCACAACGATGCCGGATTGCAACGCCCGCGGCGCGGGTTCGGCCCGGTGTTGCCGACGGCGGCGGCGGTCGCCGGCCGGGGCGGACCGCGGAGTCCCGCAGGTGTGATGGCCGTCATACTGCGACAATCCGGCACAACGATGCGGCTTTGCAACGCCTGCGGCCGGGCGCCGCACGCCGCGGGCTGTCTCCTGCCGCCACCGGATCATCGTTCGGCCGCTCCCGATTTGCCAAGCATACCGCCGGTCGCGGACGACCCGCCGCGAGTCCGGCGGGACCGTTCCCATCGCATGTTGCAATGGAACCACACGTCCGAGCTTTTGTGACTTCTGTGCAACTTGCGGATTGTCGGGTGGCATGGCTGCCCCGTATAACCTGCAGATCGACGCCATTCGCACCCTGGCTGTGGTGTCGTCTTCGAGGGGACATCTAAGGGACATCCGGCCGCTCGGCCGCGTTAGGAGGTAGGAATGAAGAAGATTCTGCTGGGTGGGACGGCGCTGGCCGCTGCCGCGCTGGTCGCGATGCCGGCGCTGGCGGAAGACAAGGCGGTGACGTCCGGCCTCGAGATGAAGATCAGCGGCTTCGTCGCTTGGGAAGCCGGCCTGATCATCGGCTCGAGCGACGACGGCCGCGACCGCGAGTATGATTTCAACTCGAACGGCCGTCTGCAGTTCGACATCAAGAACGTCACGGATTCCGGCCTCGAATACGGCGCCCGCATCCGTATGAACAACGTCAACCGGCGCCAGGACGTCACGGTCGACCGCCAGTATGTCTATTTGAAGGGCGAGTTCGGCACGGTCACCCTGGGCGATTCGCCGCAGGTTGCCGGTGACTTCGGCTACTTCTTCGCGCCCGACGACATTCTGAACTCGCAGGGCGGCTACGGCGACAACCTGGACGGCAACTACCGCTACGGCGGTGGTGACTTCTTCTCGCTCGACCCGACCTACCATTCGGGCCTGGATAAGAGCACCAGCGTCAAGTACTCGTCGCCGAGCATCGGCGGCTTCGTCTTCGCGGTCGGCTTCACTCCGGTGATCTCGGACGAGAAAAACCTCAGCAACGGCACCCAGGGCCGGGACGACCTGTTCAACGGCGGCCAGGTCTACGAGAACGCCATCAGCGGCGGCATCGGCTACGAGGGCGAGTTCGACGGCACCAGCGTCAAGGTCCGTGGCACCGCCGCCTATGCCAACGGTATCGACAACCATTGGGACCTCGAGACCTACAGCGCGGGCGGCCAGGTCGGCTTCGGTGGCATCGTCGGCAGCCTCGTCTGGGTCGGCACCCCGAGCGGCTTCGGCGCGGGCGCGACCGATAAGAACTTCGACACCATCGGTTTCGGCCTCGGCTACAGCATGGGTGCGCTGAACTTCGGTCTCGGCTATGCCTACACCTGGGCCGCCAAGAACAACGACCTGTCCGGCACGGGCGGTAGCGACCTCTTCGACCTGAAGGACAACCACGTCGCGGCCGCGACTGTGAACTACACCCTGGCGCCGGGCCTGAACACCTACGCCGAGGTGGTCTACGAGATCCAGAACTTCCGCAAGCAGGAGATTAATGGAGTCGTCGTCAACAGCTCAGACTCCTGGGAACAGGCGACGTTCCTGACCGGCGTCTCGGTCGCGTTCTGATCGAACCGATAAAAAGCTAGCCTTCGAGAGGGGAGCGGCTATCATGCCGCTCCCTTTTTCTATCTGGCCCCGCCCATGCCGCCGAGAGTTCTGATCGCCCTGGCGACGGTTGCCCTGTCGCTCGCCGCCTGCTCCTCCGACGAGGGCATCAAGGTCGGCCCCAGCCCGGAGCTGGGCCCGTCCCGCGAGCGGACGCCGCCGGACAATCAGAGCATCTTCGGCTCGGGCGGCCTGACCTTCGGCGCCGGCGCCGACAAGAAGCAGGATCTTGGCGAGGGCGCGGTGCTCGGCGTCAATGCCTATCTGTGGCGCGCCAGCCTCGACACCGTGTCCTTCATGCCGATCAGCAGCGCCGACCCGTTCGGCGGCACCATCGTCACCGACTGGTACACGGCGCCGAACGCGCCCGGCGAGCGCTACAAGCTGAACGTCTACATCCTCGGCCGTGAGCTGCGCTCCGACGGCGTCCGGGTCAGCGTGTTCCGCCAGGTCCAGGGCCGGGGCGGCTGGGCCGATGCCGCGGCGCCGACGACCATGGCGAGCGCGCTCGAGGACACCATCCTGACCAAGGCGCGGCAGCTGCGCATCACCGGCCTGCAGACAGACGCGGCCCAGTAACGCCGGGACGCGGCTGACGGGTTTTGGATCGCAGGGCGCCGCGGGATTGATCCCCGGCGCCCTTTCCCTGTAAATGCCTGGGTTCGCAGGCACAGAGACCGAAATGTCCCGCTACAACCACCGAGAGACCGAAGCGCAGTGGCAGGCCGTGTGGCGGGAGCGCGGCACCTTCCGGCTCGAGACGCTCGGCGACCGGCCGAAATACTACGTGCTGGAGATGTTCCCCTATCCGTCGGGGCGCATCCATATGGGCCATGTCCGCAACTACACGCTGGGCGACGTGGTGGCGCGGCATCGCCGGGCGCTGGGCTTCGACGTGCTGCACCCGATGGGCTGGGACGCCTTCGGCCTGCCGGCGGAGAACGCGGCGATCGAGCGCGGCGCCCATCCGGCCGCCTGGACCTATGAGAACATCGCGGCGATGCGCAGCCAGCTGCAGTCGATGGGCCTGTCGCTGGACTGGGATCGCGAGATCGCGACCTGCCATCCCGACTACTACCGCCACGAACAGAAGATGTTCCTGGACTTCCTCGCGGCCGGCCTGGCCTACCGCAAGGACTCCTGGGTCAACTGGGACCCGGTCGAGAACACCGTCCTGGCCAATGAGCAGGTGATCGACGGCCGCGGCTGGCGCTCCGGCGCCCCGGTCGAGCGGCGCCGCCTGAACCAGTGGTTCCTGCGCATCACGGAATATGCCGACGACCTGCTGGCGGCGCTGCCGACGCTGGAGCGTTGGCCCGAGCGCGTGCGGCTGATGCAGGAGAACTGGATCGGCCGGTCGGTCGGCGCCCGCGTCACCTTCCCGCTGCAGGGCCGCAGCGACGGGCTGGAAATCTTCACCACCCGGCCGGACACGCTGTTCGGCGCCAGCTTCTGCGCCGTGTCGCCCGACCACCCGCTGGCCGAGGAGATCGGCCGCGCCAGCCCGGCCGTGGCCGAGTTCGTCGCCGAATGCCGCCGCAGCGGCACCAGCGAGGCGGCGATCGAGACTCAGGAGAAGCGCGGCATCGACACCGGCGTGCGCGCCGTCCACCCGCTGGACCCGAATGTCACCGTCCCGGTCTACGTCGCCAATTTCGTGCTGATGGAATACGGCACCGGCGCCATCTTCGGCTGCCCGGCGCATGACCAGCGCGATTTCGACTTCGCCCGCGCCTACGGCCTGCCGATCATTCCGGTGCTGTGGCCGACCGGGGCGGACCGGCCCGACGGCGCGACCATGGCCGAGGCAATGGTCACGTCCGACGGCGTCTACGCCTACGATCTGGGCCCGCTGACGCCCGATCGGCCGGTGTCGGTGGACGAGGCCAAGGACATCGCCATCGCCGCCCTGCAGCAGCGCCAGGCGGGCGAGGGGACGGTGCGCTACCGGCTGCGCGACTGGGGCGTGTCGCGCCAGCGCTACTGGGGCTGCCCGATCCCGATCATCCATTGCGAGCATTGCGGCATCGTGCCGGTGCCGGAGGACCAGTTGCCGGTGACCCTGCCGGAGGATGTGACCTTCGACCAGCCGGGCAACCCGCTGGACCGGCACCCGACCTGGAAGCACGTCGCCTGCCCGAGCTGCGGCGGGGAGGCCCGGCGCGAGACCGACACCTTCGACACCTTCTTCGAATCCTCCTGGTACTTCGCGCGCTTCTGCTCGCCGCGGGCCAAGGGCGCCTTCGATCGCGCCGCGGTCGACCGCTGGCTGCCCGTCGACCAGTATGTCGGCGGCATCGAGCATGCGGTGCTGCACCTGCTGTATTCGCGCTTCTTCGTCCGGGCGCTGAAGCGCTGCGGCTATCTGGGGATCGACGAGCCCTTCGCCGGGCTGTTCACCCAGGGCATGGTCACGCACCAGACCTATCGCGACGCCCAGGGCGCCTGGCTGTACCCGACCGAGGTCAGCCGCGACGACCAGGGCGTCTGGACGACCCTGGCTGGCGGCGCGCCGGTCACGGCCGGCCGCATCGAGAAGATGTCGAAGTCCAAGCGCAACACGGTCGACCCGCAGGTGATCATCGACACCTACGGCGCCGATGCGGCGCGGCTGTTCATCCTGTCCGACAGCCCGCCGGACCGCGACATGGAATGGACCGAGGCCGGCATCGAGGGCGCCTGGCGCTATCTGCAGCAGCTGTGGCGGCTGGTCACCGAGGCCCCGGTGGCGCTGCCCGCGGCCGGGTCGCCGCCGCCGAACGGCTTCAGCCCCGCGGCTGAAGGGCTGCGCCGGGCGCTGCACAAGACCATCGCCGGCGTGGGCGACGATCTGGAGCGCTTCCACTTCAACAAGGCCGTGGCCCGCATCCGCGAGCTGACCAACCTGGTCGGCAAGATCGACGGGACAGGGCAGGGCGAGGCCTGGGCGCTCCGCGAGGCCTTCGACGGCGTGATCCGGCTGATCGGCCCGATGGTGCCGCATGTCGGCGAGGCGCTGTGGCAGCATCTGGGCCATGACGGGCTCCTGGCCGACGCGCCCTGGCCGAAGGCCGATCCGGCGCTGCTGGTCGACGACACCGCCACGGTCGCGGTCCAGGTCAACGGCAAGCTGCGCGCCACCATCCTGCTGCCGCGCGACGCGGACGAGGCGACGGCACGCGAGGCCGCGCTGGCCGACGCCAACGTCGCCCGCGCGCTCGAGGGCCGCACCGTCCGCAAGGTCATCGTCGTCGCGAACAGGATCGTCAATGTCGTGGGCTAGACTCGCAGCACCGCTGCTCCTGATCCTCGCGCTCGGCGCCTGTGGTCTCAAGCCGCTCTACGGCACCAACTCGGTCGGCACGGCGATGTCCGACCGGCTGGGGCAGGTCAATGTCGGCGTCATCGGCGACCGGTCGGGCCAGATCCTGCGCACCGAGCTGATCCGCAGCCTGAATCCGCAGGGCAGGCCGGCCCAGCCGGCCTATGACCTCGGCGTCACCCTCGCCGAATCGCAGCAGGACGTGAACCTGATCAGCGACCTGACCACGACCCGTCGGAACCTGACGATGACGGCGAGCTTCGTGCTGACCGACCGCAAGACCGGCCAGCCGGTCTTCTCCGACTCGGCCAGCGAGATCACCAGCTACAACATCCTAGCCGACCAATACACCACCCTGGTCGGCGAGCGCGATGCCCGCGAGCGGGCGCTGCGGTCGCTCGGCGAGGACATCCGCACCCGCCTCGCGCTCTATTTCGACCGGCATCCGTGAAGCTGCCGCCGAACCGGATCGACAGCTTCGTCCGGCGGCCCGATCCCGGCATCCGCGCGGTGCTGCTGTACGGCCCGGATGCCGGCGCCGTGCGCGACTATGCCGACACGCTCGCCCGCGGCGTGATCGACCCGCCGACCGACCCGTTCCGCGTCGCCGAGCTGGCAGCGGCCGAGATTGGCCGGGACCCGTCCCGGCTGGTCGACGAGGTCTTCGCCCTGTCGCTGATCGGCGGCCGGCGCCTGGTGCGGGTGCGCGATGCGACCGATGCGGTGGCGCCGGCGCTGGAGGCCGCGCTGCAGGGCGGCGAGACCGACACGCTGATCGTGCTGGAGGCCGACGAGCTGACGCCGCGATCGGCCCTGCGCAAGCTGGCGGAGGCGGCCGACGGAGCCGCGGCCATCGCCTGCTACATGCCGGATGAGGAGGCGATCGGCCGCTTCATCCATCGCCTGCTGGCCGAGGCGAAGGTCTCGGCCGATGGCGAGGCCGAGCACCTGCTGGCCGCATCGCTGGTCGGCGACCGCCAGATCGCCCGGCGCGAGATCGAGAAGCTGATCGCCTATGCGGGCGAGGGCGGGCGCGTCGATGTCGAGGCGGTGCGCGCCTGCATCGGCGACGCCACCGAGCGGTCGCTGGACGACCTGGCCATGGCGGTGGCCGATGGCGACCTGCCGGGCCTCGACCGCGCGCTCAACCGGCTGCTGTCCGAGGGCGGCGAGGCCATCGGAATATTGCGCGCGGTGCAGCGCCACTTCCTGCGGCTGCACCAGCTGGCGGTGATGATCGACAGCGGCGACGCGCCGGATGCGGCCATGGCGGCGCTGCGGCCGCCGGTGTTCTTCAAGGCCAAGCCGGCGATGCGCACCCAGGTCCGGCGCTGGAACCAAGCCCAGATCGGTGAGGCGCTGCGCCGGCTGATCGACGCCGAGGCCGAATGCAAGCGCACCGGCCGCCCGCCGGAGACCATCTGCGCCGCGACGCTGCTGCGCATCGCCCGGGCCGTGGCACGAAAAAACTGAACGATTTCAGATAGTTATATTGCTTCCGGCACCCCGTTTCTGTCATTGCCGGGCTTGACCCGGCAATCCAGAGGGTCTCGACAGCTCCTGGATGCCCGGGTCAAGCCCGGGCGTGACAATGGGCGAGGGCGCGGCGTGACCGCGCCGCCGCCCCTACCACTTCTCCTTCGTGCCGCGCAGCCGCATCAGCAGGGCGCCGAACTGGTCGAGGTTGCTGTACTGGATGTGGACCGTGCCGCTGGTGTTGTCGCGGGTGTCGATCTTCACCTTGAAGCCCAGCCGGGTCTCGATGTCCTGCTCCATCGCCACGATGTTCGGGTCGCGCACCGCCGGCCGGGACGGGGCAGGGGGCTGATCGCGGGCGTCGCGGGCCAGCTGCTCGGTCTGGCGGACGTTCAGCCCCTTGGCGATCACCGTCCGCGCCGCCGCCTCCGGGTCCGGGCAGCCCAGCAGCGCCCGGGCATGGCCCGCCGTCAGCAGCCCTTCCTGCAGTTGGGCCAGCACCGTGTCCGGCAGGTCGAGCAGCCGCAGCGTGTTGGCGATGTGGCTGCGGCTCTTGCCCACCGCCTGGGCCACATCCTCCTGGGTCAGGCTGAAATCGGCGATCAGCCGCTGATAGCCCTCGGCCTCCTCCAGCGCCGTCAGGTCCTGGCGCTGGACGTTCTCGATGATCGCGATCTGCAGCGCCTCGCGGTCCGACATCGGCCGGACCACCACCGGGACCTCGTGCAGCTTGGCCTTCTGCGCCGCCCGCCAGCGGCGCTCGCCGGCGATGATGTGGTAGCGGTCGGCCTTGCCCTCGACCGGCCGCACCAGGATCGGCTGCAGCACGCCCTGGGTGCGGATCGACTCGACCAGCCGGTCCATTTCGCCCTCGTCGAACTTCCGCCGCGGCTGGAACGGGCCGGGGCTCAGGAACTCGACCGGCAGGCTGCGCGGCGCCCGCGGCTCGCCGCCGGCGCTGGCGGCGGCGATATCGGCCTCCTCGGCCTCGCCGAACAGGGCGTCGAGGCCGCGGCCCAGGCTGGGGCGGCGGCGATGGCTGTTCTCGGTTGCGCTCATGCCGCGCTCCTCTGCTCTTCGCGCTTCAGCATCTCGGCGGCGAGATGGACATAGGCCTGGGCGCCGGAGGAGGCGAGGTCGTAGACCAGGACCGGCTTGCCATGCGACGGCGCCTCGGAGACGCGGACGTTCCGCGGGATCACCGTCTCATACACCTTGGCCCCGAGATGCTGGCGCACGTCGCGCGCCACCATGTCGGAGAGGTTGTTGCGCCGGTCATACATGGTCAGCACGATTCCCTGCATCTCGAGCGCCGGGTTGAAGGCCTTGCGGACGCGCTCGATCGTCCGCATCAGGTGGCTGAGCCCCTCCAGCGCATAGAATTCGCATTGCAGCGGCACCAGCACGGCATCGGCCGCGGTCAGCGCGTTGAGGGTGAGGAGGCCGAGCGAGGGCGGGCAGTCGATCAGCACATAGTCGTAGCTGTCGGCATGGGGCCTGAGGGCGCTGCGCAGCCGGTATTCGCGCCGCACCGCCTCGACCAGCTGGACCTCGGCGCCGGCGAGGTCGACCGAGGCCGGGATCAGGTCCAGCCCCGGCACCTCGGTGGCCACCGCCGAATCGGCGACGCTGGTGGTGCCGAACAGCAGGTCGTAGGAGCCGACGCCGCGCTTCGCCCGCGGCAGGCCGAGGCCGGTGGAGGCGTTGCCCTGCGGGTCGAGGTCGATCGCCAGCACGCGCTTGCGCACGGCGGCCAGCGCGGTGGCCAGGTTGATCGCCGTGGTGGTCTTGCCGACACCGCCCTTCTGGTTGGCGATGGCGATGGTGCGGGTGAGGCGGGGCGTGTCGGCCACCGGAGTCATGGTTGTCAGCTGGGCGTCGTCAGCCACGGGCGAACCCCTCGATGCGGATGAGCACGGCGTCGGGATCGGTCCGGCTCGGATGGAGGTCTATGGTCATCTTCGGCGATGGCGGCAAGGCGGTCAATTCGGCCTCGGCGCCGCGGCCCTTCGGGAAGATCGCGACGGTGTGCGGGCCGGCGAATCGGGCGGCATGGTCGAGCAGCACGGGCAGGGCGGCCAGCGCCCGGGCGGTGACCACATCGGCGGGGAAGGGCGGCACCTGCTCGATCCGCCTGGCATGCACCGTCACCGGCGCCCGTGTTTCACGTGAAACAGCGCGCAGGAACTCGGCCTTGCGCTGGTCGCTCTCGACCAGATGCGTCTCCAGCCCGGTCGCCAGCGCCAGCACCAGCCCCGGGAAGCCGGCGCCGCTGCCGAGATCGACCAGCGTCCTGGCGCCGGCCGGGATCAGCGGCACCAGCTGCAGCGAATCCTCGAAATGCCGGCGCCGCACCTCGGGCAGGGTCGAGGGTGCGACCAGGTTGATCGCCCCTTGCCACTTCCGCAGTAGCGCCTCGTAGCGGTCGAGCTTTTCCGGGAGATCCGGGTGCGGCGGGAAGGCGGCCTCAAGCGATGGCACGCCGGTCCTCCGAATCGCGCCGGACGTGCTTCAGCAGGGCGACCAGCGCCGCCGGGGTCACGCCCGGCAGCCGGGCTGCGGCGCCGAGCGTCGGCGGCCGCGACCGCTTCAGGATCAGGCGGATCTCGTTCGACAGGCTGCCGATCGCATCGAAATCCAGCTCCGCCGGCAAGGCCAGCCCCTCGTCACGGCGGAAGGCGCGTATGTCGGCCTCCTGCCGGTCGAGATAGCCGGCGTATTTCGCCTCGGTCTCGACCTGCTCCGCCACCGCCTCCGGCCACTCCGCCAGCTCCGGCCAGATCCGGGCGAGGGCGGCCAGATCGATCGCGGGGTAGCGCAGCAGGTCCATGCCGTCGCGGCGCACGCCGTCCTGGTTGACCGCCAGGCCGTGGCGCCGCGCCTCGGTCGGGGTCAGGGACAGGGCCCGGATCCGTTGCCGCGCCGCGTCCAGCGCCGCCGCCTTGCGGGCGAACAGCGCCTGCCGCTCGGCCCCGACGCAGCCGGCGGCGATGCCGCGGGCGGTCAGGCGCTGGTCGGCATTGTCGGCGCGCAGCACCAGCCGGTACTCGGCGCGCGAGGTGAACATGCGATAGGGCTCGGGCGCACCGCGGGTGACCAGGTCGTCGATCATCACGCCGGTATAGGCCTCGGCCCGGTCGAGCAGCAGCGGGTCGTTGCCGGCCACGGCCCGGGCGGCGTTCAGCCCGGCCATCAGCCCCTGGGCCGCCGCCTCCTCATAGCCGGTGGTGCCGTTGATCTGCCCCGCCAGGAACAGCCGCGGCGCCGCCCGCAGCATCAGCGACCGGTCGAGCTGCCGGGGATCGACGAAATCGTATTCGATGGCATAGCCGGGACGCAGGATGACGGCCTGCTCCAGCCCCGGGATGCCGCGCACCAGCCCTTCCTGCACGTCGCGGGGCAGGGAGGTGGAGATGCCGTTCGGATAGACCGTCGGGTCGTCCAGCCCCTCCGGCTCCAGGAAGATCTGGTGCCGCTCCTTGTCGGCGAAGCGCACCACCTTGTCCTCGATCGACGGGCAGTAGCGCGGGCCGACGCTGTCGATCTGCCCGGAATACATCGGCGCCCGGTGCAGATTGGCGCGAATCAGCGCATGCGCCGCCGGCGTCGTGTAGGTGATGAAGCAGGAGACCTGCGGCACCGTGATCCGGTCGGTGAGGTCGGAGAAGGGCACCGGCGGATCATCGCCCTTCTGCTCCTCCAGCGCCGCCCAGTCGATGGTGCGGCCGTCGAGCCGCGGCGGCGTGCCGGTCTTCAGCCGGCCGAGGGTGAGGCCGAGCCGGTGCAGCGTCGCGGCCAGGCCGATCGACGGCGCGTCGCCGACCCTTCCGGCCGGCCGCTGCTCCTCGCCGATATGGATCAGCCCGTTGAGGAAGGTGCCGGTGGTCAGCACCACGGCTCCGGCGGCCAGGGTGCGGCCGTCGGCCAGAACCACGCCGGAGACGGCTCCGGCCGAATCGAAGGCCAGGTCCTCGACCGAGCCGGCGACGAGATCGAGATCCGACTGCTCGGCCAGAACCGCCTGCATCGCCTGACGGTACAGCTTGCGGTCGGCCTGGGCGCGGGGGCCGCGCACGGCCGGCCCCTTGCTGCGGTTGAGGATGCGGAACTGGATGCCGGCGCGGTCGATCACCCGGCCCATGACGCCGTCCAGCGCGTCGATCTCGCGCACCAGATGGCCCTTGCCCAGGCCGCCGATGGCCGGGTTGCAGGACATCTCGCCGATCGAGTCGAGCCGCTGGGTGACCAGCGCCGTACGCGCGCCGAACCGCGCCGCGGCCGAGGCCGCCTCGCATCCGGCATGGCCGCCGCCGACCACAATGACATCATACTGTTCCATGGCGGCGGACTTTACGGAGGCGGGACGGCAGGGTCAAATGCAGGCTCACGAAACCCGGTGTTTCACGTGAAACATCGCGGCCGAGGAGGATGTGGTCGCGTGCTCTCCATTGTCTCCACCCTGGCCGCCACCGTAGCCGTTCTGGCGACTGCGCTGACGACCCCGATCGAGCGGGCCCCAGCCGTCCGAGCTTCCCCGCCAGATGTGCAGCTGCGCTTCGCCGAAACCGAGCCGGCGCCGGGCTTGAGCCAAGTGGACGGTGGCGGCCGGGTGCTCTACCTGCATCCCGACGCCGTGCTGTCGACCCCCGACATCGCCTCGGCCACGGCCCGCACCGATCCGGTCTCAGCGGCCCCGGTCGTCGAGCTGACGCTAACCCCCGCCGGGCGCGATCGCCTGGCTCGGGCCACCACCGACAATGTCGGCCGGATCCTGGCCGTGCTGGTGGACGAAGCGCTGATCACGGCCCCGATCATCCGCGAGCCGATCCTAGGCGGCCGGGTCCAGATCAGCGGCTCGATGACCGTGGCGGAGGCCAGCAACCTCGCGCTCCTGCTCAGCGCCGGACGGACTTCATCCGGCCGATCACTGGCCGACGCGGTACTGGGCCGCTTCGACTGAGCGATGTTCCACGTGAAACATCTCACTTGCCGATGCAGAAGCTGCCGAACAGCAGGTCGAGCATGTCCTCGACATCGACCCGGCCGGTGATGCGGCCGATGGCGCGCAGGGCCAGGCGCAGATCCTCCGCCGCCAGCTCCGGCAGCGGCGCAGACGGAACCCTGGCGAGGGCCTCGCGCGCATCTTCCAGCGCCGCGCGGTGGCGGGCGCGGGTGAGGGCGGGGGAGCCGTCGCCGGTCAGCCGCCGCTCCACCGCCTCGGCAAGGACATCGAGCAGCCGGTCGAGGCCGGCGCCGGTCCTGACGGAGAGGGCGATCTCGTCCTCGGCGCGCAGCGCATCGGGCGTGCGGTCGATCTTGTTGAGCACGCGAATCGTGTCCGGCCCCGGACCGAGCGCCGGGTCGGCAGGCATCGGCTCGACGGCGTCGCGGATGACCAGGCGCAGATCGGCCTCGGCGGCGCGGCGGTGGGATCGGCGGATGCCCTCCGCCTCGATCTCGTCGGCCGTCTCGCGCAGCCCGGCCGTGTCGGCCAGCACCACGGGAAAGCCGCGCAGGTCGAGCGCGACCTCGACCACGTCCCGCGTCGTGCCCGGCCGGTCGGAGACGATGGCGGCGTCGCGCCGGGCCAGGGCGTTGAGCAGGCTGGACTTGCCGGCATTGACCGGGCCGAGGATGGCGATGTGGACACCCTCGCGCAGCCGCTCGCCGCGGCCGGCATCGTCGAGATGGGCGGCGATCGCGGCCGACACCTCGGCCACGATCCGCTCGGCCTCCGCCGCCAGGTCCGGCGGCAGGCCCTCATCCGGAAAGTCGAGCGCCGCCTCGGTCATCGCCAAGGCCCGCATCAAGGCGGAGCGCCAGCCCTCATAGAGCGCACCGAGGGCACCGCCGAGCTGGCGCAGGGCCTGCAGACGCTGCGCCCGGGTCTCGGCGTCGACCAGGTCGGCCACCGCCTCGGCCTCGGTCAGGTCGAGCTTGCCGGCCAGGAAGGCGCGCCGGGTGAACTCGCCCGGCTCGGCCGGGCGCAGCCCCCGGATCCGGGACAATGCCTCGACCACGCCGCGGGTCACTGCCCGGCCGCCATGCAGGTGCAGCTCGACGACGTCCTCGCCCGTGTAGCTGGCCGGACCCGGGAACCAGAGCATGAGGCCGCGGTCGAGCGGCGCGCCGTCGGCCGGGTCGCGCAGCTCGGCGAGCGCTGCGGCGCGAGGGGCGGGTAGGGGACGCCCGGTCAGCGCCTGCAGCGCCGGCCCCGCGCCGGGGCCGGAGATGCGCAGCACCGCCACGCCGCCGCGCCCGGCGGGGGTCGCCGGCGCGAAGATGGTCTCGCGGGGAGTCATCGAGCGGGGCCTGAGGCTCCGGCCGGTGTTTCACGTGAAACACGCACGCTCAGGACTTGCCTCCCTTGCCGCCGGTCATGCCCTGCCAGAAGGCGCGTTGCAGCGTCTCGAAGCCTTCGATGCTGGCCGGCAGCCAGGTCTTCAGCATCGCCTCGGGCTCCATCGCCGCCAGGTTGGCGCGCATCCGGTCCTCCAGATCCTTCAGCAGGGCCTGCTGCATCGGGCCGACATCCGGCAGGCCGAAGAAGGCGCGGGCTTCCTCCGGCGTGCATTCGATATCGATCGAAACCTTCATCGGGATCCTCCGGCGGCGTTATCGTGTCGAGAACAGTATAGCCGCTGGTCGCGGCGCCAACACAAACCGGGATATCGAGATGCCCAACCGCCTCGCCGAGGAGACCAGCCCCTATCTGCTGCAGCACGCCGACAATCCGGTGGACTGGCAGGCCTGGGGGCCGGAGGCCTTCGCCCGCGCCCGGGCCGAGAACAAGCCGGTGCTGCTGTCGGTCGGTTACGCCGCCTGCCACTGGTGCCATGTCATGGCGCATGAGAGCTTCGAGGATCCCGCCATCGCCGCGGTGATGAACGAGCTGTTCGTGTCGATCAAGGTCGACCGCGAGGAGCGGCCGGATGTCGACACCATCTACCAGTCGGCGCTGGCGATGCTCGGCCAGCAGGGCGGCTGGCCGCTGACCATGTTCCTGACCCCGGACGGCGCGCCGTTCTGGGGCGGCACCTATTTCCCCCCGACCAGCCGCTGGGGCCGGCCCGGCTTCACCGACGTGCTGCGCGCTTTGTCCGCCGCCTATGCCAACGAGCCGGAGAAGGTGACCAGCAATGTCGCCGCCCTGGCCGAGGCGCTGGCCAAGCAATCCGAGAACCAGCCCGGTGCCGGGCTGAGCCTGGAGGTGCTCGACCAGGTGGCGAAGCAGCTGGCCGGGCAGTTCGACCCGGTCTGGGGCGGGTTGCGCGGCGCCCCGAAATTTCCGCAACCGGGACTCCTGGAGCTGTTGTGGCGCGGCTGGCTTCGGTCGCAGCAGCCGGCTTGGCGCGACGCGGTGCTGCGGACCCTGACGGCGCTGAGCCAGGGCGGCATCTACGACCATCTCGGCGGCGGCTTTGCCCGCTATTCCACCGACGAGGAGTGGCTGGCGCCGCATTTCGAGAAGATGCTGTACGACAACGCCCAGCTGATCGACCTGCTGACCCTCGCCTGGCAGGAGACCCGCGACCCGCTATACGCCGTGCGGGTCGAGGAGACGATCGCCTGGATCGAGCGCGAGATGATCGCCGAGGGCGGCGCCTTCGCCGCGACGCTCGACGCCGACAGCGAGGGTGAGGAGGGCCGCTTCTACGTCTGGAGCGAGGCTGAGATCGACGCCGTACTCGGAGAGCGTTCGGCCGCGTTCAAGCAGGCATACGACATCACGCCGGGCGGCAATTGGGAAGGCAAGACCATCCTCAACCGCCGCCACGACCCGGCCTGGCGAGACGCCGACACCGAGGCGGCGCTGGCGGAAGACCGCGCCGTACTTCTCGACCGCAGGGCCGTACGCGTACGGCCCGGCTGGGACGACAAGGTGCTGGCCGACTGGAACGGGCTGATGATCGCGGCGCTGGCCCGCGCGGCCGAGGCCTTCGACCGGCCGGCGTGGATCCGATTGGCCGAAACCGCCTTCGCCGCCGTGGTCCGGCAGCTCGGGCAGAGCGATCGTCTCGCGCATGCCTGGCGCCGCGGCAAGGCCACCGCGCCAGGGCTGCTCGAGGATTACGCCGACATGGCGGCGGCGGCGCTGGCGCTCCACGAGGCGACGGAGGAGGCCTCCTATCTCGACCACGCCCGGCGCTGGACCGCGGTGCTCGACACCCATTTCTGGGATGGCGGCCGCGGCGGGTACTTCCTGACCGCGGATGACGGCGAGGCCCTGATCGTACGCACCAAGAGCGCGTACGACGCCGCGGTGCCGTCCGGCAACGGCACCATGCTCGGGGTGCTGACGCGGCTGCATCACCTGACCGGAGACCGACTGTACGCTTTGCGCGCCAATTCCCTGATCGCGGCCTTCACCGGCGAGCTGCAGCGCAACTTCATCCCGCTCGCCACCTGGCTGAACCGGGCCGAGGACCGGATGGCGCCACTGCAGATCGTGGTCATCGGCCCCAAGGACGACCCCGCCACGCAGGCGCTGCTGCGGACGGTGCACGCCCGGTCGCTGCCCGGCCGGATGCTGCTGCGACTCGACCCCGGCGTGGCGTTGCCGGACGATCATCCCGCCGCCGGCAAGGCGATGCTGGACGGTCAGCCGACCGCCTATGTGTGCCGTGGGCCGGTGTGCCAGGCGCCGGTCACCGCACCGCAGGCGTTGCTGGAGCTGATCGGGCCATGACCCGCCGGCCGCCCGCCGACCGGGCCACTTGCACCATCGACACCCCGGTCGGGCCGGTGCGGATCACCGTCGCCGGCGGCGTTATCGCCGCGGTCGACCATGTCCAGGATCCGTCCGACGAGGCGCCGCCGACGGACAAGCTGCTGCGCAAGGCGATCCGGCAGATCGAGGAGTATTTCGCCGGCAAGCGCCGCCGCTTCGACCTGCCGATGGCGCCGGCCGCCAGCCCGTTCCAGGCGCGGGTGCGGCAGGCGGTGATCGACATCCCCTATGGCGAGGCGGCGTCCTATGGCGGGGTGGCCCATATCCTGAACAGCGGCCCGCGCGCCGTCGGGCAGGCCTGCGGCCGCAACGACCTGGTGCTGCTGGTGCCCTGCCACCGCGTGATCGGCGCCGGCGGCACCCTCGGCGGCTACGGCAGCACCTCCGGCCTGGAACGCAAGCGCCGGCTGCTGGCCTTCGAGGGGTATCCGGGAAAATTCTCGGAGAATTGAATTGATCCAAGGGCCGCGCGACCGGGGTGTTCGGCCGCCGTGACAAGCGCGCCGGGCTCCGGGTATCGTCCACCCCGTTTGCTTCGATTGCTTCGTCCACCGCAACGCTCGAGGGAGAGCGACTCCATGGCGACAGTCACCATCACCGCTGCCGATGGCGGCCGCTTCAACGCATATCTGGCGCGGCCGGCCTCGGGCTCGGGGCCGGGCATCCTGGTGATCCAGGAGATCTTCGGCGTCAACGCGGTGATGCGGCAGGTCTGCGACGACCTCGCCGCCCAGGGCTATGTCGCCCTGTGCCCCGACCTGTTCTGGCGGCAGGAGCCGGGCGTCGACATCACCGACAAGTCGCAGGCGGAGTGGGACAAGGCCTTCGCCCTGTTCAACGGCTTCAACGAGACCGCCGGCGTCGAGGACCTGATCGCCTCGTTGGCCGCGCTGCGCGACCTGCCGGAATGCTCCGGCCGCGCCGGCGCGCTGGGCTATTGCCTGGGCGGCCGCCTGGCCTTCCTGATGGCCACCCGCTCCGACGCCGACTGCGCCGTCAGCTATTACGGCGTCGGCATCGACAAGCTGCTGGGGGAGGCCAGCGCCATCACCCGGCCGCTGATGCTGCACATCGCCGAGAAGGACCGCTTCGTGCCGCCCGAGGCCCAGGACCAGATCCGCGCCCGGATGGCGTCGCTGCCGACGGTCACGGTGCACGCCTATCCCGGCCTCGACCATGCCTTCGCCCGCGTCGGCGGCGAGCATTACGACGCGGCCGGCGCCACGCTGGCGAACGACCGCACCGCCGCCTTCCTGACAACCCATCTCGGCTGAGGAGCCCTTATGGTCCACGCCATCCGCATCCATGAGAACGGCGGCCCGGAAGTGATGCGCTGGGAGCCGGTCGACGTGCCGGCGCCCGGCCCCGGCGAGATCCGGATCCGCCACACCGCGATCGGGCTGAACTACATCGACACCTATATCCGCGACGGGCTCTACAAGTCGCAGCTGCCGCTGGTGCTGGGCCAGGAGGCGGCCGGGGAGGTCGTCGCGGTCGGCCCGGACGTCGCCGGCTTCAAGCCCGGCGACCGCGTCGGCTACGGCAACGGCCCAACCGGCGGGTATGCCGAGGAGCGGGTGATCCCGGCCGACAAGGTGGTGAGGATCCCGGACGGCGTCACCGACCGCACCGCCGCCGCGATCCTGCTGAAGGGGCTGACCGCCTGGTACCTGCTGCGCCGCACCTTCCCGGTCCAGCCGGGCCAGACCATCCTGTTCCACGCCGCCGCCGGCGGCGTCGGGCAGATCGCCGCGCAATGGGCCAAGCATCTCGGCGCCACGGTGATCGGCACCGCCGGCGGGCCTGAGAAGGTGGCGCTGGCCCGGGCCGCCGGCTGCGACCATGTGATCGACTATTCGACCGAGGATTTCGTCTCCCGCGTCCGCGCCATCACCGGCGGCAAGGGCGTGCCGGTGGTCTATGACGGCGTCGGCAAGACCACCTTCGAGGGCTCGCTCGACTGCCTGTCGCCGCGCGGCATGATGGTGACCTTCGGCAACGCCTCCGGCCCGGTGGCGCCGATCAGCCCGCTGGTGCTGTCGCAGAAGGGCTCGCTGTACCTGACCCGGCCGACGCTGGGCAGCTACATCGCCACGAGGCCGGAATACGAGGCGGCGGCAGCGGAGCTGTTCGACGTGGTGGCCAAGGGCGCGGTGAAGATCTCGATCGCCCAGACCTACCCGCTGCGCGAAGCCGCCCAGGCCCATCGCGACCTGGAAGCGCGGAAGACCACAGGGTCGACGGTGCTGCTGCCGTAGCGCAGCAAATCCGAATTCGGAAAGACGCAGGGCTGGGGCCGGGTGGCGGATATCGCCATCCGGCCCTTTTTTTGCCAGCGTCGGAATTTTTCCCTGTCCCTCCCATATGGGCGTGCCCAGCCGCAGCGAAGACGGGGTACAGCGATCTGACCGGCCGGGTTCCAAACGGAGCGCTGCTGCGCTCGCCCACCGGAGACAAGACAGTCCCGGCCGCACTTTCGCGCCCGGCAGAAGCCCGTCCCGTCCATCAGCTCATGAGGCAAGCCCATGGCGATCATCAACGGCACCGCGAATGACGATGTCTTGCCCGGCAATGACGAGAACGACCGGATCGATGGTCTCGGGGGCAATGACGTGCTCCTTGGCAACGGCGGCGACGACGAGCTCTACGGCGGCGACGGCAATGACGAACTCTATGGCGGCGGCGGCAGCAACACCCTGAGCGGTGGTGGCGGCGACGATCTGGTCACCGTCACCCGGACATTCAGCGACCCGGCCAGCGTCGACGTCGCCGATGGCGGGGCCGGGGCCGACACCCTGATCGTGGATTTCGCCGGCTCCGGCCTTCAGCTCACCTTTACGCTGAACGGGGCGAGCAGCGATGGCTCGATCAGCTCCTCGAATTTCGAAGCGCTGGTCTACACCGGCGGAAGCGGGAACGACATCGTCACCGGCGCGGCGGGCAGCGACCAGCTGTTCGGCTACGCCGGCAACGACACGCTGGCCGGAGCCGCCGGGGCGGATCAGCTTGACGGCGGTGACGGCAGCGACGTGCTCCGTGGCGGCGCCGGGGCGGATGCGATCGACGGCGGCGCCGGCATCGACACCGCCAGCTACTATACCGGCGCCACCGGGGTCGTGGTCAGCCTGGCCAGCGGGCTCGGCAGCGGCGGCGAGGCCCAGGGCGATACCCTGTCCGGCATCGAGAACCTCTCCGGCAGCCAGGGGTGGGACCAGCTCTACGGCAATGCCGGCGCCAATGTCCTGCAGGGGTGGAACGGCAACGACCTTCTCGTCGGCCGGGCCGGCAAGGACACCCTCACCGGCGGCGCCGGGGCGGACCGCTTCCAGTTCACCGCCATCGGCGACAGCGTGGTCGGGGCCAATGCCGACCGGATCACCGACTTCAACCGGGCGCAGGGCGACAAGATCGACCTGTCGGGGATCGACGCCAACACCGGCGCGGCGGGCAACCAGGCCTTCAGCTTCATCGGCTCCGGCCTGTTCGGCCACCATGCCGGCGAGCTGCGCGCCGCCGTCACCAGCCCCGGCATCACCACCATCGCCGGCGACGTCAACGGCGACGGCGTCTCGGACTTCCACATCACCCTCACCGGCAGCCTCAGCCTCGTCGCCGCCGACTTCGTCCTCTAGCGCCCTGGCGCGAGAGAGCGACCCCAACTCTCGATCCGCATCGGAGAACAGACATGAGCCAGGGTCTCAAAACCGCAGCCGCCGGCCTGATCGCAACCCTCGTTCTGAGCATGCCGCCGGCAGAGGCAGCACAGAGCCAGTCGGCAACCGTCAACGGCGTGGCCGTCGACCGGGTCACATGGCGCGGTTCGGATGGCGGGATACGCACCGCCTCGCTCAAGCGCCAGGGCAACGGCAACCCGGGCAATGGCGGCTATGCGGTCCAGATGACATATCCCTATCTGCTGAACGGCGTCCCCACCACGATGACCGTCAATGCCAGCAGTGCCGGAGACGGCTTCGGCTATTTCGTGGCCCATGAGCGCTACCGGAAATTCTCCGACGGCACGGAAGCGCCGATCGCCAACAAGATCTTCGGAGCCGATGATTCGCCGCTGGGCCTCGGCTTCGCGGTCGCTGGCCGGATCGTGCCGAGCACGAGGAATCGCGTCATCGTCGAATACAAGACGACCTATCCGAAATACGGCACCATCGCCCCGAACGGCATCGATCCCGACACCGGCGAGGACAGCCCGCCGCTCGGCACCAGCCCGGCGCTGTTCAAGCGCTACGACCTGCCGGTCACGATCACCTGGTACTTCCAGGACGGGGCCAACTGGCCGCTGATCGTGACGCGGGTCAGCCTCGCGCCCCTGCCGGGCGCCGACCGGGTCAGCTTCGACCTGCGCGGCCCCTACGGAAAGCTGAACTTCGACGGCGGCAGCAACCCCATCCGCCAGGTGATGTGGGCGGATCGCTACAAATTCACCACGACCACCGACCCGCTGACCCGGAACTCAGCCTGGACATGGACCGAGACCAACACGGGCGCGCGGTTCTCGGCCCTGCTGGCCGGCCAGTTCGAGATGGGGCTGTTCGAGCCGACGCCCTATTCGATGTCCGCCCTGCGCGACGGCTATTCCGAAGGGCGCGGCAAGACCTCGGCGACATACAATGGCGGCAATGGCTGCCCCTTCCAGACGCAGAAGCTGCCCTGCGACTACGAATGGCCGTACCAGTCGTCGCAATACGAGCTGCCCTATGACAATCCCAACGGCACCACAGTGTCCGAGAAGATGGCCTGGGGTTCGACGCCCTATTACGGCACCAGCCTCGCTTCCGTGTATGACGGCGTCCAGTCGGTGCCGTTCAACGGCTTCCCGCAGAACCGGATCATCGAATACCGGGTCTGCCTGGTTCTGGGCCCGCGGACGGCCGGCGGCCTGACCAAAGCCATCGCTTCGCGGACACCGGGCGCCTACGACTGCGCGATAAAGCCGTCCGGCCTCTGACCGGCTGAACGTCGGTCCCGCCGCTCGAAGCGGCCGGCGGTGTCCGATGTCCTTACCCGGCCTGCCGAAGGCCGGTCAGGGCGTCGGCGCCGCCGGCGCCGCCGGCGCAGCGTAGGCGCGGAGGAAGGCGTCGACGCCGCTTCGGAGGCCGCGCTCGATCCGCTCCTCGCTCGGCATCTCGATGCCGAGCTCCATGCGCATCTTCATGTGGCCGAGGATCATGGCGCCGAACTGCTCGGCCGCCAGCTCCGGGTCCGGCACCGCCAGCACGCCGCGGGCATTGGCGGCGGCGAAGAAGGTCGTCAGATGCGCCTTGCCCTGGCCCGGCCCGGCCTCGTACATCGCCCGGCCGAGCTCCGGGAAGCGGCCCGCCTCGGCCAGCACGTTGCGGTACACCTTGATCACGTCCGGGTTCAGGATGAAGCGCAGCAGCGTGCCGCCGGCGTCCATCAGCGCGGCCCGCAGGTCGTCCGGCGGCGGCGACATCGCGGCCAGCCGCTCGAAGGCCCGGCAGGCGGTACCGACGATCGCCGTGAACAGCTCTTCCTTGCTGGCGAAATGGGCGTAGAGCGTGGCCTTGGACACGCCGGCCTCACGCGCGATCGCATCCATGCTGGCCGTGCCGTAGCCCTGTTCCAGGAAAACGGCATACGCCGCCTTCAGGATCTGATCCGGCTTCCGGCTGGCGGCGGCTGGCGGCGGAAGCGTCTCTGTGAACGGGCAGGTCATCGGTCCATGGATACGGCAAGGTCGGGGATACGACAAGGTTGAGCTAAACTGAACCGTTCAGTTTCGTCTTGACAAGAGATACGCCGAACAGCAATTTTCGGCAACAAGACTGAACGGTTCAGTTCATCCCCCTCCCGGTTGCCCCCATGCGCAAGCCCATCATCGTCGTTGCGGCCCTGGCCGCCATCGCCGCCGCCGGCACGTTCGGCTACCGGTGGTGGACCGTCGACCGGTTCTTCGAGACCACCGACAACGCCTATGTGCAGAGCGACACCGCCGCGCTCAGCCCGCAGGTCGAGGGTTCGGTGGTGGCGGTGCTGGTCACCGACAACCAGATGGTCAAGGCCGGCGACCCGCTGGTCCGCATCGACGACCGCGACTACCGCGCCCAGCTGGCGCAGGCGAAGGCGGAGCTGTCGGCTCAAGCTGCGACGCTGGCCTCGATCGAGCAGCAGCTGGCGCTGCAGGATTCGATGATCGCCCAGGCCAAGGCCAGCGTCGACCAGGCGGCCGCGACCCTGGCCCAGACCGGCAACGACCTGGAGCGGGCGCGCCGGCTGTGGGACACCCGCAACGGCAGCCAGCAGGCCTTCGAGACCGCCGACACCGAGCACAAGCGCGCCGACGCGGCGCTGGCCAGCGCCCAGGCGGCGCTGACCAACCAGCAGGGCCAGACCGCGATCCTGCAGGCCTCGCACCGCCAGGCCCAGGCCCAGATCGAGCGGCTGACCGCCTCGGTCGACCTAGCCCAGATCAGCCTCGACCGCACCGTGATCCATGCCCCGGTCGACGGCGTCGTCGGCAACAAGGGGGTCGAGGTCGGCCAGTACGTCAAGGCCGGCACCCAGCTGATGTCCGTCGTGCCGCTGCCCAACGTCTATGTCGTCGCCAATTTCAAGGAGACGCAGCTGGCCGAGATGCGGGTCGGCCAGACGGTGACGCTGTCGGTCGACGCCTTCCCGGGCAAGTCGCTGACCGGCAAGGTCGAGAGCTTCGCCCCGGCCAGCGGCGCCGAGTTCAGCCTGCTGCCGCCGGAGAACGCGACCGGCAATTTCACCAAGATCGTGCAGCGCGTGCCGGTGCGCATCGCCGTTCCGCCCGGCAGCGAGCTGAGCGGCCTGCTGCGGCCCGGCCTGTCGGTCGGCGTCGCCGTCGACACCCGCGAGGAAGGCACCGGCCCGCTGCTGGCCAGCGGCATCTTCGGCGCCGCCATGGCCGCCGAGTTCCGGCGGTGAGCACCACCACCGCCGACGCGCTGCCGGCGCCCGCCCCGGCGGCGCCGAAGCGCGCCGGCGCCGGCACGCGCGAGACCATCGGCTTCTTCACCATGGTCGTCGGCATGTTCATGGCGATCCTGGACATCCAGATCGTCTCCAGCTCGATCAGCGAGATCCAGGCCGGGCTCGCGGCCAGCCCGGACGAGATCAGCTGGGTGCAGACCGCCTATCTGATCGCCGAGGTGGTGATGATCCCGCTGTCGGGGTTCCTCTCCCGCCTGCTGTCGACCCGCATCCTCTACGTCATCTCGGCGGCCAGCTTCACCCTCGCCAGCCTGGCCTGCGCGGTGGCCTGGAACATCGAATCGATGATCGTGTTCCGGGCGCTGCAGGGCTTCCTCGGCGGGGCGATGATCCCGACCGTCTTCGCCGCCTCCTTCATCCTGTTCCCGCCGGAGCGGCGGGCCGGAATCTCGGTGCTGATCGGCCTGGTGGCGACCATGGCGCCGACCATCGGCCCGACGCTCGGCGGCTACCTGACCCAGGCCTTCTCCTGGCACTGGCTGTTCCTGATCAACCTCGTGCCGGGCGTGCTGGTGACCACCGGGGTGTGGTTCCTGGTCAAGTTCGACAAGCCGAATCTCGAGCTGCTGAAGGGCTTCGACTTCGCCGGGCTGGCGCTGATGGCGCTGTTCCTCGGCAGCCTCGAATATGTGTTCGAGGAGGGGCCGCGCTGGGACTGGTTCGAGGACCAGTCGATCTTCACCTTCGCCGTGATCGGCACGCTGGCCGGGCTCGGCTTCTTCGCCCGGGTGCTGAGCGCGCGGAACCCGATCGTCGACCTGCGCGCCTTCGCCGACCGCAACTTCTCGCTCGGCTGCATGTTCAGCCTGATCATCGGCGTCGGCCTGTACGGCGCGGTCTACATCGTGCCCCTGTTCCTCGCCCGGGTCCGCGGCCTGAACAGCCTGCAGATCGGCGAGATCATGTTCGTCACCGGCGTGTTCCAGTTCATCTCGGCGCCGCTGGCCGGCATGCTGTCGAAGAAGCTGGACCTGCGGCTGATGCTGGGCATCGGCCTCGTCGCCTTCGGCACTGGGGTCTATCTGATGACCTGGATCACCGCCGATTGGAGCTTCTGGGAGCTGTTCTGGCCGCAGGCGATCCGCGGCATGTCGCTGATGCTGCTGTTCCTGCCGATCAACACGCTGGCCCTCGGCACCCTGCCGCCCGACAAGATCAAGAACGCATCCGGCCTCTACAACCTGATGCGCAACATGGGCGGCGCGTTCGGCCTGGCCGGGATCAACACGGTGATGATCGACCGGGCGGCGCTGCACGGCTCGCGCATCGCCGAGCACGTCACCCTGACCAACCCGCAGGTGCAGGCGACGGTCGACAATTTCAGCCAGATGTTCACCGCGGCCGGCCTCGGCAACCCCGATCTCGCCGCGGTGAAGATGCTGGACAACATGGTGCTGAAGCAGGCGCAGGTGCTGACCTTCGCCGACTGCTTCCTGCTGATGGCGCTGTTGTTCTATGCCGGGCTGCTGCTGATGCCGCTCTTGCGCGCGCCGAAGCCGGCCCCCGGCAGCGGTGGGGGTGGCGGTCACTGAGGCGGCGCTCGGGCCTCAGACCGGCGGCAGCGTCGCCCCGTTTCGGGCATAGACCTGGGCGATCCGACAGCTCAGCGGGTCGTACTGGACCACGATCGCGCCCGGCTGGCCGGGCTGCTTAACCCAGGCCTGGCGCGCCGCCAGGCTGTACTCGGTCGGAGAGCCGGGCGTGAACGGCGCGATCTCGATGCTGGAGATGCCGCCGGCTGTGAGGTGGTAAGCCGCAAGTGCGCCGGCGACGGGGCCGGAGCAGGCGTCGTTTCCCATCAAGCTGCGGACCTTCTCGGCCAGGGCCGGATCGGGCGTCGCCGAGGGCGGGACCAGGCCGGCGCAGCCCGACAGCGCCAGGATGAATGCGAAGCTAGGACGAAGCTTGGCCATGCCGATCCCCCACAGGCTGGTTTCGCCAGCGAAATGGTGTTGCGCGCGCGCCCGGTCAACCGGGCCGGACCGCAGCGCTGCCCTGAAACGGCACGGGCCGCCGGTCCTGCGACCGGCGGCCCGTCCGTCATCCCTGGCAGGATGCGTTACTGATTCATGCTCTCGAAGAAATCCGCGTTCGACTTGCTGTGCTTCAGCTTGTCCATCAGGAATTCCATCGCATCCGTCGGGCCCATCGGCATCAGGATGCGGCGCAGCACCCACATCTTCGACATGGTGCCCTTGTCGACCAGCAGCTCTTCCTTGCGGGTGCCGGACTTGCCGATGTCGATCGACGGGAAGGTGCGGCGGTCGGACAGCTTGCGGTCGAGGATGATCTCGGAGTTGCCGGTGCCCTTGAACTCTTCGAAGATCACCTCGTCCATCCGGCTGCCGGTGTCGATCAGCGCGGTGGCGATGATGGTCAGGCTGCCGCCTTCCTCGATGTTGCGGGCGGCGCCGAAGAAGCGCTTCGGCCGCTGCAGCGCATTGGCGTCGACACCACCGGTCAGCACCTTGCCCGAGGACGGCACCACAGTGTTGTAGGCGCGCGCCAGGCGGGTGATCGAATCGAGCAGGATGACCACATCCTTCTTGTGCTCGACCAGGCGCTTGGCCTTCTCGATCACCATCTCGGCCACCTGGACGTGGCGCGTGGCCGGCTCGTCGAAGGTCGAGGAGATGACCTCGCCCTTCACCGACCGGTCCATGTCGGTCACTTCCTCCGGCCGCTCATCGATCAGCAGCACGATCAGGAAGGCGTCCGGGTGGTTCTCGGCGATCGAGTTGGCGATGTTCTGCAGCATCACCGTCTTGCCGGTGCGCGGCGGCGCCACGATCAGGGCGCGCTGGCCCTTGCCGAGGGGCGAGACCAGATCGATGATCCGGCCGGTGACGTTCTTCTTGGTCGGATCGATCAGCTCCATCCGCAACGCTTCGTCGGGATAGAGCGGAGTCAGGTTGTCGAAGGTGACCCGGTGCCGGACGTTGTCCGGCTCCTCGAAATTGATCTTGTTGACCTTGGTGAGCGCGAAATAGTGCTCGTTTTCCTTCGGGGCGCGGATCTCGCCCTCGATGGTGTCGCCGGTGCGCACGCCGAAGCGGCGGATCTGCTGCGGCGACACATAGATGTCGTCCGGTCCCGGCAGGTAATTCGATTCCGGGGAGCGCAGGAAGCCGAACCCGTCGGACAGCACTTCGAGCACGCCGGATCCAAAAATAGCGACGTCGTTTTCAGCCAGCTGCTTGAGGATGGCGAACATCATGTCCTGCTTGCGCAGCATGCTCGCGTTTTCGACCTCAAGTTCTTCGGCATAGGCGAGAAGCTCGCTGGGAGTCTTCTCTTTCAGTTCTTGCAGATGCATGGGGACCCTGATGGGCGTGGACAGATCGCCGGCGGCGCGGCGTCTTTGGATAGGTGTCTCGCTGGAAGCCTCGGTCCACGGCACGAAGGGCTCGACCGCGCCGGCGCTTCGAATGAGCCCCGGATGACCGCTGAGAACAGCAGATGGTTATCGAATGACTTGCCGCAAGTCAATCGTGCTGCCGCGTCCGGCGGCATATTGCGCCGCCGGGGCAGACGCGGGAGGATCTTTCAGGGGACAGGACATAGTCGATTCATTTTCAGGAGGGGGATTGCCGATGAGGAATGCCGTCGTTCTGGCGGTCGCGGCCACGCTTGGCCTGGGCGGCTGCAACACGTCACAGCCGAAGCCAGCAGCGCCGACGATCACTGTGAACGGCTCGCCGCAACCCAGAGACGTCGTGGCGAGCCTGAGACCCGCCGAATGCCGCACGCCGCGCGACCAGCCCGGTGACTATCGATACTCCGGCGGCCAAGGGGACCGGCTGGAGACGGCGATCGTCATCGAGGGCGCTCTCACCGAGCCGACCGGCGTCAATGCCGAATACGTCTATGTCGCTCGGCACCTGCCCGGATGGGCGGTTTGCGGCCAGGCGCTGGTCAATCCAGGGAGCCGGGTCTACGACCAGCTGGATCTGGCTGATGCCGCCGGGAAGCGCCGGTCGATCTTCTTCGACATCACCAGCTGGTTCGGCAAGCTATACTGACCACCGTCAGAACGGCCGCACGATCACCATGACCAGGATGATGAAGAGCAGCAGCGCCGGCACCTCGTTGACGATGCGGTAGAAGCGCTCGCTATGGGGGTTGCGGCCCTCGGCGAAACCGCGGCGCCAGCGGATGCACATGTGGTGCAGCACGGTCAGGATGACAACCCCCGTCAGCTTCACATGCAGCCAGCCCTCGGCGAAGAAGGCCCAGTCGGTCAGCCACAGCATGGTGATGCCGAACACCCAGGTCAGCACCGCCGAGGGCAGCATGATGCCGCGCATCAGCCGCCGCTCCATCACCCCGAAGCGCTCGTATTCCGGCGTGCCCGGCGTGGTCTGGGAGTGGTAGACAAACAGCCGCGGCAGGTACAGCATCCCCGCCATCCACGAGATCACGAAGAAAACGTGCAGCGCCTTGATCCAGAGGTAGAGAGCCGCCATTCGGTTTGGTCCTCGCTCTAAGCCGCCTTGCTGGGACACCCCGAGAACGCCGCCGGGCAGATCCGGCCGCCATCCCCAGCCTCGCACGCCGTCCCCCGGCGATGCCCGGCCCGCACCAGGTCGGCCAGGCCGGCGATGAAGCCTTCCTCGGCGCCGACGGTCGGCACCCGCAGGTAGCACGGCGCGCCCGATTCGTCAGCCAGCTTGCGGTATTCGATGTCGAGCTCGACCAGCGTCTCGGAATGCTCGGAGACGAAGGCGATCGGCACCACCACGATCGGCCGCTTCGCATGGGCGGCCTCGTGGATCACCGCCTCGGTCGACGGCTCGATCCATTTCAGCCGGCCGACCCGGCTCTGATAGGTCGAGACCCAGTCGAGATCGGCGATGCCGGAGGCCTTGGCCAGGGCCGCGGCGGTGCGCTCGCACTGCCACTGATAGGGGTCGCCAGCCTTGACGATCTTCTCCGGCAGGCCGTGGGCCGAGAACAGCACCCGCGGCCGGCCGCAGCGCGCCGCCTCCTCATGCGCGGTACGCAGCCCGGCGGCCATGGTGGCGATGAAACGATCCTCGGTCGGGTAGCAGCAGACCATCCGCGTCGGCGCGTCCAGCCGGGCGATCTTGCAGGCATCGCGCCACATCCGGGCCGACGAGGCCGTCGTCGTGGTCGAAAACTGCGGATACAGCGGCAGCAGGATCACCTCGTCCGGGGCGAAATCCTTCACCAGCATCGCCGTCTCCTGGCTCATCGGGTGCCAGTAGCGCATGGCGATGAAGGCCTTCACCTCGCCGAGATCGGCCAGGGCCTCCTCCAGCGCCCGCGCCTGCGCCTCGGTGTTCGGCAGCAGCGGCGAGCCGCCGCCGATCTCGGCATAGATGTCCTTGGCCAGGCGGGTCCGCTTCCTGGCGATCGCCCAGGCCAGGATCACTCGGGCCGGGTTCGGGATGCGGATGATTGCCGGGTCGGCGAACAGGTTGAACAGGAAGGGCCGGATTGCGTCCGGATTGTCGGGGCCGCCCAGGTTGAACAGGACGACGGCGATCCGGCGGCTCATCCCCGGTCCCCGCGCAGATGCCGGACCAGGGCGGCGACATGCTCCGGCGGCGTCTTCTGCAGCACGCCGTGGCCGAGGTTGAACACGAAGGGACCGTGGCCGAGGGCATCCACGATCGCGTCGGCGGCGCGCAGCATCGGCTCGCCACCGGTCAGCAGGAGGACCGGGTCGAGATTGCCCTGCACGGCCACCTTGGGCTGCAGCGCCCGCGCCGCCCAGCGCGGCGGCACGGTGGTGTCCAGCCCGACCGCGTCGACCCCGGTGCCGGCCAGGTAGCGCTCATACAGCAGCCCGGCGCCACGCGGGAAGCCGATGATCGGCACCCCGGGCGCCCCGGCTCGTACCGCGTCGACGATGCGTCTGGTCGGCGCGATCACCCAGCGCTCGAACTCCGCCTCCGGCAGCACCCCGGCCCAGCTGTCGAACAGCTGCACCACCTCGGCCCCGGCCGCGATCTGGCGCAGCAGATAGGCGGTGGTGGCCTCGACCAGCAGGTCGACCAGCTGGCCGAAGGTCTCCGGCTCGCCATAGGCCAGGCGCTTGACCACGCCGTATTCCTTGCTGCCGCCGCCCTCGACCATATAGGTCGCGACGGTCCAGGGCGCGCCCGCGAAGCCGATCAGGGCGGTCTCGGCCGGCAGGGCCGCCGCCACCCGCCCGACGGTCTCGTAGACCGGTCCCAGCACCTCGTGCAGCCGGCCGGCGGACAGGCGGGCGATGCCGGCCGCGTCGGTCACCGGCTCCAGCTTCGGGCCCTCGCCCTCGACATAGTCCAACGCCTGGCCCAGCGCGTGCGGCACCACCAGGATGTCCGAGAACAGGATCGCCGCGTCCAGCCCGTAGCGGCGGATCGGCTGCAGCGTCACCTCGGCGGCCAGTTCCGGATTGTAGCAGAGGTCGAGAAAGCTGCCGGCCCCGGCGCGGACGGCGCGGTAC
The DNA here is from genome assembly GCF_005938675.2 of Mycobacterium sp. KBS0706. Taxonomy (GTDB): domain Bacteria; phylum Pseudomonadota; class Alphaproteobacteria; order DSM-16000; family Inquilinaceae; genus Inquilinus. Next base: position 94,542 of record NZ_VCCH02000013.1, read on the forward strand.
TCGGGCAGATAGCGCCCGGCCTGGCGCATCAGCCAGATCGGCGGCCGGGCCAGGGTCTCGCCGGCCAGAGCGCGCAGGAACGGCTTCGCCGGCGGCGCGGACGGTTCTTCCCGGCTCTGCCCATCCTTATCCATAAAAGGGAATCCTTGTTTAGAGGATGTAGTGAATCCCTGTGGATAACGGGGATTGTGACTCTTCCACAATCCATCCACAGGGTTTGCCGGCCGGCCCGCGTCTCCCTGTGGAAAGCGGGGAAGACGCGCCCGACTCGCTACACCCTCGCCAACGCCCCTGTCCATAACGGCCGGGAGGACTCGGGGTCGCATCGTCCGGGCTCGCCGCCGCCTTGTCGAGGCCGGGACTCTCGTCCCCAGCCGCATGGAAGAGTCGACGACTCACCCGCGGTCCGGGCGCAGATCGCGTCAAGCCTCGTGAATCCGGCGTTCATCCCGAATTTGCCCACAGACAATCCCCATGCCTCCGGGATACAACGGAGGCATGGCGCAGACGAAGACGTTCCACCTACATCTCGTTTCGGACTCGACCGGCGACACCATTCATAGCGTCGCGCGGGCCTGCCTCGCGCAGTTCGAAGGCGCCGAGCCGATCGAGCATTTCTGGAACCTGGTGCGGACCAACCGGCAGCTCGACATGGTGGTCGAGGAGATCCGCGACCATCCCGGCGTCGTCGTCTTCACTCTGGTCGATGACGGGCTGCGCCACCGGCTGATGGATGTGTGCGGCACGCTCGGCGTGCCCTGCATCTCGGTGCTCGATCCGATCATGGCGGCGCTGGCGCAGCAGCTCGGCATGGCCGGCCACGGCCGGCCGGGCCGGCAGCACGCGATGGACGCGGCCTATTTCCACCGCATCGAGGCGATGGATTACGCGCTGGCGCATGATGACGGCCATCTGACGGTCGACTTCCACCAGGCCGACGTCATCCTGGTCGGCGTGTCCCGCACCTCGAAGACCCCGACCTGCCTTTATCTGGCCAATCGCGGGGTGAAGGCGGCGAATGTGCCCTTCGTCCCTGGCCTGCCGCTGCCGGAAGACCTGCACCGGGTCAGCCGGCCGCTGATCGTCGGGCTGACCAAGGACCCGGAACGGCTGATCCAACTGCGCCGCAACCGCATGCAGATGCTGAACCAGGCCCAGACCACCGACTATGTCGACCCCGAGCAGGTGCGGTCGGAGGTGGCGGAGGCGCGGCGCTATTTCGCCAAGCACCGCTGGCCGGTGCTCGATGTCACCCGCCGCGCCATCGAGGAGACGGCGGCAGAGATCCTGTCGCTGCTGGCCAGGCGCGGGCGCAGCGCGGGGATTCCCGGGGCATGAGCGCAGTGGTCCTGGCCTCCGGCAGCGCCACGCGGCGGGCGATGCTCGAGGCCGCCGGTGTCGCCGTCACCGTCAGCCCGGCGGCGATCGACGAAGGCGAGGTCAAGGCGTCGATGCGGGCCGAGGGCGCGTCCCCGGCCGACGTGGCCGAGGCGCTGGCGGTGTTGAAGGCGCAGCGGGCGTCGCGGCGCCACCCCGGCGCGCTCGTCATCGGCGCCGACCAGATGCTGGATTGCGAGGGCGTCTGGTACGACAAGCCGGCCAACCGGGCGGCGGCCCGCGACCAGCTGTTGGCGCTGCGCAGCCGCACCCACACCCTGACCTCGACTGCGGTGGCGGTGCGCGACGGCCAGAGGGTCTGGCACGCGACCGACACGGCGAAGCTGACCATGCGGTCGTTCAGCCACGTCTTCCTCGAGGCCTATCTCGATGCTGTCGGCGACGCGGCGCTGTCATCCGTCGGCGGCTACCAGCTGGAGGGTCGCGGGGCGCAGCTCTTCGCCAGGGTCGAGGGCGACCATTTCACCGTGCTGGGCCTGCCGCTGCTGCCGCTGCTCGGCTTCCTGCGCGACCATGGGGTGCTGCCGTCGTGAGCTTGACCGCGAAGGGCCGCCTGGCCGGGGTGATCGGCTGGCCGGTCGGGCATTCCCGTTCGCCGCAGTTGCATGGCCACTGGCTGGCCCGCTACCGGATCGACGGCGCCTATGTGCCGATGGCGGTAGCGCCGGAGCGCCTGGAGGCGGCTCTGCGGGGCCTGACCGCCCTCGGCTACCGCGGCTGCAACGTCACCGTGCCGCACAAGGAGGCGGCGATGGCGCTGGTCGACGAGCTCGACCCGCTGGCCCGGCGCATCGCCGCGGTCAACACCATCGTGGTGCGCGAGGATGGCAGCCTGTTCGGCACCAACACCGACGGCTTCGGCTTCCTGGCCAACCTCCAGGCGGGCGCGCCCGCGTGGTCGGCGGGCGCTGGGCCGGCGGTGGTGATCGGCGCCGGCGGCGCGGCGCGGGCGGTGATCGTCGCCCTCGCCGATGCCGGCGCGCCGGAGATCCGCCTGGCCAACCGCACCCGGGCGCGGGCCGAGACCCTGGCGGCGGAGCTCGGCGGGCCCGTCACCGTGGTCGACTGGGCCGACCGGGCCGCGGCGCTGGACGGCGCCGCGCTGCTGGTCAACACCACGACCGAGGGCATGGTCGGCCGGCCGGCGCTGGACCTGTCGCTCGACGCGCTGCCGGTGGTTGCGCTGGTCAACGACATCGTCTATGTGCCGCTGGAGACGCCGCTGCTGGCCGCCGCGCGCGCTCGCGGCAACCCGGTGGTCGACGGCGTCGGCATGCTGCTGCACCAGGCGCGGCCGGGCTTCGAGGCCTGGTTCGGGGTGGCGCCGGTGGTCGATGCCGCGCTGCGGGCGGCCGTGCTGGGGGCCTGACCGTGAGGATCCTGGGCCTGACCGGCTCGATCGGCATGGGCAAGTCGACCGCGGCTGCGATGTTCCGGCACGACGGCATCGCCGTGCACGACGCCGACGCCGCGGTGCACGACCTGCTGCGCCGGGGCGGCGCGGCGGTGCCGGCGGTGGCGCAGGCCTTCCCGGAGGCGGTGCGCGACGGCGCGGTCGACCGCAAGGCGCTGGGCGCGCTGGTCTTCGGCAAGCCGGAGGCGCTGCGCCGGCTCGAGGCGATCCTGCACCCGCTGGTGCGCCGCCGCATGCGCCGCTTCCTGCAGCAGGCCGGGCGGCGCGGCGACCGGCTGGTGGTGCTGGACATCCCGCTGTTGTTCGAGACCGGCGGCGAGCGCTTCTGCGACGCCGTCGCCGTGGTCAGCGCGCCGCGGCTGCTGCAGCGCCAGCGGGTGCTGGCCCGGCCGGGCATGACGCGTGAGAAATTCGCCGCCATCCTGGCGGCGCAGATGCCCGACCGCGAGAAGCGGCGGCGGGCGGATCAGGTGGTGCCGACCGGCCTCGGCCGCCGGCCGACGCGACTGGCCCTGCGGGCGCTGCGGCGGCGGGTGCTGGCCCGGCCGGGGCGGCGCTGGCGGCCCTCATTGAAGGTGGTGTGATGCGCGAGATCGTCCTGGACACCGAAACCACCGGCCTGCATGCGATGGGCGGCGACCGCCTGGTCGAGATCGGCGGGGTCGAGATGATCAATCACGTGCCGACCGGCCGGCACCATCATGTCTACATCAACCCCGAGCGGCTGGTGCCGATGGAGGCCCAGCGGATCCACGGCCTGACCGACGAATTCCTGGCCGACAAGCCGGTCTTCGCCGAGGTGGTGGGCGATTTCCTGGACTTCATCGGCGACGCCAAGCTGGTGATCCACAACGCCGAATTCGACATGGGCTTCCTGAATGCGGAGCTCGGGCGGCTCGGCCTGCCGCCGATCCCGATGGCGCGGTCGATCGACACCGTGGCGCTGGCCCGGCGGCGCTGGCCCGGCGCCCAGGCCTCGCTCGACGCGCTGTGCCGCCGCTTCGGCATCGACAATTCCGGCCGCACCCTGCACGGGGCGCTGCTCGACGCCCAGCTGCTGGCCGAGGTCTGGCTGGAGATGTGCGGCGGCCGCGAGCCGGGCCTGGCCATCACCACGACGGTCGAGATCACCGAGACCACGGTGGTGGTCGAACGCGTCGCCCGCCCGGCCCGGCCGCATGCGCCGACGGCGGAGGAGCTGGCCGCCCACCTCGCCTTCATCCAGGGCCTGACCGACCCGCTGTGGCTGAAGGAAGGCTGAGAGGGCTCGTTTCGCCACCCCAAAAATGTCATGCCCGGGCATGACCCGGGCATCCAGAGACTGTCGAGACCTTCTGGATTGCCGGGTCAAGCCCGGCAATGACAGACAGAGAGGGCGGAAACCCTCAGTTCACGCTCGGCTGGCCCTCGGCCTCGGAGCGGGCGCGCAGGGCGGCCAGCTGGCGGCGGAACAGCTCGGTGAAGTCGATCGGCTGGATCAAGAGCGGCGGGAAGCCGCCGTTGCGGGTCGCCTCGGCGATCACCGACCGGGCGAACGGGAACAGCAGGCGCGGCGCCTCGATCAGCAGCAGCGGCGCCGTCTGCTCCTTGGTCACGTTGGCCAGGGCGACCACGCCGCCATAGCTCAGCTCGCACAGGAAGGTGGCGGCGTCGCCGGTCTTGGCCTCGGCCTTGATGTGCAGCACCACCTCGAAGGCGTTCTCGGCCAGTTGCTGGGTGCGGACGTCGACATTGACCGTGACCTGCGGCGGCGTCGCCTGCTGGGTCAGGCTGCGCGGCGCGTTCGGGTTCTCGAAGGACAGGTCCTTGACGTATTGCGCCGAGATCTGCAGCGAGGGCTGCAACTGCTCGGCGGCGTCCGGCTGCTGGTTGACGTCCGACATGAAAGCTCTCCCTGGAAACTCTGGCTCGGCTGGCCGGCGTAAAGAGGGGTCTCGCTAGCACGGAACCCGTGGCGGCCACAACCGGGGAGGGCGGCCCGTCAGGGCGGCCCGCGGCCGTCCCCGTCATCCGGGCCGCGCCAGCGCGATTCCTCGATCCGCGGCAGCGACGGGTCGCGGCCGCCCTCGGGCTTCACCTCGGTGTAGTCGGCGTCGATCACCGTGCCGCCGCCTCCAGGCCCGCGGCCGCCGGGCCAGACGGTGAAGCCGCCGCGCCGCTTGGCCTGGACGCCGAGCCAGCGGATCAGCATGCGCCGCACCGGCGGCAGCAGCAGCGGCAGCGCCATCAGGTCGCTGAGGAAGCCGGGAAAGATCAGCAGCAGCGCGGCCAGCACCAGCAGGGCGGCATGGGCCACCGGCTCGGCCGGCGGCTCGCCGCGGGCCAGCGCCGTCTGCATCTCGCGCAGGGCCCGCATCCCCTGCCGCTTCAGCAGCAGCGAGCCGATCACGCCGATGGCGATGAACAGCGCCAGGGTTGCGAGCACGCCGATCCAGCGGCCGACCACGATGAACATCGCGATCTCGGCGAGAAGCGGGACAAGAAGCAGCAGGGCGAGAAGGGGCATCGGTTTCCCTTGCCGTTTGGGGGTCGGCAGCCTATCTGTCGGGGGCAGGCGTCGTTCCTGACCGCGCATCCTGGCCCGGACGGCTGTCCGCCGAGTGTTTGCTTCATCCGGACGGGCCGACCAAGAGGTAGTGTCGCGCGGCGCCCGGGTCCAGAGCGATGCATTCGGCGCCGGCTTGGGCGCGCGACAAGTGTAGGGAGCGATGGGCGAAGGCTCTTTCCTCGATATCCTGGTTCTGGCGGTGATCGCCGGGTTCCTGATTCTGCGGCTGCGCAGCGTGCTCGGCCGGCGGACGGGGACGGAGCAGCGGCGGCCGAACCCGATGGCCCAGCAGCCGACGCGGCCCGAGCCCCGCTCGCCCGACAACGTCGTGACCATGCCCGAGCGGCCGCGCGCCGCCGGCAACGGCGACTCCGGCCCCGCCAGCGGGCTGACCCAGATCAAGATCGCCGATCGCAGCTTCAGCGAGAGCAGTTTCGTCGGCGGTGCCCGCGGCGCCTTCAAGATGATCGTCGAGGCCTTCGCCCGCGGCGACACGGCGACGCTGCGCCCGCTCCTGTCCGACGAGCTGTATGACGAGTTCAGCGGCGCGATCCGCGACCGCCTGGCCGCCGGCCACACGCTGGAGGAGACGGTGGAGTCGGTCGACCGCGCCGAGATCATCGACGCCCGGATGGACGGCCGCACCGCCTATGTCACCGTCCGCCTCGCCTCGCGGCAGAAGAGCGCGCTGCGCGACGCCGAGGGCAAGGTGATCGAGGGCAGCCCGGACCAGACGGTCGAGGTCACCGACATCTGGACCTTCGCCCGCAACACTCGCGCCACCGACCCGAACTGGGCGCTGGTCGAGACCCGCGAATCCCACTGACCCGCCGATGCCGTCGCTCCTGACCCGTCCGGCCCGGCCCTGTCCGGGCCGCGGCCGTTCGGCCGAGGATGCCGACCGCTGATCCGGCATGGCCAAGACCCGCAAACCGAGCGAGGAAGAGCGCCGCCTCTGGCGTCTCGTGACGCAGGATGTCGCGCCGTTGCGGCCGACCGACGCGGCATCATCCCCCCCGCCTCCGCCTGAAGCCCCCTCCCCTCCCCCGCCGCGCCCGGCCCCGCCGGGCCAGCGGCCTGCCGCGACGCCGAAGCCGACCGTGCCGGCGGCCGCGCCGAAGCGCCTGCACTCCGGCGACCTGACCGGCATCGATGGCCACCGCGCCGACCGGCTGCGCCGCGGCAAGCAGGAGATCGAGGGCCGGCTCGACCTGCACGGCATGCGCCAGGTCGAGGCGCATGATGCGCTGATCGGCTTCGTCGCCTCGGCCCAGCGGGCGGGCAAGAAGACGCTCCTGGTGATCACCGGCAAGGGCAGCTTCTCGAACGGCGACAGCGTGCTGCGCGCCAATGTGCCGCTGTGGCTGAACGAGCCGCCGCTGCGCGACAAGATCCTGGCGATCACCCCGGCCCATCCCCGCGACGGCGGCTCCGGCGCGCTCTATGTTGTGCTCAAGCGCCGGCGCGAGGGGTAGGCGGCTCGTATCGGCGGGTACGAGCCGATATCATGTCAGCGGCCTGAAACATTAACCCGTCATGGCGAGGCGCGCAGCGCCGTGCCAGGGCCGGTGTCGCTGGATGGCCACGCCCCTTCGGGGCTCGCCATGACAGAAAACAGAACCGAAGAGCCGATCTCAAAGGCCACTGGTGTCATTCCCGCTCGGCTTCGCTCCGTCGCTCGGCCAGGAAGTCATCCACAGACGCTCCCGCCCGATCGCCGAGCAGCCGCCGGGTGAGAGCCTGAGCCTGAGCGACTGCCTCCGCGACCGTCCGGATCCGGATGTCACGGCCGTCGAGTTCAAGCAGGACATCGCCGCCGTGCTCGAGGCCGACAGCGTTCCGCAGTTCCAGCGGGATAGTCATCTGGCCGGATGCGGACACTTTGGCTTTGGCCGACTTCATGGCGCCTACCCGAACGACTGTGGCGGAAAGCATCGCGCTGGTCGTGTTCGGCGGCAAGCCGACGCTCAGCCTGGACGACTGATCGTCCCGAACTCCGCCAGGATCCACTCCCGAACCGCCGTTACCGCCTCGTCCTCGAGGCCAGGGCGGCGGACGAGGTGGAAGCCCATGCCTTCGATCGCCGGGCCGAAGGGTTGGACCAGCGTCCCGGCCGCCAACTCCGCCGCCACCAGGGTCAGGCTCAGCAGGCCGACGCCGGCGCCGGCCGCGACCGCCTGGATGGCGTGGCTCTCATCGGTGCAATGCAGGGCCGAGGCGCTGCGCTCCGGCAGGCCGGCGGCAGCGAACCAGCGCGGCCAGGACGGCTTCTCCGGATGCGGCACGCGCCACTCGAAATGCACTAGGCGATGCTGTGCCAGCTGCTCCGGCGCCGTCAGCCCCAGCGCGGGATGCGCCACCGGTGCCAGCCGGTCGGTGCCCAGCGGCTCGGACCGCAGCCCGGGATACACGCCGCCGCCATAGCGGACGGCCAGGTCGGCGGTGCCAGCGGCCAGATCCACCGGCTCGTCCGCCGCCAGCAGGCGCAGGGTGACGTCCGGCCGCCGTTCCTGGAACGATGCGACGCGAGGCACCAGCAGGCGGGCGGTGAAGGCGCGGGTGGCCGTGAGGGTCACGATGCTCGGCCGGGCCTTGGCCGACAGCCCGTCGATGCTGCGGGCGAAGGCGTCGAAGCCGTCGCGCAGCACCGGGTACAGGCGCTGCGCCGCCTCGGTCATCACCACCTGCCGGGTCCGCCGCTCGAACAGCCGCAGCCCCATCGTCTCCTCCAGCAGGCGGATCTGATGGCTCACGGCCGTCGGGGTCACCAGCAGCTCCTCGGCGGCGCGCTTGAAGCTGAGATGGCGGGCGGCGGCCTCGAAGGCGCGCAGGGCGGCGAGCGGGGGCAGGCGGCGCATGGCGGTCCAGACGGATGAGTTCACCTCAGCCATAAGATGAGGGATTTGCCTTTGTCGGCCAGCCGGAAAGCGCACATCTCCTGGGCCAGAGACCTTCTGGAGCTCAGCCATGACGACGATCCTGCACATCGATTCCAGCGCCCGCCTCGGCCGCTCGCACACCCGCCGCCTGTCGGCCCGCTTCGTCGAGGCCTGGCTGGCCCGCCGGCCGCATGACACGGTGATCCGCCGCGATGTCGGCCTCGAACCGCCGCCGCCGGTGACCGAGGACTGGATCGCCGCCGCCTTCACCCGGCCGGAACGGCGGACGCCGGAGATGCGCGCCACGCTGACGGTCAGCGACGCGCTGGTGGACGAGCTGGAGCGCGCCGACCTGATCGTCGCCGGGGTGCCGATGTACAATTTCGGCCTGCCGGCGCAGATGAAGGCCTGGGTCGACAACATCGTCCGGGTCGGCCGCACCTTCGGCTTCGACCGCAGCCGGCAAGGTGAGCCCTACTGGCCGATGCTGTCCGGCAAGCGGCTGGTGACGCTCGGCGCCCGCGGCGACTGGGGCTACGAGCCAGGCGAAAGGCTGGCCGGGATCAACCATGTCGAGCCGCATCTACAGACCGTGTTCCGCTACATCGGCATCACCGACGCGGTGTCGATCGCGGCGGAATACGACGAATTTGCCGATGAACGGATCCGACAGTCGCTGCAGGCGGCGGAAGCCGAGATCGACCGGCTGGTGGCGCGAATGACCGACGAGGCCGTCGCAGCTTGACGACACGGGCCCGGGGGCGCTGAGCTGAAGCGCCGCCCTCATCCGCCCGGACATCGATGACAGCATCTTTCAGCACCGAGGCCCGACACCGTCTCGGCACCGTGCTGGAAGGCGCCGGATTCCGTTGGGTGGCGGGGCGGGACGATCCGCAGAGCTTCGGCGACGGGTATGTCGATGCCTTTTCGCCGATAGCCTGCCTGCGCATTGTCCGGGACCGGGGACAGGTGTTCCTGCAGGCCCGGCCCGCCGATGCCGAGGAGTGGATGGCGGTCGAGCGCCTCGTGCCCGCTTTGCCCGGCCCGGCGCCCACGCTGGACGCCGCTTCGAGCTACCTCGAGGCGCATCTCAGCGCCCTTGTCGCGGCGGTAGCCGGCCCATAGCGGACGACCCGAGACTTTCACACAGCCGTCATCCGGCCGTCATCGGCCGTCCCCACTCTCCCGCCGCGTTTCGTCCGAGAGGGGGTCCCATGCTTCCGTTCCGCAGTGTCGCCGTTTCCTTGCTTGTCCTGACCCTGTCCGCCGCCGGCGCCCTGGCGGGCGACGACCCGGCGCCGCAGACCTATCCGGCGGTGCTGGAAGGCCATGCCGTGCTGCCGGCGATGACCTTCGCCGCGCCGCCGGCCGATGCGCCGGCGATGTTCGCCACCTCGGCCAAGTTCGCCGGCCCGACGCTGGCCCGGATCGACCGGCCGTTCAGCGTCATGGGCGCCACCGGAGCCAAGGACGCCGTGCGCGAGACCGGGGTGCTGTTCCCCTTCGTCGGCCAGGCGGTGCAGGGCTTCAGCGGGATCCGGCCGGTCGGCAACGGCGAATACGTCGTCATCACCGACAACGGCTTCGGCGCCAAGGCGAACTCGCCGGACGCGATGCTGATGGTGCACCGGGTGAAGCCGGACTGGCAGGCCGGTCGCGTGTCGGTGCTGAACACGCTGTTCCTGAGCGATCCGGACCGGAAGGTGCCGTTCCGCATCGTCACCGAGGCGACCAAGGAGCGCTACCTGACCGGCGCCGATTTCGACATCGAATCGGTGCAGCTGGTCGGCGACCACTACTGGTTCGGCGACGAGCTGGGCCCGTTCCTGATCGAGACCGACGCCACCGGCCGGGTGCTGACCGTGGTCGACACGGTGGTCGACGGCAAGCCGGTGCGCTCGCCCGACAACCCCTACATCACCATGCCCGGCGCCCCCGGCCCGGTCGCCTTCGAATCGCGCCGCAGCAAGGGCTTCGAGGGCATGGCGGCGTCCGAGGACGGCAAGACCCTGTACCCGCTGCTCGAAGGCGGGCTGTGGGACCCGGCCAAGGCCGCGCCGGAGGCCGACACCCAGGGTCATGAGGTACTCCGGGTGCTGGAATTCGACGTCGCATCGAAAAAATTCACCGGCAAGTCCTGGAAGTACCGGCTCGAGGCCAACGGCAACTCGATCGGCGATTTCAACCTGATCGGCGGCACCCGCGGCCTGATCATCGAGCGCGACCAGGGCGAGGGCGACGCGGCCAAGGCCTGCCAGGGCGCGCCGAAGCCGGACTGCTTCGCCACCCCGGCCAAGCTGAAGCGGGTGTTCCTGGTCGACCTGGCGGATGCCGATGCCGACGGCGTGCTGCGCAAGATCGGCTCGATCGACCTGCTGGCGCTCCAGGACCCGCAGCACAAGGCGCGCCAGGGCGGGCATGACGGGGTGCTGAGCTTCCCCTTCGTCACCATCGAGAACGTGGCGCGGGTCGATGCCGACCACATCATCGTCGCCAACGACAACAACCTGCCCTTCTCCTCCGGCCGCGCGGTCGACCGGCAGGACGACGAGGAGTTCGTGCTGCTCAAGGTCACCGAGCTGCTGAACGCGAAGTAGCAGGGGCGGCCCCCGCCGGGTGGTCCTGCGGGGGCCTCAGCCCTCGACGAAGCGCCAGCCCCGGTCGCCGGCTTCGATCCGGCCGATCGGGCTGACATGGCTGCCGGTGACCCGCCAGCCTTGCCCGGCCGCCCGCTTCAGCAGGAAGCGCCGGCTCTGCACCGCCAGCGCCGGATCGAGGTCGTATTCGAGGCCGGCATCCGGGTCTTCGACCTGCACGGCGCCGAGGTGGAAGGCATCCGCCCAGATCAGCAAGGCGTCCCGGCCTTCGCCGATCAGATAGCCGCTGTGCCCGGGCGTATGGCCGGGCAGCGGCACCGCCTCGACGCCCGGCATGCCCTCGACCGGTCCCGGCGCGATGGTGCGAAGACGGCCGTCATAGGCCCGGGCCAGGGTGGCGACGGTTTTGAAGTTGCCGCGCCGGGCCGGCGGAAAGGTCTCGGCGATGGCCGGGTCGCTGAAGAAGGCGAAATCCCCTTCCGGGAACAGGATCTCGGCTCGCGGCAGCCAGGCCTGGTCGCCGTCGAGCAGGCCGAGGGCGTGGTCGCCGTGCGGATGGGTCAGCAGCACGCGGTCGACCTCTTCCGGGCGCACCCCGGCCGCTGCCAGGGCCGCGCGCGCCTTGCCCAAAGCCGGCCCCCAATGGTCGCCCGTCCCGGCATCGATCAGCGAGACGCCGTTCTCGCCCCGCAGCAGGTAGCAATTGACGTCGATGCTGATCTTGTCGCCGGGCCAGCCGTCGATCAGCCGCCGGCGCGCGTCTTCGCCGGCGGCATGGATCAGCACGGATTTGGGGGCCTCGAAGATGCCGTCGAGGAGCACGGTCAGGTCATAACGGCCGAAGCGCCTCGCGGACATGTCGATTCCTCTCGGCGGCGGCTATAGGATGAACTTGCTCAGATCGGCATTCTTCGTCAGGGCGCCGACCTTGTCGTGGACATAGGCCGCGTCGATCCGCACCGTCTCGCCGGAGCGGTCGGACGCGGTGAAGCTGACCTCGTCCAGCAGGCGTTCCAACACCGTGTGCAGCCGCCGGGCGCCGATGTTCTCGACCGCGCGGTTGACCTCCGCCGCCAGGTCGGCCAGGGCGTCGATCGCGTCCTCGGTGAAGTCCAGCGTCACCTCTTCCGTGCCCAGCAGCGCCGTGTACTGCTTGACCAGGCTGTGCTCCGGCTCGGTCAGGATGCGGCGGAAATCGTCGCGCGACAGGGCCTGCAGCTCGACCCGGATCGGCAGCCGGCCCTGCAGCTCCGGCAGCAGGTCGGACGGCTTGGCCAGCTGGAATGCGCCCGAGGCGATGAACAGGATGTAGTCGGTGCGCACCGTGCCGTATTTGGTCGCCACCTGGGTGCCCTCGATCAGCGGCAGCAGGTCGCGCTGCACGCCCTCGCGGCTGACATCGGCGCCGCCGCGCTCCGACCGCGCCGTGATCTTGTCGATCTCGTCCAGGAACACGATGCCGTGCTGCTCGACCAGGTGGATCGCCTCGGCGGTCACCTTCTCCTGGTCCAGAAGCTTGTCCGATTCCTCGGCCAGCAGCACGGCGTGGCTTTCCGACACGCTGAGGCGGCGCGGCTTGGTGCGGTTGCCGAAGGCCTTGCCGAACATGTCGTTGAGGTTGAGCATGCCCATCTGGGCGCCCGGCATGCCCGGAATGTCGAAGGTCGGCAGCCCGCCGCCGGTGTCGGCGACCTGGATCTCGATCTCGCGGTCGTTCAGCGCGCCCTCGCGCAGCATCTTGCGGAACTTCTGCCGGGTCTCGGCCGAGGCGTTGTCGCCGACCAGCGCGTCCAGCACCCGCTCTTCGGCGCGGATCTCGGCCTTGGCCGCGACCTCCTTGCGCAGGGTCTCGCGGGTCATCTTGATCGCGATCTCCAGCAGGTCGCGGATGATCTGCTCGACATCGCGGCCGACATAGCCGACCTCGGTGAACTTGGTGGCCTCGACCTTCAGGAACGGCGCATTGGCCAGCTTCGCCAGGCGGCGCGCGATCTCGGTCTTGCCGACGCCGGTCGGGCCGATCATCAGGATGTTCTTCGGCAGCACCTCCTCGCGCAGCGCCTCGGGCAGCTGCTGGCGGCGCCAGCGGTTGCGGAGCGCGATGGCGACGGCGCGCTTGGCGTCGTGCTGGCCGACGATGAAGCGGTCGAGCTCGGAGACGATCTCGCGCGGGCTGAAATTGGCGGTGTCGGTCATGTCGGGTCCTTCGCGGCCTCGGGTCGGGTGATCGGCAGGGCCGCGATCACAGGCTTTCCAGCGTGACGTTGTGGTTGGTGTAGATGCAGATGTCGCCGGCGATCGTCATCGCCTTGCGGGCGATGGTCTCGGCGTCCAGCTCTGGATGCTCCATATAGGCGCGGGCGGCGGCCAGGGCGAAGGGCCCGCCGGAGCCGATGCCGATCAGCCCGTCATCCGGCTCCAGCACGTCGCCGGTGCCGGTCAGGATCAGCGACACCTGCCGGTCGCACACTGCCATCATCGCCTCCAGCCGGCGCAGATAGCGGTCGGTGCGCCAGTCCTTGGCCAGCTCGACGCAGGCGCGGGCCAACTGGCCCGGATGCTTCTCCAGCTTGGCCTCGAGCCGCTCGAACAGGGCCATGGCGTCGGCGGTCGCCCCGGCGAAGCCGGCGATGACGCTGCCGTCGCCCAGGCGGCGCACCTTGCGGGCGGTGCCCTTCATCACGGTGTTGCCGGCGGTGACCTGACCGTCGCCGGCGATGACGACATGGCCGTTCTTGCGCACGGCGAGGATGGTGGTGCCGTGCCAGGCGGCACTCTCGGAAGACGACATTCGGGAATCCGGAAACGCTGGGGTTGTGACGGGCCGTCCGGCCCGCACCGCCTAGATTGGGCCATCCGGCGGGGGGATCAAGTCTCGGCGACCGTTCCCTGCCCTCCGGGCATGGCTCCTTCGCTGGCGATGCGTCGGGCTTCCTGATAAGACACCTGGGCCATGGACGGAACCCCTGCCAAACCCAGCCAGACGAGCCCGGCCCCTGCCCGCTCGGCACCCCCGCGCTCTGCGACCGTCGATCGCGCCACCCGCGAGACGCGGATCAGCGCCACGGTCGATCTCGACGGCACCGGCCGCTCCGACATCCAGACCGGTGTCGGCTTCCTCGACCACATGCTGGACCAGCTGGCCCGGCACGGGCTGTTCGACCTGACGGTGCGGGCCGAGGGCGACCTCCATATCGACTTCCACCACACCACCGAGGATGTCGGCATCACCCTCGGCCAGGCCTTCGCCAAGGCGCTGGGCGACCGCCGCGGCATCCAGCGCTACGGCGAGGCGCATGTGCCGATGGACGAGGCGCTGTCGCGCGTCGCCGTCGACATCTCGGCCCGGCCCTATCTGGTGTGGGACGTCCGCTTCACCCGCGACAAGCTGGGCGAGATGGACACCGAGCTGTTCCGCGAATGGTTCCACGCCTTCGCCCAGAATGCCGGGCTGACGCTGCACGTCGCCAACCTGTATGGCGAGAACAACCACCACATCGTCGAAAGCTGCTTCAAGGCGCTGGCGCGGGCCCTGCGGGCCGCCACCGCCATCGACAGCCGCCGCCCGGACGCCGTGCCCTCGACCAAGGGCACGCTCGGCGGTTCCCTCTAGCTCCGGGACCTTTTCCATGGCCATCGCCGTGATCGACTACGGCTCCGGCAATCTCCGCTCGGCCGCCAAGGCGCTGGAACGCGCCGCGGCGGAGCGCGGGGCGGCGCAGGAGATCATCGTCACCGCCGATGCCGAGGTGGTGCGCCGGGCCGACCGGCTGGTGCTGCCGGGCGTCGGCGCCTTCGGCGACTGCAGCCAGGCGCTGGGCGCGATTCCGGGTCTGCGCGAGGTGCTGGACCAGCGGGTGAAGCAGGACGGCGTGCCGTTCCTCGGCATCTGCGTCGGCATGCAGGTGATGGCCGGCGTCGGCCATGAGCATGGCGACTTCCTCGGCCTCGACTGGATCCATGGCGCGGTGGTGCCGCTGGCCCCGGCCGACCCCGACCTGGTGGTGCCGCAGATGGGCTGGAACAGCCTGGCGATCGAGGAGGCGCATCCGGTGCTCGACGGGCTGGCCGGACAGGACGTCTATTTCGCCCATTCCTATGTCATGGTGCCGGCCGACCCGGTCGAGGTGCTGGCGACGGTCGATTATGGCGGGGCGCAGACCGCCGCGGTCGGCCGCGACAACTGGATCGGCGTGCAGTTCCATCCGGAGAAGAGCCAGGCGGCCGGCCTCAGGTTGCTCGGCAATTTCGTGATCTGGACGCCATGAGTGAAGCGACCACCCCGGCGCCGGCGGTGTCCGTCGGCCGGCTCGACCGGTTCCGCAGCAGCGACCTGCACGATCTGTGCGACGCGGCCGAGCTGGCCATCCTCGAGGGCGGCGGGTTCGGCTGGGTCAAGCCGCCGCCGCGCGAGACCATGGAGCGCTATTGGGGCGGCGTGGTGGCGATGCCGGGCCGGCATCTGTTCGTCGGCCGGCTGGACGAGGTCGTCGCCGGCGCCATCCAGCTGGTCGAGCCGCCGGTGAACAACGAGGCGCAGTCCTTCGCCGCCGGCCTGTCCGGCATGTTCGTCGCCCCCTGGGCCCGCGACCACGGCCTGGCGCGGATGCTGGCCGAGGCGGCGGAGGTCGAGGCGCGGGCGCGCGGCTATGGCCTGCTGACCCTCGATGTGCGCGAGACCCAGACCGCGGCGATCCATCTGTTCGAGAGCTTGGGATTCGTCCGCTGGGCGACGAACCCGTATTATGCCCGCGTGAACGGCCGCCTGATCGGCGGCTGCTACTTCCACAAACCGCTGATCCCGCCGACCGAGGCGGAGCTGGACCCGACGCCATGATCCTCTATCCGGCCATCGATCTGAAGGACGGCCACTGCGTCCGTCTCGTCCGCGGCGAGATGAGCGAAGCCACGGTGTTCAACCTGGACCCCGCGGAGCAGGCGAAGGCCTTCGCCGAGCAAGGGTTCAGCTGGATCCATGTGGTCGACCTGAACGGCGCCATCGCAGGCCATCCGGTGAACGCCGAGGCGATCGGGGACATCCTCAAGGCCACCCCGCTGCCGGTGCAGCTCGGCGGCGGCATCCGCGACCTGGAGCGGATCGAGTTCTGGCTCGAGCGCGGCGTCGCCCGGGTGGTGCTGGGCACGGTCGCGGTGCGCGACCCGGAGCTGGTGCGCGAGGCCTGCCGCCGCTGGCCCGGCCGGATCGCCGTCGGCATCGACGCGCGGGAAGGCTTCGTGGCGATCGAGGGCTGGGTCAAGACCTCGACCGTCAAGGCGCTGGACCTGGCGCTGCGCTTCGAGGATTCCGGCGTTGCCGCGATCATCTACACCGACATCAACCGCGACGGCGCCATGGGCGGGCTGAATGTCGAGGCCACGGCCGACCTGGCCTTCGCTTTGACCACGCCGGTGATCGCCTCGGGCGGCGCCTCCTCGCTCGACGACCTGCGGGTGATCAAGCGCGAGGAGAAGTCGGGCATCGCCGGGGTGATCTGCGGCCGCGCCCTCTATGACGGCCGGATCGACCCGAAGCAGGCGCTGGCCATCCTGTCCGGTCCGGTGCCGGTGGAGGCGTAGGCCATGCTCAAGGTCCGGGTCATCCCCTGCCTCGACGTCAAGGACGGCCGGGTGGTCAAGGGCGTGAACTTCGAGAACCTGGTCGATGCCGGCGATCCGGTCGAACAGGCCCGGCATTACGACCGCGAGGGCGCGGATGAGCTGGTGTATCTCGACATCGCCGCCACCAACGAGAATCGCGGCGTGCTGTTCGATGTGGTCCGCCGCACGGCCGAGCAGGTGTTCATGCCGCTGACCGTGGGCGGCGGCGTGCGCAGCGTCGACGACGTCCGGGCGCTGCTGCTGGCCGGGGCCGACAAGGTGTCGATCAACTCCGCCGCCGTGGCCCGGCCCGAGCTGGTGTCCGAGGCGGCGGTGAAGTTCGGGCGGCAATGCGTGGTGGTGGCGATCGACGCCAAGCAGATCTCGCCCGGAAAGTGGGAGATCTTCACCCATGGCGGGCGCAAGGGCACCGGTATCGATGCGGTCGACTGGGCCGACCGGATGGCCCAGGCCGGCGCCGGCGAGCTGCTGGTGACCTCGATGGACCGCGACGGCACCAAGGAAGGCTTCGACATCGCGCTGCTGCAGCGGATCCGGCAGGCGGTCGGCATCCCGATCATCGCCTCGGGCGGGGTCGGCACGCTGCAGCACCTGGCCGATGGCGCGCTGTCCGGCGGCGCCACCGGGCTGCTGGCTGCCTCGATTTTCCATTTCGGCACCTATTCGATCGCCCAGGCCAAGCAGCATTTGGCCGAGGCCGGGCTGCCGGTGCGGATGGCGGCATGAGCACGGAGATCGACGCCCGGGTGCTGGACCGGCTGGCCGCCGTGATCCGGTCGCGGCGCGGCGCCGATCCCGCCTCCAGCTACACCGCCAAGCTGTTCGCCCGCGGCCGGCCGAAGATCGCCCAGAAGCTGGGCGAGGAAGCGGTGGAGACGGTGATCGAGGCGATGCGCGGCGATGCCGACGCCATCGTCGCCGAAAGCGCCGACCTGCTCTACCACCTGCTGGTGCTGTGGGCCGATGCCGGGGTGGCGCCGGAAGCGGTGTGGGCGGTGCTGGAGGCGCGGGAGGGCACCAGCGGCATCGCCGAGAAGGCGGCGCGGCCGACGGAGTGACCGCGCCCGCCCGTGCGGGAGAGGCCGGCGGAGGCCGCGACATCACGTCGCCGCCGGCATGACAAGCGTCGCTGGATGGCGACTGAATTTCGCCCCGATTCAGCAGCATGTGTCATCTTCATCAGCGAAGACCGAGGACGACCGATGGCCTATGACCCGAACAACGTCTTCGCCCGCATCCTGCGCGGCGAGCTGCCGTGCAAGAAGGTCTATGAGGACGACCACGTCCTGGCCTTCCACGACATCGGCCCGCGGGCGCCGGTGCATGTGCTGGTGATCCCCAAGGGCGCCTACGTCTCGATGGACGATTTCTCGGAGCGCGCCAGCGATGCCGAGGTCGCGGCGCTGACCCGGGCGGTCGGCCGGGTCGCCCGCGACCTCGGCCTGGCCGAGCCCGGCTACCGCATCCTGTCGAATATCGGCGGCGATGGGCACCAGGAGGTGCCGCACCTCCACATCCACATCTTCGGCGGCCGGCCGCTGGGCCGCATGCTGGATCCCGCCATCGCCCCATGACCCTGCCGGTCTCCGCCGAGGCCTCGGCGCCGGCCGCCCGTTCCGGCAGGCCGCGCCGGCGCACCGTTACCCTGGCCCGAACGCTCGCGGTCGCCATCGGCGGTCTGGTGGCGATCGCGGTCGCGGCGGTGCTCGCGATCTACTGGACCACGGCGGCGCGCACCACCTTCGACCTCCTGACCAACCAGGCCGAGATCGGCGTCGCCTCGGTCGAGGCGCAGCTGCGCCAGCATCTCGAGCCGGTGTCGAACGAGCTCGGCAGCCTGGCCCTGCTGCTGCAGCAGGGGCGGCTCGACGCCGGCAACATGGACCAGTTCTCGACCATGCTGACCGGCGCGCTGGCGGCGTCGCCGCAGGTGCGCTCGATCGCCTATCTGACCGACGACCTGCGCATCCGCGGCGTCACCCATCAGCAGGACGGCAATTACGAGACGTTCGATCAGCAGAACGAGGCCGAGCAGAGCCGCGAGGCGCTGGCCGAGGCGGCCGGCAAGGTCGACGCCTATTGGGGCGAGATCCTGTATCTGAAGGACGGGCCGCACGCGACGGTGATGAATCTGCGCCAGCCGGTGCGGCGCGACGGCAAGCTGGTCGGCGTGCTGTTCGCGGTGGTCACGGTGCAGGACCTGTCGAAGTTCCTGGCGCGGGTGTCCAGCGACCCGTCGCAGGTACCCTTCATCCTCTATGGCGAGGACAGGGTGCTGGCCCATCCGCGCATGGCCACCGACCCGCCGCCGGCCTCGGTGGAGGAGCCGCTGCCGCGGCTCGACCAGGTCGGCGACAACCTGTTGGCGGCGCTGTGGACCAAGGGCTCGCCGGTCACCGTGCGCAACCCGCGGGTGCGCATCCGCGAGGTCCAGATCGGCGACCAGGACGAGATCTTCCTGTACCGCACCATCTACGGCTTCGGCCCGACCCAGCTGATCCTCGGCATCCATGTGCCCGGCGACGCGATCGGCGCCGAGGTCTGGCGGGTGATCCGCGCCGGGCTGGCCGGGCTGGCGGTGATGGTGCTGGCGATCATCGTCGGCGTCTTCGTCGGGCGCATGATCGCCCGCCCGGTACGGGCGTTTTCCGACCAGGCGCGGGCGGTGGGTACGCTGGAGTTCAGCCAATTGAAGCCGCTGCCGGGCAGCGTGTTCAAGGAGCTGAACGAGGGCGCCCAGGCCTTCAACACCATGCTGGTGGGACTGCGCTGGCTCGAGACCTATGTGCCGAAAAGCCTGGTCCGCCGCCTGATCACCAAGGGCGACGGCGAGGACGTGGTCTCGATCGAGCGAGTCATGACGGTGATGTTCACCGACATCGCCAATTTCAGCGCGGCGGCGGAGCGGCTGCCGGCGGCGCGGATCGCGGCCTATCTGAACGAGCATTTCGCCATGCTGGCGCGCTGCGTCGAGGCCGAATCCGGCACCATCGACAAGTTCATCGGCGACTGCCTGATGGCGTTCTGGGGCGCGCCGGAGAAGCTGAAGGACCATGCGCCGCGGGCGGCGCGGGCGGCGCTGGCCATCGCCGCGGTGATGCAGGCCGAGAACGACCGTCGCGCCGCCGTCGGCCGGCCGCGGCTGAAGCTGCGCATCGGGCTGCACAGCGGCCCGGTGGTGGTCGGCAACATCGGCGCGCCGGGGCGCACCAGCTACACCATCGTCGGCGATACGGTGAACATCGGCAACCGGCTGGAGCAGCTGGGCAAGGTGCTGTCGCGCGACGAGGAGACGACGATCCTGATCAGCGCCGAGACTGCGGCCCTGCTGGGCCCGGAATTCGAGACGGAGAGCCTGGGCCCGCGCCGCGTCCGCGGCCGCAACGGCGAGGTCGAGATCTTTCGGCTGGTCGGGATCAGGCCGGCGGCCTGAGCCGCCCCGCCTCGCACCGCAATTCCGCCACCTTGGTCCCTCTCAATCGGCGTCAGCCAGGGAGGGGGACCAATCATGTCATC
The DNA here is from genome assembly GCF_005938675.2 of Mycobacterium sp. KBS0706. Taxonomy (GTDB): domain Bacteria; phylum Pseudomonadota; class Alphaproteobacteria; order DSM-16000; family Inquilinaceae; genus Inquilinus. The sequence goes on from NZ_VCCH02000013.1 coordinate 114,513, forward strand.
CGATCGCGATCTCGGAATGGGCCGGCCGATCAGCCGGCGCGACTTTCTCGACGGCATGGCCCTGACGGTGGGTGCCGCCGCGCTGGGCGGGCCTCTGGCCCGCAGCGCCTTCGCCGCCGGAACCGCCTATCCGCCGAAGCTGACCGGCCTGCGCGGCCATCACGAAGGCTCCTACAACATCATGCATTCGGTGCGCGACGGCACCTTCTGGGACAAGGCCGGGACGCCCGAGGCGACCGGCGAGCGCTACGACCTGGTGGTGGTCGGCGGCGGCATCTCCGGCCTGGCGGCGGCGGTGCAGTACCGCAAGCAGGCCGCGGCGAATGCGAAGATCCTGGTGATCGATCCGCATGACGATTTCGGCGGCCACGCCAAGCGCAACGAATTCACCAGCGCCGGCGGCCGCATGATCCTCGGCTATGGCGGGTCGCAGTCGCTGCAGACCCCCAGCTATTTCAGCCCGGCGGTGAATGCGCTGCTGGCCGATATCGGCATCGAGCCGAAGCGGTTCGAGCAGTATTACGACCAGGGCTGGGCCGAGACCCGCGGCCTCGGCCGCGCCGTGTTCTTTCCGAAGGAGGTGTTCGGCGCCGACGCGCTGGTCAAGGAGGCTGAGGCCGCCGCCGACTGGGTGCCGCAGACGCCGCTGACCGACAAGGCCAAGCAGGACCTTATCGCGCTGATCGATGCACCGGTCGACTACCTGCCGGGCCTGACGCGGGCGGAGAAGCTGGAGCGGCTGTCGAAGACCACCTACGCCCAGTTCCTGACCGATCTGGTCAAGGCCGACCCGCAGCTGGTGGCCTATTTCCAGGGCTCGACCGAGGCTTATTTCGGCGCCGGCATCGACGCGGTCACCTGCGTCGACGCCTGGGCCAACGGCAATCCCGGCTTCGACGGCATGGATCTGGGCGACGAGGTCTACCCGACCATGAGCCCCAGCGGCCGCCTGGCCCGAACCGACCCGGACGAGTACATCTACCATTTCCCCGATGGCAATGCCGGCGTCGCCCGGGCGCTGGTGCGGTCGCTGATCCCGGCCGCCATCCCCGGCAGCACCATCGAGGACCTGGTCCTCGCCCAGGCCGATTACGGCAAGCTGGATGTCGATGGCCAGCCGGTGCGGATCCGGCTCAGCTCCACCGTGGTGCGGGTGAAGCACCAGGGCGATCCGGCCAGCGCCAAGGCGGTCGACGTATCGTATGTGCAGGACGGCAAGTTGCGCACCGTCCAGGCCGGCCATGTGGTGCTGGCCTGCTGGCACCGGGTGATCCCGTTCCTGACCGACGAGCTGGCCGAGGCGCAGGTGACGGCGCTGCAGGACCAGCAGAAGGTACCGCTGATCTACACCAACGTGCTGATCCGCAACTGGACCGCCTTCGCGAAGCTCGGCATCGACGGCTTCGAGTCGCCGGGCCATTTCTGGTCGGGGGCGGAGATCGACTTTCCGGTCAGCATGGGCGGCTACAGCTTCGCCGACAAGCCGGAGGACCCGGTGCTGCTGCATCTCAGCAAGATCCCGCTGCAGCCCGGCCTGTCGTCGCGCGAGCAATCGCTGTCCGGGCGTCTGCAGCTGACTCAGCTGACCTTCGAGACCATGGAGCGCGAGATCCGCGACCTGCTGGGCCGTGCCCTGTCGGGCGGCGGCTTCGACCCGGCGCGCGACATCGAGGCGATCACCGCGAACCGCTGGTCGCACGGCTACGCCTACGAGTACATGCGGCCCTGGGACGCGTTCTGGCCGGACGGTCCGTTGCCGATCGCGGCGGCGCGCAAGTCCTGGGGCCGGATCGCGATCGCCAATGCCGATTCCGGCGCCTATGCCTATGTCCATTCGGCGATCGACCAGGCCACAAGGGCGGTGCGCGAGCTGCTGGGCACGCCCGACGGCGCCCCGGCCTTTGCCGACTTCCCCGGCCCGCCGCGGGACCAGTTGGGGCTGCTGTAGGTCAGGAGGGCTGGCGCGGCGCTGCGGGTTCGGCGGACGCTGACACCCGCGGCGACCGGCGTCCCCGCGTGTTGACCAGGACCACGCCGGCGATGGCGACGGCGCCGCCGAGCAGTGTCTGCGGCCCCGGCGCCTCGCCCAGCAGCGGCAGGGCGATCGCGGTCGCGACCGGCGGCACGAGGTAGAGGAAGTTGGTGGCGCGCGCGGCGCCGAAATGGCCCAGGGCAAAGGTCCAGGTGGCATAGCCGATGGCGGCTGGTAGCACGCCGAGCCCGATCACGGTCGCGATCGTCACGTCGCCCGCATCCGGCAGATCGCCGGCTGCCTCCAGCAGCCAGGGCGACAGCCACAGCGCGCCGGCCAGCAGCGTCCAGGCGGCGCAGGCCAGGGCGCCGTGGCGCGCCACCAGCGGCTTCTGCAGCACGACGTAGCAGGCCATGCACAGGGCCGAGCCAAGCACCAGGCTGGCCCCGGCGCCGAAGGCCAGGCCGCCCGGCTGGGCCGAGGCGATCAGGGCGATGCCGGCGAAGCTGACCAGCGTGCCGGCCCAGCCGCGGGTGCCGAAGCGCTCACCCAGCATCAGCCTGGCCAGCAGAGCGGTCAGGATCGGCGCGGTGTTGACGATGAAGCTGGCGGCGCCGGCCGCGACGCTGCGCTGCCCGGTGTTCAGCAGGATGTTGTAGGCGGCGATGCCGACCAGCCCGCACAGGGCGAAGCGCAGCAGGTCGGGCAGGGCCGGTCGCGGCGGCCGGCGCCAGGCCAGCCAGGCCAGCACCAGCAGCGCCGCCACGGCGAAGCGGGCGGTGGCCAGCGGCACCGGCTGCAGCTCGCGTAGCGCCAAGCGGATCGCCGGGAAGGCCGAGGCCCAGGACAGGATGGTGACGGCCACGGCGAGATAGGCAAGGCGGGCGCGGCTGGACACGGATGCACCTCGTATGAAGCGGACTTCCGTTCTGGCACCGCCCGTGCCGTTGACATACGGCACCGATCGAGCGCGAGCTGTGCCCATGAATCACAGCTCGCCGCCGGGGCGGCCGCCGCTCGACGGCCTCGACACGGTCTGCGTCGCCGCCCGGCATGAGTCCTTCAGCGCCGCGGCCGAGGCGCTGGGCCTGACCCATGGCGCGGTCAGCCGGCGTGTCGCCGTGGTCGAGGCCTGGCTCGGCACGCCACTGTTCGAGCGCCATGGCCGCGGCGTGCGCCTGACCCCGGACGGGCAGCGCTTCGTGTCGCGGGTCGAGGCGGCGTTCCGGCTGATCGACGAGGCCGCGGTGCGCTGGCGTCGTCGGCGCGGGCCGGAGGTGGTGCGGATCAGCGTGGTGCCGAGCTTCGCCAAGCTGTGGCTGTTCGAGCGGCTGGCGGCGCTGGAGCAGGGCGATCCGGCGCTGCGAATCGAGATCGCGGTCGAGGGCCGCAACGCCGATGTCGAAGGCGGCGAGGTCGACTTGGCGGTGCGCTACGGCGCCGGCACCTGGCCGGGACTCCAGGCCATGCGCCTGATGCCGGAGCGGCTGTATCCGGTGGCCCATCCGGACTTGGCACGGCGCCTCGGCCCGTCACCGGACGGGCTGCTGCAGGCGCCGCTGCTGCATGATTCCGACCTGACCGGCTGGCGCGCCTGGTTCGCATCCTGCGGCATCGCGCTGAAGCCGCGGCCGCAGGACCGGCGCTTCGAGGATTACACGCTGGTCCTGGCGGCAGCGGAGGCCGGGCTGGGCATCGCCCTGGCCCGGACGCCGTTCTCCGACCACGCGGTGCGGGCGGGCGGCCTGGTGCGGCTGGATGAACGGGAGATGCCGAGCCCCCTCACCTACCACCTGCTGACCCGCACCGGCGGCGCCCGGCCGGCCGTCGCCGCGCTGGTGGCGCGGATGACGGCGCTGGCCGGGGCGATGTGACCTACCCCGCCCGCACCTGCTGCAGCAGGCTCGTCGTCGCGAAGCCGTCCGGGACCAGGCCCTTCGAGGTCTGCCAGGCCCGGATCGCGCCGCGCGTCGCCGGCCCGATCAGCCCGTCCGGCGCGCCGCCGATGGAGAAGCCCCTGGCGGTCAGCAGCGACTGCAGCTCCAGCACCTCGCTGCGCGACAGCGGCTGCTCGCCCCGCGGCCAGGCCCCGACGATCGGGCCGCCGCCGGCCAGCCGGTCGGACAGCGTGGCGACCGCGAGCGCGTAGCTGGTCGAGTTGTTGTACTTCATGATGACGCTGAAGTTCGGACCGACCAGGAAGGCCGGCCCGCGCGCGCCCGCCGGGGTGATCACCGAGCTGTCGCCCAGCGCCGGCAGGCTGCGGCCGGAGACCGGCTTCACGCCCAGCGCCGCCCACTGCGCCACCGGCCGTCTGGTGCTCAGCTCCGCCACCGAATAGTCGAAGCCGGGTGGCAGGGTGACCTCGACGCCCCAGGGCTGGCCGCGCTGCCAGCCCGACTGCGCCAGGTAGTTGGCGGTCGAGGCCATGACGTCGGGGATGCTGCCCCAGATGTCGCGGCGGCCGTCGCCGTCGGCGTCGACAGCGGAGCTCAGGAACACCGTCGGCAGGAACTGGGTGTTGCCCATGGCGCCGGCCCAGGAGCCCAGCATGCGGTCGCGGCTGATGTCGCCCTGCTGCAGGATCTGCAGCGCCGCGAACAGCTGTTCCTTGGCCCAGTCCTGGCGGCGGCCCTCATAGCCGAGCGTGGCCAGGGCGTCGATCACCTCGGTCGAGCCGAAGTTCTGGCCGTAGTTGCTCTCGATGCCCCAGATCGCGGTGATGATCTCCTTCGGCACGCCGTAGCGCTGCTCGACGGCGTTCGCGGTCGACCCCCACTGCGCCAGCATCGCCTGGCCGTTCTGGATGCGCTCCGGCGAGACGGCACTGTCGAGATAGGCCCAGACCGCTTTGGTGAATTCCGACTGCGACTGGTCGGAATCGATCACCTTGGGCAGGAACTGCACAGTGTCGAAGGCGGTGGCCAGCGTCGCCTCGCTGATGCCGCGGGCCACGGCCTCGGCGCGGAACGCCATCACCCATTGCGCGAAGCCCTGCGTCTCGGACTGGGCCGGGACGGCGGGCGAGGCGACGGGCATCGGGGTCGGCACCACCGGCTGGCCCTGGCCCGAGCTCTGGCATCCGGCCAGCAGCATCACCCCGGCCAGCACCGCCATCCGCGTGGTCATCGACATGGGCCCTCTCCGCGATTCCGAATCAGTCGGTGAACGTCGCGGCAAAGTGCCCGGAGATCAAGGCCGGAAGGCGGCAAGGCGGCCGCAAAGTCCCTCGGAGGGTCACCCCTGCGGCGCGCCGGGGAAGGCGTCGAGCGGGATCTTCAGATAGCGTCGGCCGTTCGCCTCGGGTTCGGGCAGGCGGCCGCCGCGGATGTTCACCTGCAGCGCCGCCAGCATCAGCGCCGGCAGCGGCAGCGTCCGGTCGCGGTCCTGGCGCAGCGCCACGAACTCGGCCTCCGACACCGCGGCGACGTGGATGTTGCGGTCCTTCTGGTCGGCCACGGTGCTCTGCCAGAGCGGCTTGCGCCCGTCCGGCTGGTAGTCGTGGCCGGTGAACAGGCGGGTCTCGCTCGGCAAAGCGAGGATGCGCTGGATCGAGGCCCAGAGCTGGCGGGCGTCGGCGCCGGGGAAATCGGCGCGGGCCGTGCCGCCATCGGGCATGAACAGCGTGTCGTGAATGAAGGCGGCGTCGCCGACGAGATAGGTGATCGAGGCCATGGTGTGGCCCGGGCAGAACATGACCTCCGCCTCCAGCGACCCGATGCGGAACCGGTCGCCGTCGCGGAACAGCCGGTCCCAGCCCGACCCGTCGGTCGGCTGGTCCGGCAGGTGGTAGATCTCCCGCCACAGCGCCTGGACGCCGGCGACCTTCTCGCCGATGGCGGTCGGCGCGCCGGTCTTCGCCTTGAGATAGGCGGCGGCCGAGAAGTGGTCGGCATGCGGATGGGTGTCGAGGATCCAGGCGACCCGCAAGCCGGACCGCGCGACATGGTCGAGGATCAGATCCGCGTTGCGGGTGGAGACGGTGCCGGATTTCAGGTCGAAATCCAGCACCGGGTCGATGATCGCGCAGTCGCCGGTCTCACTGTCGGAGACGATGTACTGCACGCTGCCGGTTCGCGGGTCGAAGATGGCGTGGACGGCGGGGGAGGCTTCCCCCGCCGGCGCGGCCGCGATGGGTTGGGCGGCGTCGTTCATGGGGCGCGGCCGGGTCAGTCCTTGGGCTGGGCGACGGTGCGGAGATAGGGCTTCAGCGTCTTGAAGCCGGCCGGGAAC
>NZ_VCCH02000130.1 GCF_005938675.2 Mycobacterium sp. KBS0706
GAGCGAAAGAGCGAGGCGGAGCGCTTAGCGTATTCTGGCGGTAAGACCTTGCGGTACCCCCTGCTACGCGCTGATTGACCGCGTGGGGGCAGACGAGTTGGCCGCGATTGATACCCGGAAGTTCGCCGATGTGCCGGAGTTCGTTGACCGACTCATGCGGCGATACGGCGCCGTCTTCGACACCAGTCCCCTGCCTTAGCTGGCGGACAAAATCATGCCGCCGCCCGCGATCGGCGCTGTGCCCTCCTGCCCTCTATGTGGCGCTTCGATGCCCCCGGCATACGGCTCGACGCGGAAGTCGGACAGGCAGCCGGTTCTGGGGATTCTCGCGACACCCAACCTGCACTGGCATCCGCAACGAGGGTGGACCCGGGATCCTTCAGTCCCGTCGCAATCCGCATCAGCTGCGGCTGGGTAGGGTACCTCAAGCGGGCTGCCACGTTATGACGTTGAGGTGCCGACAGCTTGGCCTGGCGCAGGTAGAATCCAGATCGCTTCAAGAGCATGGATATTCACAATGTCGGCAGGTCCCGCTGATCCCACGAAGGTTTGTGAGGCCGTCCTCGGTGAGGAAATGGCCTACAACATCAAACACAAAATCTACCCGAGCAAGAACGCTATAGTAGAGCGCCTCTTGGCCCGTCGTGTAGAGATGGAGCCCGTGTACGCCGCGCTCCATAGGAAACTCTCAGCACCCCCATCGGCCCTTTCAACATTTCTCGATGTGGTGCTGGCGACCGCGGCATTCTGGAACTCTGACCGAATTGCGGTAGCGCGTAATACTCGTACTCGTCTCAAGGCCGTTAACGGACTGATAGCTGAGAGGGCTGATGAGCTTGCCGCATTGCTGTCCGAGCGAGACAGGCTCTACGAGACCTCCAGCTTTTCTACAGAGACGGAATATCATCCGATCGATGTGATCGATGCGGCGGCTGCAGCCTCGGGTAACTATGGTTATCAATCGCATGTCAAGGACAGGCTTACCAGGATACGCGAACGGTTCGATCTGAAGTATTGGCCATCATTGAGCGAGTTGGTCGCGGTGATCGGTGACGATGCGAAGGGCGCGGGAATTCTGGCGGCGGACCCTGCAACCGCGGCGGCGATCGATGCCCCCCGAGCATCGCCGGTCGACTTCTTTAGGGCATTGTTCGAGAACATCAAATTGAGCAGCACGGTCCATGGTGGCTCCATCCCGCAGGGCTTCCGACCCACGGACGAGTCTCTTGCGACACTGGCCAATTGTGCGCTGGATCTGCCCTGCAATCGCCTCGCGACCGGCGACTATGTCAAACGGTTCCGTCAGCGTGAACGGGAGCGCACCAACAGTCGATCCCGCCGAGGCGCTGGATCGCTTGGAAACGTCTGCTAGCGCGAGATAGCAGTGCGTGCTTCATATTTAACTATCAGATAATGCATTTCTGGAAAATAGTCGCATTAGATCGTAAAAACTCTTCCATTGTAGGCGCCATAGCCGCACATCCGCCCATATTCATCCCGAGTAGGCCCTCGAGGCGTTGCTGGGCTACATGGGCCTCAGGGTCATGACCTTTCCGTCAGGGCGGGGCAAACGCCTGCCTCGAACTTCCACCAGGCCGTGCGGCTGCTGACGGAGGAGATCGGCATCGACACCTTCGTCTGCACCGTGTCGCCGATGGACCGGCACGGCTATTTCAGCTTCGGCACGGGGAACGACTACTCGACCAAGGTCGCCCGGTCGGCCAGACGAGTGCTGGTCGAGGTCAACGAGAACATGCCGCGGGTGTTCGGAGAGGGCGCGCAGCTGCATGTGTCCGAGGTGGATGCGATCGTCGAGAATCACGTTCCGCTCCTGGAGCTGCCGGGCCGCGGCCCGGCGCCGGAGGACGAGGCCATCGGCCGCACCATCGCCGGCCTGGTTCCGGACGGAGCCTGTCTGCAGATGGGCGTCGGGGCGCTGCCCAACCTGGTCTGCGCCGCGCCCAGGGAGCGCAGCTGCGCGTCAGGCAGCGGCCCGCTGGCATGGTCGATCAAGGCGAGGGCATGACCCTCGCGAGCGGCGATGCTCGGCATCGCGAACGGGAAGTTCAGTCCCGAGCGGGCCTGTAGAAGGCTGGGGCGTCACCGGAATGCGATTGGTCGTGGCAGCTCAACTAGCGCACTCCGCCAGCAACAAAGATCAGGGGAGGAACAAGGATGACGATCGACAGTCGTGCCGTACCGCCTCGTGCGGAGAAGGCCCCTAGCGGGAGCCTTTTGGGGCACCTCTATGTGCAGGTCCTCTGTGCGATCGTCCTGGGAATTGCCCTCGGGCACTTCTATCCGAGCCTCGGTGCGGATATGAGGCCGCTGGGCGATGCCTTCATCAAAGCGATCAAGATGCTGGTGGCGCCGATCATCTTCTGCACCGTGGTCCACGGCATTGCCAGCGTCGGCGACCTCCGCAAGGTCGGCCGGATCGGCTTCAAGGCGCTCGTCTATTTCGAAGCGATCACGACAATCGCCTTGGTCGTCGGCCTCATCGCGATGCGCTTCACCGAACCCGGTGCCGGCCTGAACATCGACCCGTCGACGCTGCAATCGAGCGCGCTCCAGGGGATTGGAGGAAAAGCGCCTCAGCTCGAGACCATCTCCGACTATTTCCTCCACATTATTCCCGACACCTTCGTCGGGGCCTTTGCCGAGGGCGAGATTCTTCAGGTTCTGTTCGCCGCGATCCTCTTCTCTTTCGCAGTGCATAGCCTCGGAGACAAGGGGAAGCCGCTGCTGCAGGTAATCGATCTCACGGCACAGGGATTCTTTGCAGCAGTCGGCATCGTCATGAAGGCCGCGCCGATCGGCGCGTTCGGCGCCATGGCCTTCACGATCGGCAAATACGGCATCGCCTCGCTGCTGCCGCTCCTGCATCTCATCGCGGTCTACTATGCGACCTGCCTGTTCTTCGTCTTCGTCGTTCTCGGCATCGTCTGCCGACTTGCGGGTTTCCGGATCTGGGCGCTCATTCGCTATCTCAGGGAAGAACTCCTCATCGTCCTGGGCACGTCGTCTTCCGAGGCCGCTCTGCCGCGGCTGATGTCCAAGCTTCAGGCACTCGGCATCGAGAGGTCTGTGGTCGGCCTCGTCGTCCCGGCGGGCTACTCGTTCAACCTTGATGGCACCTGCATCAATCTCACGGTTCTCGCGATCTTCATCGCCCAGGCGACGAACACGGACCTTAGTCTTGCCCAGGAACTCGGGCTTCTCGCAGTCTTGCTGCTCACATCCAAGGGAGCCGCGAGCGTGACCGGCGGCTCGCTCGTCGTGCTGGCGGCCACACTCGCCTCCACGGGAATCGTCCCGGTCGCCGGGATCGCGATCATCCTGGGCATCTACCGCTTCATCTCGGAAGGCGGGGCCTTGGTGAACGCCATCGGAAACGGCGTGGCCGCGATCGTTGTGGCAAAATGGGAGGGAGCCCTCGACGAAGCCCGGATGCGGAGATGCCTCGGGCGAGGTGCATCGGATGAGCCCGTTCCGTCCGAGGCAGACAGTCGCGAGGCGCAGAGCCGCTCTTCCTAGTAGTGTCGCCGAAGCAACGGTTCACCACTCTCAGATGGAAGGCCATCATGAAGATATCTTGCGTCGATCACTTCGTCCTGACCGTTGCCGACATCGACGAAACCTGCCGCTTCTATGGCACGGCGCTCGGCATGGAGATCATCACCTTTGGAGAGGGCCGCAAGGCGCTCGGATTCGGCCGAAACAAGATCAACCTTCACCAGAAGGGCAAGGAGTTCGAGCCGAAGGCCAGCCGGCCGATTCCAGGGGCGGGCGATTTCTGCCTGATCACCGAAGAACCGATCGAACGGGTGGTCGCGCATCTCAAGGCATCGGGTGTCGCGATCGAAGATGGGCCGGTGGCGCGCACGGGCGCAACTGGACCGATCACCTCCGTCTACATCCGCGATCCCGACGGTAATCTCGTGGAGATCTCGAACTACTGAGCGTCCCGTCGGCGCCCCTGCTGGTTCCGACGACGCCGGCCGCGTAAGATCCGGACGTGACCCATCTCGACCTCGTCTCGCTGCGCCTCTTCGTGTCCGTCGTCGAGCAACGCAGCATCGCCCAAGCCTCTCGCACCCACAACATTGCGGCATCGGCCGTCAGCAAGCGGCTCTCGGATCTGGAAGCGCGCGTCGGCGTCACGCTGCTCTATCGCCTGAAGGAGGGCGTGGAACCGACGCCGGCGGGTCAGGCGCTCTACCGTCACGCCAAGCGGATGACCCGGATCGTCGAGGACTTGGAGGCGGAACTGAGCGAGTATTCGCAAGGGGCCCGAGGTCATGTCCGCCTCTGGGCCAATACCTCTGCGGTAACCCAGTTCCTGCCCGAGGATCTGGCGGCCTACGTCGCTCATTTCCCGGAGGTTCGGATCGAGCTGCGGGAGGACACTAGCAACCGCATCGTGGACGCCGTTCGCGACGGCTTCGCCGATATGGGCGTCTTCTCAGACCACATCGGCCCGACCGATCTCGAGACGCGGATCTACCGGCGTGACACGCTCATGCTGATCGTACCGAGCGGCCACCCCCTCGCTGGCCGCGAGCGCGTCCGACTTGCCGAGACCGCAGCGTTCGACCATGTTGGCTTGCAGGAAGGCAGCTCCCTGCAGGCGCGCCTTTTGGAGGAGGCCGGCCGCGACGGAACGCCGATCCGCATGCGGGTCCAGGTGTTTGGTTTCGATGGCATCAGGCGGATGGTCGAGGCCGGGCTCGGTATCGCCGTGCTTCCGCAAGGCGCCGTCCTTCCCTATCTCGGCAAGAACGAATTCTGTGCCGTCGAGCTCGACGAGTCGTGGGCTGTCCGGTCGCTGTTGCTGGGTTTTCGCGAATACAGGTCGCTGCCCATCGTGGCACGGGCGCTCATCGAATGCCTCGCGCCTGACGAGGCGGAGCAGGGGCAGGCCACACGGCCTTCGCTTTAGGCACGGCCGTCGCGCACCCTTGACGTCGGGCGAGGTCGAGTGCCGGCCCGCACCAGTTGTTGTCGGCACGGGACGTTTCCGGGCCGGTGCCAGGTGCCATCCCAATTGGCGATGACGGTCATCGCCATCGATTGATCGCCGAGCGCTTCGGGCGACGCCATGCTTTCGTCCAGGAAGCGCGCCGCAAGGTGGGTGGCCGCGACGGCCCGGGGCGACATCGGTTCGAGCCCGAGTGCCGAGGCGACACCCAACACGGCGGTAGAGACATGCAGAAGGTCATTCAGGGATGAAGATCGGATTCTCCGGCCTCGGCCAGATGGGAAAACCCATCGCCCTTAATCTGCTCGGGGGAGGTGGCGATCTCGTCGTCCACGACATCAGGGCTGACGCCTTCCCTGAATTCGAGGCGAAAGGCGCGCGCACCACGACCGCTCCCGCCCTGCTCGCGGCGGCGGACGTCGTCTTCCTCTGCTTGCCGAGTGCGCCGGTCGTTCGAGCCCTTCTGCTCGGTGAACATGGCCTGGCGGAGCATCTGGGGCCGGGCCGCATCGTCGTCGATCTCAGCACGATCACCTACACCGCCACGACCGAGATCGCGAACGCGCTCGAAGCGCGCGGGGTTGCGTTTCTAGATGCACCGGTCTCCGGTATGGAGGCCCGCGCCCGGGACGGCACATTGACGGTGATGTGCGGCGGCCGGCGTGACGTGTTCGATGCGGTGAAGCCCTATCTCCACCGCATCGGCACCAAGGTCCTCTATATGGGCGCCTCCGGCAGCGGCCAACTGACCAAGCTCATCAACCAGCTTCTATTCGACATCAACGCCGCGGCGCTCGCCGAGATCCTACCGATGGCGGTCAAGATGGGTCTCGACCCCGAGAACGTTGCCGAGGTGGTCAACAGCGGCACCGGGCGCAGCTACGCCTCGGAATTCTTCGTGCCGCGCATCCTGGAGGGTTCCTTCAGCGCCGGTTATCCGATGAAGGCGGCATACAAGGATCTGATCAGCGCAGCCGAAATTTCCGCCGGGCGCGGCATCCCGCTGCCGGTGCTGGCCGCAGCCACCGCGACCTATCAGCAGGCGCTGCTGAAGGGACATGGCGACGAGGACAAGGGCGGAATGATCCACGTCTTCGAGGATCTGCTCGGCGTCCGTTTTCGCAAGGTGTCGTCACAGGCCTGAGAGGAAAGAGACATGTCCAGTGCACACGGTCTCGGGCGCGGCCTGACCAACTATGGTGACCGGGATTTCGCCCGTTTTCTCCGCCGGTCCTTCGCCCGCTCGACCGGCGTTTCCCCGGAGCTTCTCGGCAAGCCTGTCGTCGGCATCGTCATGACGCCGTCCGGTTTCAACAATTGTCACCGCTACATGCCGGATCTGGTCGAGGCGGTGTCGCGCGGTGTGCTGGCCTCGGGCGGGTTGCCGATGCCGTTCCCGACGATATCGCTCGGCGAGGTGTTCCTGAACCCGACGAGCATGATGTTCCGCAACCTGATGGCGATGGATACGGAGGAGATGATCCGCGCCCAGCCGATGGATGCGGTGGTCCTGATCGGCGGCTGCGACAAGACCGTGCCGGCCCAGCTGATGGGTGCTGCTTCCGCGGGCCTCCCGGCTATACAGCTGGTGACGGGCCCGATGTCGACGGGCCGGCATCGCGGCATGCGGCTCGGCGCCTGCACGGATTGCCGCGGCTTCTGGGCCAAGTATCGCGCCGGCGCGGTTGATGCCGACGAGATTGCGACGGTCGAGGGCCGCCTCGCGGTGACGGCCGGCACGTGTGCCGTCATGGGGACGGCGAGCACGATGGCCTGCATCGCCGAAACCCTCGGCATGTCCCTCCCGGGCACCGCGGCCATTCCGGCGGTCCATTCGGCGCGTCTCGTAGCGGCGGAGGAAAGCGGCCGGGCGGCGGTGCGCCTGATCCAGAGGCCGATCACCCCCGCCGAGGTCATCACGCTCGAATCCGTCGAGAACGCTTTCCGTCTGCTGATGGCGCTCGGCGGCTCGACCAATGCAATCGTGCATCTGACGGCGATCGCCGGGCGGCTTGGCATCCGTATCCCGATGGAGCGTCTCAACGCGATCTCCGACGAGACGCCGGTCCTTGTCGACCTCAAGCCGGTCGGCGAGGGCTACATGGAGGACTTCTTCGCCGCTGGAGGGGTGGGAGCCGTCCTGCGCGAAATCCGGCCCCTTCTCCACCTCGACACGATCGATGTGGAAGGCCGAAGACTGCGCGAGCGGCTCGACGAACCGCTCGATTGGGTTGACCGGGCGGTGATCCGGCCTTTCGACGATCCGGTGTCCCAGGTCGGCGGCCTTGTCGCGCTGCAGGGCAGCCTCGCGCCCGACGGTGCCATCTTCAAGCGTGCGGCGGCCACGCCGGCGCTGTTCGAGACCGAGGGGCGGGCGGTGGTGTTCGAGGGGCTCGAAGATCTCAGCAACCGGATCGACGACCCCAACCTCGATGTCGCGCCTAACGATGTCCTGGTGCTCAAGAATTCCGGCCCGCAAGCGGCCGGCATGCCGGAAGCAGGCTACCTGCCGATCCCGATGAAGTTGGCCCAGGCAGGGGTCAAGGACATGGTGCGGATCTCCGATGCGCGCATGTCCGGCACCGCCTTCGGCACCATCGTGCTCCATGTGGCGCCAGAGGCTGCCGTCGGCGGACCACTCGCGGCGGTTCGCAACGGCGATCGTATTCGCCTCTCGGTCGCGAGCAAACGCATCGACCTGCTGGTCGATGAGGCGGAGATTCTGCGCCGGCTCGCGGATATCCAGCCGCCGCCCATGCCGCGCCGCGGCTACCAAACTTTGTACCGGCGCACCGTGCTGCAGGCGCCTGAGGGCTGTGATTTCGATTTCCTCGCCGCGAAGCAGCCCGGGTGAGGCCGCAGGCGAGGCTTCCATTCAACGACTGGAGACCATCGTGAACCTCTACACGAAGCTGCGCGAGCGCGAAGCCTCGGGAACACCGCTGCGCATCGGCCTGATCGGGGCCGGCAAGTTCGGCTCCATGTACTTGGCCCAGGTGCCGCGCACGCCCGGCGTGCACCTCGTCGGTATCGCCGACCTGTCGCCCACGGCGGCGTGCAGGAACCTGGCGCGCGTGGGCTGGCCCGAAGAGCGCTATGGCGCCTCCTGTCTGGACGAGGCGTTCAAGAGGCGGACGACGCATGTCGGCGGCGACTGGGAGGCGTTGATCGCGCATCCCGAGGTCGAGATCATCGTCGAATGCACCGGCAACCCCGTCGCCGCGGTCGAGCATTGTCTGGCCGCATTCCGTCACGGCAAGGACGTCATCAACGTCACGGTGGAGGCCGACGCCTTCTGCGGTCCGCTGCTCGCCTTGAAGGCCCGGCAGGCCGGCGTGATCTACAGCCTGGCCTATGGGGACCAGCCGGCGCTTGCATGCGAGCTCGTCGATTGGGCACGCGCGAGCGGTTTTCCGGTGGTTGCTGCCGGCCGCGGGCACAAATGGCTGCCGCATTACCGCGAATCCACGCCTGACACGGTGTGGGATTTCTGGGGCCTGACGGCGGAGCAGGCCGAACGTGGCGGTCTCAACCCCAAGATGTTCAACGCGTTCCTGGACGGTTCGAAGCCCGCCATCGAGAGCGCGGCGATCGCCAACGCCACGGGGCTCGAAGCGCCCGAGGAGGGGCTGGCTTTCCCGCCGGGCTCCATCGACGATATTCCAACTCTGATGAGGCCGCGGAGCGAGGGCGGCGTGCTCGACCGCAAGGGGCTGGTCGAGGTGGTCTCATGCCTGCGGCCGGACGGAAGCCAGATTCCTTACGATATCCGCAAGGGGGTCTGGGTCTCGATCGAGGCCGACACCGACTACATTCGTCACTGTTTCGAGGAGTACAAGGTCGTCACCGACCCCGGCGGCCGCTATATGTGCCTCTACAAGCGGTGGCACCTGATCGGGCTCGAGCTCGGCATTTCGGTCGCCTCGATCGGGCTCCGCCGCGAGCCGACCGGCGTCGCGACCTTCTTCAACGCGGACGTCATCGCCACCGCCAAACGCGACCTGCGGGTCGGCGAGATCCTGGACGGGGAGGGGGGATACACGGTGTTCGGCAAGCTCGCCCCTGCGAAGACATCGCTCGCGACCGGTTTCCTTCCGCTGGGCCTCGCCCATGGGATCGAGATCAAGCGGCCGGTCTCGAAGGACCAGTCGCTGACATGGGCTGATGTTGCGGTCGATGATTCATTCTTGGCCTACAAGCTCAGGCGGGAGATGGAGGCGCTGTTCCACCCAGCCATAGAGCGGTAGCACCGCTGTTCTTGGGAAGGAGCCGCCATCTTTAGGCGCGGCATCGATCGTCCTACTGGTCCTCCAGCAAATCCCGCAGCGCCGTGGTCACGGCCTTAGGATTCTCGATCGGTGTCATGTAGCCACTGGGCGGCACAACGATCAGCCTCGGGTGCGGCGACAGCTCAGCCATCGTCGCGAGGTTTCCGTTGTCGATTGACATGAGAGCCTCATAGCGCCCGCGTATGAGTGCCATCTGGCCTTTGGAATTCACAAATCCGGGGCCATCGCCGAAGTTTAGGCTGCTGCGCCGCGGAACGGTGCTGGCAGCTGATCAAGGGGCAAGAACGTGCCGTGTCACCTCGAATTCACCAAGGCGCAGCTCCCTATCGAGGTGGAGGGCGTCGGCGTCGACATTTCTGCGATCCATCGCCGCGGCGAGCTGATGCCGATCGTGTTCCTGCACGGCTTCGGCTCCACCAAGGAGGACTACGCCGATATCTCGCGCCATGCGGCCTTCGCCGGTCGTCCGTTCGTCGCCTACGACGCGCCGGGCTGCGGCGAGACCCGATGCCATGACCTGTCGCGGATCTCCATTTCGTTCATGGTCGAAACGGCGTTGGCCGTGCTCGACCGCCTCGAAATCGCGCGGTTCCACCTTGTCGGCCATTCCATGGGCGGCCTGACGGCGCTGATGCTCGCGCATCGGCACCCGAACCGGGTGGTCAGCTTCGTCGACATCGAGGGGAACATCGCGCCCGAGGACTGCTTTCTCAGCCGGCAGATCGTCGACTATCCGGAGGGCGACGCCGAGCGCTTCTTCGACGGCTTCATCGAGCGGACCCAGCATGCGCCGGCCTATGCCAGCGCCCTCTATGCCGCCAGCCTGCGCCACAAGGTTCGGGCCGGCGCCGTGCCGGCCATCTTCCGGTCCATGGTCGAGCTGTCCCACTACGGCGACCTGATGGACAAGTTCATACGCCTGCCGTGCCCGAAGATGTTCATGTATGGCGAGCAGAATTCCTCGCTGTCCTATCTGGCGCACATCCACGCCGAAGGTGTTCGGCTGGCGGAGATCCCGTTCTGCGGTCACTTCCCCATGTACTCGAACCCGGTCCTGATGTGGGACAGGATCGCCGACTTCCTGGCGGGCTGCGGTGCCGGCTAGGTGGGCCCGGCGGCCGGCAGGATGCCGCCGCCGATCAGGGCCACCGCCGCCTCGACGATCGGGTTGGGACGCGCGGCGTTCCACGCGACCGCGGCAGTCACGACCGTGACCTTCTCCTTCAGCGGCCGCAGCACGACGTTTTCCGGGGCGATCTTGCGGAACGCCGACGGCACCAGGGCGACCCCTTGGCCCCAGCTGACAAAGGCGATCTGGGACGCGGCCGAGCGGACATGATGCAGAATCCGCGGCGAGAAGCCGTGGGACCGGCAGGCCGCCGTCATACTGTCGAAGGACAGGGGGCTGACCTGGCGCGAGAACATCACGAAGTCCTCGTTGGCGAGGCTGGCGAGCTCGATGCGTGGTAGAGTGGCCATCGGATGATCGCGCTGCAGCGCCACCGCCAGCCGATCCTGCGCCACCGGCAGCGAGCGGATGTTCGGGCCGAGATTGCCTTCCAGCCGGGCGAAGGCGAGGTCGAGCTCGCCGGTCTCGAGCGCCGGCACGGCGTCGACGCTGTCGATCTCGCGGACGGAGACGGTCAAGCCGGGATGGTCCAGCCGCAGCCGCCGCAGCAGTAACGGCAGTTCGCCCAGCATGGCCGAGGTGATCGCACCGATGTTGAGAACGCCCGTCTGGCCGGCGATGGCCTCACGCACGGCCAGGTCGAGCCGTTCGAGCTGGTCGGCGAATTTGCGCACCGCCGGCAGGATCGCGGCGCCGATCGGCGTCAGCTTGGTGCCGCGCCGGTTGCGCTCGAACAGCCTGACGCCGAGCGCCTGCTCGAGCGCCTGGATCTGCTCGGTCAGCGGCGGTTGCGACATGCCCAGCCGCTCGGCGGCGCGCCCGAAATGCTCCTCCTCGGCGACGGCCAGGAACAGCCAGAGGTGCCGGATGAACCGGAAGTTCAGAGACGTCGCCATAGGCAGAGCATATCACAGGGTTCCCGACTTCGGATTGTACCTATCACATCGAGAGTGCGAAGCAGCCCAAGTCCATTGCCCGATCGCGAGGCTGCCGTGTCTGTTTCTCCACTCGACCGCCTGGCCGCGCTCGACACCAACACCGTGTCGGATGCACTCGATTTTCTGTCGCTGCCCGGCGCCACATTCGGCCTGCGCCCGCTTTGGGCCTGCCCGAAGATCGCCGGCCGCGCCAGCACGATCCAGCTCGGCCGTAAGACCGATGCAGCGCCGACCGTCCATCTGATCTCGCCCGTGATCGCACGGATCGCGGCCAAAGACCGGGTGCTGGTCATCGCCGGCGGCGTGGACGGGATCTCCTGCTGGGGCGACATCCTGGCCAATGCCGCATGGAAGAAGGGGATCCGCGGCTCGATCATTGACGGCTCCAGCCGCGACATCGAGGGCTCGGAATCGATCAGCTATCCGGTCTTCGGCCGCGGCGTCACGATGATCAGCGCCCGCAACCGGTTGGTGCAGACCTCAGCGGGCGAGCCGGTCGTGATGGCCGGCGTCACAGTGCGGGAGGACGATTACGTCATCGCCGACCGTTGCGGCACGGTGTTCGTGCCGGCCGGGCGGATCGAGGCGGTGCTCGACCTCGGCGAGCGGATCGCACAGCGCCAGGCCGGCATGGTGGCGGCGGTGCGCGCCGGCCGGTCGGTCGAGGACGTGATGCATGACAGCCAGTTCGAAGCTATCCGGAAGGAGACCGTGTGATGTCGAGCGAGGATCGCGAACTCGTTGCCCTGTTCGAAGACCTGGACACACCAGGCGTATCGGATGCCATGGACAAGCTCGGCCTGCCGGGCCAGTGCTTCGGCATCGTGCCGCTCGCCGACTACACCCGCACGGTGGTCGGGTCAGCCTTCACGGTGAAGTATGTCCCGGCCAGCACCCCGCCGGGCACCGTCGGTGACTTCATCGACGACGTGGCCGCGGGGGATTTCGTCGTCATCGACAATGATGGCCGCACCGACTGCACGGTCTGGGGTGACATCATGACCCAGTACGCCGGGGCCCGGAACTTCGCCGGGACGGTGATCGACGGCGTCTGCCGCGACGTGTCCAAGGCGCAGGCGGACGGCTATCCGCTGTTCACCCGGGGCCGCTTCATGCGGACCGGCAAGGATCGCGTCCAGGTCGAGGCGGTGAACGTGACCGTATCCATCGGTGAGGCGCGGGTCAGCCCGCGCGATGTCGTCGTCGCCGATGCGAACGGCGTCGTCGTCGTGCCGCGGGACCGGGCGCGAGAGGTGGCGGAGACGGCACGGCAGATCGAGGCGGTGGAAGCCCGCATCCGCGAGGCGATCGCCAACGGCAGCACCATCGCGGCAGCCCGGGAGCAGCTGGGCTATCACACCCTGCAGCGGAAATCGTAACAACGCCTGCGTCGGCACGATCACGTCTGGAACTGGCGGCCGAAATCGCAGCAGCCGCGGACGAGGTCGACAATTCCCTCCATGGACCGGCTCATCGGCTCCTTCCGCCGCAAGATGGCGTAGGGAACCGGTGGCAGCGCCGGCTTCGTCCTCACGATCGCTAGCTTGTCCTCAGTGACCAGCGGCATGAAGGCGTCGCGCGGCAGGTAGCTGACGCCGACCCCCGCGATCGTCAGCCCAATCAGCGCGACGAGGCTGTCCGTCGAAATGGTCCGGTCGAAGATCGCTCCCTGGTTCCTGAACCACGACATGTAGAACAGGCCCGATCCTGACCGGCTGCCCTGGACCAAAAGCGGAAACGCAGCCAGATCGACGATAGACAAAGCGCGACGGGACTTTACGAGTCCCGGCCGCGCCATCCAGGCATTGGCGACCTCGCCGATCCGGATCGTCTGCAGCGATTGCTCGCTGAAGATGTCCGGAACGACGATGAAGTCGAAGCTTCCGTGCGCCAGCTGTTCGAGCAGGGTCCGGCTGTGTTCGACCGCCGGCTCGACCGAAACCCGTGGAAATTCCCGCTGCATTGCCGTCACGAATCGCGCCAGCCAGGTCAGGGCCGTCAGCTCCGTGACTCCGATCCGGAGCTGTCGCTTTGACGGCGCGTCCGTCCTGGACTCGATCATGCGCTGTTGCAGGGCGAGCATCTCCTCGCCGAGCGCCAGGATGTGCTCGCCGTACTCCGTCAGGCGGGCGCTGCGCTGGCTGCGGTCGAAGACGGGAGCGCCGACCGATTGCTCGAGAGCCTGAATCCGCTTCGAGATGGCCGACTGCGCGGTATTCAGCCGCGCGGCCGCCCCCTCGAAACTGCCGGTCCGTACGATCCACGCGAGGGTTTCCAGCTGCTTGAGGGTCGGCATCGCACCAATCCAAATTCCATGAGGGGATGAGATTACATCTCCTTATATCGCTATTTTCGATCATAGGGGGTGCCTAGACTGCTGCTGGCTCCGAGGCATTCCGGACGGACAAGCCCCTCGGTCCGGATCGAGAGGACGACATGCGGCAGCACCAGCATCGGCAAGAAGCGTCTTCGGACGCCGCGCTCATCGAGGCCTTCAGAACCACCTCGACCGCCGTGATCAGCGACAATCTCGACCGCCTACCCGGCGCGCTGGGCCTGCGGCCGTTCTACAGCGGCGGCGTCATGGCCGGCCGAGCGGTCACGGTCCGGACCTCCTGCGGCGACAACCTGGCAGTCTACCGGGCGCTGGACCTGCTCGAGCCCGGCAATGTGCTCGTGATCGACGGCGGTGGCGACACGGGCCGGGCGCTGATTGGCGAGATCATGGCCGCGATTGCGGCCAGCAAAGGCGCCGCGGGCATCGTGGTCGACGGCGCCATTCGGGACAGCGCCGTGCTGTCCAGATCATCCTTCCCGTGCTTCGCCAGGGCAGCGATCCACCGTGGGCCCTACAAGAACGGTCCCGGCGCCATCAACGAGTCCATCGCGATCGGCGGCATGGTGGTGGAGCCCGGCAATGTTGTCGTCGGCGACGAGGACGGGGTGGTCGCCTTCCCCGTCGCCAAGGCACCGGAGCTGCTGGCGGCGGTCCGCGAGCAGCAGAGCCGCGAGGCCGAAATCCTGCTGTCCATTCGCGAGGGCCGTTATCGCGGCGCCTACGGCAAGGAATCCGCCTGAATTCCACCTAACCGGACGCGCGGCGGCAACGCCGCGTGATTCGAATAATATTTGAGGGAGCGCACCATGAGCATGTCCACGGCGGCGGCAACGGCGACGGCTCGCCGGACCCATTTCCGATGGGTGGTGTTGGCGCTGATCTTCGTGATCTATACCATCGCGGCTGCGGACCGGGCCAATCTGGGCTTCGCCCTTCCCTTCATCCGGAAGGAGTTCGAGATGTCGAACACCGAGGCCGGGGCACTTCTCAGCCTCTTCCTCTGGGGCTATGCGCTCGCGCAGATCCCGTCGGGACTTGCCATCAGCCGGTTCGGCGTTCGACGGTTCTTCTCCTGGGCCATGCTCCTCACCTCCGGCTTCACGGCGCTGGCCGGATGGAGCTCGTCCGCGCTCGCGCTGAAGCTCAGCCGCATCGGCCTCGGGATCGCCGAGGCACCGCTTCCGATCGGCGTGACCACGACGATCAACAACTGGTTTCCGGCGCGCGAGAAGGGGATCGCGAGCGGGGTCTTCCTGTCGGCGGTCAAGTTCGGCCCGGTGATCGTGCCGCCGATCTGCGCCGTGATCGTCAGCCATTGGTCGTGGCGCGAGATCTTCCATTTCTTCGCCATCCCCGGCGTGCTTCTGGCCCTGGTGTGGTACTGGTTTGTCCCGAACCATCCGTCCGGCAGCCGGCTCTGCTCCCCGCAGGAGCAGGACATCATCGCCGACAAGGCCGTCGCCGCATCCGGGGCCGCCGGCGCTCGCGGTCGCAGTGATTTCGGCGTCCTGGACAGGTTGATCCGGGCCCGGAAGCCGAAAATCCTGGAGACCAGGGCCCAGCTGTTCCGATCCTGGGACATTTGGGGCTGCTCGCTTGGCTACAGCTTTCAGCTGGGCATCTCGAACTACCTGCTGGCCTGGATTCCGACCTATCTGATCACGGTCAAGAATCTCTCGATCACCGGGACGGGCTTCGTTGCCATGGCGCCCTGGATCGGCGCGGTCGCCGGCAACTTGATCGGCGGCTGGATCTCCGACCGCTGGCTCGATAAGCGGCGCAAGCCGGGCATGATGTTCTCGGCGCTGGCCACCGCCGGGACGATGTATGCGCTGGTCAACGCGCCGTCGGACCCGGCCGCCCTTGCCGCACTCCTCTTCGCCACGGGCCTTCTGCTGAGCATCGGCTTCTCGGCCTACATGGCCTATCCGATGATGCTGGCGAGCAAGCAGACCTTTCCGCTCGCCAACGCGATCGTCAACACGGGCGGCCAGATTGGCGGCGCCTGTGCCCCACTGGCTGCGGGCTTCATGCTCGACGCCTATGGCTGGAGCTCAGTCTTCCTGCTGATGGCCGCGGGCTCGCTCGCGACGTTCCTGGTGCTGACCACCATTCGCGAGCCCCTCGGGTAGCTCGCTAGATGGTCGGGCGCTCGGCGAGCGGCCTCGAGCCAGGCAGGCGGCTAGAACAGCTCAGACCGTGCCACCCGGCGCAGGTGAGGAGGGCCACCGACGGGGCGGGCTGACTCGTATCAGGTTCCTCGATCGGTAATTGGGGTGACGACACGAAAGTGATCAGATTGTCCGGCTCGCGAGAACATACGTGGAACGCTTCAGCTCGCGCGACCGGAGGCGTTCACGGCCTCTGCGCCGAGCGCCTCATACAACGCGGTTTTCCCCACCTTGATCCGTGCCGCGGCCTCTCGGACCGTGAGGCCCTGGGTGATGAGCGTCCTGGCCCGGCGGAGCTTCTCCTCCGTCACCACCGGCTTCCGCCCGCCCCGGCGGCCGCGGGCTGCGGCAGCGCCAAGACCGGCCCGAGTTCGCTCCCGTATGAGGTCGCGCTCGAATTGTCCGAGGGCGCCGAAGATGTGGAAGATGAGCCTGCCGCCGGGCGTAGTGGTGTCGATCGCTTCCGTAAGGGACCGGAAACCGACGCCGCGGGTCTCCAGCGCGTTTACGGTCTCGATCAGGTGCGGCAGCGAGCGGCCGAGGCGGTCCAGCTTCCACACCACCAGCACGTCGCCCTCCCGCACGAAAGCCAGGGCCGCCGTCAGGCCCGGTCGGTCGA
>NZ_VCCH02000131.1 GCF_005938675.2 Mycobacterium sp. KBS0706
ACGCAACCACCTACGCCCACGCACGCCAAAGTACGATCATCGGTCCACCAGCGCGCGGGCGTTGTCGAGCAGGACCTCCTGCGGGATCCCGTCGAAGTGGGCGAAGGCCCCTTCGACCCCGTCGAACCAGGCTGACTGCCGCTCGTGGCGAAACGCCTGGACGTAGCAGCGCCGCGAGTAGCCCAGCGTCGCCACGAACAGATAGAGCCGCGTCGCCTCGCCGCCGATCACCACCCGCGTCTCGCCGAAGTCGATCTGCAGCTGGCGCCCGGGCGGCGTCTCGAACCGGACCGTCGCCCGCGCCTCAGCCTGCAGGGAACATCGCAGCGGCGCGACGGCGCGCTCCACCGTCCGCAGGCTGACGACGAGGCCGTGCTCGCGCGCCAGCTCCTGGCGCACCACGTCGGCGTTGCCCCGGTGCTGGCGGAACCGCTCGGCGAGCCAGCCCTCAAGCCCGTCCAGCATCCTGGGCCGCTCCGGCTTCTGGTATGCCGTCCAGCCGCCCGCAGCGAGATACCGCCGTACGGTCATGTGGCTGCAGCCAAGCTCCCGAGCGATCCGCCGAACTCCCCAGCCCAAAGCCTTGAGCCGGAGCATCGCCGCGACCTCGTCCGGCTCCCTCATCTGCTCCCCCCGATCCACAGCGTGATCGGGACAGGACCTCATCACATCCTCGTCCATCAGGCCCCCTCGCGCTGGAGGAGGGTCCAGTTCCTCAAGGCGAAACGGGTCCAGTTTTACGTGGCGCCCGATACCCGGCATTTGGCGATATTTTTAAATATTGACCAGCTCAACACAAGGAATCTATCCTTATCGACAGTTGCTGTGAGAAAATTGCACCGCGGGATTGAGAAATGCCGATTCGGCGATATAACAAAACCGCCTGATTGGTTTGTACTATCGAATCGTTAGTCGGACGGAAGCATAAATCGGAAAGTCAATACTGCTTTAGGCAAGCGAACTTCACCGAGAAGACAAGCCGGCAGTATCCGTGTCGATGGAGTGGTTGCACGTCTTGCTAGGCGTGCATGGCCGCGCTAGCTGACCCTTTGTCATCGAATATCCCTGCTCAACCTCCAGTGAATCCGTGAGGGTGCTGTGGACGGCTCCGCGATCCATGACCTGCTGAACAAGTTCATCTCCGATGGAGTGCTGACTCTGAAGGCAGGTCAGAATTCCTTGGATTCCGAACGCGTCGATACGTTGCTGACCAATGACTTCGGCGGGACGCTTACGGTCACGCTCTCGCCCGCGTCCGGCGATACCCAAGTCGGCGCCGATTCCGTCACTTACTCCAACGCCAAGGTTCAAAGTCAGAATTTCGTCTTCTCTCCCAAGATCGGAAACCTCTCGGCCACCCTGACGGTGTCGACCGCCGACGACGGGAAACTCGATCTGCAGCTTCCCATGACCATGCCGCCCGGATGGAGCCTGCCCGGGGCTCTCGATCCCGGCAGCGGGTCTTTCGCGGCGGCTCTCGAACAGAAAGGCGCCCTGCAGTCGATCAGTGTCACGGCCGATTCAGCGGCCTACCAGACGGGTGACAAGACTCAGGTTATCGTCACAATCGGGATCGGTGAGAACCCCGTTCTCACCGCCGGCTACGACAAGACGAACAAGACGATTGCCCTGTCGCTGCCCTTGTCCACGAATCCGATCGGAATCGATTCGATCGGCCAGTTGTTCGGCGTCTCAGGCACGGCGGATCTGATACCGCCGAACCTCGATCTCGGCATCACCGCGTTCTCCGGCTCCTACAGCATCGGCGACCATATCGCGGTATTCGAGTGCACGCTGCACAACTGGGACGATATCCATGCCGATGTCGTGGCATGGAAGGGCGATGTGGGCGCTTGGTCGATCTTCTTCAGCGTCGGTCTGTCCGATTCCCTTTCGCTGACCGATCTGCCGCTGATCGGCAAGGCGCTGGGCGCGCTGACCGGCGGTGTGAAGTTCGAACAGATCCAGGTGGCGCTGGCCAGCACCGACCTGAGCGCCGACGATGTGACGAAGCTCACCGATGCCATCAACGCCCTCGGCAGCGGCTATCCCGTGCCGCCCGCCGGGCTGAAAAAGGGCCCAAGCCTGCTCGCGGTGTTCGACGCCGACGGTCAGAAGACCCCCCTCACCCTCAATCTCCTGGCCGGCGGGGGGGATCAGGAGGCATATGTCGAGCAGCAGGCCCGCCGCCTGCGGATCCCGCTGGCCCCCGGCCGCCTGGAGGTCGCGAGCTCGAGCGACGGCACGCATTGGTTCTCGCTGCAGAAGAGCTTCGGGCCGGTCACGATCCAGAAGGTCGGCATCCGCTACAAGGACGGCGAACTCGCCGTGCTCTTGAACGCATCGATCGCGCCCGGCGGCCTGACCATCGCGCTGGAGGGATTGGGGATCGAGACCCCGTTGAGGAAATTCGACCCGACCTTTACGATCGATGGAATCCTGGTCTCCCTGAAAGAGGGGCCGGTCAGCTTCTCCGGCGGCCTGATCGGCTCGATCGCTCCCAAGCTCGATCTGGTCGGCGAGTTGGGCGTCTCCTTCGGTCAGTACCAGTTGGGCGCGATCGCCGGCTATGCCGCGGATGACGGCGATCCGTCCTTCTTCCTCTATGGCGTGCTGGACGCGCCGCTAGGCGGCCCTGTCTTCATCGTCGTGACCGGGATCGCCGCGGGGTTCGGCCTGAATCGGACGCTGGTGGTGCCGGATGTCGACGGCGTCGACAGCTTCCCGCTGGTGGAATGGGCCGTCGGCGACGGTGCGCCGAGCTCGCTGCCCTCCGGAACCACCGAAGAGCTCGAGAAGCGGATTGCCGACACCCTGTCGTCGCTGACCTCGTCCGGCGTCGTCGCCCCGAAGATCGGCGAAGACTGGTTCGCGGCCGGCGTCAAGTTCACATCATTCAAGCTGATCGATTGCTTCGCCCTGGCGACAATCAAGTTCGGCAGCGATCTCGAGGTCGATCTGCTGGGTCTGGCCACCGTGAAGGTGCCGCCGGATCCGGCCACGCCGACCCTCGCCGAGGCGCAGCTGGCCCTGAAGGCCACGATCCAGCCGAGCACCGGTCTGATCGGCATCACTGGCCAGTTGACGCCCAACTCCTATGTCCTGTCGAAGGCCTGCAAGCTGACGGGAGGGTTTGCGGTCTACATGTGGGTCGCCGGCCCGCATGCCGGCGAATTCGTGCTGACGGTCGGCGGCTACAGCCCGCAATTCACGCCGCCGGATTACTACCCGCAGGTGCCCCGCCTGGGCCTGGACTGGAGTGTCAGCGGCGCCCTAAGCGTCACGGGCGATCTGTATTTCGCCTTGACCGCCAGCGCGGTGATGGCCGGCGGCGGCCTGAAGGCGGTGTGGCACGCCGGCCCGGTGCAGGCCTGGTTCGACGTCGAGGCCGACTTCCTGCTGGCCTATACGCCATTCCACTATGCTCTCTCCGCATCGGTCGAGTTGGGCGCCAAGGTTCGCGTCAAGCTGCTCTTCGTCCATGTCACGGTGTCGATCCATCTCGGGGTCGGCCTCGAGATCTGGGGGCCGGAGTTCGCGGGCAAGGCGCGGATCAATCTCAAGATCGTCAAATTCACCATCTCCTTCGGGGGTGGCAAGACGCAGCCCGCCCCGGTGAGCTGGAGCGACTTCGTCGCGCAGCTGCTGCCGGGCCAGAGCGGCCAGGGCCAGAATTTCGCGCTCGCAGGGTCCACCCGGTCGGCACACCGGATGCTCCGGCAGCGGCCATCGGAGAAGACGACCGGGTCAGTGCCGGCCGTGGTCCAGATCGTGGCCGCCGACGGGCTGGTGACCACTCTGAGCAACAAGGACGGTGATCTGAACTGGCTGGTCGACCGTCAGACCTTCCGGCTTCAGATCCAGACCGTCATCCCGTCCAAGCAGTACAATCTCAATGGCCCGGCGGTGGTGCTGGCCGAGCAGCAGCCGGGGCAGGAGAACACCGACTTCGGCGTCGGGCCGGTCGGCATCAAGAACGAGGATTTCCAGTCCAGCCTCGACATCAGAATTACATCCGCCGAGGACAGCGTGTTCCACGCCGTCAAGGTGCTCGGCAATGTCGCGAAGGCCATGTGGGAATACCGCAGCACCGACGGCGACGGCAGGCCACAGGTGGGCGACCCGCTCAATCAGACCACGATCGCCAATGTCCTGATCGGCTTCGAGCTGTTTCCATACGTGCAGTCGCCGGATCATACGCAAAAGATCCCGCTCCAGCCGCTGCAGTACACGATCGACGAGCAGATCCAGCCGATCGACTGGAGCACGCCGGTCGTCGAGACGACCGATCCGTTCAACGCCGAGACCGTCGCAGGCACCATCGCAATCCCCCCAGCCAGCACGAACCGCCCCGCCCTGCTCGCGGCGATGAAGCGCGCGGGGCTGACGGTCGGCGCCCGGCCGATCGATATCACGACGCTTGCCGCGGCGAACAGCAACTACCTTCTGGCCCCGCCGGCGTTGCGCTACCTCGGAGAGGCGAAGTGAGAGAGATGACCGACAACGTCGAGCAATTCGTCAGCTTCACGCAGTACGACATCCCGCCGCTGAAATCGGGCGACTACACGATCACGGCGACGCAGACCGCGAACCAGCAGGAGTTCACGCCGGTCAGCAAGAGATTCGCCGTTCCCGGCAACCGCTTCCGGCTGAACGGCGACGACATTATTTCGGTGCTACCGGCGCCGCTGGCGAATGGCGAATTCGCCGGGGTGATGCCGCTGGTCGCGCTGAAGCGCACGGCCCTGCCCTGGCAGCGGACTTCGGTGAAGGCAGACGAAACCGCCCCCTGGCTGGCCATCCTCGTCTTCATGGAGGGTGAGCAGCCGATCCTTCAGAAGGGGGATGCAACCTATGTCTTCCCGCAAGGAACCACGATCACGGTCGACAACAATCCAGGCTTGACCGGAACCGGGCAGATGCCGGACCACTACTTCTCCTATCAGAACATCAATCCCCTGGAATACGGCCAGACCCCGTCGGATCCCTGTGCCTTCATCGACCTTCCCGTCGACACCTTCAGCAAGACGTGCCCCTCGGCAGCGGATCTGCCCTACCTGGCGCATATCCGGGAGACGGACACCTATGACAGCTCCGACAGCGATGAGACGAGCTTTTCATGCGCGATCGTGCTCGGCAACCGCTGGCCGCAGCCAAAGGCAAACCAGTCCGTCAACGCCTATGCCTATCTCGTGTCGCTCGAGAATATGGGCGAATACCTGCCCGACGACAGCGGCAATCCTTCGCACAATCTGCCCTCCGGCACGACGAATGTCAGGCTGATCTGCTATCGGACCTGGCGCTTCGCCGCCAATGACTTGGCCGAAAGATTCAAGGAACTCTGCGAGAACCTGAACCGCGATCCGGACGGAAGCATCACGCTGACGACGCTGCGGCTGCCGGCGGATGCCCCCGATCAGAACGCGGTGCAGACCGCGCTGAACAACCAGAAATCGGGACAGCTGACGGAGGCCGACGCCGATCTGCTGGTCCGGAACGGCCTGTGCCTGGGCTATACGGCGCTCGACCACCATCTGCGCGAGGCGGGAAGCACGGTGAGCTGGTGCCGTGGCCCCCTGCTCCCGTTCAACACGCCGCCGGTAAGCTACAGCAGCGTCTCATGCACCGACGCCCTGCTGCGATACGACCCGCAGGCGGGGCTGTTCGACGCCAGCTACGCCCAGGCGTGGCAGCTCGGGCAATTGCTGGCGCTGCAGAGCTCCAGCTTCTCCGTTTCGCTCTACAAGTGGAAGCACGCGCTGCAGAAAGGCGCTGCCGCACAGCAGGAAATGGCGCTGATCCAGCAGAAGTTGGGCGGCGCCGGGCTGTTCCCGAGCTTCTTCGCCCGTCGCTCCGCCAGGCTCGATCAGGTGCCGGCGGCGCCGGCGGACATTGGCGAGTGGATTGGCCGGCTGAAGCTGCTGAAGGGCGTGCCGTTCTCGGCCCTGGTCCCGGATGAGCGCATGCTGCCGGTGGAATCGCTGCGCTTCTTTTATTTCGACCCGTATTGGATCGAGGCGATCGTGGACGGGGCCTTCAGCATCGGCCGGGGCGGAACGCCCGGACAAGGCAACGAGGTCGACGCGCTCGCCAGGGGGCGTCAGGCGGCACAGCTGAGCGTCCGTCGGCAGCGGAAGAACCAGCGCCCGCATGTGGCCGCGCGGCTGGCTGCGGCCGACCAGCAGGATCTCGGCACCGTCACCGGCTGCTTGCTCCGGTCCCAGCTCGTCTCGGGCTGGCCGCTGCTGAAGATCAAGGGCTATTCGGACACCGGCGGCGTCAACGACCTGACTCCGCTGCGCATCGAGCGGCTGTCGGACGATGTCCTGATCTGCCTGTTCGAGGGAGAGCTGAAGATGCTCGTTCTGCATGAGCCGCCGGCGCAGCTCCATTGCGGCGTCGAATGGGACAACAATACGCAGCGCTACACCACGACCCTGCGCTATCTCACCGGCGGCTCGGCCGGGCAGCAGATCCCGAACGGCGTCATTCCCGTCGCGGTCCGGCCGGACGGGCAGACGCTGCAGGCGGCGGATACGGCGAACGCCATCCAGAACGGGCTCACATCCCACGATCAGGCCAGCGACAAATTCACATCCGCCGAATTCGCCGTGGAGATGGTGCAGGGGGCGGTGCAGGTGGAGTTCCAGGTCCAATGAGCACATCCAAGTCAAGCAATTTGGGCCTGGTGGTTCCGGTCGACGTTGTCGCCTTCTGCGTCGGCAATGCCGACGCGAACGAAGCCACGCCGCATTTCGCTGGGGCCACGGTCTTGTACAGCCAGCAGACCCAGACGCAGAACCTGCAGACCCAGGACCAGAATAACCAGCTTCCGGCCTATCTCGGCGCGAATGCCTGGTTCGGGCTGGATCAGTCGGCGTGGAACTCTCTGGAGGCCGGGGTTCACATTCACTGGGCGCTGCCCGATGCCCTGACCAACGCCCCCATCGATGAGAACACCACCGACGTCCAGTTTCCGGCCGTGCCGAACCGGTGGCTGGTGACCCGGATGGTGATCGACGGCGGGACACCATCCTCCGTCACCTCCTGGGTTGTCGAGAGCGACGCTCTCAATCCGTCCTCGCCGGTCGGCTGGAAACTTCCGACCGTGGCGCTGCAGCCGGGAACCGGTGCCCAGGATTTCGCCTATCTCGGCCAGTGCACGCCGCTGGACAGCTATCAGCCCTCCACGCTGCTGAACGGACCCCGCACCTTCAAGAACGCCACCGGCGCGGAATTGTCGGCGGTTTCGAACGGTGTGCCGACCTTCGCGTCCTATTACCCGGAATCGCGCACCGCCTTCGGCTTTGTCGACACGCTGCAGGATCTCTCGGGGCTGAATCTCTCGGGGTCGGCGACCCTGATGTATGCCGTGACCGGCTGGTTCGATGCGACCGCCAACGATCCGGCGAGCGCAGGCGGCGATCTGGCGGAAACCCACCAGTGGCAGGCCGGCGAGCAGGCTGCCTACACCCTCTTCAGCGGGCTGGTGCAGGGCATCGTCTGGAACTCGGAAACCCACTATGTGCTGGAACAGGCCAACCAGGCGGCGATCACCGCCCAGGCCGCGGTGGGCAACACGCCGATCGAGGCCCTGTCGGCCTATTTCCGCGGACTGCTGCAACCCGGCAATGCACTTTTCGAGCAGATGCTGTGCGCCTTCCAGGAAGGGCTGCTGCCGCGGTTCTCCGAGCCGAGCCCTGGTCTGCTGGCCAAGCTTGCCGAGGCCCTGCACGACAACGGCTTCCAGGCGGTCGACGGCGGGCAGATCTACAGCATCGTCGTAAACGACCCCGACAGCACCCAGACGGAAGCGACCGACCTGCCGCTGCCGATTGCCGTCGCCCTGAACCAGCTCAATCTCGCGGCCCAGGCCTTCGAGGAAGTCGCCACCTCGGTCGAAAGCTTCCAATGGCGGATGTTTGCTGACTGGTATCGCTACTTCCAGGCCGACCCGGACCACAACAGTGCGGCCTTCAATCACTCCGGACTGCTCTACGCCGATTGGACAAAAGCAGATTCGGGCCTGAAGGCGCGCTATGACCAGGCCCAAACCGCGCTGAGCGATCAGTTGAGTCAGCTTACGGCGCTGCTGGTGAATACGCCCTTCACCCTGAAGCCACTGCCGGCGCCGCGATACTGGCAGCCGACCGATCCGGCCGTGCTGCTGGCCAGCCAGGAGCTGACATTTCCGGCCCGCTACGGGTCTGATGGCATGCTCCCCTGCCGCACTACCGACCAGCTCGTCACCTCCGTGACCGTGGGTCAAACCACGATCGACAGAACTGCTTTCGCCGGGCAATTCGTCCTGCCGGCCTCGAAGCTGCCCTATGCCGACGACTGCACCAACCTTCTGATCGAGGCCTGCCTTCTGAACACGAAGATCGCGGCCAGCCGGTCCGGCAAGGCAGAAACGACGCTGATTGCGGATCTCCAGGCGCTCCTTTCCGGCAAGCAGCAGTCCAGCTGGACCATCGGGGCGGGCCAGCAGTCGCCGTCGCCCGTCGAGCTCGAATGGTGGGGCGGACAGAACCCTTGGCTGCCGCTGTTCCTGCAGTGGACGGTCCAATTCGCGCCGCTGCAGGCCACGGAGAAAACCACCGGAAACGGACCGGCCCTGACGCCGTACCCGGCTGACTACTTCACGGCCAATTACACAGTGGACGCCACCACCGGCAGCTTCGTCCGCTGCGCCCCGGGTGTGGTCGTCCCGGATTCGTCCGCCTTCACCCAGACCTGGTCGGGCTACAGCGTGCTGTCGCCCACCACCGCGGACAACCTGGCGACGGCGATCAAGACCGATCTACAGGACGGCCCCGTGCTGCAGCCCATCCTTGACTCGCTGAACCAGCTTACGCCACTGGTCCAGCCGATGGCGGGATTCACCTCCGGTCTCCTCATGCAGCAGCAGATACCGCAGCTGCAGATCGCGATCCCGTTGAACAATTCCGATCTCGGTTCGCCGACGATAACGTCCCAGACCACGACCGTGGTCGGCCCGACCTATCACATCGGGCCGCAGTTCAACTGGCCGTACAACCCGGTCCGGGCCGGCTGGCTCAAGTTCTCGCTCCAGGCCATCGACGCCTTCGGCCAGAGGCGGAGCCTGGATCTGAACCCGATCACGATGGCCGGGTCGATGGCCGCCGAGGGCGCGCCGGATGTCGTCTATATTGCGCCGCGCCTGGCGCAGCCGGGCCGCCTCCTCTTCGAGTGGATCTCCGCCGGGGCCGGCGGCCTGGTGGAGATGAACGACCATCCGGCCATGAACCCGGTCTGTGGCTGGCTTCTGCCCAATCACCTGAATGGCGGGTTCTTCCTCTACGACGCCGCGGGGCGGCCGCTCGGCAGTCTCCGGCTCAACGGTGACCAATCCAGGGTGGTGTGGCAATCGGCCCCCGGCGACGACGCGACGATCGATCAGGGGATCGGCCAGGTCCTCGCGGATGTGAATCCCGCCTTCAAGGCGCTGGCCCTGGAGCTGGCCGGCGGCACGGCCCAGTGGTTCCGGTCGGTCTGCAAGGCCGTCGATCAGGTGCATGGCGGTATCAGCCCGGGCCTGTTGGCGACCGATGCCGGGCTGCCGATCCTGATCGGACGTCCGGTGGCGGTGGCGCAATGCGCCCTGCGGCTGGACATGCGCGGCCGCACCGCCCTCAATCAGCGCTTCACATGTCTCGACACAACCGCTGACAGCTGGACCGACACGGATTGCGGCTTCTCCACCGTGCAATACCCGGTACTGCTCGGCGATGCGGACAATCTCGACGACGGGTTGATCGGGTTTTTCAAGGCCCTCCCGGCGGGCGATGGCTACGACCTCTCGACCTTCTTTACCGCCGGGGCGCAGCCGGGGGATCCGCATGTCGTTCAGCCGCGGCAGACGACGATCCTGCTGACCCCGACACCTGCCTTCGGTGACCCCGAGCCGCCGCCGGTGGCCCAACAGACCCTGCCGCTGCTGATGCTGATCGATCCGCGGGCGCCGGTGCACGCCACGACCGGCATCCTGCCGACGCAGAGCCTGCGCATCCCGCCCGACATTGCCGCAGCCGCCGTGAGCAGGCTCGAGATGTCCTTCCTGGTCGCGCCGATTCTACGGCCGGCCAGCCTGCAGATGCCGTCGCCGCCGACGACCGCGCCGGTCGGCCGACTGACCCTGCCGATCCCGCGGGAGGCGGGCTATGCCGTCTCCTTCGTCGAGCAGGATCAGGTGGATGGCGATCCGCAATGGATTACCGTCAGTGACATCGGCAAGCCGCCCGGCGGGGCGGTGTGGAACTATACGCCGCAGACGCTGACCGAAGGCTGGCTGCGGCTGAACCCGACGCTGCTGTCCTTCGACATCCTGAACCGCGACGGCAAGGCCCTGGTGGTCGGCGGCCAGTCCCAGTCGGTCACGCTGCGCGTGACCAACCGGAAGCCGGCGCCGATCACCTTCCTGCCCGGTAAAATCGTGACGGAAGGCGAACCGACGGTGAACGGGTCGATCTTCTATCTGCATTTCGGGGTTCTGGTCGACCAGTCGGACGTCGCCGGGATGGCCCTGAGCGCCAGCGGCTGGACCTTCCAGGCCCTTCAGGACGGCATTTACGGACATTACTGGGCGGCCGCACCGGCCGCGCCGGCGGCCCTGGCGCCGGGACAGCATTTCGACGTCCAGATCTCAGGACTGAAAGCCGTTTCAAATGCGGTCCAGGCCCAGGTCTATGCCGATTACTACGGCGTCGATGGCGTGAGCGACGGCGTCTTCGCCGACCTTGTCACCATTGCCAAGCCCGGCTCCTGAGCCGCTTGCCGATTATCGAGAGGGATCGAACCCATGACGACACAGCAGGGGCAGCTTTCGTTCGATTTGGACAACCCGGGCGCCGACGACACCATCTACATCAGCGCGGATCCCTCGGCCAACAAGCTGAATCTCAAAATCACCACGACCGTCGATACAACGCTCATCCCGGGCGAAGTGGTGCCATACGCTCAGGCAGGGCAGGCGGGTGTCACTGCATCGCTGTTTTATCTCGATCTGTCCCCGCTCAAGCTGACCCAGCAGGAGTTCCAGCAGCTGACGCTGGACGGATCGGACTGGAACTTCCAGCTGTTCTATTCGGCCAGTAACCAGGTCATCGGCTTCGCTCCGAAAGCGCAGCAGAGTCTGACGACCTCGGTTCCGCTGTCGATCAGCGTGAACAAATTCACGCTTGCAACCCAGCCGCCATCGGTGACGCCCACTCTCTTCGTCTACTATTTCCGGGCCTATCCAGATCAGGTGCCGGAACCGACAAAGAGACATTTCTCAGTCGCCGTGCTTCCTCCTCCCAATACAAACGACCTGGATCTGCACCCGGTGATCGCCGTGACGCTCGACCCGACGGAGGTGGTCAATTGCCCCGTGGGAGGGCCTCCGCTTTACAATGACCTGACGCTGATATTCTCCCCGGGCCCGAACTTCATCCAGGTCCCGGCCGGACAAGCCACGACCTTCACGCTGAGCTTCGTCTATGCCGATGATGCGGACGGCTTCGGCGCCATGATGACCGCCGCACAGGCGCTGCCGCCTTTCTCGGTGACGGCCGGCCCGGAAACCACGGACTGGGGGATCCAGCGGCACACGGAGGCGGAGTTTCCATACTGGACCCTGCAGCCGCCGCCGAACCAGCCGATCGTCAAGGGTGCGAACGACTCGAAGTCATTTCTGATCCAGAGCCTGGTGACCAATTTCCAGCCCGGCCCGACCGTGGTGTCCGTGGCCTACCAGGGTGTTCCCGGCTATCGGGACGGTGTCTACTCGATCCCGGTGTTGAAACGGCCGCATGTCAAGATCGAGAGCTTCAAGGCCATACCCGAGCAGTCGGTGCTGCAGACGGGAGAGAAGGAGGTGACGGTCACCCTCTCCTGGGAGGTGAACGACGCCACACAGC
The DNA here is from genome assembly GCF_005938675.2 of Mycobacterium sp. KBS0706. Taxonomy (GTDB): domain Bacteria; phylum Pseudomonadota; class Alphaproteobacteria; order DSM-16000; family Inquilinaceae; genus Inquilinus. The sequence goes on from NZ_VCCH02000131.1 coordinate 11,922, forward strand.
TGACCCTCCAGCCCGGACCGATAGACGTTACGGGGCTGACCTCGAAAGTGGTCTCCATCTCGGAAACCACTCAGTACACGCTGATTGCCGAAGGTCAGCGGCCCGGCAATGTCGACAACACCGCCTATGCGAGCTGCACCGCCCATGTGGTGCCGGTCGTCGACTTCGAGGCTCATCCGGCGGCTGTCTGCCAATCGGACTTCCCATACCCGGTCGAGCTGTCCTGGAACGTCAGCACGAGTGATGGCGTCACCCTGACCAGCAGCGTGACCGGCCAGGACTCTACCCTCTACCCGTCGGACGGATCGGTCGTGAAGACCCTGTCGGTGCCGCAGATGTTTACGCTGACGCCGCAGCATGCAGGGGTCACAGCCAGCCGCGGCGTCATCGTGTCGGCATTCGCACCAACCGGCAATGTGGTCTCGAATGGCCTGACCGGCGCGGGAGTGGCCGCCCCGACGAACGCCCCGTTCATCGCCATGGTGGTCCCGGCGGCGAACCAGGTGGCGATCCTCAGCACGGCGACCTTCCAGCCGATGAAGACGATCTCTGTGGGCTCCCACCCCCAGGGCCTGGCGTTTTCCCCCGATGGGTCCTCCCTGTATGTCGCGAACTCCGGTGACGGGTCCGTCTGCGTGATCCGCGTCACCAACACCAACGGTCCCGAGGGCTACAGCTTCGGCCTGGTGAACACGGTGCAGGTCGGCGGGGCGCCCCAGCAGGTGGCGGTCAGCGCGGACGGGGCCGCCTGGGTCAGCATCGACGCCGGTTCCGGGGCGGGGAAACTGGCCAAGATCACCAACGGGCTGGTCACGCCGAAGGTGGACACCGTTGCGGTGGGGACGGCCCCCCGGGGCGTTGCGGTCACCCCCAGCGGCGGTCTCATCTTCGTGGCCAACTCCGGCTCGGGCTCCGTGTCGGTCATCGCCAACGGCGTGAAGGGCCCGTTGCTGCGGGCTCCGGTTTCGGGTCTGAACCAGCCGGTGGATGTCGCGGTTTCGCCCGACGGTGCAAGCCTGCTCGTCGCCTGCGCAGGTGATTTGACCGTCGTCAAGGTCGACATCAAATATTACCAGACGGCGCCGAAGAAACCCCTGTCGCTTGATGAGACGCCGGCCCATCTGGGGATGTTCTACGGCGGCGACTATGTGCTGGTCGGCTGTAGCAGCACGGCCATCCTGCTGAATTACAAGACTGGCACTACGGAAAGAATCAGCCTGGCCGGTGCGGCTCAGGGCGTCGGTGTTACACCCGAGGATGGCATGGCGCTGGTGTCCGTGGCCGGGCAGGATGGCGTTTCGGTCATCACCTTCAATCGTTATGCCCAGGCGGACGGGTCCACTGATCCCGGCGGCGCCGCCACCGACGTCGCCGTGACCCCGGACGGCTCACGCGTGTTGGTTTGGTGCAATGCCCTGATCACTCTGAGCACGGGGCCAGATCCGATCGACGGCGTGGCAGCCTTCGAGGTAAACGGCGACGACTTGGAGCCGGCTCAGGGATTGTCGGATTGTGACGTTGCGCATCTGGCGATTTCGCCCGGAGCGCAGGACGACGCGTTCTATCTCGCACCAGCGAGGAAGCCATCGATCTCGCTCTACCGGACGAGCACGATGGTCCCGATCAAGACCATTTCCTTGCCGGCCAAGGCGGGCGTGGACCAACGCTCAGCCGAACGATTGGCGTTGTCGGCCGACGGTTCCAAGCTCTTTGCCTTGACCAAAGATGCTGTGGGCGGCGGTCATGCCTCCAGCATCGTTGTGTTCGCAGCTGACCTGACGGGCGGAAGCTTCACACCAGTCGGCGACGTGACGGTCTTTCAGCGGCAGGCTGGCGCGGTTCTGCCATTCCTCGCCGCCGCGCCGGATGGTTCGAGGGCCTATACGATCGATCCGATCGCTGGTCGGGTCTATGCGATCGAGCAGGCTGGCCAAAGCTACGGTCCCGGCTCAAAGCCCGTGGCGCTGCCTGCCACCACGCAGGTCTCTGCCCTTGCCGTGCTGCCGGACGGCTTGGCTGCCTATGTCTTTGCGACCGTCGGCAAGAAGAACATCGTCTGCGTCATCAGCCTTCCCGCGTTCACCTCCGAGACGATTTATCTGCCCGATGATGAGGACAGTTTGGCTCTTACTGCAGTGGCCTGCTCGCCAGACAGCAAGCTGCTGCTCGGAACAGACACCGTGGCAGCTGGTGTGCGAGTTTATGACGCGGCATCGCTGCGGATTGTCCAGACGCTGTCCTGGCCGACCGGCACCATCGGTCCCACCGGCATCGCAATCAGTCCCGATGGATCGCGGATTTTCTCTGCAAGCACCGGCGTCCAGGCGGGCAGCGTTGCGGTCGCCGATCAGATTCAGCCCCAGCCCTGACGTTGCTGAAGAGGAGTTCTTCCATGGCCGATTATTCCGGTTTTTTCGTTCGTGACAATCTTGGCCAAACCCCGTCCGGAGGGCAGGATCGCAGCGGATGGTCCGGCTGCCCCGATATCATCCTCAACGGGACGACGCCGGCGGAGAACCCGAGTGACTTCACCACCGCCGACGGTTACGCCACGGACTACGGCGACACCGTTCAGATGGAGGCGGCAAATTATGTTTACCTGCGGGCATTGAATGCGACCTCTGGTCCTCTGAGCGGTTCTGCTTGGTTATATTACGCTGAAGGCGACTTGGCCCTATGGCCATCGAAGTGGCAGAGAGCGAACATCCAGGTCGGCGGCGAAGCGATGAACTATCTGCCGATCGCGGCCACTGCGGCGAATCAGATCTGTGTAACGGGCCGCCCCTTCATTTGGACACCACCGGCCTTTCAGTCCGGACATTCGGCCAGCGATCACTATTGCGTGATCTCCTGGATGGAGAACCCGCCTCTTAAGCCGCCACCGTGGACACCGCTGGATGACATTCCGGGTTTTACTGTCTTTGACGATCTGGTGGATTTCATCCTGGCTCATCCGAACATGGGCTGGCGAAACACGACCGACGTCTCGGGCAATGGGCCGTCCTGGCAGGAAACGACTTCGATCACGGGCCCCGTCGGCGGAGGGTCGTTCTTCGTGGGTGTTGCGTGGCAAGGGATGCCGACCGACGGGGGAACAATCGGCTACACGATTCCCGGCGGCCCGAACGGCGATCCCCCGACCTACACACAGGATCCGCAGCCAATCAAGAGAGCATCCGGCTCGCTGGTTTCACAGCAGACCTGGCCTGAGAACTTCGCCAGCAGCATCACGATCAGCTACACGCAGGGCAGTACTGCTCCCCCGAAAGGCGCATGGATAGCCCCATACGTGGGCCTGATCTCGAACCAGATGAGGGCCAGAACACTAAATGTGGCACGACAAAGCAAAACGGGCTGGCTTCGAGGAGCGAAGATATTGGACGTCCTTGGGAGGGGGATAGAAATCGAGGATGACATCTTTGTCATCGGCTCGACTCCATATCGTTTCTGAGTTGCTTCAGGAGAGGAAACGCCTAATGGCCGACAACGACTACTGGGGCATGTTCATTCGAATGTACCCCCATCAAGTTCCCAATTGGAGCCCCAGCGGCGGCCTGTGGACACAGTGTCCTGATATCATCAGCGGCGGGACCGGTGAACTCGATCCCGACCAGCTGCTCAAGAACTACAAGAACCCGCCCACTGCGTCGCCGACCCCGGCTCCACTGGCTCTGAACAAGGCCAATTATGTCTACGTGACGGGCGAGAACACGCTTGATGAGGCGCTGACTGTGCGCGTCTGGGTGTTCTGGGTCGTTCAAAGTACCATGCTTTGGCCGTCGACCTGGCAATCCGAGGGCATCGCAGTCGGGAGCAACTCCGTCAATTACCAGGCGCTTGCCATTCAAGCGGCGCAGCCCTGGCCGGATCATACGGACAAGCCTGTCCCGGGTCCGCCGGCGGTGACCAAGACGCCTTTCGTGATCACCCCCAAAGTGCAGGTTCCGAGCCAGGATCAGTTTTCTCTCGTCACGATTATCGAAAACCATCCGGCTGATCCCGCCAAGCCTCCGCTGCCGGACCCGTTCCCAACGGTCGCAGAACTTGCCGATTGGGTGGCGACCAGCGGCAATGTGGGGTGGCTCGACATGACCCTGGCCGACTGACCCGGACGGTTCCGCGAGGAGACCTTTCGGCGTCCGTGGCGCCGTGATCAGTCCACCACACGATCGAACGCCCAGACCATATGCTTGGTCACCAGTCATGGCCGTCGCCGTGGGGCGCTTGGGCGGTGTCTGGGCGAAGTCGGGTCCCATTTCATGGTCGGTCGTGGCGCCTTTCGGCCGAGCTCAGTCAGCTGAGACCGGCCGGTCCGACCCGGGGCTCTCCCCACCACGCTCCGGGTCGGACCCCATA
>NZ_VCCH02000132.1 GCF_005938675.2 Mycobacterium sp. KBS0706
ACGGCGTCAGGCACGCCCCTCAAAGGACAGTTCTGAGACAGAACCTAACAGGCCGAGGCGCAGCTCGTTTTCCTGCAGCGAATCCTCTTCGGCGAAGCCCTCAGTGCGGACCATGCACGGGATCGGCGCGTCCTTCGCCAGGCGCTTGCGCTGGACCAACAGGAGCAGGGCCTCGAGGCGACGCCCGCCATAGGTAACATGAAAGCGATCGGTCTCGTTGCCGGCCTCGTCGAAGATCGGCCGCGCGCCGAGGTTCTCAAGGAGGCCGCGATCGTCGATGTCGTCGGCCAGGGCCTTGAGCGTCAGGCCCTTCTTGACCTTGCGGACATTCGCCTTGCTCCGCTCTAGCTTGTCGAGCGGGATGATGCGGGGTTGGGCGAGGACGAGCTTCTTCTGGGCCTTGGCCATCGAGGGCACTCCCGACGGGCGCCGAGAGCCACTCTCTCGATCCTCAACCCGTCGCCCCTCCCCTGCCCTCCTCTCCCTCTATTCAGCGGCGGAACGGGAACAGTTGCGGCCGCCATTGGCCCGAACTGTAAAAGCTGCTGTGAAAGAGGCGGCGGCGCCGCTGTGGGTCGTCACTCGCATTGGACGAGACGCCACGGGCAGCTCGGCGGAGCTTGGCGCCAGGTAGCGCGCAGCGCAGTAGAGCCCGTGCCGGAGGCCTCGCCCCGCAAACCGGCCAGTAGCGAATTAAAGTATCGGATATGGTCCGTCGAAGAGATCGCCCAGGGCTCGTCGGCGGAGATAGGTCAGGCGTCGCTGCCGGAGATGCTCGGGGCGGTCATGTCGGAGATGGCAGCGGCCGCACCATCCCGCCAAATTGTTGTCCGAACAGTTGCTTCGGTCATGGTTCACATGGCAGGCGGCAAGGACCACATGCTTGAGGACGACGGCAATCATCTCCAGCAACGATGGGTCAGACGCGGCGCACCCCTGGTCATCACGCCAGACGCCCGTCTCGGTGTCGTACCAGCGGCCGTCGGGCAACTGGCGGATCTCGTCACCGTGGCGCCGGCGGCAGCTTTCACAACGTCCCTTGGCACGCCCGAACCTGATGGCCTCCGAGATGACGGGCCAGTCGAGCGGATACAGGGGGCGGTGCTGCGGACGGATCGGCATGGCGCGATTCTAGAACAAACGATGAATCGTGCGAATCCCCTTTATACATTCCGGCACGAAGGCAACTGCGCATTTCATGACCAGCGTACTACAAAGTTAGCCATCGCTTTGGCGCGGACGCGGCTCGGCGTGGAAATCTGCACCAGCGAAGCCGAGGGCTTCGGCGGCAATCCTGCAGACATCTCCGTAGTCCTTGAAAACTTGGTCGCACGCGAACCGGGTCTTGACCCGGATCTCCAGGCGTTCGTCGTCAACTCCAGTTACCGCGGCCTCGTCGAGCCACGACTTCCAGGCCGCTTCGGCGCGCCGGTGGCCGATCCGGGCTGTGGCAGCATGGATCCAAGCGGCCCGGTAAGCCACGAGGATCTTCACCGCCTCATCATCGGTGATTGTTGGTTGCCGAGCAGGAATCGAAGGTTCCGACGTGGTCTCGTCGTTGTCCGGAAGGTGCACAGTCGATGCAGCATCATGCGGCCGTGGAGCTTTCGCGAGCTGTCGGAGGTTTCGGGAGAGATCCCAGGGCCGATCGGAAGTGGCGAAGCGAGTGAACCATCCGCCGGGGTTGCGTTCCGGTCGGTCGGCCGAGCGCGGGGTGTCGCAGGCGATGATCCAGCCCAGGATGGCTATGGCCAGGCCGTGGCGATTCACGGCCCAGGACCAGATGCGCTGGGGATTCCGCTGGCCGGTTACGGCAGAGAGGTAATCCCTTTCGACCATCGGGGCCAAAGCCTCGAAGGGCGTAGTGCGCAGCTGCTCGAGGTCGACTATCCGGCGGAGGGTCGGCGACGCTTCCCAGGCTGTGAGAAGGTCGGCGCGCACCCTTTCCGCCGGGGTGGATGTGTCCAATCGGGCGCGGGCGGAGAAGCCTGCTCCCCCTGGGGAGCAATTTGCGGACGTGCCGTTGGCGGGGAGGTGGGTGGTGGCGCTGCACTGTCCGTCGGTCGTGGCCGGCGTGGCCGGCCGCCTAAGCGATTGGTCGCGCGCAGCGTCACTCTGTTGAACAGATATAGCTGGTTCAATGTCTGTTTCTGTTGGAGAGGACTCTGTGTCGGGGCAAGCGGACTCTGTGTCCAATTCCACGAGACGGACGGGGCCGCCGCGCCGGAGCAGGTGCAGGCGTCGATCCTTCTCCTCGACGTGGGCATCGAGGGCAGCCGCGGCGAGGCCGCAAAAGCCGGTCAGGTCGGTGTGGGAGGTACGCCAGCGCGGCCGCAGAAAGCGGCGAATAAGGCCGGTCGCCTCGAGGCGCTTGATCGAGCGCGTCACCTGACGCTCGGTGTAGCCGGTGTCGAGGGACAGGCAGAGGTTGGATGGAAACACGGTGGTCTTGCCGGCATCGAGTGCGGCTTGGTCGATGTGCCGGATGAGGCCGCAGAGAACGGCCTTGTCGGCCTGGGTGAGATGGGCGAGCTCGGGCAGGTGATGGCACACCCAAGCCGCGTCGATCAGCGCCAGTTTGTTTTGGGCTGTGGGCCGGGATCGCGGATATGCGACAGCATCGGCCACCGATGATGGGGCAGGCATAAAGGCTCCGAACAAGGTGTTGAAGCTGCCCGCCAGGCATGCCTATCCGTGGCGTCACGATTCGGACGCTTGATTCGGACGAGCTCGCGCCCTAGATTCGAATTGCGAGTAGGAACCTAAGGCCCTCAGCGGGTCTGGTTTCAGAGGGGCTTGCCGATTGGCGTCGGCAGGCCCCTCTTCTATTTGGCTGGCGTGTTCACGACCCCTCCCCTCTCAGCTTTCGGCTTCCGCTGTGCTGACTGAAACTCTTCATAGAGTTTCGACAGCTTTTGACGAATGAACTGCCCGAACTGAGGCGCCAGGGCCTCGTCGACCGTAAGCCTTGTGGTGCGCGAATTGATGTCGATGCGAACCGCAGGCCGACCGATCGGATCCTTCCAGACAGTGGATTCCGGCCGAGGAGATCGATTGCGCTGCGTCAATGCGGACAAGACGAACAGGAACCGATCGTCACTCGACGAACGCGCAAAGGCCGGATTGGCGAGAGCGTCCGTCACGGCCGCTTCCGCATCTGGACCGGACAGCGCCTCTGCCAATGCTGCCCATCGGTTGCGTCCGGTCGCCGGCGCCGGTCCGATCGCACGAATGAGATGGTCCGGCACAGCTTTTGTAATCGTCAGGTACCGAGAGATCTCCGACGAAGGGGTCGACAATGCAGCGGTGATGAGAGTCCGGGGGTACTGCCTGCGATCGAGCTCGCCGGCAAATAGGGCCCGCTCGATATAGGAAAGATCCTTGCGCTGAAGGTTCTCCTTGCCCTGTGCGATGATGAGCTGGTGGTCGTCCAGGGCTTTGATGACGGCGCGAACCGGTATCTTCAGCCGACCAGCTGCACGCCACCTGCGATGCCCATAGGCGACCTGGTACCGGCCCTGCGCGCCCGGCGCAGGACGGACGAGGATTGGGACTTCCTGGCCATGCTCTCGAATGCTCTCGACCAGAGCCAAGAAATCCGCGTCGTCCTCGATCGCCATTCGATCGACGATGAAGGATGGATCGAGGAGCCCGGGATCCAATTCAACGACAGCATCGCCGCGGTCGAGGTGCTCTCGGATCTTCCGAGCCTCGTCAGCGTCGCTCCGAATGCCGTCTAGCGCCAAGCCGAAGCTCCGAACGACACTGGAAGTTGCTCGAGAGCGTGACGTGTTCACCTCACCAGGGTCGGCCGGCACTTGAGTGAGATCCAGACCGCGACGCCGCGCTCCGCCCGCCGCTGCCGATGGCGGAATGCCCGGGTCGACCGTTCCACCCTCCTGGGAGCGTTCCGAGGCTTCGTCCGCCGGTGTGGAGTCTAATGACAGATCGACGCCACGTTTGCGGATCATCGCTTCCGTCCCCATGCTCGGTGCATCAGGCCTTCGATCTCGGCATTGACCAGATCGAGTGACTCAATCGCCCTGTCGTAGGTCTGGCGGACAAATTTCTCGCGGGCGACCTCATAGAGAGTTTCTTTGCTCAAGCCCGCATCGCTGACCGCCGTCGATTTCAGCATCGCGTTCGTGAGCACGCGCTCGCCGAACAAATTCCGCATCAGCGCAACGACTTGGGTCTGCGGTCCATCATGGGGCTCAAACCGAGTGACCAGATAGCGCAGGAAATCGTAATGAAGATCTGCTCCGCGGCCATGAACAACACGCAGAAGATCTGAGGTCATGTACAGGAATTGCGCCATGCTCGAGACGTCGAGCATCTGCGGGTGAACCGTCACGACGAGTCCTGATGCCGCACACAGCGCTGAAAGCGTCAGGAACCCCAGCTGGGGCGGACAATCCATGACGACGACGTCGTAGTCAGCTTGGACCGTCTCCAGGGCCGTACTGACCCGGGCGAAAAAGAGATCCTCCACCGCCACACCCGACTGCGGGGTCATATGCATCGGAGTTGCGTGTTCGAATTCTTGAAGTTCGAGTGCCGCCGGGACGAAGTCCAGACCCTCGAAGTAGGTTGGCCGGATCACGTCACGTAGCGGACGCCGCTCTTCGTCGTATCGGATCGCTGCATAGAGCGTCTGATTCTCAGCCACGTCGAGTTCGGGCTGATATCCAAACAACGCCGACAGACTCCCCTGAGGATCGAGGTCCACTGCAAGAACCCTGTATCCCTTGAGGCTCAGATACTGCGCTAGGTGGGCCGCGGTTGTGGTCTTTCCGCTTCCGCCCTTGAAGTTCGCGACTGTGAGGACCTGAAGATGTTCGCCGGCTTGCCTCCGAGGAAAGAAGCTCCGGTCGCGGCCTTCAGATAGGGTCTGCCTGATGTTGTTGATCTGAGCCAGGGTGTACAGGAGCTTGCCGCCCGTACCCTTGTCTGGCTCCAGGCCCTCCCCCAGTCGTAGTTTCCGGATATAGGAGTCACTCACTCCGATCAGGCGTGCCGCCTCGGTCGTTGTGAACTTGCGAAGCTGTTTCAGTGACGACGGGGGAAAGAACTTGAGGCGGAGCAGACGAAGGTGTTCGCTCAACGCCTCTGCGTCACCTAGCAGCGCTCGGTGAACCGGGTCCGTCTCCACGGGAATGCCGTCATCCTCAGTGACCAGGGGATTATCGCTGTTGGGTGACATTCACGGCATTCCCGCCAAAAAGCGCATCTAGCCGTGACAAGGTAATGCTGTGTCGCCGACAGGTGTCAACGCTTTTTCACACCGCTTTATATAGAGCTCCTAACCGATTGATACCAATCAGCTTTGACCACGCGGCGTGTGGCGGGGTTTGGCCGCTCCTGCGTTCTTCGTTGCGAATCGCTGATGCCGATTTGCACATTGTCCAATTGTTAAATTGTGCGCATCTTCTGCTCACGCACTACCCCAGCCATAGTGCCTATGTCGGCTCTCCGTAGAAGATCTAGTCCTAGCGAGCCAATCGCCCCACTCACTTCAAGCAGGCCAGCGATGTCGGCTTTATGAGAGCAACAATCTGCGAGAGAGTGGTTCAGACGGCCCGGCAAGCTGCACGAAACCGGCCTGATTCGCTGACGATGCAAGCCCGATCGACCCCGACCGGCTGCGGAGGCGCGGTTTGCCCCGCCCCACCGAAGATGCGGTCGGTCGGGCCGGTCGACTATCGGGGACCTGGCCCAGCCGAATTTGACAGCTGCCAAAGCTTGCCCGACTGTACCGACCGACGAAGTTTGTCGCCTCCGATCCGTGTCTCAGGTCCGCTGTGTGGGAAGCTGCCCTTGGACCACGAAGGGTCGACAAGATTGCAAACGCTCCTCGGTTGCTGCTCACAAGATCTGACTCGCCACAGCCGTGTCCGTCGTCGATTTTGGCAGCGGCCAGTTCGCCCGACTGACGGCATCATCTGGCCGCCTGTCCTAGACTAACGAGGCGGATTGCATGGAGCTTCAGTTTGCCGAATGGCGGCTGCCAACTGGCAAACCATTCGGCGTAGGCAACGGCACGGAATCAATGGTTTGGAAGGTCTGTCCCACGAATTGGCAGCTGCCAATTCGCCAGATTGGGGCAGCATCTGGGCGCCGGCCCCGCCGTATCAAGTCGGACGCATGGAGGCTCCCTCGGCCGATTGGCAGCTGCCAATCGGCAATGCGTTCGGCGTTGGCTACGGCGCGAGCCCATAGGTTCGGACGGTCGTCTCGGCGAAATTGGCAGCTGCCAATTCTCCCGACTGAGGGTGTCGGGTCGGACGGTCTGGAGCTCTTTCCTTTGCCGATTGGCAGCTGCCAATCGGCAGGGCATCCGGCGCGGGCAAGGGCGGGAGGTCATCGGTTCGGAAGGACGGTCCGACGAAATTGGCAGCTGCCAATGGCATCGGTTCAAAGCCCCTCAGGGTTGCCCCGCTCAGGCGCGATACGCCCAAGCCAATCCTCTCATCATCACAAAGGCACCCGCGTGCGACCCAACTAGCGAATAACATTGCCCCGGTCCGACCACCGGACGGCGAGCGGGTGACGGTGCCTCACATCTCGAACGGATGGCTCTCCGAGTCGGCCTGAAAGTACCGGCGCATCGACAAGTCGCGACATCAAGAACCATGCGGTAGTGTCTTGCCCCGCATCCCAACACGGGTCGCGCTATTTTACACTACAGTCGCGCATTTTAAGACTCGGCCACACTCGGTTCCTCGTTCTCCTGTAAACTCCCAAGCCTTCCACCCGCCGCCGACGCTCGCCGCGGCGCGAGCCCCCGCTCCGCCAAAAGCGCGTCGATTCGGCTCTCCACCATCCTGAGATCCGACAACACCCCGCTGAAATCCACCTCCAGTGGCGCCTTGCGCTCAGACGGCGAGGGCAGGGGAGGGATCTCGGACCTCTCCTCCTCGACGTCCCTCCCGGGCCGAGGCCGCAGCCGCGTCGGCTGCACGTCGATGCCGAGCTCGGCCAGATCGCGCGGCACATAGGCGCGATGGGTCCGGCTGCCGGTCAGCTCGACCAGCCAGCCGGAGGCGGCGATCTGGCGCAGCATCTCGCCGGCGCTGGCCCGCGACACCGCCGTCTTCCGCGCCTCGATCACCGCCGGCGTCGCCCGCCCCAACGGGCCGCCGCGGCGGCCCAGGCGGGTCACGTGGCGGACCACGGTCGGGGCGGCGATCGCCGGCGCGGTCAGGACCAGTTCGGCGACCGCCGGCAGGCGGGAGGAGGCGCGGGCGCCGGCGACCGCGTCGAGCAGCCCGTGGCGGGCCCGCTCGGGCCCGTGCAGCAGCCGGGTCGCCGCCGCGACCCGGGCGACCAGGTCCTCCAGCGCCCGGCGCAGCCAGCGCGACGCCGGTCGCGGCGGCCGCGGCCGTGGGAACGGGCCGGGCAGGGGGCGGCAGGCCAACGCGTGTACTCGGGGTCACTACAAGAGTAGCGCGTAGGCGTCCAACATCTGGGAACGGTGATGGCAACCGGGCGGACACCAGATAGGCGGCCGCTCGGCTCTCCGGTCCGGATTTGGGCCTGCGCAGGGCTCGGAAGGAGCCGGGAGACGGCAAATCCTGGTGGCTCCAGTCATCGATGCCGCTCGGCGCCGCGTTCCAGGGCGGTCGTTGGGGGTACGCGCGCACGACGCGCGGCTGCCGAAGGTACTCCACGCTGTGGCACGGGAAATTTACTGGCAAGCTACAAGCTACGGCTGACGAATAATCGCACGGAGTCTGATGTCGGCAGCTCGATGCCGGCGGACGTCGCCGGCCGGGACGACCTTTGCACCGCCGACGTCGGGTGCGAAATGGTCCGACCGTCAAGCTGCAAAAGAGGACAGCTGTGACGCCGAAACCCCGATACGCATGCTCGCATTAGGCGAGTGCGTTGCATCAGCGCACTCGCGCCGGTTCCGTAAGCCGAATACCAGCCAGTCCAGCGATGGATGAAACCAGTAGATTGTCCCGAGCAACCTCAACGCCCGGACGGATTTTTCGGTCGTCTCGGCGGCCGCAGCTGACGTCCTCTCTCTGTCGAACCGGTCAAAGTATGCCACAAGGTGAACGCAACCGTTATCAAGGGTGAACCGAATGCCGGAAATCGTCGGTCCTATCACATCTGTCGTTGATGGCTCCTACTGGACAAGCACGCTGTTGTCGCCGGCCAATTCATTACAGCTCGGTTATGGCGGTCAGGCGGAGCAATTCGCGATAAACATGGCCTGGCCATATACCTACTTTTGCACCGTCCGAAGCGTCAATCAGCAACGATACGTTCAATGGACCGCTGATGGCTGGATTGTGATCTCAGATATTAGCTCCTCGACCAATTGGGATGATATATCTACCGATATTCAGAAGACCTTGGCTTTTGCCTATTCGGAACCCTACGATGGATGGTTCAGGCTCCAAGTAGGGCTAGCGAACGGAAACAGTGTAACGGTCCAAAGCGGTGATCCCAATTATCTCTTTACTGGCCCCGATCAGGACGACTTCAGCCTATTTATAAGACCCTAGGCGTAAGCGGCAGGCCCATCGATAAATTGCAGGATACCAGCAATTTGTGATTCGGTCGGTTACGCAACCCGCATACGAGCGAACCCAGCGATGGATGAAGCAAGTTAAAAGACCGAATGAATTCAATGTGGATCGACATGTTGATCGCTCCCGCGTCAACCACTGCCGTCTACTGTCTGTCATAGCGGCCGAACGAACGAACAGCGTGTCGCCATGTCAATGCAACCCCTGTCGAGGATAAAAAAGAATGCCATACATGAATGGTTACATCACGTCGGGCATGAATAATATGGCTTGGACTAGCGAGGTTAATACGCCATACCAGACGTTGTTATTGGCTGCCTGGACCACGGAGCAATTTGGGGTAAGCTTCGACTATCCCTTTACTCACTTCTGCACGATCTCCAGCATCGACAAGCAAAAGTACATCCAATGGACCGCAGACGGCAGGATTTTGATCTCGGATATTGACTCCTCGACCAATTGGGATGATTTGGCGCCTGATGTCCAGAAGACCTTGGTCTTCGCCTATTCGGAACCTGGCGATGGCGCTTTTCGGCTTCAGGTTCCAGTCGGGGATGGACAAACGGTGAAAGTTGTTCTCGATGGAACTGGTAAGTACCTTCTCGTAGCTCGCCCTGAGGTGGATGACTTCAGCATATTCAGAGATCCCTACGTTGACTAGGGCGGTCGATCAGTTTGGCCCTGAGGGCCACGACCTACTGGATGAGATCCTGCGTCATGTTTCGCCGCGGACCTGGGAGCGCATTGACCTCGGCACCTACGACTGGCGCAGCGAGGCCCCCCGTCCCGGGGACCCTTCCGGCCTGTACACAAACCCACAACCGAATTCCGGGCGTCCACCTGACCAGTCGTGTTGCTCTTTCATTCTCAAATGTCGGACGCCTGCGCATAGGTCTTGCACCGACCTCAGATCGGACAACAACATTGCTCAGGATCCCGTAACTACCCCATTCGCACGCGCGCCTTGGCGATGCAGGCCCATTTCGCTAAGCAGCGCCTCGATCCGGCACTCCACCATCCTCAGATCCGAAAACACCGCCGTATAGTCCACCTCCAACGGCGCCTTGCGCTCGCCAGGGGAGGGCAGGGGAGGGATCACCGCCGGCTCCTCCTCGGCGACGTGCCCCGGCGGCGGCCGCAGCCGCGCCGGCACCATGGCGATGCCGAGATCGGCGAGATCGCGCGCGACATAGGCGCGGTGGCTGCGGCTGCCGGTCAGCTCGACCAGCCACCCCGTGGCGGCGAGCTGGCGCAGCATCTGTCCGGCGCCAGCGGCCGACACCGCTTCCTTCTTGGCGCGGGCCTCGATCGCCGCCGGCGTGGTCCGGCCGAGCGGCCCGCCGCGGCGGGCGAGGCGGGTCAGGTGGCGCACCACCGTCGGCGACGAGATCGCCGGGCGGGTCAGCGCCAGCTCGGCGATGGCCGGCAGCCGGGACGAGGCGCGCAGGCCGGCGATCGCCTGCCGCAGCCCAAGCCGGGCCCGCTCCAGCTCCTGCAGCCTACGGGTCATGTCTCCGACCTGGCCGATCAGGTCGGTCAGCGCCAGCTGCATCCAGCGCGCTGGTGCCCGGACGGCACGGCCGCGCGGAAACAGGCCGGGGAGGGGGCGAGCGCTGAAGCGCTGCGCCCAGGCGGCGATGGGAAAGGCGATGGTCAGCGCCATCGGGTCGCCGGCGGCGGCGACCCAATCCCAGGAGGCGCGCAGCAGGCCGGCGAGCCCGGCCTCGGACCGGCCAAGGGCTGCGATGCAGTCGGTCAGATCGGCGGTCGACCAGCCAAAATGCCGCTCGGTCCACGGCCCCATGGCCTCGGCCGCCGGCCCGGTATCGAGCAGCCGCTCGAGGTCGTGGCCGCACTCGGCCGCGGCCGCGAACCAGGCGCCCTGCAGCTGGACGTGGCGCAGAGCCGCCGGGATGCCGTGATCGTTGCGGTAGACGGCGATCGGCAGCTCCGCGGCGGCGGCGAAGAGCCGGCCGCGGTCGAGGGTCAGCCCGCTGTCCTCGGCGGCGGCGGCGCCCGCCAGCACCATGGCGCGGAGATCCCAGGCCTCGGCCAGCGGGTGGCCACGCAGCTCGCGGTCGAGGCGGCCGAGATCGAAGGCCAGGCGCTCGATCAGCAGGTAGTGGTCGGGGCCGAGGATGGCGGTCATGACGGCTCCAGGCGGAAGCTATCCCGGGCCATAACTTTAGAACGGCGGGAGCCGTCGCTCCAGCCTATATGTGCACCATCCTGTCAGTTTTCAGAGTTGGCTGCAGCGACGCGTCACAGATCGCTTCAGCGGCCCGTTACGCCAGGAGCGGCCTCGATATGCGGCGATCGGGTGCCGTTTGGTGGCGCTCGAGAAGCTTCTTTTGAGGTCGTGTACAATGTATGAATGGTCCCCAAACGACCGTTTCCTGGTCACACATGATTATGTACGATGTGCCCGATCGGCCAGTGGAGGGGACGCTGAATGGCGCTTGTCGGCTATGCCCGGGTCTCGACCGAGGACCAGACCACTGATTCCCAAAAGGACGAGCTGGGTGCCGCTGGATGCACCGAGATCTTTGAAGAGAAGGCGTCCGGGGCGAACCGCTCTCGTCCCGAATTGGCGAAGTTGCTGCATCGGGTCGGCCGAGGGGACGTGCTGGTGGTCGTGCGCATCGACCGGTTGGCGCGCTCGCTCTCGCATCTTCTCCAGGTGATCGAGGACCTAGAGGGCAGGGGAGCACACTTCCGTTCGCTGCATGATCCGATCGATACGTCGAATCCGCAGGGCAAGTTTGCCATGCAAGTTCTTGGTGCCGCCGCCGAACTCGAGAGGGCGCTGATCCGGGAGCGAACGAGAGCAGGCTTGCGGGCAGCCAAGGCCAGAGGCCGTGTCGGCGGCAATCCCGCTCTCCGCGCTCGGGAGCCGACGGCGATCCGCCGCGCCGCTGCCATTCGCGACCAGAAGTATTTCGCCGAACTCAATCTGTCCGCTCCCGCATGGCTGCCTGTCGTCCGACAACTTCGGCCGGATCACTGCTGGTCGACGGTGGTTCGCGTCCTGAACGCGCGCGCACGATCGGGTGCCTGGACCACCGACCGGTTGGTGAGAGCCGTGAAGCGCTTTGTCCGTGAGGGATTTGCCGACAAGGCGCTACTCGACCGCGCGCCGAGGCGCACGAAAGCAGAGCACGCGGCCATCCTGATATCGGGTATCGCCCAGGCCAACCCGACGCTGTCGCTCAGAGCCATCGGTGCCCAGCTCGTCGCGATGCGGGTGAAGCCTCCGCGGGGGGGTGAACGATGGTCAGCCTCGTCTGTGCGAAGCCAGCTGAGGCGAGCGCAGCGGCTTAGCCATGTGATCTCGGCCGAGGCTCTTCTGACGAACTGATCGGCACCTGGCAGCCGAGCGTCTCCAGTGGGGGTTGGAAGCCGAGGGGAGCCAATCTCTACCCATGCACGAGAAGGGCGCCCCTGCCGGTCCGGTCAGTCGGAGCAATCGCTCTTAGGCGGCGCTTTCACGGGCGCCACGCCGATGACGCGCTCCACCTCCAGACCCGCAACGATGAATGCCTGGACCACCTCGGCATCGCTGGGCCACCTGGGGAAGTGGCCGGTGACGGATTGCGGCTTATAGGGGGCGCTTCAAGAACAGGTCGTAGGCGTCCGGAATCCGCGAACAGATTGAGAACCTGCTCGGTCCCGGAAAGGTCCGTTTAACGGAACTCGATCCGAAAGACCGCGCGTGCTTCTTCGCGACCTCAATGGCGGTGGCGGGCAACCGGTTGAGCGGCAGGCGGCCGGGTAGAGGCTGCTGCGGCGTGATTCCTGATGTCGGCAGGGTGAATAGCGGCCATCGCTCCGGGCTCCCGAGAGCGGACATGGCCGCACGCGACCCGAGCGGTCATGAGGCGCAGCGAGAGGCCGTGCCTTTTGCCTTCTGGTACCCGCACTGGAACGATCCGACGTGCTTCGATGCCATCTGGAAGGACGCACTGCGCATGAAGCAGAGGACCGTCATGACTTGGTGCCCCCGCTTCCGTACAAACGCGGCTCGGCGACGACGCAACCCGCTCGGCGCCAGAACCCCGAGTGTCACAAGGACGAGTCATGACGACACCCCTCGAACCCTCTCCTCAACTTTCCCGGCGAGCGCTCGTCGCGGGCCTTGGCGCATTGCCCGCCATGCCCCTGCTGACGAGCGGTCCGACGTTGGCACAGACCGCGGCCGTGCCGGCCTCGGTGAGCGGCGTCTTCCGCCATCCCGGGCTGCTGATCACCGACGCGGATTTCAAGCGCATCCGCGACCACATCGCGGCCGGCCAGCAGCCGTGGACGGACTGGTGGAACAAGCTCTGCGCCGACCGCGCCACCGCCCTGGATATCGAGCCGAATCCCCAGGCCGAGGTCTATCGGGCCGACAACAGCAAGTACGCGATGTACCGGGACATCCAGCGCGCCTGGTGCCTGGCCCTGCGCTGGAGGCTGTCGGACAACCCGCAGTATGCCAACAAGGCGGTGGAAACGCTGGACGCCTGGTCCGGCAAGCTGAAGGTGATCGGCACCGTGCGCCCGGGATCGACGGCCCATGACGACCACACCTTCATTCTGCTGGCCGGCATTCAGGGCCACCAGTGGGCCCAGGTGGGTGAGATTCTGCGTGGCTACCGCGGCTGGCCGCGCGCGAACCTGGCGCGCTTCCAGCAGATGCTCTCCACGATCTTCGCCCCGATTTCGTCGCAGTTCCTGAGCGAGGGACGCCTGGGCTCCCATGCCAACTGGGAACTCGCCTCGCTGTGCGGCGCCCTGGCCATGGGCGTGTTCTGCGACAAGCCCGATCTCTACCGGCAGGCCTGCGACGTCTACGCGGGCAACAACCGCGGCAAGCTGCGGAACTTCGGCAACGGCTCGATCGTGCATGGCGTCTACTTCATGCACCCGGGCTACCTCGGACAGTGGGAAGAAAGCGGCCGCGACCAAGGGCATTCGACGCTGGGCATGTCCCTGGGCGGCGATCTGCTGGAGATGGCCTGGAACCAGGGGGACGACCTCTACGGCCTGTACAACAACCGCTTCCTGGCAGCGGCCGAGTACGTGGCCCGCTCGAACCTGCTGGACGAGCACGGCCGCACCTACCCGATGCCTTTCGCGCCGGAACACAATCCCTCGCAGCCCCACCCGTCGAAGTGGACGGAGGTGAACCAGTCCTTCCGGCATGGGCGCAATGCCTGGGAACCGATCTACAACCATTACGTCAACCGCATGGGGCTGGCCGCGCCCAACGTCGCGCGCATCGTGAAGCAAGTCGAGCCGAACTATTGGTCCGGCAATGGCGATGACATGGTGTTTCCGACATTGACGCAGCGCCGCGCGCCCTATGCCGGCCCGATGAAGCCGCCGTCCGGGCTCGCGGCACCCTTGCGCAATGGCCGTCCGGTGCTCTCCTGGTGGGGCAGCGTTGGCGCCGTCTCCTATGCGGTCAAACGCAGCGCCAATGCCAATGGCCCCTTCATGCACCTGACGACCGTGCCGGCCAGCCAACTGCTGACGCACACCGATGCGCCGCCCGCGGGAGTCTGGTACTACCAGGTCACCGCGTTGGGTGGTGCCAGTGCCGGCTCGAATGTCGTGCGGGTCGCGGTGCCAGGCGAGGCGCGACTGCTGATGCCGCTCAATGGTCAGAACGGCACGGGCACGATGGGCATACTGCTGACGCCCGCCGGTGGCTGGACGCTCGCCGACGGCCAACTGCTGGACGGCGCGACGTGGGGCGAAGGCCGCCTCAAGGACAAGGCCGTCGTCTTCGATGGCAAGAAGGCGGGTCTGCAACTGCCGGCTGGCATCTTCAGCGGCCTGGATGACTTCACCGTCTGCCTGTGGGCTTATGCGAATTCGCTGAACTGGGACACTGCGCTGTTCTTCGTCGGGCAGGACGGCTTCTCCAGCATGTCGATCGTGCCTAAGACCGGCGGCGGCATGCGTTTCGTGATCTTCGGTGCCAGCCACAACGACGCCCAGATCATGCAAGCCCCCGGCGACATGCCAGTTCGCCGGTGGGTCCATGTCGCGGTGACGCTCAAGGGCACCACCGGGCGGCTGTATCTCGACGGCAAGGAAGTGGCCAATGCCGACGACATCGTCCTGTCGCCGCGCCAGGTCGGCGATCAGGTGGCCTTCCTGGGACGCAACTGGCAGCATCCGTCCTTCGATGGCCGCGTCCAGGGCTTGCGGGTCCATGCAGGCGCGTTGAGCGCGACGGAGGTGGCCGCGCTGGCCAAGTGATTCGCTGCTGGTGCAGCCACGCGTCCCTGGACGTGCGAGCGGAGCGCCCTCGCGCTCCGCCTCGGGGTGGGCTGCGACGGATCGGTCCAGATGTAGTCGCTGGTGAGGTTGATGTGCTGCCAGCCGAGTGGTGCCAGATAGGGCAGCAGGTCGTCCGGAATGTCTTCGCCCCCGGGGCACGCATGAGCTGGATGGCGCGCTCGATGTAGACCGTGTTCCACAAGATGATGGAAGCGACGACCAGGTCACCGGATCGATGTCGTGGCCTCGTCGCTGAATGGTTTACGCCGGACGATGGCGCGCGTTCAGCTGGACTGGAACCCCGCACGTCCCAGGCCCATCCGCCGCAAGTCGAGGCCGTCCTGCTTGCTGAATATCTCAGCCAAGCCATTGGCGTAGCGGTCGAGCGAGCCCTCTCGTTGTGCCGACAGCCACCCGGCATGGACCACCACGAACAAGATCTTGAACTCCTCGCCCAGCCTGGCGCGTGTGTCGGGCGAAGCGAGACGAGGGTCGGAGAGAGCGGCCGCGGCCTGAGCGCGCGCACCGCCAACTGCTCCGGGCGGGGGTTCCTGCCCGCCATGAACGATCATCCAGCCGAGGATCATGTATGCGGCAAGCGCGTTCGCTGCATCATTGCCGGCGAGACCATAGGGCTGGACGATGCCGTCATAGATGGCGGCGTAATCGTTGCGCCGCAGTTCACCCTCGGCGATCGCCGCATTCTCCGGGCTTGACCGACGGACACGCTCTATGAATTCGCTCAG
>NZ_VCCH02000133.1 GCF_005938675.2 Mycobacterium sp. KBS0706
GTGCGGTGAACGACGACCCGGTCGCCGGCACGGTCGCCGACCAGAGCACCGATGAGGACACCCCGCTCACCGTCGCCAAGACCCTGATCCTCGCCGGTGCCGGCGACATCGACGGCGACACTGTCACCCTGACCGGCGGCTCCGCCCTGCACGGCAGCGTGTCGCTCAATGCCGATGGCGACCTGGTCTACACGCCCGATGCCAACGCCAATGGCCCGGATGTCGTCACCTACACCTTGTCCGACGGCAACGGCGGCACCACCACCGGCACGTTCAACGTCGGGGTCGCGGCGGTGAATGACGACCCGACCGCCGGCAGCGTCGCCGACCAGAGCACCAATGAGGACACCCCGCTCACCGTCGCCAAGACCGTGATCCTGGCCGGTGCCGGCGACATCGACGGCGACACCGTCACCCTGACCGGCGGCTCGGCCCTGCACGGCAGCGTTTCGCTCGATGCCAATGGCGACCTGGTCTATACGCCCGACGCCAACGCCAACGGCCCGGATGTCGTCACCTACACTCTGTCCGACGGACATGGCGGCACCACCACCGGCAGCTTCAACGTCGGGGTCGCCGCGGTGAACGACGACCCGACCGCCGGCAGTGTCGCCGACCAGAGCACCGATGAGGACACCCCGCTCACCGTCGCCAAGACCCTGATCCTGGCCGGCGCCGGCGACATCGACGGCGACACCGTCACCCTGACCGGCGGCTCCGCCCTGCACGGCAGCGTCTCCCTCGACGCCAATGGCGACCTGGTCTACACGCCCGACGCCAACGCCAATGGCCCAGATGTCGTCACCTACACCCTCTCCGACGGCAACGGCGGCACCACCACCGGCACCTTCAATGTCGGCGTCGGCTCCGTCGACGATCCGGGTGTCGCGCAGGCCGACGCCTTCGCGACCGATGAGACCCTCGCCATCACGACCGGCAATGTCTTTGCCGACAACGGCTCCGGCGCAGACAGCGACCTGGACAGCCCGCTCACCGTGGCGGCGGTGAATGGCAGCGCGGCGGCGGTCGGCGTCATGATCACGCTCGCATCCGGCGCGCATCTGACGCTCAACGCCGACGGCACCTTCGCCTATGACCCGAACCACGCCTTCGACGACCTGCCCGCGGCGGGCTCCGGCGCCGCCAACACGACGGCGACCGACAGCTTCACCTACACCCTGGCCGGGGGCGAGATTGCGACCGTCACGGTCACCGTCTCCGGCATCGACTCCAACGACACGCTGGTCGGCACGGCCGGCAACGACACGCTCAGGGGCGGCATCGGCGCCGATCACATCGACGGCCTCGCCGGGATCGACACCGCCACCTATGCCGGTTCGGCGGCCGGGGTCACGGTCAACCTGCAGACCGGCACGGGCAGTGGCGGCGACGCCCGGGGCGACACCCTGATCGAGATCGAGAACCTGCTCGGCTCCAGCCTTGCCGACAACCTGACCGGCAGCGCCGCGGCCAATACCCTCGACGGCGGCGCAGGCGACGATATCCTCCGTGGCGGGGCCGGAGCAGACACCCTCGACGGCGGCACCGGCACCGATCTCGCCACGTACTGGGGCACCACCGCCGCGGTGGCGGTCAACCTGCTGACCGGTGCGGGCAGCGGCGGCGACGCCCAGGGCGACACCTATTTCGGGATCGAGAATGTCCACGGCGGCATGGCCGGGGACACTATCACCGGCAATGACGGCGCCAATGTTCTGCGCGGCTTCGAAGGCGACGACATCCTCCGTGGCGGAGCCGGAGGAGACACCCTCGACGGCGGCACCGGCACCGATCTCGTCACCTATGACGGCTCCACCGCCGGGGTCACGGTCAACCTGCAGACCGGTGCGGGCAGCGGCGGCGAGGCCCAGGGCGACACCCTGACGGGAATCGAGAATCTGGTCGGCTCCAGCCTGGCCGACAACCTGACCGGCAGCGCTGCCGCCAACACCCTCGACGGCGGCAACGGCGACGACATCCTCCGTGGCGGGGCCGGAGGAGACACCCTCGACGGCGGTACCGGCATCGATCTCGTCACTTACTGGGGCACCATCGCTGCGGTGACGGTCAACCTGCAGACCGGTGCGGGCAGCGACGGCGAGGCCCAGGGCGACACCTATATCGGCATCGAGAGTGTCCACGGCAGCAAGGCCGGGGACACCATCACCGGCAATGACGGCGCCAATGTTCTGCGCGGCTTCGAAGGCGACGACATCCTCCGTGGCGGCGCTGGAGGAGACACTCTCGACGGCGGCACCGGCACCGATCTCGTCACCTATGACGGCTCCGCCGCCGCGGTGGCGGTCAACCTGCAGACCGGTGCGGGCAGCGGCGGCGACGCCCAGGGCGATATCCTGACGGAGATCGAGAACCTTGTCGGCTCCAGTCTGGCCGACAACCTGACCGGCAGCGCCGCGGCCAACACCCTGGACGGCGGCAACGGCGACGATATCCTCCGTGGCGGGGCCGGAGGAGACACCCTCGACGGCGGCACCGGCACCGATCTCGCCACGTACTGGGGCACCATCGCTGCGGTGACGGTCAACCTGCAGACCGGTGCGGGCAGCGGCGGCGAGGCCCAGGGCGACACCTATATCGGCATCGAGAATGTCAACGGCAGCAAGGCCGGGGACACCATCACTGGCAATGACGGCGCCAATGTCCTGCGCGGCTACGAAGGCGACGACATCCTCCGTGGCGGCGCTGGAGGAGACACCCTCGACGGCGGTACCGGCATCGATCTCGTCACCTATGACGGCTCCGCCGCCGGGGTCACGATCAGCCTGCAGACCGGTGCGGGCAGCGGCGGCGACGCCCAGGACGACACCCTGACGGGGATCGAGAACCTGGTCGGCTCCAGCCTGGCCGACAACCTGACCGGCAACACCGTGGCCAACGCGCTGAACGGCTGGTCCGGCCAGGATGTGCTGACCGGCGGGTTGGGGGCCGACCGCTTCATCTTCTCCGACATCTCGCACACTGGCCTCGGGGCGAACGCCGACCGGATCACCGACTTCAGCCACGCCCAGGGCGACCGGATCGACCTGTCGGCGATCGACGCCAACACCGGCTTGACCGGGGACCAGATCTTCACCTTCATCGGCACCGGGCTCTACACCCACCAGGCCGGCGAGCTGCGCGCCGTCAACACCGGCCCGGGGATCACCACCATCGCCGGCGACGTCAATGGCGACGGCGTCTCCGACTTCCACATCCAGCTCTCCGGCAACCTGACCCTCGTCGCCTCCGACTTCGTCCTGTAGCAGCCCAGGCCCGGCTGCCCGGCGAGACCCCGCATCCGCAAGGGTGCGGGGTCGACCGGCTTCAGGCAGGCGGGGCCCCGGGCTGCCACAGCCGCGCCAGGTCGAAGCCGTGCACGTCCTGGCACAGGGCGACGAAGGCGGCGGCTTGGTGGTCGACCACCTGCCGGCCCTTCTCGGCCGCGGCGTTGGCGGCGTTGCCGACTGCGCCGCCGGGGTTCAGGTCCTGCGCCATCCAGCCGAACTGCGACACGCCATGCGCTCGCAGATGCGCGAAGTCGCGCAGGAACGCCAGTTGGGTCGACCGAAAATCCTCGGCCAGCTCCATCTTCACCAGGTCCGGGCGCAGATGCAGCATCACCGAGGTCTCCATGTCGCCGCCATGGATGCCGTAGGTCGCCTCCTCCGCCGGGAACAGCCCGTCCGGATTGCCGAAGCGCGACCAGGCCGAATGCACCGCCAGCATGCCGTGCCGGACCCTGAGCTCGCGCGCCACCACGTCGAGGATCGGCACGTTGCCGCCATGCGAGTTGATCAGGATCAGCTTGCGCAGCCCCGCCCGCCGGACGCTCTCGCCGATCTCGATCAGGTATTGGGTCAGCGTCTCCCACGACAAGGTCAGGGTGCCGGGCGAGGCGATGTGCTCGTTCGACTTGCCGACCGCCTGGGTCGGCAAAAACGTCACCGGCAGGTCGGCCGGCAGCAGCTCCAGCACCCGCCGCACCATGCCTTCGGCAATGCAGGTGTCGGTGTAGACCGGCAGATGCGGCCCGTGCTGCTCGATGGCGCAGACCGGCTGCACCGCGATCCAGTCCTCGGCACCGCCGTCGCGGAAGTCGAGCGTCGTCATCTCGTGCCAATAGCGCTTCGGCAGCATGGGCATCCTCTCAGGCGGCGGGGCCGGCGGCGATGACTTCCACCTCGACCAGGAACTCCGGGCGGGAGAAGCCGGAGACGATCATCAGGGTCGAGGCCGGGGGCGGGTCGGCGACGACGCGGTCGCGCACCGCCATGTAGCCCTTCAGATGCTCCCGCCCGGTAACGAAGGCGTTGATCCGGATGATGTGCGACAGGTCCATCCCGGCCGCCGCCAGGATCGCCCGGATGTTCTCGAAGCACAGCTCGGCCTGGCCCTCGACCGTGGCCGGCACCGCCTCGTCCGGGCCGATGCCGAGCTGGCCGGAGCAGACCACCAGGCGGCTGCCCGCCGGCACCTCGACGGCATGGCTGTAGCGGGCGAAGGGCGGCCGGATTCCGGCAGGGGCGATGGGGCGCGACAAGGGATTCGTCTCCCGCAAAAGGCCAGGAACCGTAGGACTGCGCACGCCCGGTGACAAGGTTGCCGGGTGCAAGAAAACTGGACTAGGCTGCCCATTCGTTGGGCACCGGAGGGAAGGGCGTCGGCCGCGGCGCGCCGCCGTCCGGCCGCCCGATGGGACCAATATCCCGCGGATCGCCGGCCGGCCGCGGCGCCTCTTCGAACCGGAGGCGGATGGCACGGCCGTTGCTTCCTGTCGTCTTTGGCGCTGCGGCATAAAAAACGACATAGGGATCGGCTTCATGCAACTTTGCGGACGGGTCTTCGCTCTCGCCCTCGGCCTGACGGCGGGGGTGACGGCCGCGCTGTCGGCCGGCACGGCCACCGCGGCCGACAAGGTCAGCTTCGGCACCAACTGGCTGGCCCAGGCCGAGCATGGCGGCTACTACCAGGCGGTGGCGGACGGCACCTACGCCAAGGCCGGCCTGGACGTCACCATCGTCATGGGCGGGCCGGAGGCGGCCAATCGGGCGCGCCTCGTCGCCGGCCAGATCGACTTCTTCATGGGCGGCACGCTGGACGCCTTCGACTCGGTCAAGGAAGGGGTGCCGGTGATCAATGTCGCCGCCATCTTCCAGAAGGACCCGCAGGTGCTGATGGCCCATCCCGACCAGGGCATCGAGACCATCGGCGACCTGGCCAAGCTGGACACGCTGTTCCTGTCCGGCGAGGGCTACGACACCTATTTCCGCTGGCTGAAATCGGCCTATCCCGGCTTCCGGGACGAGCAGTACAAGCCCTACACCTTCAACCCGGCCCCGTTCATCGCCGACCCGAAATCCGGCCAGCAGGGCTATCTGACGTCGGAGCCGCGGGACATCGAGAAGCAGGCCGGCTGGAAGCCCAAGGTCTTCCTGCTCGCCGACAACGGCTACACCGCCTATTCCACCACCATTGCGGCGCAGCAGGCGATGGTGGACCATAACCCCGACCTGGTGCAGCGCTTCGTCGATGCCTCGATCACCGGCTGGTACAATTATCTCTACGGCGACAACAGCGCGGCCAACGCGCTGATCAAGAAGGACAATCCGGAGATGACGGATGAGCAGCTGGCCTATGGGCGGGAGCAGCTGAAGGCCGCGCATATCGTCGTCGCCGGCGAGGCCGAGACCCAGGGCATCGGCTGCATGACCGCGAACCGATACCAGAGCTTCTATGACAGCATGGTCAAGGCCGGGGTGCTGGAGGCCGGGCTGGATGTGAGCAAGGCCTTCACCACCCGCTTCGTCTGCAAGGGTGTCGGCCTCGACCTCTACAAGAAGCTGGCCGGCGGCTGAGGTGGATGCGGTCGGCTTGACCATGCCCGGGGACGGCGCCGCCGGAGTGCTGGTGTCGCTGGACGGGGTGTCGAAGCGCTTTGCCAGCGGCACCCTGGCCCTGTCCGCCATGTCGCTCGACATCCGGGAAGGCGAATTCGTCAGCCTGCTGGGCCCGTCCGGCTGCGGCAAATCGACGGCGCTGCGGCTGATCGCCGGGCTCGGCGCCCCGTCCGCTGGCGCCATCCGCTGGCCGGGCGGCGGCCGCGGTGCGACCGAGGGCGAGGTCGGCTTCGTGTTCCAGGAGCCGACGCTGATGCCCTGGGCCACGGTGTTCAAGAATGTCTGGCTGCCGCTGCGGCTGAAGGGCCTGTCGCGGGCGGCGGCGCGCGACCGGGTGATGGAGGCGCTGGCGATGGTCGGGCTGGACCGCTTCGCCGACGCCTATCCGCGCGAGCTGTCGGGCGGCATGAAGATGCGGGTGTCGATCGCCCGCGCTTTGGTCACCCGGCCGAAGCTGCTGCTGATGGACGAGCCCTTCGCGGCGCTGGACGAGATCACCCGGATCAAGCTGAACGACGACCTGCTGCGGCTGTGGCAGGGGCAGAACTGGACCATCGTCTTCGTCACCCATTCGGTGTTCGAATCCGTCTACCTGTCGTCCCGCATCGTGGTGATGGCGGCGCGGCCGGGCCGGGTGATCGAGGAGGTGGCGGTCGACGCCCCCTACCCGCGCGGCAACGAGTACCGGATGTCGACGCCCTACAATGAGCGCTGCCGCACCGTGTCGGACGCGCTCATGCGGGCGATCATGGTGGCGGCGGAGCAGCGATGACCGAGATCGGGGTCCAGACCGAAGACGAGGCGGCGATCGCCGAAGCCCGGCGGGCCGAACCCGGGCGCATCCGGGACCTGGCGGCACGGATCGCCATCCCGGTGGTCGCCTTCGGCGCCTTCGTCGTGCTGTGGCAGTGGTATGTCACGGCCTATCAGGTGCCGCGCTACATCCTGCCGGCGCCGACCGAGGTGGCGGCCACCATGGTCGGCGACTGGCCGATCCTGTCCTCGGCACTCGCGGTGACTCTGACCATCACCTTCGCCGCCCTGGCCGCGGCGCTGGTCGGCGGCGTGGCGCTGGCCATCCTGTTCATCCAGTCGCGCTGGCTGGAGCTGGCCTTCTACCCCTATGCCGTGGTGCTGCAGGTGACGCCGATCGTGGCGATCGCGCCCCTGATCATCATCTACGCGCCGTCGACCGAATCGGTGCTGCTGATCTGCGCCTTCATCGTCGCCTTCTTCCCGATCCTGTCGAACATGACGCAAGGGCTGAAGAGCACCGACCACAACCTGTTGAACCTGTTCGAGCTGTACGGCGCCTCGCGCTGGCAGTCGCTGCTGCATCTGCGCATCCCGGCGGCGCTGCCCTATTTCGCCACCGGCCTGCGCATCGGCGGCGGCTTGGCGCTGATCGGGTCGGTGGTGGCGGAGTTCGCGGCCGGATCGGCCGGCGCCCAGTCCGGCCTAGCCTTCCGCATCCTCGAGGCCGGGCGGCGGCTGAACGTGCCGCGGCTGTTCGCGGCGCTGATCCTGATCACCCTGACCGGCCTGGCCATCTTCGCCCTGACCAGCCTGGTGTCGCATCTGCTGCTGCGACGCTGGCACGAAAGTGCCATCCGGCGGGAGAACTGAGATGGGTTTTGCCCGCCTGCCGGACGCCCGGCGCTATCGCCTGGCCAACGCCACCGTCCCGGCCTGCCTGGCCGAGGGTGCGGATCTGGTTCCCGACGCCGAGGGGCTGGCCCGGGCCGATCTGACCATCGACGGCGGCATTCTGGCGGCGATCCGCCCGGCCGGCAGCCCCGACCCTGAGGGCCTGCCGGCGCTGGACCTCGACCGCGGCATGGTATGGCCGGCCTTCGTCGAGGCGCACACCCATCTCGACAAGGGCCATATCTGGCCGCGCAGCCCCAACTCCGACGGCAGCTTCGACGGCGCCCTCACTGCCGTGCGCACGGACCGGGCCGCGCACTGGTCGGCCGCGGATGTGCAGGCGCGGATGGAGTTCAGCCTGCGCTGCGCCTTCGCCCACGGCACCAGGCTGATCCGCACCCATATCGACAGCGATGCGCCGCAGCATCGCGTCTCCTGGCCGGTCTTCGCCGAGCTTCGCGACGCCTGGACCGGGCGGATCGAGCTGCAGGGCGCCGCCCTGGTCGGCATCGACCGGCTGATGGACGACGCCTATTTCGACGACCTCGGCCGGACCGTCCGCGCCCATGGCGGCATCCTCGGCGCCGTGACCTATCCGGTCCCCGGGCTGGAGGCCGGGATCGACCGGCTGTTCCGCCATGCCGTCGAGCACGGCCTCGACCTCGATTTCCATGCCGACGAGACCGGCGACCCGGCGGTGCGGTCGCTGGCGCTGATCGCCGAGGCCGCGATCCGCCACCGTTTCCGCGGCCGGGTGCTGGTCGGCCATTGCTGCTCCCTGGCCCGGCAGCCGGAGGACGTGATCGACCGCACCCTGGACCTGGTTGCCGAGGCCGGCCTGGCCGTGGTGTCGCTGCCGATGTGCAACATGTACCTGCAGGACCGCCGCGCCGGGGTCACGCCACGCTGGCGCGGGGTGACGCTGCTGCACGAGATGAAGGCGCGCGGCATCCCGGTGATGGTCGCCTCCGACAACACCCGCGACCCGTTCTACGCCTATGGCGATCTCGATGCGCTCGAGGTCTACGCCCAGGCGACCCGCATCCTGCATCTCGACCACCCGGTCGGCGACTGGCCGCGGGCGGTGACCGCGACCCCCGCCGAGGTGCTGGGCTGGCCGGATCTCGGCCGCCTGGGAGCGGGCGGCGGCGCCGACCTGGTGCTGCTGCGCGCCCGGAGCTGGACCGAGCTGCTGTCCCGCCCCCAGGCCGACCGCATCGTGGTCCGCGCCGGCCGGGCGATCGACACCACCCCGCCGGACTATCGCGAGCTGGACGCGCTGCTGGCACCCGAAGGAGGGAACGCATGACCGATCTGTCGGCGCTGAAGCGCGACCTGGAGGGGCTGCGGGTCACCGACGACCCGGTGCTGGTGAAGCAGAAGAGCCAGGACTTCTTCTGGTACTCGCCGGTGCTGAAGCGGCAGCTGGAGCATGTCACCGGCGACCTCGTCGTCTCGCCGACCTCGGAGGCCGAGGTGGTGCAGGCGCTGAAGGCCGCCTATGCGCATGGCGTGCCGGTGACCCCGCGCGGCGCCGGCACCGGCAATTACGGCCAGGCCATGCCGCTGTCCGGCGGCATGGTGCTGAACCTGGCGCGGATGAACAAGGTCACGGCCATCCGCCCCGGCGCGGTGGCGGCCGAGGCCGGCGCGGTGCTGTCCCAGATGGACATGCAGACCCGGGCCAAGGTCGGGCAGGAGATGCGGCTGTTCCCGTCGACCTACCGGATGGCGACGATCGGCGGCTTCCTGGCCGGCGGCTCCGGCGGCGTCGGATCGATCCGCTGGGGCGGCCTGCGCAACCTCGGCAACGTCATGCGGGTGCGGCTGGTGACGATGGAGGCGGAGCCGCGCATCCTCGACCTGACCGGCGAGGACCTCTTGAAGGCGCTGCACGCCTACGGCACCAACGGCATCATCACCGAGGTCGAGATCCCGCTGACGGCGGCGCCGGAATGGGTGGACGTCGTCGTCGGCTTCGACGACTGGATGGACGCGGTCCGCTTCAGCGAGGAGATCGGCCGGGCCGACGGGCTGCTGCTGAAGGAGATCGCGCCGGTCGCCGCGCCGGTGCCGCATGACTATTTCCAGAAGCACCAGAAATTCGTCCGCCGCGACCAGTCGGTGGCGCTGCTGATGGTGGCCGATTTCGCCATGGGCGGCTTCGAGGCCTTCATGAAGCGGTCGAAGGGCGAGGTGCTGTTCCGCGCCGACACCGCGACCGACGAGGAGAAGCGGGGCCTGCCGCCGCTGTACGAGCTGACCTGGAACCACACCACGCTGCGGGCGATCAAGATCGACCCGACCATCACCTATCTGCAGGTGCTGTACCCCTTCCCCGACCATCTGCGGCTGGTCGAGGAGATGACGAGGATCTTCGGCGACGAGGTGCCGGGCCATCTCGAGCTGATCCGCTTCGACGGCAACGTCACCTGCTCCGGCCTGCCGATCGTGCGCTTCACCACCGAGGAGCGGCTGGACGAGATCATCCGCATCCATGAGGACCATGGCTGCCTGATCTTCAACCCGCACCGCTACACGCTGGAGGAGGGCGGGATGAAGCGCACCGACGCGGTGCAGTTGGCGTTCAAGCGCGAGACCGACCCGCGCGGCCTGTTGAACCCCGGCAAGATGATCGGCTGGGACGACCCGGATTACGATTTGAATTCCGGCCGCATCTACCTGTTCCCGGGGCTGCAGGCGACGGGGTGAGGATGGTCAGCCGCCTTCTCGCGGAAATGGATCTTTTGAAGTCCCCCCTCCCCTTGCGGGAGGGGGGCAGGGGGAGGGGTCTGCGCGCGTCCGCGCGCGAATGGGCAGGGCACCGAACTCACCGTCCGTGCGGGTTTGCGACAGTCTGGGCCGGTTCGAGCCGAGAGAACCCCCTCCCCCTACCCCCCTCCCGCAAGGGGAGGGGGGACTCAAAAGAGGCGGTACGTGAATGTCGCATCGCGATTTCGGGTGAGGGGGCGGCCCCGGCCTCTCCGTCCGGTGGGATCTGACCGATGCGCGTCCTGGTGCTGTTCGCGCATCCGGTCGAGACCAGCTTCCACGCCGCGCTGCACCGCGCGATGGTCGACGCGCTGCGCCGGGCCGGGCACGAGGTCGACGACTGCGACCTCTATGCCGAGGGCTTCGACCCGATCCTGACGCGCGAGGAGCGGCTGCGCTATCACGACGTGCCGGCCAACCGCCTGCCGGTCGAAAGCCATGTCGACCTCCTGCTGCGGGCCGAGGCGCTGGTGATCATGGCGCCGGTCTGGAATTTCGGCTTCCCGGCGATCCTGAAGGGCTGGTTCGACCGGGTGATGCTGCCCGGCGTGTCCTTCGTCATGCGCGACGGCCGGGCCCATCCCAACCTGCAGCACATCCGGTCCCTGACCGCCATAGTCTCCTATGGCGGCACGCGCTGGGCGTCGCTGCTGATGGGCGACCCGCCGCGCAAGCTGGTGCGGCGCTGGCTGCGCGGCCTGATCCGCCCCTGGGCGCCGGTGCGCTATGTCGCCCTCTACGGCATGAACCGCGCCACCGACGCCGACCGCGACGCCTTCCTGGCGCGGGTGGTCGGGGCGGCGGAGCGGCTCTGACAGCGGAATGTCACCAGCTCTACTTCAGCAGCTCGTCGAGCGCGCCGTGCTCGGGATCCATCTCCGCACGCTCCACGGCCTCGATGACGACCTCTGTGGCATCGACCGTGCGATGCGTGCGCTGCGCGGCGGCCTCGAGCCAGTCGCACTGGTTGGCCGAAGCGCTGACTCTGGGCATAGCAAACACCGCACCGACGATGGGCATCCAAATTATACGGATAGCACGCCTTTAGACAGAAAAGAGGTCAGGACAGTTACACCTCGACCTCGACCAGCGCGGTCTCGGGTTGGGAGCAGCAGGCGAGGATCCAGCCTTCGGCGATCTCCTCATCGGCGATGCCGCCATTGTGCTCCATTCGCACCTCGCCCTTCAGCTTGCGCACCAGGCAGGTGCCGCAGAGGCCCTGGCGGCAGGCGGTCGGGATGCGCAGGCCGCAGCCTTCCGCCGCCTCCAGCACGGTCTGGCCCGGCAGCACCGACGCCTTGCGGCCGGAGCGGGTGAAGGCGACCTGCATCCCCTCCCCGGCCGCCTCGGGCGGCGGCGCGATCGGGGCCGCCACCGGCACCGGCGCCGGGGTGGCGCCGAAGCTCTCCTCATGCCAGCGCGCCGCCGGCACGCCGAGCTCGCCGGCCAGGCGCCGGGCCGCGTCCATGAACCGGTCCGGGCCGCAGCAGAACACCGTCCGCCCGGCCAGATCCGGGCACAGGGTGGACAGCAGCGCCCGTTCCAGCCGGCCGCTGGCCCAGCCCTCGCCCGCCGGCCCGCCGGTGACGGCGAAGCGCAGCCTCAGGCCGGACGCGACCTCGGCCATGTAGCCCAGCTCCGACCGGAACAGCAGGTCCTGTGGCCGCCGGGCGAAATGGACATAGACCACATCGGTCTGCGGCGCGGTGTCGAACAGCCAGCGCGCCATCGACATCATCGGCGTGGCGCCGCTGCCAGCCGACAGGAACAGGTAGCGCTCGGCCGGGTGGTCGAGCAGCGAGAAGCGGCCGGTGGGGCCATGCGCCGTCAGCGCGTCGCCAACCTTGAGCTTGTCGAACAGCCAGCGGGTGGCGACGCTGCCCGGCTGCACCTTGGCGGTGATCTTGGCGTGGTGCGGCCGCGACGGGGTCGAGGCCAGGGTGTAGGTGCGCAGCACCGGCTCCGGCCCCACCGGCAGCTCCAGCGTCACGAACTGGCCGGGGCGGTAGGAGAACCAGCTGCCGTCCTCCGCCTCGAAGCGGAAGGTGCGGACGTCCGGCGCCTCCTCACGGATGCCGATGCAGCGCAGCCGCGTGGTCTTCGCGTTCCACAGCGCCGGCGTCGCGGTCAGAGGGCCGGGCACGTCGCGCCGCCCCTACGCCACGTCGCGGATCGGGGTGGCGGCGGCGCCGCCGCCGAGTCGGCGGGAGAGGGTGTCAGCGTACCAGTCGACGAACTGGATCACCGCGCCCTCATGCATCCGTGAATACGGCCCGGGCTGATAGGCCGGGGACAGGATGCCGCGCTGGTTCTCCTCGATGATGCGGCGATCCTCGTCATTGGTCGCGGTCCACACCTCGGTCAGGGCCTTGAGGTCGTAGTCCACGCCCTCGACCGCGTCCTTGTGCACCAGCCATTTGGTGGTGACCTCGGTTTCGGTCGGGCTGATCGGCAGGATGCGGAAGCTCAGCGCGTGGTCGGCCAGCAGGTGGTTCCAGCTGTTCGGGTAGTGGTACAGCAGCATCGAGCCGAGCTTGGTTGTCGGGAAGTCGGCCAGCAGGCGGCTCACGGCCGGCCGGCCGCTCATCGTCATCGAATGGGCGTCGTTGATGAACGGCACCCGCATCACCCGGTACTGCATGTCGTCCGAGATCTGGTAGCGGCTGGGCAGGCCCATCGCCTCGCAGCTCTGCCAGTGCTCGAGGATGGCGGGGTTCTCCTCCATGCCCTTCTGGCCGCTGGTCAGGGTCGGCTGGTCGGAGAAGACGCGGCACAGCTCCGGATGGTTGCCGGAGCAGTGATAGCATTCGCGGTTGTTCTCCATCACCAGCTTCCAGTTGCCCTTCTCGATGATGGTCGAGCTGTGGGCGACCTTGGCCTCGGCCAGGAAATGCGGCGCCATATAGGGCTCGATCATCCGGCGCAGCGGCTCGAAGTCGCGCGGCTCGTCGGCCAGCGACAGGAAGATCCAGCCGGCGACCTCGTGGCAGGCGACCGGCTTCAGCCCGAACTGCGCCGGGTCGATCGCATCCATCATGTCGCGGGCGAAGATCAGCTTGCCCTCGAGGTCGTAGGTCCACTGGTGGTAGGGGCAGACCAGCCGCGGGCGCGAGCCGCGCTCGTCGGTGCACAGGCGCGAGCCGCGGTGGCGGCAGACATTGTGGAAGGCGCGGATGGCGCGGTCGCGGCCGCGCACCACGATCACCGGATACTCGCCGATCTGCACGGTCAGGAAATCGCCCGGCCGCGTCACCTCGCAGGCGTGGCCGACGAACAGCCACTCCTGGTAGAAGATGTGCTCCAGGTCCAGCGCGAGATAGGCGGGGCTGGTATAAAAATCCCGCTTCAGGCTGAAGCCCGGCGCGCGGGAATGCAGATCCATCAACATGGCCGAACGCGCTTCCATACCCGATCTTCTCCTCTGGGCACGGTCGCAGATGTGGCTTCCGGGTACGCGCTCTCGAGGACCGGCGACCGGACCGGCCTCTCGCGAACATGCCCGCCGACCGCCCACCGCGATCATCGAGACAAAACTCCCTCGAGGCTGGTTTCCGGACTCCGGCGGGCTTCTCGGCCCGGTGCGGCGCCTTCCCGGATCACTCCAGTGGCCCCTGCCGCACCTTCACCGCCGTCACCGTTGCGGGGGCAGCGCCGGACTTTCACCGGCTTCCCAATTCTCCGATCCGCAGCCGCTTGTTCCGCGGCCTCGGACCGGCACCTCTTGACGGCGATCATGGCGCGACTCCGCGGGTCCGCAAGCTCCAGAGCCGACACACCATGACGCGGCTGCGACACGGGTCCCGGCCGGTCGCGACTCGGCATTTTCTGCTGCGGCATGGCCGCGCTGCGTCAGCGTCTGCCGCCGCCTGGCATGATTGCGCAGCCCCTGCCGGCGGCACCGCAGATAATCGGAGAGACCGGAACCGGAGGACGCACCATGACGCTGACCGACTTCAAGATCCTGACCTTCGACTGCTACGGCACGCTGATCGACTGGGAGACCGGCATGGTCAACGCGCTGGCGCCGCTGACCGCCCGTGCCAGGCAGCCGCTGAGCCGCGACCAGGTCCTGGAAGCCCATGCCCGGCACGAATCGGCGCAGCAGCGCTGGACCCCGGCGCGGCGCTACAGCGAGCTGCTGGCCATCGTCTACAAGCGCCTGGCCGAGGAATGGGGCGTGGCGGCGAGCTGGGAGGAGGCGCTGGCCTATGGCCGCTCGATCAAGGACTGGCCGGCCTTCGCCGACACCGCCGGCGCGCTGCAATACCTGAAGAAGTACTACAAGCTGGCGATCCTCTCGAATGTCGACAATGCCAGCTTCGCCTTGAGCAACGTCCGGCTGCAGGTCGAGTTCGACGCCGTCTTCACCGCCGAGGACATCGGCAGCTACAAGCCCGCGTCCCGCAACTTCGACTACATGCTGGAGAAGCTGGGCGGCCTGGGCATCGCCCCGGGCGAGATCCTGCACACGGCGGAGAGCCTGTTCCACGACCACGAGCCGGCGACGGCGGCGGGGCTGGCCACCTGCTGGATCCACCGCCGCCACGCCGAGGGCGGCTTCGGCGCCACCATGCAGCCGGCGACCGAGCCCAAGGTCGATTTCCGCTTCACCAGCATGGCGGAACTGGCAAAAGCTCATCAGGAAGCGCTGCGGGGCTAACCCCGCGGCCGATCGGACGAGGGGAAAGGATGGCGCCGAAGCTGGACCGGATCGACATCGCCATCCTGGCCCGGCTGCAGGCCGACGGGCGGATCACCAACGCGGCGCTGGCCGACGCCGTCGGCCTGTCGCCCAGCCCCTGCCTGCAGCGGGTGAAGCGGCTGGAGGCTGCGGGCTACATCGCCGGCTACGGCGCCCGCATCGCGCTGTCGAAGCTGACCGAGACCGTGACGGTGTTCACCGAGGTGACGCTGAGCGACCACCGGCGCGAGGACTTCATCCGCTTCGAGGCCGGGCTGGCCACGGTCGAGGAGCTGCTGGAGTGCCACATGGTCAGCGGCGGCTACGACTACCTGCTGCGCTTCCTGACCCGCAGCATCGCCCATTACCAGCAGGTGATGGAGGCGCTGCTGGACCGCCGCCTCGGCATCGAGAAGTACTTCAGCTACATCGTCATCAAATCCCCGATCCTGCGCCAGGCCGCCCCGCTGCAGAAGCTGCTGCGGGGAGAGTAGTTCTTCTGACGCGATTTCTCCGGAGTCCCCCCTCCCCTCGCG
>NZ_VCCH02000134.1 GCF_005938675.2 Mycobacterium sp. KBS0706
GGGCCGCCCAGAGCGGCATCGACGGTCTCCGGATGCCCGGGTCGGCCCGGGCATGACAGGGGGTGGATGGGGCAGGCAGGAAAGCCGGCCCGGATCAAGCCTCCGCCGGCGCGAGGCCGCGGCCGAATTCGCGCAGGCCCTTCCGGGCCAGCTCATCGACCCGCTCGTTCTCGGCGTGCCCGGCATGGCCACGGGTCCATTCCCAGCGGACCTTGTGCGGTGCCGTCGCCGCCTCGAGCCGCTGCCACAGGTCGACATTCTTCACCGGCTTGCGGTCGGCGGTGACCCAGCCGCGCGCCTTCCAGCCCTTCATCCACGTCATCACGCCGTTGCGGACATACTGGCTGTCGGTGGTCAGCACCGCGTCGACCGGGCGCTTCATCGCCTCCAGCGCCTGGATCGCCGCCATCAGCTCCATCCGGTTGTTGGTGGTCAGCGTCTCACCGCCATAGAGCTCGCGCTCGGTCTCGCCCATGCGCAGCAGCACGCCCCAGCCGCCGGGGCCGGGATTGCCGCTGCAGGCGCCGTCGGTGAAGATCTCGACCTTCGGCAGCTTCATCGGCTTCTTCGTCGTCGCGGCGGTGTCGGTCACGGGTCGATCCCATAGGCGGCCACGCTCGTGACCTGCTGGTGGAAGCGCAGCTTGCGCCAGTATTCGAGCGGGTCCTTCGGCCGGACGAAGGCGCCCGGCGGATGGTTCAGCCAGTCGTAGAGCCGGGTCAGCAGGAAGCGCAGCGCGTTGCCGCGGGCCAGGACCGGCAGCGCCGCCACCTCGGCCGGCGACAGCGGCCGTTCGGCCCGGTAGCCGGACAACAGCGCCCGCGCCTTGGTGACGTTGAAGGCGCCATCCGGCTCGAAGCACCAGGCGTTCAGGCAGATCGACAGGTCGTAGGCCAGCATGTCGGTGCAGGCGAAGTAGAAGTCGATCAGCCCGGACAGGCGGCCGTCGCGGAAGAACACGTTGTCGGGGAACAGGTCGGCATGGATCAGCCCCACCGGCAGGTCGGTGGGCCACCGCGCCTCGAGAAAGGCGAGCTCGCGGGCGATGCCCTCGGCGAGGCCCGGCACCACCGTGTCGGCGCGGCGGACACAATCCTCCACCAGCCGGCGCCAGCCGTCGAGCGACAGGTTGTTCGGCCGGGTCATCGCGAAATCGGCCCCGGCGGCGTGCATGCGGGCCAGCGCCGGGCCCAGGGCCTGGCAGTGCCAGGGCTGGATCCGCTTCGGCCACAGCCCGTCGAGGAAGGTGACGATCACCGCCGGCCGGCCGGCGAGGCGGCGCAGCGCCTGCCCGTCGCGGGCGGCGACCGGCTGCGGGCATTCGATGCCGCGCGCCGCCAGATGCTGCATCAGGCCGAGGAAGAAGGGCAGGTCGGCTTCGGCCACCCGCTTCTCGTAGAGCGTGAGGATGTGCGGCCCGGCCGTGGTCACCAGCAGGTAGTTGGAGTTCTCGACGCCCTCGGCGATGCCCTTCAGCGAGAGGACGGAGCCGATGTCGTACTCGGCCACGAAGGCGGCGACATCCTCGTCGGTGACTTCGGTGTAGACGGCCATGGATCGCCCGGGTGAAAGCGGCAGAGCCAGCTTTCATAAAGCGCAGGGGACGGCTTGTCGAAGGAAGAGAGAGCGCGGGAGACAGGCGCGCGGACCGGCCGGAAAGATGAAAGGGCGGCGGCGGGCCCGCCGGCATCGGCCGGGAGACTCGCCGCCGCCCTCTCGCGGCAACCGGCGCAGGCGGCTCAGCGGCGCGGGTTGGGATAGTGCGGACCGTTCGCGCTCTGCAGCGCGCTCGGGCCGTGCTCCGACTGCAGGCCGGTGCTGGCCTCGGCGGAGACGGACACGGCGGCGACGCCCAGGGCGATCAGCGCAGCCAGGCCGACGGGGCGGGCGATTTTCAGGACAGACATGATGGGCTCCTTAAGGTGAGTGAGATGGTGAACGGCACAGCGGGATGCCGTGCCTGCGAAGGGGCGCCTGAGGCACCCTTGCCGAGGAGGCTTATCGCCTCCCATGACCGCCGCCATGGCCGTGCCCCCCGAGATCATGGCCGGCGTCTCCCACGCTGCGCTCGGAGCCGTTCTCGCCATGATCGAAGGAGGGAGCGGACATGTCCGCGGTGTCGGCAGACCCGACCTGCGCCATCTGCGGCGGGATCACATAGTGCTCGGACTGCAGCCCGGTGCGGGCGAAGGCCGGCCCGGCGGCAGCCGTTCCGAGCATCAGCAGAGCCACGAACCCCGCGGGTCGGGGACGCCTGAGCAGAACCATGATGGACCTCTTCAAGCGACTCGGGAGGACGCCCTTCGGGCCGGCCTGCCGGGTCGCGTCACATACACTTCCATAAGTCCTGCGGAACGCCGGCGGTCGGGGCTGAGCCCGCTGCCGCAATCGCGGTGGCGTCGTGCGTTGCCGCATTGCAGCATATGGGCGGCAATGATGGCGGCGGAATTAGCCTTACGGGAAATTAATAAAGAGATAATCCAGATCTAATATTCAGCTGCCTTACGGAAAAGAAAGTTGCTGCGCCATCCTGTCCTCTGCTGAATTCCGCCCATTGACTCCCCAAGTTGGGCGAAGTCACCTTTCGCCATTCGCTCAGCAGCCAACAGGCAGGGCCGGCGCCTGGCGCCGGCCTCGGTCCGCGATGCATCGGACCAGCCGAAGACCGGGAGGAGACGTCGATCGCGGGCGCCGCGGCCGTCATGGCTGCGGCGCCCGCACCTCTCTCGATTGCCTGCCCGCTGGAGAGATGCAGATGCCCCTTGTCGCCCGCCGGACGGTGCTGCGGATCGGCACCCCGATCGCCCTCGTGATGGTCTGCGCCGCCGTGCTGGTCGGCCGCGAGCTGTTCGACACGGCAGCCTCCGCCACCCCGCAGGCCGCGCCGCCATCCGCCGTGCCGGTCGAGGCGGCGGCGGCGCAGCGCCGTGACGTGCCGGTCTTCCTTACCGGCCTCGGCACCGTCCAGGCGCTGAACACGGTGACGGTGAAGAGCCGGGTCGACGGCGAGCTGCAGACGGTGTCCTTCCAGGAAGGCCAGCATGTGAACGCCGGCCAGGTGCTGGCGCAGATCGACCCGCGGCCGTTCCAGGCGGCGCTGGACCAGGCCAAGGCGACCAAGGCCAAGGACGAGGCGCAGCTGGTCAACGCCCAGCTCGACCTGACACGCTTCGAGAACCTGCACCAATATGCGACGGCGCAGAGCGTCGACACCCAGAAGGCGCTGATCGCGCAGTTGCAGGCGCAGATCGAGGGCGACCAGGCGGCGATCGACAACGCCGCCACCCAGCTCAGCTACACCACCATCACCTCGCCGCTGAACGGCCGCACCGGCATCCGCCTGGTCGACCAGGGCAACATCATCCACGCCACCGACACCGGCGGGCTGGTGGTGATCACCCAGCTGCACCCGATCACGGCGATCTTCACGTTGCCGGAGGAGAATCTGCCGGAGATCTCGGCGGCGATGGCCAAGGGCCCGCTCACGGTCTTCGCCGACACCCGCGGCGACGACAAGCCGCTGGACCAGGGCACGCTGGAGCTGGTCGACAACCAGATCGACCAGGCCACCGGCACGATCCGGCTGAAGGCGACCTTCCCGAACAAGACCAACCAGCTGTGGCCCGGCCAGTTCGTCGATGTCCGGCTGCTGCTGCGGACCGAGCAGAACGTGGTGACCGTGCCCTCCACCGCGATCCAGCGCGGGCCCGACGGGCTCTATGTCTATGCGGTGAAGCCGGACGCCACGGTCGAGCTGCGGCCGGTCGGCATCGGCCAGATCACCGACGGCACTGCCGTGGTCGAGACCGGCCTCGACGCCGGCGCCAGCGTCGTCACCGCCGGCCAGTACCGGCTGCAGCCGGGCACCCGGGTGCAGACCCGCGACGCCGCTGCCACCCAGCCGAGCGCCTGACCATGAGCATCTCGGCCCCCTTCATCCGCAAGCCGATCGCCACATCGCTGATCATGGCCGGGGTGCTGCTGGTCGGCCTGGTCGCCTATCCGCTGCTCCCGGTGGCGCCGCTGCCGCAGGTCGACTTTCCGACCATCCAGGTCTCGGCCCAGCTGCCCGGCGCCGACCCCACAACCATGGCGTCGTCGGTGACCGCACCCCTGGAGCGGCAATTCGCCGAGATTCCCGGCGTGTCGCAGATGACTTCCAGCAGCACGCTCGGCAACAGCGCGATCACCCTGCAATTCGACCTCGACCGCAACATCGACGCGGCGGCCGGCGACGTGCAGACCGCGATCAACGCCGCCGGCGGCCAGCTGCCGAAGGACCTTCCGTCGCCGCCGACCTACCGCAAGGTCAATCCGGCCGACGCGCCGATCCTGGTGTTCGCGGTCCATTCCGAGACGCTGCCGCTGACCACGGTCGACGATTATGCCGAGAACGTGCTGAGCCAGAACATCAGCCAGGTGCCGGGCGTCGCGCAGGTCAGCATCGGCGGCCAGCAGAAGCCGGCGGTGCGGGTGCAGGTCGACCCGCAGAAGCTGGCGGCACTGGGCATCGGGCTGGAGGATGTGCGCGGCGTCATCGCCAACGCCACTGCCGACAGCCCGAAGGGCAGCATCGACGGCGCGACCCGGACCTTCACCATCTATGACAACGACCAGGAGTTGAAAGCCGAGCCCTGGAACGACGTCATCATCGCTTACAAGAACGGCGCGCCGGTGCGCATCCGCGACATCGGCCAGGCGGTGGAAGGGCCGGAGAACAACAAGCTGGCGGCCTGGTCCGGCGGCCAGCGCGCGGTGCTGCTGATCGTGTTCAAGCAGCCCGGCGCCAACGTCATCGACGTGGTCGACCACATCAAGTCGCTGCTGCCGCAGCTGCAGGCGGCGATCCCGCCGGCGGTCAAGGTCGACATCCTCAGCGACCGCACCACCACCATCCGCGCCTCGGTCAGCGACGTGCAGTTCACCCTGCTGCTGACCATCTGCCTGGTGGTGATGGTGATCTTCGTGTTCCTGCGCAACTTCTGGGCCACGGCGATCCCGAGCGTGACCGTGCCGCTGGCGCTGGTCGGCACATTGGCGCTGATGTACGCCTTCGGCTACAGCCTGGACAATCTGTCGCTGATGGGCCTGAGCATCGCCGTCGGCTTCGTCGTCGACGACGCCATCGTCATGCTGGAGAACATCCACCGCCATATCGAGGAGGGGCTGTCGCCGGTGCAGGCGGCGCTGAAGGGCGCCGGCGAGATCGGCTTCACCATCTTCTCGATCAGCCTGTCGCTGGTCGCGGTGTTCATCCCGCTGCTGCTGATGGGCGGCATCGTCGGCCGGGTGTTCCGCGAATTCGCCGTCACCGTGACCATGACCATCCTGGTCTCGGCGATCGTCTCGCTGACCCTGACCCCGGTGATGTGCTCGAAGTTCATGAAGCACGACACCGGCAAGCACGGGCGCCTGTACCGGCTGTCGGAGCGCGGCTTCGACCTGATGCTGGCAGGCTACCGCCGGTCGCTCGACGTCGCGCTGAAGCACCGCCGGATCACGCTGATGGTGTTCCTCGGCACCATCGCGGTCACCGGCTACCTCTTCATCATCATCCCCAAAGGCTTCTTCCCGCAGCAGGACACCGGCCTGATCCTCGGCACGTCGGAGGCGGCGCAGGACATCTCCTTCGCGGAGATGAGCCGCAAGCAGGTCGAGCTCGGGCAGATCGTCGCCGCCGACCCGGATGTCGACACCGTCGGCATGGCGCTCGGCTCCAGCGGCGGCCAGACGCTGAACAACGGCCGCCTGTTCATCACCCTGAAGCCGCGCGACCAGCGCGAGGCCTCGGCCAGCCAGATCATCGACCGGCTGCGGCCGAAGCTGGCCCAGGTCGAGGGCGCGGCCCTGTTCCTGCAGCCGGCCCAGGACATCAACATCGGCGGCCGGGCGAGCCGCACGCTGTACCAGTACACGCTGCAGGACGCGAATATCGACGAGCTGAACCAGTGGGCGCCCAAGGTCTATGAGAAGCTGAAGACCCTGCCGCAGCTGCGTGACGTCGCCACCGACGAGCAGACCGGCGGCACCACGCTGACGCTGGACATCGACCGCGACGCCGCCGCCCGCTACGGCATCCAGCCGCAGCTGATCGACGACACGCTGTATGACGCCTTCGGCCAGCGCCAGGCGGCGCAGTACTTCACCCAGGTCAACAGCTACCATGTGGTGATGGAGGTACTGCCGCAGCTGCAGGACAAGCCCTCGGCGATCGACCGGATCTACATCAAGTCGCCACTGACCGGGGAACAGGTGCCGATCAGCGCCCTGGCGCATTGGACCACCCGGCCGACGGCCTTACTGTCGATCAACCACCAGGGCCAGTTCCCGGCGGTGACGCTGAGCTTCAACCTGGCGCCGAACGTAGCGCTGGGCGATGCGGTCACCGTGATCCAGCAGGCGGAGCAGGAGATGGGCGTGCCGGCCTCGCTGACCGGCACCTTCCAGGGCAACGCCCAGGCCTTCCAGTCCTCGCTGGCCAGCGAGCCCTACCTGGTCGCAGCGGCCTTGATCGTCATCTACATCATCCTCGGCGTGCTGTATGAGAGCTACATCCACCCGCTGACGATCCTGTCGACCCTGCCCTCGGCCGGCGCCGGCGCGCTGGTGATGCTGATGCTGTTCGGCTTCGACTTCAGCGTCATCGCGCTGATCGGCGTCATCCTCCTGATCGGCATCGTCAAGAAGAACGGCATCATGATGGTCGACTTCGCCATCCAGGCGGAGCGCGACCAGGGGCTGACGCCCTATGAGGCGATCCGCCAAGCCTGCCTGATGCGCTTCCGCCCGATCATGATGACAACGATGGCGGCGCTGTTGGGCGGCCTGCCGCTGATGCTGGGCTCCGGCACCGGGTCGGAGCTGCGCCAGCCGCTGGGCTACGCCATGGTCGGCGGCCTGATCCTGAGCCAGGCCCTGACCCTGTACACGACGCCGGTGGTGTATCTATACCTCGACAAGCTCCGGGTCTGGCTGGCCAGCCGCCGGTCCCAGGGCAACGCCATGGCGCCGCACCTGGCCCCCGAGGAGGTGCCGGCGGCGGGGGAGTGATCGGACAAGGTTGGGTTCGCACTCGCGAACCCAACATCCGGCAGCTGTTCAGGCGGCGAAGTGTTGGGTTCGCGATGGCGAACCCAACCTTGATTTCGGCCTCACCCCTTCGGCGGATAGGCGTGCCGGCCACCGTTCGGGTCCTCGACGGTCCAGCCTTCGGCGTCGGAGCCGGCGAGGTAGTCCGGGCCGACCGGCACCTTGCCGCGGCCACCGGGGATGTCGAGGACATAGGTCGGCTGGGCCAGGCCCGACAACCGGCCGCGCAGCGCCCGCATGATCCGGCGCCCGTCCTCGATGCCGGTGCGGAACTGCGCCGTGCCGGGGGCGAGGTCGCCGTGATGCAGGTAGTAGGGCTTGATCCGCAGGCGCACGAAGTCGCGGAACAGCTGCTCCAGCACCGCCGGGTCGTCGTTGACGCCGCGCAGCAGCACGGTCTGCGACACCAGGGCGATGCCGGCATCGGCCAGGCGGCGGATCGCGTCGCGCGCCGCCGGGGTCAGCTCGCGCGGGTGGTTGCTGTGGATGGCGAGCCAGACGGCGCTGTCCTGCGCCTTGAGCGCCGCCACCAGCTCCGGCGTCACCCGCTCCGGCTCCACCACCGGCACCCGGCTGTGCAGCCGGATCACGCCGAGATGCGGAATGGCGTCGAGCCGCGTCACCACATCGGCCAGGCGGCGCGGCGCCAGCATCAGCGGGTCGCCGCCGGTCAGGATCGCCTCCCACACCTGCGGCCGGGCGCGGATGTAGTCGATCGCGGCCGCCACCTCGGCCTCGCCCATCGCCTCGCCGCCCGGCCCGACCATCTCGCGCCGGAAACAGAAGCGGCAATAGACCGGGCAGGCGTGCAGCAGCTTCAAGAGCACCCGGTCGGCATAGCGGTGGACCAGCCCCGGGATCGGACTGTGGGCGCCGTCGCCGATCGGGTCGGCCAGCTCGACGGCCTGGATTTCCAGCTCCGCAAGTTCGGGCACGAACTGGCGCGCGATCGGGTCCTGCGGATCGGCCGGGTCGACCAGCTCCGCCATCGCCGGCGTCACTGCGATGGCGTAGCGCGACGCCACGGCCCGCAGCTCCGCGAGGCGCTCATGCCCGGCCAGGCCGGCCTCGACCAATGACTCAGGGGTCCGCAGACGCTGCGGCGGCAGATGTCCGTCCTTGGGCATGGTCAGGCGGGGCTGAGCTCGCGCGGCAGCTTGAAGGTGATGGTCTCGACCGTGGTCGGCTCGGACTGGATGCTGACGGCGTAGCGCTTGTGCAGCTCGCTCATCACCTCCTCGACCAGCACCTCGGGCGCCGAGGCGCCGGCGGTGATGCCGAGGGTGGAGATGCCGTCGAACCAGGACCAGTCGAGATCGGCCGCGCGCTGCACCAGCATCGCCTTGTCGCAGCCGGCCCGCCGCGCCACCTCGACCAGCCGCACCGAGTTCGAGGAGTTCGGCGCGCCGATCACCAGTACCGCGTCGCAATGCGGGGCGATCACCTTGATCGCCTCCTGCCGATTGGTGGTGGCGTAGCAGATGTCCTGCTTGTTCGGGGCCGAGATCGTCGGGAACCTGGCCTTCAGCGCGTCGACGATCGCGACCGTGTCGTCCAGCGACAGCGTGGTCTGGGTGGCGAAGGCGAGGTTGTCGGGGTCCTCGACCTCCAGCGTCGCCACATCCTCGACCGATTCGACCAGCCGCACCGCGCCGGGTGGCAGCTGGCCCATGGTGCCGATCACCTCCGGATGGCCGGCATGGCCGATCAGGATGACGGTGTGGCCGGTGCGGTAGTGGCGCTCGGCCTCGCGATGCACCTTGCTGACCAGCGGGCAGGTGGCATCGAGATACAGGAGCTTGCGCCGCTCGGCCTCCGCCGGCACCGATTTCGGCACGCCATGGGCGGAGAACACGACCGGCGCGTCATTCGGCACCTCGTCGAGCTCCTCGACAAAGATCGCGCCCTTGGCCTCCAGCGTCTCGACCACGAAGCGGTTGTGCACGATCTCGTGCCGGACATAGACCGGGGCGCCGTATTTCTC
Source organism: Mycobacterium sp. KBS0706 (assembly GCF_005938675.2). Classification (GTDB taxonomy): domain Bacteria; phylum Pseudomonadota; class Alphaproteobacteria; order DSM-16000; family Inquilinaceae; genus Inquilinus. The sequence continues at coordinate 9,074 of NZ_VCCH02000134.1, forward strand.
GATCGCCCGCTCGACGATCTGGATGGCGCGGTCGACGCCGGCGCAGAACCCGCGCGGCGAGGCCAGCATCACCGTCAAGGACGGCAGCGCGTCCCGCGCATCCGCGCCTGCGCTTGTGCCAGCCTGTGCCATTTCCTATGGTCCTGAACCCGTTGTTGAAGGAGAGGGCGATGCCCGCCGAAGTCTCGCGCCGCGACCCTAATATAGGTGCTCTCTCAAGAAAAGCGCGGTACGGCGTCTCAGGGGGTCTCCGGTCGAGACGACTCTGGGCCGGCGGTTCCGTCCTCCTGCTGGCAGGACTATCAGCCTGTGGTGGCGAGAATGCGGCGCAGCAGGCCGGACTGCGCTGCCCGCAGATCGTGATCCCGCAGGAGGCCGCGGTCTACGACCTGGTGCGCAACAACAGCACCAACCCGAAGGACGTGCTGGTCGAGGCCCGGATCACCAACACCCGGGGCGGCTGCACCTATGGCGACAAGGCCGTGACCATGGACGTGAACGTCGAGTTCACCGCCTGGCGCGGCCCGGCCGCCTGGCTGGAGAAGGACGTCCCGGTCCAGTATTTCGTCGCGGTCACCGACGCCCAGGACCGGATTCTGAACAAGGCCACCTTCGACGTGAAGATTCCGGTGCCCAGGCTGCAGGTCACCCCGCGCGAGACCATCCAGGAGCCGCTGGAGCAGGTGATTCCCGTTTCCAGCCCGGCGGAGGGCGGCTCGTACAAGGTCATGATCGGCTTCCAGTTGTCGCCACAGCAGCTCGAGTTCAACAAGCACCGCAACGACCCGCGGACGCCCGGCGCCGCCGCCCAGGCCGCCGGTCGCCGCACCATCGCGCCGGTGATCCCCGATCCGCGCGATCCGGACCCGAACCTGTCGCCCCAGTGAACGCGACGGAATGACGGCAGCGGAACGATAAAGGTCGCGGATTGACTTTTTCGCCGCGCCGGACGACTGTCCGGCCAGCGCATTGATACGGCCTACGACCCTGGCGGGAGAGACCGGAACCGTGAAAGCGGGACCGGCGCCGAAGGAGCAAACGCCCCGGAAACTCTCAGGCCAAAGGACCGCCAAGGGTAAGGCACTCTGGAGAGCAGGCCGCGACGCCAGTCGCGGCCTCACCGATGGGGTAAGCCGGACAGAGTTCCCGGCGATTCTCTCAGGTCCCAGACAGAGGGGGTGGCGCGCGGGAATGGTCCCGCACGCCCCAACTTTGTCGACGAGGACCCGGGACCGTGACCGATACCCCCCTGCAGCGCACGCCATTGTTCGACCTGCATGTCGAGCTCGGCGGCAAGATGGTCCCCTTCGCCGGCTATGAGATGCCGGTGCAGTATCCGCTGGGCGTCCTCAAGGAGCATCTGCACACCCGGGCCGATGCCGGGCTGTTCGACGTCAGCCATATGGGCCAGGCCTGGCTGGAGGCCGCGCCGGGCGAGGACGCCGCCGCCTTGATCGAGACTCTGGTGCCGGGCGACATCGCCGGGCTGGCGCCGGGCCGCATCCGCTATTCCCTGCTGCTGAACGACGACGGCGGCATCCTCGACGACCTGATGGTCACCCGCACGCCCGACCCGGCACGGCTGTTCCTGGTGGTCAACGCCGCCTGCAAGGACGCCGATTTCGTCCATATCGCGGCAAAGCTGGCCGGCCGCGCCAGGCTGGTCCGGCTGGACGACCGGGCCCTGATCGCACTTCAGGGCCCGAAGGCGGCCGCGGTGCTGGCCCGCCACGCCTTCGGCGCCGACGACCTGGCCTTCATGGAATCCGGCACCTTCGCCCTCGACCGGGTCGAATGCATGATCAGTCGCTCCGGCTATACCGGCGAGGACGGCTTCGAGATCTCGGTCCCGGCCGAGGAGGCCGAGGACCTGGCCCGCCAGTTGCTGGCCGAGCCCGAAGTGGCGCCGATCGGCCTCGGCGCCCGCGACTCGCTGCGGCTCGAGGCCGGGCTGTGCCTCTACGGCCACGACATCGACACCACGACGACTCCGGTCGAGGCCGGCCTGTCCTGGACCATCGGCAAGCGCCGTCGGGCCGAGGCGAACTTTCCCGGCGCCGCGCGCATCCTGCAGCAGCTGGCCGAAGGCCCGGCGCGCAAGCGCGTCGGGATCCGGCCCGAGGGCCGCGCCCCGGCCCGCGAGGGCACGCCGATCCTGTCCGCCGACGGGCGCGAGATCGGCCGCGTCACCTCCGGCGGCTTCGGCCCCTCGGTCGGCGCCCCTGTCACAATGGGCTATGTCGAATCCGGCTTCGCCGCGCATGGGACTGCTATCACCCTCCTGATCCGTGACAAGGGACATCCGGCCGTGGTGGCCGCCATGCCCTTCGTCGCGCCGAACTTCCATCGCTGACCTGACAGGGAGCCAGCACCATGAGCAACATTCCGAGCGATTTGAAATACTCCGAGGACCATGAGTGGGTCCGCGTCGAGTCTGACGGAAGCGCCACCGTCGGCATCACCGACCATGCGCAGAAGACGCTGGGCGACATCGTCTTCGTCGAGATGCCCGAGGTTGGGAAGAAGCCCCAGGCCGGCGACCCGGTCGGCGTGGTCGAATCGGTCAAGGCGGCGAGCGAGATCTTCACCCCCGTCGGCGGCGAGATCACCGCGTTCAACGAGGATGTCTCCGACTCGCCGGAGCTGGTGAACGAGGACCCCTATGGCGATGGCTGGATTTACAAGATCAAGCTGTCCAACAAGTCCGATCTCGACAAGCTCCTCAGCCCCGACGCCTACGCCAAACTCATTGCCGAGTGACAAGCACCGATGCGTTATTTGCCCCTGACCGAAGCCGACCGCCGCGAGATGATCGCGGCGGTCGGTGCCGGCTCGATCGACGAGCTGTTCCGTGACGTGCCGCAGAGCGCGCGCCTGCCCGGCCCGCTGAAGGAGTTGCCGCCCCATCAGGGCGAGCTGGAGGTGGAGCGGGCGCTGGGCGCCATGGCCGCCAGGAACGTGCCGGCCGGGTCGGTGCCGTTCTTCTGCGGTGCCGGCGCCTATCGCCACCACGTCCCGGCTACCGTCGACTACCTGATCCAGCGCGGCGAGTTCCTGACCAGCTACACACCGTACCAGCCCGAGGTCACCCAGGGCACGCTGCAATACCTGTTCGAGTTCCAGACCCAGGTCGCGCTGCTGACCGGGATGGAGGTCGCCAACGCCTCGATGTATGACGGCTCGACCGCCTGCGCCGAGGCCATCATGATGGCGAACCGGGTCACCCGGCGCAGCCGCGCGGTGATCTCCGGCGGGCTGCACCCGCAGTATCGCGACGTCTGCCGCACCCATGCCGACTTCACCGGCTTCACCCTGGACGAGGCGGTGCCGAACCCCGACGGGGTCGAGGACCTGGCCGGCCGGGTCGACGACGCGACCTCCTGCGTCGTGGTCCAGAACCCGTCGGTGTTCGGCCATCTGCACGACCTGTCGGCCCTGGCCGAGGCCTGCCACGCCAAGGGCGCGCTGCTGGTCGTCGTGGTCACCGAGGTGGTGTCGCTGGGCCTGATGACCCCGCCGGGCGAGATGGGCGCCGACATCGTGGTCTGCGAGGGCCAGTCGATCGGCAACGCGCTGAACTTCGGCGGCCCCTATGTCGGCCTGTTCGCCACGCGCGAGAAGTTCCTGCGCCAGATGCCGGGCCGGCTGTGCGGCCAGACCGTCGATGCCGACGGCAAGCGCGGCTATGTGCTGACCCTGTCGACCCGAGAGCAGCACATCAAGCGCGAGAAGGCGACCAGCAACATCTGCACCAACAGCGGCCTGTGCGCGCTGGCCTTCACCATCCACCTGTCGCTGCTGGGCGAGGCCGGGTTCACCAAGCTGGCGCGGATCAACCACGCCAAGGCGGTGACGCTGGCGACCAAGCTGGCCAAGGTGCCGGGCGTGGCGGTGCTGAACGACAGCTTCTTCAACGAGATCACCATCCGCCTGCCGAAGCCGGCGGAGCAGGTGATCGACGCGCTGGCCAAGCGCCGCATCCTGGGCGGCGTGCCGGTCAGCCGGATCTACGCCAATCGCCCGGCCTTCGCCGACCTGCTGCTGGTGGCGGCGACCGAGACCAACACCGAGGCCGATATCGATGCGCTGTGCGCCGGCCTGTCGGAGGTGCTGTGATGACCGTAGCCGACACCTTCACCGGCAATCGCGGCCTGGACATCGAAGAGAAGCTGATCTTCGAGCAGGACAGCCCCGGCCATTGCGGCGTCGACCTGCCGGAACCGGCGACCGCCGAGCTGCGCCTGGGCGGGGTCAAGCCGCGCGCCCGGGTCGGCCTGCCCGGCCTGGCCGAGCCGACGGTGATGCGCCACTACACCCGCCTGTCGCGGATGAACATGGCGATCGACACCGCCCTGTACCCGCTCGGCTCCTGCACCATGAAGCACAATCCGCGGCTGAACGAGCGGATGGCTCGGCTGCCCGGCTTCGCCGACATCCACCCGCTGCAGCCGGTCGCGACCGTGCAGGGCGCGCTGGAGCTGATCGACACGCTGGCGCATTGGCTGAAGACGCTGACCAACATGCCGGCCGTGGCCCTGTCCCCGGCCGCCGGCGCGCATGGCGAGCTGTGCGGCATGATGGCGATCCACGCCGCCCAGGAGGCCCGCGGCGAGGGCCATCGCCGGCGGGTGCTGGTGCCGGAATCGGCGCATGGCACCAACCCGGCGACGGCGGCGGCGATCGGCTACACCGTCGACGCCATCCCGGCGACGGCGGACGGCCATGTCGACCTCGCCGCGCTGAAGGCCAAGCTGGGGCCGGACGTGGCGGCGATCATGCTGACCAACCCGAACACCTGCGGGTTGTTCGAGCGCGACATCGTCGAGATCGCGCGGGTGGTGCACGAGGCCGGCGCCTTCTTCTACTGCGACGGCGCCAACTTCAACGCCATCGTCGGCCGGGTGCGCCCGGGCGACCTCGGCGTCGACGCCATGCACATCAACCTGCACAAGACCTTCTCCACCCCGCATGGCGGCGGCGGCCCGGGTTCCGGCCCGGTGGTGCTGTCGGCGGCGCTGGCGCCCTATGCCCCGATCTCGGCCGTGGTGCATGACGCCGACGGCTTCCGCGTCGCCGAGCATGTCGGCCGCCCCGGCGCGCCGCAGCACAGCTTCGGCCGGCTGAAGGCGTTCCACGGCCAGATGGGCATGTTCGTCCGCGCCTTGGCCTATATGATGAGCCACGGCGCCGACGGGCTGTGGCAGGTGGCCAGCGACGCGGTCCTGAACGCCAACTACGTGCAGGCCCGGCTGAAGGACGTGCTGACCCCGGCCTTCGACAACGGCTACTGCATGCACGAGGCGCTGTTCGACGACCGGGCGCTGAAGGACACCGGCGTGACCACGCTCGACATCGCCAAGGCGATGATCGACGAGGGCTTCCACCCGATGACCATGTACTTCCCGCTGGTGGTGCACGGCGCCATGCTGATCGAGCCGACCGAGACCGAGAGCAAGGCCACGCTCGACCAGTTCATCGGCATGATGCGGTCGCTGGTGGAGAAGGCCAAGTCCGGCCAGGCGGCGGAATGGTTCAAGGGCGCGCCCTACCACGCCCCGCGCCGGCGCCTGGACGAAACCGGCGCGGCCCGCAGGCCGGTGCTGCGCTGGACGCCCGCAGCGCCGCTGGCCCAGGCGGCGGAGTAGGAGCGGGATCCCGGCCCCTTCGCTTCGGCGAGGGGCCGGATACCCGGCGGCGGGGCGGCCGGGCAAGATTCCGGCCGCCGCCGCCGTGAAATCTTGCCGGCATCGCAAAACCGTCTTCCAACCGCCGTCCGGTCGCGGCATCATCGCCTCGCGCCGCTTGGCGCGGCACACGCCTGAGGGGGCGAGATGGGGGTGCGATGGCACGCAAGGCTGTGACGAGTGCGCAGGCGCAGGCCATCGGCCCCTATTCGCACGGCGTGGTGGGACGCAGCGACCTGCTCTTCCTCTCCGGCCAGACCCCGATCGACCCCGCCACCGGCCGGCTGGTCGACGGCGACGCCGGCGCCCAGACCAAGCAGTGCCTGGCCAATCTGCGCCATGTGCTGGAAGCGGCGGACCTGACGTTCGACGCGGTGGTGAAGGTCAATGTGTTCCTGACCGACATGGATGATTTCGCCGCCATGAACGCGGTCTATGAGCGCCATTTCCGGCCGCCCTACCCGGCCCGCTCGACCATCGGCGTCGCCGCCCTGCCGCTCGGCGCCAGCGTCGAGATCGAGATGATCGCGGCGATGCCGCGGGAGTGACGCGGCGGATTACTGCAAGTATCCCCAGCGCTCGACCGCCGGCTCGGCGGACGCCCATCCCCAGGTCTCGCCCTGGCGACAGATGCTGCCGACATAGATACCGCGCTTGGCCCTGGCGCCCTCGCCCTCCTCGATCGTGACCAGGATCTCCTTGCAGCTGGCCAGCGGCGTCTCGATCAGACGGGTGACCTGGACCGCGCCGGTCTCGTCGGCATAGCC
>NZ_VCCH02000135.1 GCF_005938675.2 Mycobacterium sp. KBS0706
GCCAAGCAGGCGCCGCAGTCGTCCGTGGCCTTGCTCGTCGGAGAAGATGAGAGCCGCCTTCAGCAGTCCCGCAAACCGATCGGGGAGGGCCAAACCCCATTTCTCTCCCAGACCGCGCAGAGACTGAGGAATAGCTTCGGAGCTCAAATCCCGGTTGGTGAAAGCCTCACAGACGCTGCTGTAGCGCGTCAATATAAGGGTCCCAGGAGTTCTGCGATTCGACGATTTTTTTTGAAGTCGCGCATAGATCTGATAGGGATCGGCGCCCAGGCGCGGGTGCGAGGAATCGAATCTGAGTGACTCGCCAGGGTCGGACGCCTGCTGCGACATGTCCGGTGTCCCTCCTTATCAAGCAATACGACATAGAAAAATATGGTCCATATATATTTGGTTTATCGGCGATGTCGAAATTAATAATTCGTTAAATATTGAGCAAAATACTGCAGTACCCGGTCATCGATCCACAGGATATAGGACTGCAGACATATCAAGTGGATAAATCCCGGTCCGCTGGCCGAGAATCGGGCAACTGCTCCACTTCGCCATCGACAGGGCCGCGGCATCCCGGGAAGATGACGAACCGCTTCGCGTCGCCGGAAGGAAGGGCTGATTCCATGTCATGGTCATCGGACGTCGCCGAGCGCCTGCCATCCGGAAGCATGATGCCGCTGACGGTCGAGCCGCGCCGTCCGACGGGCCTGCTCGAATTCGCGGCCGAGCATGGCGCAGCGGTGGACGCCGCCCTGGCCAGGCACGGCGCGGTGCTGTTCCGCGGCTTCGGCGTGTCCGGCGAGGACACGCTGGCCGCCCTGTTCCAGCGGCTGTGGACGGAGCCGCTGTCCTATGTCTACCGGTCGACCCCGCGGACCGATGTCGGCAAGGGCGTCTACACCGCGACCGAATATCCGGCCGCGCAGGAAATCCCGATGCACAATGAGAACGCCTATCAGCGGGACTGGCCCATGCGCATCGGCTTCCATTGCGTGACCCCCGCCGCCAGCGGCGGCCAGACGCCGCTGGCCGACGTCGGCAAGGTCACGGAGCGGATCGATCCGGCTATCCTGGCCGAGTTCCGCGACAGGCGGGTCCGCTATATCAGGAACTATTCGGATTTCATCGACCTGCCGTGGCAGACGGTGTTTCAGACAGACAGCAGAAGCGCGGTCGAGGCCTTCTGCACCGCCCATGACATCGGCTTCGACTGGACGGAGGAGGGGCTGCGAACCAGCCAGGTCTGCCAGGGCACCGCGATCCACCCGGGGCTGGGCCGGGAGCTGTGGTTCAACCAGGCCCAGCTGTTCCATGTCTCCAGCCTCGGCCCGGCGATGGCGGCCGACATGCTCGACCTGTTCGGCGAGGCGGGGCTGCCGCGCAACGCCCGCTTCGGCGACGGGGGGGCCATTCCGGACAGCGTCGTCGCTGCCGTTAACGCGGCATTCGAGCGGGAGAAGGTCGTCTTCGACTGGCACCGGGACGACGTCCTGATCCTCGACAACATGCGCGTCGCGCACGGGCGCAAGCCCTTCAGCGGCTCGCGCCGGGTGCTGGTGAGCATGGGCTATCCGCATTCGGCCTGCGCCGCCGACCCATCCCGAATCCACGGCTGAGAGAGGAAACCGACATGAGCAACCCCTTCGAAGACGAGAACGGCCGCTATTTCGTCCTGGTCAACGACGAGGGCCAGCATTCGCTGTGGCCCGCCTTCGTCGAGGTGCCGGCGGGATGGACCGTGACCTTCGGCGAGGACGGCCGTCAGGGCTGCCTCGACTATATCGAGGCGCAGTGGACCGACATGCGGCCGAAATCGCTGGTGTCCCAATCCGGGTCCTGAAGGCGCGGCCCCGATGACGGTCGATGGAGGGCGAGCCACATGACCGGGACGATCTTCATTCCCGTCATCGAGCCGACCCGGGCCGCGGTGGCCATGGTGCTCGGCCGGGTCCGCCTCGGATGGTGACTCCGGCGCGGCCGGAGATGAAGCGCTGGTTTCCGTTCTCCGAATGGTCGGCGGAGCGCAGCCCGCTGCGCCCGCGCCTGGTCTGCCTGCCCTGGGCGGGGGGAGTCGCGTCGGCGTTCCGGCCGTGGATCGCCGAGCTGCGGGACATTGCCGATGTGTTCGCCGTGGAGATGCCGGGCCACGGCTTGCGCTTCGGCGAACCCTGCGTCGACGATGTCGCGACCCTCGCCGCCGCGATCGCGGGCGCCATCCTCGCCCTGCCGCACGCCGAGCGGCCCGTCCTGATCTACGGCCATTCGATGGGCGCGCTCCTCGGCTTCGAGACGGCGCGGATCCTGGTCGGCCGTTCGCATCCGGTGCTCGGCCTCGTCCTGTCGGGCCGCCATGCGCCGCATTGGCGTAGCCTCGAGAAGCAGCGCTCGCGCATGACCGATGCCGAGCTGGCGGAGGATCTGCGCGACATGGGCGGCACGGCACCCCAAGTCCTCGATTCGCCGGACCTGCTGTCGGTCGTCCTGCCGATCCTGCGCTCCGACTACCGCCTGACCGAGGCCTACCGGCCCAGCCTGGACTTCCTGCTGCCGAAATTTTCCCGGCCGGTCGATGTGATCGGCGGCAAAGAGGACGAGGAAAACCCCCCGGAGAGCCTGCAGGCCTGGCAGGAGGTGCTGACCCGGCCGCCGCGGGTCTCGCTCTGGGAGGGCGGCCATTTCTTCATCGAGACGCATCGCCGGGCGCTGCTGGCCCATCTCGGCCGGCGCATTGCCGAATGGTCGCAACTCATGGTGGCAGGCCGATGAACGATCTCGACCGTGGCTCCGTCGGACCATCGATCGGGCAGGGCGGCGCGCGCCGCCCGCGCCTGATGCGCCTGGCCGCCTCGATCCTGGCCATGGCCGTGGCCGGCTGCACCTTCAGCGATGACCTCACCGGCCAGGTCGGCCGCCTCAACAGCTCGATCGAGCAGGTCCAGAACGAAGCCCTGCTCCTGAACATCGTCCGCGCCGCCGACAATGTGCCGCTCAGCTTCACGCAGCTGGTCGTGGTCCGCGGCTCGGGCACGGTCGGCGGCTCCCTTGGGGTGCTGCCCACGGTCGTCTTCGGGAACGGGCCGCCCACGAACAGCACCTTTGGCACGACCGCCAACGCGACGGCGACGACCAATACGAACTTCGACCTCGGCATCCTCGAATCCAAGGAGTTCTGGCTCGGGCTGCAACGGCCCATCAGCGCGGAGACGCTCGACTTCCTCGTTCGCGAGGGACTGCCGCGCGAGCTCCTGTTCTATCTCTTCATCCAGAAGGCGGTGCTGCGGTCGCAGGGCCTGACGCGGACGCTGGTGAACGATCCCGGCAATCCCAGCTTCCCCGCCTTCACCCAGGAGCTCAGGACTGCGCTGGCGCTCGGCCTCTCCACCGAGACCATCCCGCGCACCGTCGAATACGGGCCTCCGCTCTCGGCGCAGCGCGCCTCCGATCTGAAGAGCCTGGTCGAGGTGGCGAAGGCCGGGCTGCTGCTGCGGCCGGAGCAGACCGCCAACGGCACGCGCTACCAGATGGTCAGCGTGCAGCCGGCCGCCGTGATCTGCTTCGATTCCTCGCTGACATCGGGGGGCGGGCGGGCTTCGGCTGCTCTCGGGCCGAGCTGCGACACGGTCAGGGCGGGGGCGCCGGGCGCATCGTCGGCGGCGGACTCGTTCAGCTTCACCCGGCAGGGCGCATCCGCGGATTCGCACGGCACCACGGAGGTCAAGATCTATGCCCGCTCGACCCTCGATATCATCCATTTCCTCGGCTGGCTGACCAGGAGCGGAACGGCGGTCGAACTCGTCACCCCGGACGCCAGGCCGCCAGGATCGAGCGCCCTGGCCGACCGGCTGTTCGTCGTCAACATGGACTCGCCCAGTGCAGACGACTTCGTCTCCGTGGTCTATCGTGGCACGCGGTACAGCATCCCGATGCAGGCGACGTCGACCATCCGCGTCTTCACCCTGCTGCGCCGGCTGGTCGCGCTCAGCACGTCGCTGAATGCCCTGCCCGTGTCCAACACTGTAACCGCCGTGGTGCATTGAGGCTGCCCCCATGACGGACACGCGCGTCATCGCGATCGCCAACCACAAGGGCGGTGCCGCAAAGACGACGACGGCCGTCAACCTCGCCGCGTCGCTGGCCCAGGACGGCCAGCCGACGCTGCTGATCGACCTGGACCCGCAGGGCAACGCCTCGACCTGGCTCGGCGCGGATGCCGACACGGCGGGCCCTTCGGTGTTCGATCCGGGGCACCCGTTCGGCAGCCTGGTCCGCGCGTCGTCCGTGGCAGGCCTGGCTCTGCTGCCCGCCGCGCCGTCGCTCGCCGAGGCCGAGAGGCGCCTGGCGCAGGACAGGTCGGCCGAGACGCTGCTGTCCCGGTTGATGCCGCGCGCGGCCCTGGCGGAGTGGCGCTACGTGATCATCGACACGCCGCCGGCCCGCGGTCTCTTGACCATCAACGCCCTCGCCGCTGCCGACCGGGCGCTGGTCCCGGTCGAGGCGCACATCATGGCGCTGACCGGGGTCGTCCAGATCCTCGGCACGATCCGCCTGGTCCAGGAGAGCTGCAATCCGGCGCTCTCCCTGCTGGGGTTCGTGGTCTGCCGTTTCAACACGCGCAACCGGCACTGCGCCGAGGTGCGGGAACGGCTGGCCGCCAAATTCCCGCGCCAGGTCCTGAACACCGTGGTGCGCGAGAACATCCGGCTGGCCGAGGCGCCGTCCTTCGGCGTCCCCATCGCCGCCTATGCGCCGTCGAGCACCGGCGCGGCCGACTACCGCGCGCTCGCGGCCGAGATCGTCGCGATGCCTTGAACCACCGACCTGAGTTGGGGAAACCGCCATGGCGAAGCGCAGCACCATCCAGAATGATCCGCTCGGCAAGCTCGACCAGCCGACCGGCGAGGCCGTTGAACCGGCGGCGGCCCCGGCGGATAAGCCGGGCTCGGCCCGGACGGTCGTCGACCACGGCCGCGCCGTGTTCTCGACGCTGACGGACGCGGCCCGGAAGACCCTGGGCGGCAGGCCCCGCGACGCCCCGGCCGAGCGGATGAAGCTCGTGGCGGGCGGACGGCTCGAGCTGCTCGGCGGCGACTTCGGCGTCGGCCTCGTCCGGATCCGCCGCCTCGGGCCGGACGGACGCTTCGGTTTCGTCGCACCGGGCGGGGAGCAGGTCATCCTCGACGCCGAGGTCGTAGCGGTGCTGGGCTGGCCGGACCGCGAGGAGCACCGCCTGCTGAGCGCCACCGGCTGGGCCTTGACCGTCGGGTCCGTCATCGGACCGGTGGGGGTGGCGCTGGGCGTCGGAATCCGGCTGCTGCATCCCGGGCAGCGGATGCTCAACCTGCGGCTGCGCGACGGCCGGATGCTGGTGGCGCGGACCGACAGCGTCACGGTCGCCGGGCTCGACGCGCTGGCGCTGATGGCGGGGGCCGACGCGGCGGCGCAGCCCTCCTGACCGGCATTAGCCCGGATATCTCACACCCCCTACGCCCTGCGTCGTCTTGCGGTGAGTCGGATGCGGGGGCGGGACGCGAAAAGCGTATAGGGACATACGGTTGAGCGGCCCGCCCCCGCAGGCGGCCACCGCAAGACGACCCTTCGGGCCGGTTGAAAATGCCGACGAGGTGCGTCGAACGGCTTGCCCGATGCATAAGCATCGCGCTGCGCCGCTCTCCTGCCCCGTCGGCATTTTGAACCGGCGCAGGACGCAGGGGGTGTGAGATATCCGGGTTAAGGCCGGATCCAGGTCTCCACGCGACGATTGATCCCGCGCCCGACCGGCGTATCGTCCTCGACGAGCGGCCTCTGGGCGCCGAGCGCGACGACGTCGCCGGGCGCGACCAGCCGGCGCCGCAGCTCCGTCGCGACGACCTCGCCGAGCTGGCGGGAGGCCCGTTCGTCTGCGGCCGGATCGCCGCTTCCTTCGGAGAAGGCGATGTGCACGAGATGGTCGCCGCGCACCTGGAGCATGCGAAGATACCGTGCCAGGAGGTCGAGGTCGTGGCTGGCCGTGCTGTCCACCACCATCGAGCCGTCGTCGAAGCGGATCGTCGTGCTGACGCGCAGGGCGTTGCGGGTCAGTTCCTCGTAGCGCCCGGAATCGCGGCGCTCGCCGCTCGGCAGGATCAGGGCCGGGCCCAGCTCCGACAGCCCGGCTGAGATGATGGTGAACTGGGACGACACCGCGAGCGCCTGGTCGAAGAAGGCCGAGACGTCGGCGTTTGCGCCCTGGGGGTCGCGGTAGAGGTACAGGGTCTGGCTCAGAGGATAGTCGCCGCTGGCCAGCTGGTAGCTGTCGGGCGGGGACACCTTGGTGTCGTCGCCGACGATGACGCGCAGCATCTTCAGCGACCCGGGAACCACGAAGTAGCCGATCGCGTCCGGGTCGCTTGCCGCGACTGACCGCATCTCCTCGAAGCTGCCGAACTGGCGGACCGTCGTCGCCATCGGCGTCGATCCCAGGACGACACTGTCGAACAGCTGGCGCGTCGCCGATCCACCCTCCCGGGTGAGCGCATGGATCGGACCTGGCCTGCCGCCGAGTTCGGCCCAATCCGTCACCGTGCCGGCATAGATGCCGTGGAGCTGCCGGAAGCTCAGCGTCTCGACCGGGTTCCCGGGATGGACCGCGATCACGGCGGCGGCGCGCGCGATCGCGGCGGCGGCGTGCGAGTCGTCCTGATGGCCGAGCATCGGCATGGCGCCGACCTCCTGCGGCGAGGGCTCGCGCCCTGCCATGGCGATATCGATCTCGCCGGCAGCGAGCAGGCGGAACGCCTCCTCGGTCAACGCGGCGCGGACCAGGATCGACACCCGATTGCCGTTGCCCATGCGCCCGGAGATCTCGGCGGTCCAGGGCGCCGGTGCCGGGACGATGCCGATGCCGTGAGCCCCCTTCCGCTCCAGGAAGTTCCGGGCGAGCGGCATGGCGATGGTCGTCGCCACGATCTCATCCCCGCCCAGCCGCAGCAGAATCTGCTCGGTCTCTCCGTCGGCGCCGGCGGGGGGCGTCCCGGCCGCCCGGCCCGGGACGGTGCCGCCGATCCAGCCGCTGGCAAGCAGCAGCACCACCGCCGCGACGAACCCGATGCCGCGTCTGCGATCCGACTCCGTCCTGGCGCCCTTCGTCATTGCTGCGCCCCGGTCTACCGGGCGTTCAGCGGATCGCGCGGAAGCAGGTCCGTCGCGCCGGCCTGGTTGGCGGCGGCGGGCGGCGGCGGGGCCAGCGCCGCCGGCGACGACGGCACGATGATCGATGCGCCCGGCGCCACCGGCGGATTCGTCCCGGCGGCGGGGGCCGCCGGCGGACTCGTCCCGGTGGGGGCCGGCGCGACCGCGGCCGGGCTGTCGGTGTTGCCGAGGATGATCGGCAATCCGTCCTTGCCGCCGCCGATCACGACGATCTTGCTGTTCGGCGAGTTGGCGAGAGCCTGGGTCGCGTCGATGCCGCGCCACTTGAGATAGCTTTCGGTGATCCCCTGCGAGACGATGTCCTGAAACTCCTTGATGCCGCGCGCCTCGATGCGCTTGCGCTCGCTCTCCTTCGCCTCGAGCAGCAGGCGGTAGTCATATTCCAGGCTGCGCTGCTGCATCTGGTTCTTGCGGTCGATCGCCTCCTCGACCGTGGGCGGCAGCTTGATCGACCGGAAGAAGACGTCCTCGATCTCGATGAAGCCGCTGGGCACCTGAGTGGCGGACGCGGGCGCGACCAGCGGCTGCAGCAGGCTCTGCTGCATCTCCTTCAGGATCTCGGTCTGCACCTCGGCGCGGCGGTACGAATAGATCTCCTCCGGCGTGTTCCGTCCCAGGATGTCGCGGGCGCGGGCGCCGATCGCCGCGGTCAGCAGCACGTCGGCATAGTCTTCGCCGACGGTCTTGTGCAGCAGCGGGACCTTGTCCCTGATCAGCTGGAAGCGGTAGGCGATGTTGACCGTGACCTTCAGGCCGTCCGTCGATAGCACGTCGAAATCGCGATCGATCAGCTGCACTCGCAGATCGTAGATGTGGATCCGGTCCCAGGGCAGGATGATCGCAATCCCCTCGCCGATCGTGTAATCCAGGACCGTCCCGCCGAAGCGCTTCCACAGCACGCCGACATGCCCGGCCGGGATGGTAAAGACCATCCGCGGCAGCAGCACGACCGCCAGGATGGCGAAGATCACCACGAACACCGCGACCTCGGGCCCGTGCTCGAACAGGTAGCGTCGGGTGCGAAGCCAGGCGCGCTTAAGCATCGACGTTCTCCGGTCCAACGCTCACGATCCTGCCTTCTTCCATGTGCAGTCGCCTGTCCGCGCGATCGTAGTAGCGGTCGTCATGCGTGACCGCGATGACCGTGATGGCGCGATCCTTCAGCATCCGCAGCAGCTCATCGTAGAACTTCTGCCGGAAATGCGGGTCCTGGTCGGCCGCCCATTCGTCGAGGATGCAGATCGGGCGGCGCTCCAGCACCGCCACGATCAGCGCCAGCCGCTTGCGCTGGCCGGCGGAGAGGTCGACTGTCGTGAACGCGTCGCCGGCGACGCCGGTCTTGGCGTCGATCTCGAACAGCCGCAGCAGCTCGTCGACCTCCGCCACGGCCTCCGGGTCGACCCCATAGGTCCGCTTGAACAGGTGGAAGTCCGAGAAGACCGCCGAAAACAGGGCCCGATAGGACGCAGCGTTGGCGTGGGTCACCGGCCGGCCGTCGACGGAGATGGTGCCTAGCTGCGGCAGGTACAGCGCCGTCAGCAGCCGCAGCAGGGTCGACTTCCCCGACCCGTTGCCGCCGGAGATGAAGATCGTCTCGCCGGCCTGGATCGTGAGGTCGACCGGGCCGACCTGGAAGGCGTACTGCCCGGGGGTCTCCTCGAAATGGAAGGTCACGCCGCGCAGCTCGATCCGCTGGAACGACGGCGCCGGGCCGGCGGCCTGGCCGTCCCAGTCCTCCTTCGGCCCGGCCGATTCCTCCAGCAGGCGTTCGAGCTCGAGGAGATGGGCGGCCGCGGTGTTGGCATTGGCCAGGATCGGCACGGATCCGACCAACCCGCCAAGCGGCCCGATGACGAACAGGATCACGGTCGTCGTCTTCAGCAGCGTGTCGCTGTAGGCGGTGGCGCTGCTCAAGGCCGGCACGACGAAGACCATCGTTCCCAGCAGCAGGAAGAAGATGTTCTGCGAGAAGATCAGGTTCTGGGCGAAGCCGAGATGGGCCTTGATGCGCTGGTCGGAGGCCTGCCGCGAGGCTTTCACCAGATCCTCGAGCAGTTCGCCGCTGCGCCGGGCATTGAGCTTGACCTCCTTGAACCCCTCGAGGATGCCGGTCACCAGCACGTCCAGCCCGTACTCCGCCTCGGTGGCCTCCTGGACCGCCTTGCTCGCGTGCTTTGCCCGGCCGAGATAGAGCACGATCGCCACGCCGATGAAGCCGATCGCGAGCAGGAACGCGGTCATCGACAGGAATGCCAGATAGGCCATGGTGAACAACACCAGCATGGACATCTGGAAGATCAGGGCGAGCGTCGCGCTGGACTGGGCCAGCGTCTGGATCTCCTTGCTCAGGCCGTTATAGATCCGGGTCCGGCCGATGTGCTCGATGTCGGCGAGCTCGCTGTGCCGCACCGCCTCGATCAGGCGCGTGCGGATGCGGTGGATCAGGGACTCGACCTCTCTCGCCGCCTCGAACATCAGGAAGCGCTGCGAGAAGGTGTACATGAGGACCACGCCGACGAACATCAGCGCCAGGACCACGGTGCTGCCGCTGCCGCCGCCGTCGGTGCTGCTGGACTGGCGGTCGGCGGCCATGTTGATCAGCGCCAGGACTGCTGCGTTGCTCAACCCGGCGACGACCGCCATCAGCGCGATCCGACGCAGGTTGCGCGCGGCGATCGAGCGAAGAATGGTGATGAGGGGCATGCTCTCCGGTCCAGCTGGACGATGCGTCTAGGCCCGGAGGCGTGGTTGGCGCAACAGCGCCAGCATCAGAGCGGTGCCCCGCAGCGGTTGCAGGTGTGGATCGTGTCAGCCTCGGCCATCCCGCAGCCGCAGCGCCGGCAATAGGCCCGGTAGAGGCGTATCGCCGTCTCCTGCTCGAGGAACTGCTTCTGGGTGACCAGCAGGAAGAGCAGCGGCACGATCGGCGTCAGCAGCAGCGACAGCACGAAATAGCCGACGAACCCGATCGGGCGCCTGCGCCCCGCGAGCCCCACCACGATGCAGAGGGCGAGGTAGATGATAATGGTCATGATCCCCGCTTTCCCCCCGCCGATGCCCGGACCGGGCGGCTCCCGGACACTCGCGCTGAGGCTGCGGGGACCCGGGTGGATGTCCGACGGCCTCCGCCGCTCGCATGCACGGCCGGGCAAGGCGGCTGCCCCGTGGCCACCAGCCCACCCGTCAAACCTGCGGCGCACCTGGCCATGGGAACGCCGATCCTGTGACACTTCAATAGCGCCGGCGACGCGGGTCGCCGGAACCCGGACGTCAGTCGGCCTTGGCCGCGCTGGCCCGGACCGTCGCCGGCTTGGCTTCGCGCACCGCGGCGAGCTGCTCGTTGTAATAGTCGCGCAGGTCGTTGGCGTTGAAATTCAGCAGGTTCCCGCCGGTCTCGAAATGCTGGATGAAAACCTTGCCCAGGGCGTAGGTGGTCGCTGCCGCGAGCGCAGGCTGCGTCAGTGCGCCGGCGATCTGGCCGACGACGGGAACGCCCTTGATCAGGCTGCCCATCGGAGCGCTGAGGACCACGGCACCGCCGCCGCCGACCAGGGCGCCGATGACCGACTTCGCGGCGTCGCGCGAGAACGGCAGGCCGTACAGCTTCGACAGCGAGTGCACCATCTTCAGCTGGACGCCGGAAATCGCGGCCAGGTCGGCGCCCGGGAGCGGTATCAACCCGGCGCCCGCCGACCAGCCCATGTAGGAATTGACGATTCGCGAAGCCTCGGATTCCAGCGAAGGCTTCTGTTCAGCTGCATCCATGGTTCTCTCCGAAGTCAGGGATCGACGCGGGCCGTGCCGCAGGGCCACAAAGGCTTACATCAATCCGGGCAGGATACCGGGTCAATGCCGGGATCGCAACGAATCAGCGCCGAAAAATATCCTAGCCTGAACGGCGATGCTGGGAGCCAGCCGGCACCAGCGCCGCGCCGACCGGCGTAGTTTGCCGGCCGACTCGACGTCCTTATTTGCTGAAGCCCTGGCTGACGCCGCGGATGAACTGGCGCGAAAACAGGACGAACAGCAGCACCAGCGGCATCGCGCCCATTGTCAGGGCGGCCAGCAGCGCCGGATAGTCGTTCAGGAACTGGCCGACGAATTGCTGCACGCCCAGGGTCACGGTCTGGTTGGCCCGGCCCGGCGCCAGAATCAGCGGGAACCACAGGTCGTTCCAGATCGGCAGCATGGTCACGGTGGCGACGGCCGCCAGGCCGGGCCGGACCAGGGGCAGGGCGATGCGAAAGGTGCGCAACTCGCCGGCACCATCGATCCGCGCCGCCTCCTTCAGCTCGGTCGGCACCGTGCGGAAATAGGTCATCAGCATGGTCACGGCGATCGGGATGCTCATCGCCGTATAGACCAAGATCAGCGCCGCCAGCGTGTCCATCAGTCCCCAGGCGACCATCAGCTGGATGATCGGGATCGTGCCAAGGCGGATCGGCAGCATCACCCCGGCGATGAACAGCCCGGCCAGCAGCGGCACGATCCGCACCCGGTACTCGACCAGCGCATAGGCGGCGAGGGTCGAAACCAGCACTGTCAGCCCGACCGAGCCGACGGTGACGACCAGGCTGTTGCGGTAGTTCAAAAGGAAGTTGCCGCGGGTCAGCACCCGCTTGTAGCCGTCCAGACTGAATGTCTCGGCCGTCGGCAGGGCGAAGGGCCCGCCGAAAATCGCCGGCGTGGTCTTCAGCGAGTTGAGGATGACGACGACGATCGGGCCTAGCGCCAGCGCCACGAACAGTATCAGCACGGCATGCGCGGCCACCTGCTCCGCACTCCAGCGGCGGAGGGAGCGGCCCTGGCGGACGGCGCCCATGTCCCGGACGATCGCGCTCATCGAAGCTCCCCTAGAGCGCATGTGGCTTCAGCCGCCGCTGCACCAGCCAGAAGTAGACCGCGGTGACGGCCAGCATCAGCGTGAAGATCACCGACGCCACGGCGGCGCCGAGATCGAGATCCGCCACCTGGCCGCTGGAGCCGAAGAAGGTGCGGTAGAAGAAGGTACCCAGGATGTCGGTGCTGTAGTTCGGCCCGGGGGCCGACCCGTTCAGGGCGAAGACCAGGTCGAAGCCGTTGAAGGTCCAGATGAAGGTCAGGATCACGATCAGCCCGAACTGCGGCACGATCAGCGGAAACTTGACCGACCGGAAGATCCGCCAGGGCCCGGCGCCGTCGATCCGCGCCGCCTCGACCACGTCGCGCGGCACGGCCAGGAGCGCGCTGTACAGGAACACCATCGGGATGCCGACATACTGCCAGACCGACATCAGCGAGATGGTCGGCAGCGCGGTCATCTGGTTGCCCAGCAGCGGAAAGCCGACCAGTCCCCACAGCGGATTGAGGATCAGCCGCCAGATGAAGCCGACGATCACCACCGACAGCGTCGCCGGGATGAACAGCAGCGTGCGGTAGATGCCTTCGGTCCGCCGCACCGCGTCGGAGGTGAGGAGCGCGGCCAGCAGCAGGCCGACCGGCACCTCGACCACGACATGGATGGCGAAGTATTTGGCGTTGTTCAGCAGCGCGTTCCAGAACCGGGCGCTGACCACCGGCTGGGTGAACAGCTGGATGTAGTTGCCCAGGCCGACGAACACCGCGCCGGCCCGCCCGCTGGTGTCGAACAGGCTCATCACGATCGACGTCGCCAGCGGCAGCACCGCGAAGACGAGGTAGATCGCCAGCGCCGGCGCGACGAACAGGGCCAGGCTGTGGCGGGCCGACGCGGTGCGGGTCACTGGCCCATCTGCGGCTTGTACCAGGAGGACAGGCCGGCCTGCAGCTCCTTGGCCACCTGCTCCGGCGTCGTGTCCGGGGTGGTGAACATCACCTGCAGCAGCCGCCAGATCTCATCGTCCAGCGGTGGGGTGCCGGCGCTCAGCCGGTCCAGCGCCAGGCGGGGCGTCAGCTTGGCGCCGGTCTTCAGGTCGGCGAATTCCTGCGCCAGGGCGTTCTGGTACTGCACCTTCTGGTTGCTCATGGCGAAGAAGCCGGGCGCGGCGTTGACGTAGACCTCCTGGAACTCCTTGCCGGCGATCCAGGTCAGGAAGGTGCGGGCCGCGTCCTGGTGCTTGCCGGCCGGGTTGAG
This sequence comes from Mycobacterium sp. KBS0706, assembly GCF_005938675.2. Lineage (GTDB taxonomy): Bacteria > Pseudomonadota > Alphaproteobacteria > DSM-16000 > Inquilinaceae > Inquilinus. Next base: position 13,271 of record NZ_VCCH02000135.1, read on the forward strand.
GCCGATCGCCATGTCCGGCATCTCCTGCATGTAGCGCTGGTCGCCGGCCTTGACGACCGGCGGCGCGAACACGCCGACCTTCAGCCCGGTCGCGGTCACCTGGTTGATGTTCCAGGACCCGTCGGGGAGGATCGCCGCCTTGCCCAGGGTGAACAGCTGGGTCATGTCGGCATATTGCAGGCTTTCCTGGCCCTTGGGCAGGAAGGCCGTCCAGGCCTTCAGCGCGGCGATGGCGGCCACGAAGTCCGGGTCGGTCAGCTTCTTGCTGCCCTCGATCAGCCCCAGCCGCCCGTCCTCGCCCTTCCAATAGGCCGGGCCGATGCTGTAGAGGCCGTCATAGGCCAGCTGCCAGGCCTCGGCCGACCCGACCGACAGCGGCGTGTAGCGGCCGTCATCCTTGATCTTCTGCAGCACCGCCAGGAACTCGGCGCTGGTGGCCGGCACCTTCAGCCCGAGCTGCTGGAAGATGTCGATGTTGTAGTAGAAGCCGGCCAGCACCGCGGCCACCGGCACGCAGTAGCTGGCGCCGTCCGCCCCGGTCCAGGCGGCCTTCGCGGTGGCGTCGAAATTCTCCAGCCCCGCCAGCCCGTCCAGCTTGGCCAGGTAGCCGCGGCGGATCCATTCGGCATTCACGTCGAACGGGCGGCAGGTGATCAGGTCCGGCCCGGCGCCGCCCTCGATCTGGGACTGGATCGCGGCGTTGTATTCATTGGTATTGGTGGCAGCGAATTCGACCTTGATGCCCGGATGCGCCGCCTCGAAGGCCGGCAGCACCTTGTCCTGCCAGACGGCGATGTCCTCGGTGCGCCAGCTGCCCAGGGTCAGGGTAACCGGGTCCGCCGCCAGGGCCGGGCCGGCCGCGCCGGCCAGCAGGGCGCCCAGCGCGATCCCGGCAGCCTTCGCCCGTAAGGATGTCGAATGCATCGTTCACAGCCTCCCGTTTTGCGGCCCGGGGAGCGCCCGGCGGCCAGATGTTTCGAGGAAGATACCTCATAATACCAGATAGGCCAAATGGTATAATTTCTGTTGAAATACGCTGTCGAATTCGGCCAAGTGGTATTATAAGGTATTTGACAGTGGGGAGGGAAGGGCATGATCGGTATCGGATTGATGGGGTCCGGCTTCATCGCCGAGACCTATGCGGACTCGCTCCTGGATGTGCGCAACGCCGAGCTGGTGGCTTGCTGCTCGCGCAACCCGGAGCGGGCGCGGGCCTTCGCCGCGAAATGGCAGGTCACCGCACATGTAGACGCCGAGGCGCTGTGCGCCGACCCGAAGGTGCAACTGGTGGTCATCGCCCTGCCGAACGAGGTCCATCTCGAGGCTGTGGAGATCGCGGCCCGGCACGGCAAGGCGGTGATCTGCACCAAGCCCCTGGCCCGGACCGCGGCGGAGGCGCAGCGGATGCTGGACATCGTGCGGCACGCCGGCGTCTGGCATGGCTATGCCGAAAGCGCGGTGTTCTCGCCGAACATCGCCAAGGCCTATGAGATGGTGCAGGCGGGCGGCATCGGCGACCTCTTGACCATGCGCGCCCGCGAAGCCCATTCCGGGCCGCACGCCCCGCATTTCTGGGACGCGGAGACCGCCGGCGGCGGCGCCCTGCTGGACATGGGCTGCCACACCGTCGAATCCGCCCGCCACTTCTTCGGCAAGGACAATCCGGTGACCGAGGTGATGGCCTGGGGCGCCACCATGGTCCATCGCGACAAGACCACCGGCGAGGACGCGTCGATCGCGCTGCTGAAATTCGCCGGCGGCCAGCTCGCCACCATCGAATCCTCCTGGATCGAGAAGGGCGGCATGCAGCTGCGGCACGAGCTGGTGGGCTCGGAGGGGCGCATCGTCACCGACACCTCGGTCGGGCCGGTCTGGGGCTTCGTCGGCAAGCCGGTCGGCTACACCGTGGAAAAGGCCGATGCCGAGACCGGCTGGGTGTACCCTGTGCCGGAGGAAACCCGCGCCTACGGCTTCTCGCAGCAGATGCGCCACTTCGTCGACTGCTTCGCCGCCGGCACCGCGCCGTCCGAGACTTTCGAGGACGGGGTGATCGTCAACCGCATCATCGATGCCTGCTACCGCTCGATGCGCACCCGCCGCTGGGAAGAGGTGACCTGACCCGATGACCAGGACCGAAGCCGCCGCCATGCTCGACGCCGACTCTCCGGAGCCGCTGTGGCGCCAGGCGGCCGACCTGATCCGGCACCAGATCGCCACCGGCA
>NZ_VCCH02000136.1 GCF_005938675.2 Mycobacterium sp. KBS0706
CATCGGCGACCGGAACGGCCCGCCGCGATAGAGGCAGTCGAGGTCGAGCGCCGGGCTGGCCCAGAGCGGCCCCGCCGTCGCCGTGCGCGACAGGGTGCCGAGATCGCTGAAGGTCAGGTCGTGGGCGATCAGCTGGCCGAGATAGGTGTAGCCGGCAGGGACGTCCGGATTGAACGTCTCCGGCCCGGCGACGAGCCCGTCCAGATACATCTTGCGGGCCAGGCGCTGCAGCACGTCCATGACCAGCGCCTGCGGATGCAGGCCCAGCCGCCCGGCCTCCTGCGCCAGGCGCCAGCCGAAGATGCCGTCGGGCGGCGGCGGGCTGCCCTCGAAATAGGTCTCGGGCTGCTCGAGCCCCTGCGTCAGCGCGGCGTTACGCTGGCCGGCCCCTGTGAACCCTGAGCCATGCACGGTCGTCTCTCCCCTGCTCGATGCACCGCGATCCGTCGTTGTCGCCGGAGCATTTAGAAGCCGGATCGTGATCCGATCGTGATTCCCAATCTGGGCATTTCCGGGGCTGGCCGCCGCCCGGTTCAGCCCCTCTGGTCGAGGCTCAGCGGATAGCGCAGCGGGTGGTGGCTGGAAAAGGTCATGTTCACCGGCCGGCCCTGCGGGTCGTAGGCGATCTGCTCGATCGTCAGCACCGCGGCCGGCGGCGTCAGCTCCAGGAGCTCCGCCTCCTCGGCATTGGCCAGCCGGGCGCTCATCGTGGTGCGGCCGCGGTCGGGGCGCAGCCGGTAGCGGTCGCGCACCTCGGCATAGAGCGAACGGTTGCCGGTCGACCAGTCGAGGTCGAGGATCCCGGGCACCAGCCGGGCGGCGAACCAGTCCTGGGTCAGCACCACCGGCTGGCCGTCCAGGCTGCGCAGCCGCTTCAGCATCACCACATCGGCGCCGGGCGGCAGGAACAGCGGCCGCGCCACCTCCGGCGGCGCGCGGCAGACATAGCCCTCGATCAGCCGGCTGGTCGGCGTCCTTCCATGCGCCTCGGCGATGGCGGTGAAGCTGCGCAGCAGGTGCAGCTCGTAGGTCTCCTCGCGCCGCGCCACGAAGAAGCCACGGCCGGGATGGCTGTGCAGCCAGCCCTCCTGCACCAGCTCGCGCACCGCCTGGCGCACGGTGATGCGGCTGACGCCGTACTGCTTCTCCAGCTCGCGCTCCGACGCCAGCTTGGCATCGGTGCCGAGCCGGCCCTGCTCGATCTGCTCGCGGATCCGCTGCTTGATCTGGCGGTAGAGCGGCTGCGGGTCGTCGCGCCGCAGCCCGTCGCTGAGGGTGCCGTCGGTCATGGCGCGCGAAAAGGCCTCTCGGCAAGGGCGGAGATTACCCCTCGCTGCATACACGCAAATCGGGAGTCCGGCCACAATTGACATGACTGGTTATAACCAGTCATAACTTGGGCGGTTCGCGGGAGGCACCATGAAACTGACCCTGGTCGGCGGCGGCGGCGTCCGCGCCCCTCTGTTCATCGAATCGGCGCTGCGCCGCGCGGAGTGGAGCAACCTGACCGAGCTGTGCCTGCTCGACATCGACGGGCCGCGGCTGGAGCTGTTCGGCGGGCTGGGGGCCGAGATCGCCCGGCGCACCCGTTCCCCCGTCAAGATCACCACCAGCCTGGACCCGGAGCGCGCGCTGGACGGCGCCGCCTATGTCGTGACCACGGTCCGGCCAGGGCTGGAGGAAGGCCGGATCAAGGACGAGCGCATCGCCCTGGCGCATGGCGTGCTGGGTCAGGAGACAACCGGGCCGGGCGGCTTCGCCATGGCGCTGCGCAGCATCCCGACCATCCTGGGCTACGCCGACCTCCTGCAGCGGGTCAGCCCCGACGCCTGGCTGTTCAACTTCACCAACCCCGCCGGGCTGGTGACCCAGGCGCTGCGCGACGCCGGCCACGACCGGACCATCGGCATCTGCGACGGCGCCAACGCCGCGCAGTCGGCCGTGGCGCGCTGGTTCGACGTGCCGGAGAAGGCGGTGCGCACCGAGGTGTTCGGCCTGAACCACCTGTCCTTCACCCGCCGCGCCGAGATCGGCGGCGAGGACGTGCTGCCGCGCCTGCTGGCCGACGATGCCTTCCTGGCCGCCTCGGCCCAGAAGGTGTTCAGCCCGCGCGTGGTCCGCCGCCACGGGATGTGGATCAACGAATACCTCTACTATTTCTACTATGCCGAGAAGGCGGTGGAGGCAATCCGGTCGGATTCCCGCACGCGGGGCGAAGAGGTGCGCGACCTGAACCACGGGCTGATCGAGCAGCTGACGGCGCTGGACTGGCGCCGCAACCCGGACAAGGCGCTGGAGGCCTATTACGCCTACGCCCATCGCCGCAACGCCACCTACATGCACTATGCCCAGGAAGGGGCGCCGAGCATGGAGGAGGCCGACCGGGCGCTGGCCGCCGGCGCCCATGCGCCGCTGGGCGACGAGGGCGAGGGCTATGCCGGCGTCGCCCTGGACCTCGTAGACGCGCTGGAGACCGGCAAGCCGCTGTACAGCGGGCTGAACGTGCCGAACCAGGGCGCCATCGACGGCCTGCGCGACGAGGACGTGGTCGAGGTCAGCTGCGTCGTCGACCGCGACGGGGTGCGGCCGCTGCCGATCGGCCCGATGCCGGAGGCGCAGGCCCAGCTGGTGCACGACATCAAGCGCTATGAGCGGCTGGCGGTGCAGGCGATCCGCGAGCGCGACCGCGACCTGGCGGTCGAGGCGCTGGTGGCGCATCCGCTGGTGCTGTCCTATTCCCGGGCCGAGGCGCTGGTCGACGAATACCTCGCCGCCCACGCCCCCCATGTCGGCAACTGGCCATGACTGCCGCGGGCAGGGCGCCGGGCTGCGACGCCGTCGTCGTCGGCGAATACTACTGGGACCTGATCTTCACCGGCCTGCCGGAGGTGCCGCGGCTGGGCGCCGACCTGTTCGCGCGCGACTTCGCCACCCTGCCCGGCGCCAGCTTCACCACCGCCTCGGCGCTGCACCGGCTGGGGCTGCGCACCGCCTGGGCGGCCGATTTCGGCACCGACCTGTTCAGCCAGCTGGCGCTGGATGCGGCCCGCAAGGAAGGGCTGGACGACCGGCTGTTCCGCCGGCTGGACCACCCGCTGGAGCGGGTCAGCGCCGCCTTCTCCTTCGCCCATGACCGCGGCTTCGTCAGCTACGCCGTGCGCGACGACCTGCCGCCGACGCCGGAGGCCCTGGCCACGGTGGCGCCCAAGGCGCTGCTGCTGCAGAGCTTCCGGCTGCAGCCCGAGCTGCTGGCCCTGGCCCGGGCGGCGAAGCGGCAGGGCGTGCTGGTCTATCTCGACTGCCAGCACGTGCCGCACCGGATCGATTCGCCCGGCGTGGCCGAGCTGTTCCGCGAGATCGACATCTTCGCCCCGAACGAATCCGAGGCGCTGGCCTTCACCGGCGCGCCGAATGTCAGCGCGGCGCTGGAGCGGCTGTCGCCGATGGTGCCGACCGTGCTGGTCAAGCGCGGCGCCGCGGGCGCCATCGGCGTCAGCCGCGGCGAGCGCTGCGCCGTGCCGGCCCCGGCGGTGACCGTGGTCGACACCACCGGCGCCGGCGACAGCTTCAACGCCGGCTTCCTCTACGGCCGGCTGCGCGGCTTCGACTTCCGCGACAGCCTGGCCCTGGCTGCGGGATGCGGCGCGCTGGCCACCACCGATTACGGCGGCCGGGCGCTGCCGCGCGAGGCCGAGCTGCTGGCGCTGATCCGACAAGAGGCTCCGGCCTCCGCCTGAACGGCGGGATCAACCCGTCCACAGCGATAAACAATGCAAACAGGGGCTTGAACGGAGGGACCCGTGAAGATCGCCACCCTATCCCTGACCGCCGCGCTGGCCGTTTTCGCCGCCGCCGGGATCGAGACCAATGCCGAGGCCGCGACGGTGAAGCTGTTCTGCGGCGCCACCGATTACGACCTGTGCAGCAGCGCCGCCGAGGCCTGGGCCAAGCAGAGCGGCAACGCCGTGTCGATCAACAAGATGCCGGCGTCCTGGGACGACGCCGTGCCGCTGTACCAGCAGATGCTGGCGGCGAAGTCGACCGATGTCGACGTGCTGGTGATCGACGTGATCTGGATGGGCATGCTGAAGAACCATCTGCTCGACCTCGGCGCGATGGTGCCGAAGGAGGAGGTGGCGGCGCATTTCCCGACCACGATCGACGCCGCGACCATCGACGGCCAGCTGCTGGCCCTGCCCTGGTACATGGACACCGGCCTGATCTTCTACCGCAAGGACCTGCTGGAGAAATACGGCAAGGCGGTGCCGAAGACCTGGGCCGAGCTGACCGAGACCGCCAAGGCGGTGCAGGACGGCGAGCGCAAGGCCGGCGATGCCGACATGTGGGGCTTCGTCTGGCAGGGCAAATCCTATGAGGGGCTGACCTGCGACGCCATCGAATGGGTCGCCAGCACCGGCGGCGGCACCATCATCGACGCCAAGGGCGACGTCACCATCGACAACCCGAAGACGGCCCAGGCGCTGGCCCTGGCGCATAGCTGGATCGACACGATCAGCCCGCAGGGCGTGCTGGGCTATGACGAGGAGAGCTCCCGCGCCGTGTTCGAGAGCGGCAAGGCCGTGTTCCTGCGCAACTGGCCCTATGTCTGGGGCACCTCGCAGGCCGCGGGCGGCGCCCTGGTCGGCAAGGTCGGGGTGGCGGCGCTGCCGGTCGGCGCCGCGGGCGAGAAGTCGAGCGGCTGCCTGGGCCCCGCCTATCTCGGCGTGTCGAAATACTCCGAGAACAAGGACGCGGCGGTCAGCCTGATCCGCTACATGACCGGCGCCGCCGACCAGAAGCGCCGGGCGATCCAGGGCGCCTACAACCCGACCGTCTCGGCGCTGTACGAGGACCCGGAGGTGCTGGCCAAGCTGCCCTTCCTGAAGGACACCGAGGCCGCCTTCGCCGACAGCATCGCCCGCCCCTCGGCCGCCACCGGCGCCAGCTACAACCGGGTGTCGCAGGCCTTCTCGAAGTCGGTGCATGCGGTGCTGACCGGCGACGAGCAGCCCGACGCCGCGGTCGCCGCTTTGGCCAAGGAGCTGGACCGCCTGCGCCAGCGGGCGAAGTGGTGATCGCTCGCGCCGGATAGGCCCATGCAGCCCCTTCCATCCGATCTGCCTTTTTTTGTCCCCCCTCCCCTTGCGGGAGGGGGGCAGGGGGAGGGGGCTGCGCGCGTCCGCGCGCGAATCGTCCTGGAGGCACGCGCCGGTCATACGAACCTCGATCTCATCGCCGGCTCCGGCCGAGAGAACCCCCTCCCCCTATCCCCCTCCCGCGAGGGGAGGGGGGACTCGATTTGGGAAAGCCGTCGATGACCGGCCGCGTCGCGCGGTCCCACCGCCGGGCAGGGTGGCTGTTCCTGGCGCCGACGCTTGCGGCCCTCGCGCTGGTGGCGCTGTGGCCGCTGCTGCGCACGCTGTTCTTCTCGACCACCGACGCCTTCCTCGACGATCCGACCAATTACGGCTTCGTCTGGCTCGACAACTTCATCGACGTCGCCCGCGACCCGCAATGGTGGCGGGCGGTGGAGAACACGCTGGTCTTCACCATCGTCTCGGTGGCGCTGGAGACGCTGCTGGGCCTCGCCATCGCCCTGCTGCTGAACGAGGCCATCCCCGGCCGCGGCGTGCTGCGCGCCGCCATCCTGGTGCCGTGGTCGATCCCGGTCGTGGTCTCGGCCAAGATCTGGGAATGGCTGCTGCACGACCAGTTCGGCATCATCAACCGGCTGCTGATCGACCTGCATCTGATCGACACCGGCGTGGCCTGGACCGCCGACCCGTCGCTGGCGCTGGGCGTCGTCATCTTCGTCGATGTCTGGATCACCACGCCCTTCATGGTGCTGCTGATCCTGGCCGGGCTGCAGCTGATCCCGGCCGAGATCCACGAGGCGGCGCGGGTCGACGGCGTGTCGTGGTGGAAGCGGCTCGTCTCGATCACCCTGCCGATGCTGCGGGTGCCGATCGGCGTCGCCGTGCTGTTCCGCACCCTCGACGCGCTGCGCATGTTCGACCTGAGCTACGTGCTCGGCGGCAATGGCGACCCGACCATGACCATGACGATCTACGCCCGCAACCACCTGGTCAGCTTCCAGGAGCTCGGCTACGGCTCCGCCGCCTCGACCTGGGTGTTCCTGCTGATCGCCCTGATCGCCATCGTCATCATCGGCGCCATCCGGCTGGACCGGACGACCGTGCGATGAGCACGCAACGGAAGGACCGGCGATGAGCGTCATGGCCGCCCCCGACACCGCCCTGGCCCGCGCCGCCGCCCGGTACCGCCGGCGCCGGGTGCTGAAGACCGTCGGGCTGGGCTTCGCCGTCGTCCTGGTGCTGGTCTACACCCTGTTCCCGTACTACTGGGCGATCGTGTCCTCGCTGAAGACCGGGGCGTCGCTGTTCGAGGCGACGCTGCTGCCGGCCTTCGAGCTGGTCTATTACAAGGCGCTGCTGCACGACCCGGTGTTCCTGGGGTCGATCGTCAACTCGCTGATCGTCGCCGGCTCGACCACCGGGATCTCGCTGCTGCTGGCCATCGGCGCCGCCTATGCGCTGGGCCGGCTGGACTTCCCGCTGCGGCGGACGGTGCTGCTGGTGATCCTGATGATCTCGATCTTCCCGCAGATCGTGGTGCTGTCCGGGATGTTCGAGCTGGTGCGCTGGTTCGGCCTGTACAACCGCGTCGGGTCGCTGACCTTCGCCTATCTGATCTTCACCCTGCCCTTCACGGTCTGGGTGCTGACGGGATTCATCCAGGACATCCCGCGCGAGCTGGAGGAGGCGGCGCTGATGGACGGCGCCAGCCGCGGCCGGGTGCTGGTCAGCGTGCTGCTGCCGCTGATGGGCCCGGCCCTGGCTTCGACCGGCCTGCTGGCCTTCATCCAGGCTTGGAACGAGTTCCTGTTCGCCCTGACCTTCATCCTGTCGGACGAGAACCGGACCGTGCCAGTGGCGATCGCCACCATCTCCGGCGGCAGTCGCTACGAATACCCGTTCGGCCCGATCATGGCGGCCTCGGTGGTGGTGACCCTGCCCCTGATCGCCCTGGTGCTGATCTTCCAGCGCAAGATCGTCGCCGGCCTGACCGCGGGGGCGATCAAGGGGTAGGCGCTCAACCGCGGGCGACCAGTTCGGCGATCACCTCCGCCGCCTCGACCCGGCCCTTCAGCGCATGGCTGCCGCCGTCGCGGAAGTCGATCCAGCCCTCGTTGAAGCCGTCGAGCATGCGGATCCGCGGCATCGGGTTCTTCATGCCCTGGGACCGGAACAGGTTCTCCCAGGTCTCGCGCGGCACCGGCTCGACCCGCACCGGCCGGCCGAGGGCGGCGGCGAAGGCGGCGGCGAGGTCGTCCGGCGACACCCGGCGCGGCCCTTCCAGCTCGACCACGCGCCGGCCGCCCCGGTCCTCGCGGATCAGCTCGGCCGCGATGCGCCCGATATCCGCGGTCGCCACCATCGGCACCGGCCGGCCGGTCGGCGCCAGGAAGCTGCGGATCACGCCCTCGTCGCGGGCCGAGGCCACGTCCCAGGCCGCGTTCTCGACGAACCAGGCCGGCCGCAGGATCGTCAGCGGCAGCGGCACGTCGCGCAGCGCCGCCTCCAGCAGCGTGTGCTGCGACAGCAGGTTGTCCTGGGCGGCGTCGGCGCCGATGGTCGACAGCTGCAGCACCCGGCCCGGCCGCGCGGCCGTCAGCGCCTGCACCAGGGTGTCGCCCAGCCGGCGCGCCTCGGGATAGCCCGGCTTCGGGTCGAACACCGGCGGCGGCAGGATGAAGACGGCGGTGGCGCCGGCGAAGGCCTTGGCCAGGGCCGCCGCATCGTCCATGCCGGCGACGGCGATCTCGCAGCCCTGCGCCGCCCAGGCCTCGCCCTTGTGCGGGTCGCGCAGGACCGCGCGCACCCGTTCGCCGGCGGCCAGCAGATGCCGGGCGAGCGCGCCGCCCACCTGGCCGGTGATTCCCGTGATCGCGTACATCCTGATCTCCTTCAGCGGATGCCGAAGATCTAGGCGCGCCGGGATGTTGCCGTGAGCGCCATTGAGTCATAAGACTGGTGACTCGGAATCAACGGAGGGCGCGATGGCCTTCGACGGACGGGTAATCTCCACCATCGGCGTGCTGGCCGCGGTGGTCGAAGGCGGCAGCTTCGCCCGCGCGGCCGAGGCGCTGGGGCTGTCCCGCTCCGGCGTCAGCCGGGCGGTGGCGCGGCTGGAGGCGCGGGTCGGCGTCCGGCTGCTGGACCGCACCACCCGGGCCGTCGCCCTGACCGACGAGGGCCGCCGGCTCTATGCCGAGGTGGCGCCGCTGCTGACCGGGATCGAGGACGCCGTGACCGTCGCCGCCGGCTCCGCCGTCGCGGTGCGCGGCCGGCTGCGGGTGAATGTCGACGCCTTCTTCTCGCGCCTGCTGTTCACGCCGCACATCCCGGAGTTCCTGGCGCTGTACCCGGACCTCACGCTGGAGCTGGTGGCGAAGGACCAACTCGGCGACCTGGTGGGCGAGGGCTTCGACATCGCGGTGCGCTTCGGCCACCCGCCGGACTCCGCGCTGGTGTCGCGCAAGCTGCTGGAGACGCGGACGATCACCGTGGCGTCGCCTTCCTATGTCGCCGCCCATGGCCGGCCGGAGGCGCCGTCCGACCTGGCCCGCCACGCCTGCATCCAGGTGCGCGACTCCGCCTCCGGCCAGCCGATCGACAGCTGGTCGTACCGGCGCGGCGCCGAGGTGGCGGAGGTGCGGGCGACCGGCCGGCTGATGGTGGCGGAGTTCGGCACCATGCTCGGCGCCTGCCTAGAGGGCGTCGGCATCGCCCGGGTCAAGGCGATCGGCGTGCAGCGGCTGATCGACCGCGGCGCGCTGGTCGAGCTGCTGCCGGACTGGACCGGCGAGAGCTTCCCGCTCACCGCGCTGTACCCGTCGCGCCACCTGCCCCCGGCCAAGGTGCGCGCCTTCATCGACTTCGCGCAGTCGCGGCTTGGGGCGAGCGCTGCGGCGGAAGCGCAGGACGCCGCCTAGACCGCCCGGGCGAGGAGCGCCGGCGCGGCCTCCGCCGATTCGACGATCAGCCGGCCGAGCTCGCGGGCGCAGGGCAGGGTGGTGCCGGGCCGCCAGATCAGGGCGAACTCCACCTCCGGCAGCGGCGGCAGGCCGTGGCGGCCGTCGAGGATCTTCATCCCCGGCTCGATCTCGTCGCGGGCGATCATCGAAGCGGCCAGCCCCGCCAGCACCGCCGCCCGCAGCCCGTGCTGGTTCCCCGAGGTGAAGCCGACATGCCACTCGACGCCCGAAGCGGTGATGGCGTCGACCGCGATGGCGCGGCACGGGCAAGGCGGCGGCGCCAGCGCCAACGGCAGCGATGTGCCCGGCGCCCAGTCGAAGCCCTCGGCCACGGCCCAGACGAACTGCGTCCGCCGCAGCACCGTGCCGCCGCTCTCGCCCGGCCGCGACATCACCACGGCGAGGTCGAGCTCGCCGGCCTCGACCTTGGCGCGCAGGTCGAGGCAGACGCTGACCGCCACCTCGAGCCGCACCTGGGGATAGCCGCGGGCGTAGCGGCGCAGCAGCGCTGGCAGCCGGTCGCCCAGAAAATTCTCCGGCACGCCGAAGCGGACGACGCCGGAGACCGCGGAGGGCAGGAAGCGCCGGGTCAGCGAGTCCTGCGCCTGCAGGATCTGCTCGGCATGGCGCAGGAACTCCTGGCCGTCCTCGGTCAGCAGCAGCTTGCGCGTGGTCCGTTGCAGCAGCGGCCGGCCGATCTGTTCCTCCAGCCGCCGGATCTGGTGGCTGACGGCCGACTGGGTCAGATGCAGCCGCTCGGCCGCACGGGTGAAGCCGCCGGCCTCATGAACGGCGACGAAGGCGCGCAGCAGGGCGGGATCGAAGTCCATGGCGCAAATATATGATGGCGGAAAATGGACGCCACAAAATTAATTCATTTCCATCATGAAAGCAGATTGACCACATTCGGGTCCAGGCCCGATCGAGCCCCCACCGACACCCCTCCGCGCCGGAACCGGACCACGCAAGCACGTTGCGCGGCGGCGCGGCCTGTCGCTTCGAGAGAGGATCATGGCTCTTTCCCCCTCCGCCCGGAACATGGCCGCGCTGGTCGGCGTCTGCCTGGCTGCGCTGATGTTCGGCCTCGAGATCTCCAGCGTGCCGGTGATCCTGCCGACGCTGGAGACGGCGCTGCCCGCCGATTTCCGCGGGCTGCAATGGATCATGAACGCCTACACCATCGCCTGCACCACCGTGCTGATGGCCACCGGCACCCTGGCCGACCGCTATGGCCGCAAGCGCGTCTTCACCATCACCACGATCGCCTTCGGCGCCACCTCGCTGATGTGCGGCCTGGCCAACGATGTCTCGGTGCTGATCGCCGCCCGCTTCCTGCAGGGCCTGGCCGGCGGTGCCATGCTCACCTGCGTGATCGCGATCATCTCCCACCAGTTCCAGGACGAGCGCGAGCGCGGCCGCGCCTTCACCGCCTGGGGCGTGATCAGCGGCGTCGGCCTCGGCTTCGGCCCGATCATCGGCGGGCTGATCGCCAGCTGGTCGAGCTGGCATTGGGTGTTCCTGATCCATGTGCCGCTGACCCTGCTGGCCCTGGTCCCGTCCCTGGTCGGCATCCGCGAATCGCGCGACCTGCACGCCCAGAAGCCGGACGTCGCCGGCATCGTCACCCTGACGCTGGCGGTGTTCGGCCTGGCCTTCCTGATCACCCAGGCGGCGGAGCTGAGCCGCACGACCGCGATCGGCCTGGCCGTCCTGACCGTCGCCGCCTTCGCCGGCTTCGTGGTGGCGGAGCGGATCAACCCGCACCCGATGTTCGATTTCTCGGTTTTCCGCATCCGCCGGTTCAGCGGCGCGATCATCGGCTGCATCGGCATGAACTGGTGCTACTGGCCGTTCATGATCTACCTGCCGATCTACTTCCAGGGCGGGCTCGGCCTCGACAGCCGGACGGTCGGTTTCCTGCTGCTGGCCTACACCATCCCGTTCCTGATGATGCCGCCCGTGGCCGACCGCTTGCTGCAGCGCGGTGGCCCGCGCCTGGTCATCCCGCTCGGCATGGCGGTGATGGGGACGGGCTTCCTGCTGCTGCGGCTGGGCGCCGGGGTCGAGCAGGCCGGCTGGCTGACCGTGCTGCCCGGCACGCTCTTGGCCGGCATCGGTCTCGGCCTGACCAACACGCCGGTGACCAACACCACCACCGGCTCGGTCCCCGCCAACCGGGCGGGCATGGCGTCGGGCATCGACATCAGCGCCCGGCTGATCACCCTGGCGATCAACATCGCGGTGATGGGATTGATCCTGATCGAGGGCATCCGCTGGGCCCTGCCGGACGCCCTGTCCGGCACCCTCGACGCGGCGCAGCAACAGGCGCTGGCCGCCTCCGTCGCCGCCGGCAACCTCGCCGCCCTGCCGCAGATCTATCCGGCCCTGGCGATGCTGGACCCGGCGGGCGCCGCCGCGCATGCGGCGCTGGTCGAGGGCTTCGGCTGGGTGATGCTGTATGGCGGCATCGGCGCCTGGGTCCTGGCCGCGATCAGCTTCGCGATCTTCGGCCCGGGCCGGTCGCGCCGGGCGCAGACGGCGGAGGCCTGAGGCCTTCGATCAGCGCCGCCAGCACCGCGCGGCATTCCGCCGGGTCGGTCCCGCCGACGATGGCGAGCGCCGCGCGGTCATAGGCGGCGCCCAGCAGCTGGGCGGCGGCATCGAGCGGTAGGGGGCGCAGCGCCCCCGCCGCCATCGCCGCCGCCAACCCCTCGCGCAGCGTCCGGCCGCCATGCCGGGCGTCGATCTCGTCCAGCGCCTCCCGCCCGAGCACCGCCGGCGCCTCGACCAGCAGCAGCCGGGTCCGGCCCGGCGCCGCCATGGCCCGGAGGAAGGCGTCGCCGCCCTGCGTCAGCGCCTCGAGCGGCGGCAGGTCGGCCGGCGCGGCCTGCTCGATCTCCCCGGCCACCGCCGCGGCCTCGGCTTCGACGACGGCCCGGAACAGCGCCTGCTTGTCGGCGAAGTGGTGATACAGCGCGCCGCGGGTGACGCCGGCTGCCGCCACCAGCTCCGGCGTTCCCGTCTCGGCATAGCCGCGCTCGACGAACAGCCCGCGCGCCGCCGCGACCAGTGCGGCCTGGGTGCGGTCCGAGCGGTCCCGGTTGGTCCGGCGCTCCGTCTGTTGCATACGTGCAGCCTGTATGTTAATTCAGAGAAACATGCAGCCTGCATGTTTATCCGCTCGGGAGGAAAAGTCCATGAAGACCACCGGCTACAATCCCGTGATCATGACGGCCGAGGTCGCCGCGACCGCCGCCTTCTACGTCCGGCACTTTGGCTTCCGGCCGCTGTTCGAGGTCGACTGGTATGTCCATCTGCAGTCGGTGGAGGACGAGCGGGTGAACCTCGCCATCCTCGACGGCAGCCACGAGACCATTCCGGCGGTGGGCCGCGGCCGGGTCTCCGGGCTGCTGCTGAACTTCGAGGTGGAGGATGTCGACGCGGAGTACGACCGGCTGAAGGCGGCCGGGCTGCCGATCCTGCTGGAGCTGCGCGACGAGGATTTCGGCCAGCGCCACTTCATCACCCAGGACCCGAACGGCGTGCTGATCGACATGATCAAGCCGATCGCCCCGACGGCGGAATTCGCGGCGCTCTACGCCCCCGGCAACGTGCCGGCTTAGCCGAGCCGTCCCTCGCGCAGCGCCGCAACCAGCGCGTCGCAGCCGGCCTCGACCAGGTCCAGCACATGCTCGAAATCGGCGCTGCCGCCGTAATAGGGGTCGGGCACGTCCCGGCCCTCCAGCCCCGGCGCGACATCGAGGAACAGCCCGATCCGGCCGGGGCCGGCGACCGCCAGCCGGCGCATCCGGTCGAGATGGCCACGGTCCATCGCCAGCAGCAGGTCGAAGCGGCGGAAATCCGCCCGCTCCAGCTTGCGGGCGCGCAGCGGCAGCAGGTCGTAGCCGCGGGCCGCCGCCGCCCGGATCGCCGGCGGGTGCGGCGGCTCGCCGGCGTGGAAGCCCTGGGTGCCGGCGCTGTCGACCGAGTGGTCCAGGCCGGCGGCGGCGAGCCTGGCCCGCAGCACCGCCTCGGCGGTCGGCGAGCGGCAGATGTTGCCGGTGCAGACGAACAGGATGCGCATGCCGCCTGGATAGTCGCGACGGACCCAGGCGGCAAGGCGGCTAAAGGTTACAGCCCGATGTCCTTCATGCCCGCTTCATTGTAGCGCGCGCCGGCGACGGCCTCCGGTGCGAACAGGACGTCCAGCGACGACACCTGCTCCGCCGTCAGCCGGATCGCGGCGGCCGCGGCGTTCTCGGCCAGATAGGCGCGGCGCTTGGTGCCCGGGATCGGCACGACGTTGTCGTGCTTGGCCAGCAGCCAGGCCAGCGCCACCTGGGCCGGCTTGGCGCCGAGGTCGAAGGCGAGATCCGACAGCGCCTCGACCAGGCGCGTGTTCTGGGCCAGCGCCCCGTCGGCGAAGCGCGGATTGACGCGGCGGAAATCATCCGCGGCCAGGGCCGAGGTGTCGGTCACCGCGCCGGCCAGGAAGGCGCGGCCGAGCGGCGAATAGGCGACGAAGGTGGTGCCGAGCTCGCGGCAGGCCTCGATCACGCCGTTGCGCTCCGCGTCGCGGGTCCACAGCGAATACTCGCTCTGCACCGCCGCGATCGGATGCACCCCATGGGCCCGGCGCAGGGTCTCGGCCGACACTTCGGAGAGGCCGATCTGGCGGACCTTGCCGGCCTGCACCAGCCCGGCCATGGCGCCGACCGCATCCTCGACCGGCACGGCGGGGTTGCGGCGGTGCATGTAGTAGAGGTCGATGACATCGGTGCCGAGGCGCTTCAGCGACGCCTCGGCCGCGGCCCGGATATAGGCCGGCGAGTTGTCGACCCGCCGCCCGGCGACGCCGGGCTCGCGCACGATGCCGAACTTGGTGGCCAGCACCACCTGGTCGCGACGGCCCTTGAGGAAACGGCCGACCAGCTCCTCATTGTGACCCGACCCGTACATGTCGGCGGTGTCGAGGAAGTCGACGCCGTGCTCCAGCGCCGCGGCGAGGGTGTCGAGCGACTGCGCATCGTCGCGCGAGCCGTAGAATTCGGACATGCCCATGCAGCCGAGGCCGATGGCAGAGACGGTGGTGCCGTCCTGGCCGAGGGAGCGTCTGTCCATGATGGTTCTCCTGAGCGTTCGGGGCCGCCGGTCGCGCTGACCGCCGCGGCACGCCAGGAGAATGGGGGTTGGGTAATCATGCGATAACCCATAGATATGCGCATGAGCTGATGAACGAGATTCAGCAATGCGTCGCCCCGACTTGCCTGATCTGGCCGCCTTCGCCGCGGTGGCACGGCACCGCAGCTTCCGGCGGGCGGCGGTGGAGCTGACGTTGTCCGCCTCCGCCCTCAGCCACGCGATACGCGGGCTGGAGGAGCGGCTGGGCGTCCGGCTGTTGAACCGCACCACCCGCAGCGTCACGCCGACCGAGGCGGGCGAGCGGCTGCTGGCCCGGCTGGAGCCCGCCTTCCGCGACATCGAGGGAGCCGTCGGAGAGATCGACCAGTTCCGCGGCCAGCCGGCCGGGACGCTGCGGATCACCGCCTCGATCCCGGCGGCGGAGCTGGTCCTGGCGCCGATGGTGGCGCGGTTCCTGGACGCCTATCCGGAGATCCGGCTGGAGGTTTCGGTCACCAGCGCCCTGATCGACATCGTCGCCGGCGGCTTCGATGCCGGCGTCCGCCTCGGCGAGCAACTGGAGCGCGACATGGTGGCGGTGCGCTTCGGCGGCGAGCAGCGGCTGGTCGTGGTCACAGCCCCTTCCTATCTGGCGCGAAGGCCGCGGCCGCAGACGCCGCGCGACCTGACCGAGCATGCCTGCCTCGGCTACCGCTTCCCGAGCGGCGTGGTCTATGCGTGGGAGTTCGAGAAGGATGGCCGGGAGCTGACGGTCAGCCCGAACGGACCGCTGATCGTCAACAACGACCAGCGGCTTCTGATCCGGTCGGCGCTGGACGGCGCCGGCCTGGCCTACGTGTTCGAGGGCATGGTCACGGCGGAGCTGGCGGAGGGGCGGCTGGTGCCGCTGCTGCTGGACTGGTCGCCGCCCTTCCCGGGCTTCTTCCTGTACTACCCGCGCCAGCGCCAGATGCCGGCGGCGCTGCGCGCCTTCATCGACTTCGTGCGCGCCGAGAATCTGGCCGTCAGTCGTGGCTGATGGCTCATGAAGCCGAGCAGTTCTCGCCGAATCCCCGACCGTCATGGCGAGGCGCGCAGCGCCGTGGC
>NZ_VCCH02000137.1 GCF_005938675.2 Mycobacterium sp. KBS0706
CCCCTGAGTCAGACAGGTCGAGCCGTCATGACCCACCCCGGCTCAACCGCACCGTCCGCGCAGCCCGCCCATGCCGCCACAGCGGCTTAGTCCTTTGGCGCCCTCCAGAAGGACCAGGCAGACTGGTCCGGCAGAACGCGACAGTCGCCACGACTCAGACTGTACCGTCCCCGGACGACCAGGCGCGGGCGGCCGCGGCGATGACGGCGAGAGAGGCGACGGTGCCGTCGGCCTCGCCCTTCTCGAAGTCGCCTTCCGTCTGGGCCATGGCATTGGTGACGTGGGCGAAGCACAGCACTGGCCGGCTGGTGGCGGTGGCAAAGGCGTAGAGGGCGGCGGCTTCCATCTCGACCGCGAGCGCACCGCGGGCCCGGGCCGTTGCGATGGCGGCTTCGGTCTCGCGGTAGGGAGCGTCGGTCGTCCAGGCCGCGCCGCGATGGACGACGGCGTCCGGAAGGCGGGCCAGCGCGGCCTCGACCCGGCCGAGCAGCGCCAGATCCGGTGCCCCGGCGAAGGCCGAAGGCGGGAGGTAGTGGTAGCTGGTGCCCTCGTCGCGCAGAGCACGGTCAATCAGTACGAAATACGGCGTCGGGCCGATCTCGGCGATCTGCCCGGCCGAGGTGACGCTGATCAGCACGCGGCAGCCCGATGCGAAGAGCTGCTCGGCCACCAGCACGGCGAAGGACGCGCCCACCGCGCAGCCGACGACGCCGACCTCCCCGACCCCGTCGAGGGCGAAGGTGACGAGATCGCTGTGGTAGCAGGCCCAGCCCTCGTGCGGGCGGCCGGCGCCGCTGGCGCGAAGGCGGCGCACGATGTCGCCGTCCGGGTCGAGCACGCAGATCTCAGGCACGGCCAGCGGCGGCAGCCCCTTCTGCCGCCGGGCCTCGCGCAGCAGGGCTTCCGGCCGGAACACGGATGGCGCGGCGTGGTCCTTGCCGTCGACGATTGGCCACGGCTCGGCGGCAACGGACTGTCCGCTCGTGATCTCTTTCATGATGCCTTCCGGCCGGTGGTTCATGTCAGGCGACCGCCTCGACCGGCAGGCCGGCGGCCTTCCATTCCGGGTAGCCGTCCTCCAGCCGGTGGACCAGGTAGCCGCGCGCCCGCAGCGCGGCGACGGCCTCGAAGGACAGGACGCAGTACGGGCCGCGGCAATAGGCGACGACCTCGCGGCCGGCGGGAAGCTCGGCCAGGCGGTGCTCCAGCGCGGCCAGCGGGATGTTGAGCGCGCCCGGCAGATGGCCGAGCGCGAACTCGTCCTCCGGCCGCACATCCAGCACGGTGACGGACCCGTCCTCCAGCCGCGCCATCAGATCCTGCCGCGAGACCGGCTCCAGGGCGTCCCGGGCGTGGAAATAGTCGGCCATCACGCGGCCGATCTCGGCCAGGTTGCGCTCGCCCACCCGGCCCAGCGCCTGCAGCAGCTCGACCACCTCGGCATCGCCGGCGAGGCGATAGAGCATGTGCTTGCCCTGGCGCCGCGCCTCGACGAGCCGGGCGCGCCGCAGGATCTGCAGGTGGCGCGACGTGTTGGCGAAGCCGAGGGTGGCGCGTGCTGACAGATCCTCGACGCTGCGCTCGCCCTGGGCGAGGTGCTCCAGCAGCTCCAGCCGGTGCTGGTGCCCCAGCGCCTGGGCCATCTCGGCGAGGCTGGCAAAGATCGCCTGTTTTGGCCCCATGCTTGACACCGGCTCTCCTCAGTGGAACGTTCAGCGGAACGATTGAATGTTCCTAACCCGCCGAGGCGAGGAGCGCAAGGCCATGATCCTTCGTCAGTTCCTGCATCAGGATCCCGTCGGCATCTCTTACCTGTTCGGATGCGGCGGGCGCGCGACCGGCGCCGTGGTCGACCCGGTCGGGGCGGTCGAGCCCTATCTGCAGGCGGCGAAGGCCGCCGGGATGCGCATCGACTACGTCATCGACACCCACATCCATGCCGACCACCTGTCCGCCGGCCGACGGTTGGCCGAGGCGGCCGGGTCCCGATACGTGCTGTCGTCGCGCGCCGAGGTCGCGTTCCCGTTCGACGCGGTGGAGGACGAGCAGGTCCTGCCGCTAGGCAATGTCACGGCCCGCGTGCTGCACACTCCGGGGCACACGCCTGAGCACATCTGCCTAGCGGTGAACGACCGCACCCGGGCGGAGGAGCCGTGGTTCGTGCTGACCGGGCACACGCTGATGGTCGGGGACCTCGGGCGGACCGAACTCGCCGTCAGCGCCGAGCAGGGCGCCAGGGACCTGTTCCGGAGCGCCGGCCGGCTGAAGGCTCTGCCGGACCATGTCGAGGTGCTCCCGGGCGCCTATGCCGGCTCGGTCTGCGGCCGGCGGCTGAGCGGCAAGCCCTGGTCCACCATCGGCTTCGAGAAGCGCCACAACGAGGCGTTCCGGATCGAAGACGAGGCCGCGTTCATCCGCTTCATGCTCGCCGAGATCCCGCCGGCGCCGCCGGAGGCCACGGTGATCAGAGCCGCCAATGCCGGAGCCGCGGCCGCGGCGGCGTGACCATGGCCGGCGTGGCGACGGCATCGGACGCGCCCGTAAGGCTCGGGCTGCGCGAGAACTGGCGGCAATTCGGTCTCCTGGTCCTGGTCAACGCCTTCGTCGGCGGCATGGTCGGTCTGGAGCGGACGGTCGTGCCGCTGATTGGATCGGAGGAATTCAGGCTCGCCTCCACCACGGTTGTCGCCTCCTTCATCGCCAGCTTCGGCCTGTCGAAGGCCTTCACCAACCTGGTCTCCGGCCAGATGGCGGACCGCTGGGGCCGCAAGCGCGTGCTGGTCCTGGGCTGGCTGATCGGGCTGCCGGTGCCGTTCCTGATCATCTGGGCGCCGAGCTGGGGCTGGATCGTCGGCGCCAATGTGCTGCTGGGCGTCAGCCAGGGGCTCGCCTGGTCGATGACGGTGATTATGAAGATCGACCTCGTCGGCCCGAAATCGCGCGGGCTCGCCGTCGGCCTCAACGAGTTCGCCGGCTATCTGACGGTCGGCCTGACGGCCTTCCTGACCGGCTGGATCGCCTCTGAGACGGGCGCCCTGCGGCCGGAGCCCTTCTATCTCGGCATCGGCTACGCCGTGCTCGGCCTGGGGCTGTCGGTGCTGCTGGTCCGCGACACCAGCGAGCACGTCCGCCAGGAGGCGGGACGCCATCCCCAGGTGGAGGCCGTCGGCTTCAGGGAAGTCTTCGTGCGGACCTCCTTCCGCGATCGGAACCTGTTCGCCGCCTGCCAGGCCGGCCTCGTCAACAACCTCAACGACGGGATGAGCTGGGCGATCTTCCCGATCTTCTTTGCAGCGCACGGGCTCGGCGTCGAGCCGATCGGCGTGCTCAAGGCCGCCTATCCCGCCGTGTGGGGCGTGATGCAGACGATCACCGGCCCGCTCAGCGACCGGCTGGGCCGGAAAGGGCTGATCATCTGGGGCATGTGGCTGCAGGCCGCCGCCCTGATGATGGTCGCCGCGCTGGACGGATTCGGCTGGTGGCTCGCCGCCAGCCTGCTGCTGGGGCTCGGAACGGCGATGGTCTATCCGACGCTGCTGGCCGCGATCTCGGATGTCGCGCATCCCACATGGAGGGCGCGCTCGCTCAGCGTCTACAGGTTCTGGCGTGATCTCGGCTACGCCGTCGGCGCGCTGCTCGCGGGCTTCATCGGCGACGCCTTCGGCCTGGCCTGGGCCATCGCCGGTGTCGGCCTGCTCACCTTCCTGTCCGGTGCTGTCGTCGCGCTCGCGATGCGGGAGGCCGGACATCATCCGGGGGAAAGAGCCAGGCTGGGATGAACCGGCGACCGCTTGTATCTTATTCGAATGCGCGACAATGGTACGTGTCGCGCACTCGACCGCGGCCCGTAGCCCACGGCCGGAGCGGAGTGGATACGGACGGAGTGCGTGTTCCGGTCGCGATCGGCAGGTTGGGGTCGGCTCCTGGGGTGTCCGGTTTTGAGAGCCGACCATAATGGCCGGTTTCGGGCAAAGGACTAAGCCGCTGCCGCGGCATGGGCGTGGTGCGGGGGCGGAGAGTTGAGGCTGGCTGGGCGGTGATCGCGGGTCCTGTCTGAATCAGGGGGCCATCCCCTGCAGACAGGAGGCTTCCGTGATCTCTGCACCCGTCAGCCCGCTGCGCCAGCGGCTTAGTCCCCTGGCGCCCGCCGTCGGCGGTCGCGGTGGGCCGGGTCACCCGGAGCGGCGGTCTCAAGAGGGATGCCGGCTTGAGCATCCGCGATGCGACGCCTGCTCAAGTTGCTCTTGCGACTGACTCCAAAGAAGCTCCTCGAGCCATACCATCGTCTACCTCTTGACGAACCAAGTGCCAGGGGCGGCCGACGACAGTGGGATGGGAGTGATTCAAGCTCCTCGCCATCCTGATCACCGTTTGGCGACCCGAGCAGCGGAGGTCGGGGATGCAAGAGGCAGGACCCGTGAAAGCGATCCAGTATCAAGTCCATGGTGGGTATAGGGGGAACCGGCTGGTAGACCTCCCGTTCGGACGCGTCCTGCTGCATGTGCTGGCTCAGCCCTCCCGGCATCCGTAGGAGCGCCGGATCCAGTCGCAGATGCGATCCGGGTCGGAACGTGCCGCTCTCGACCTCAGACCACCCCTCCAAGAACAAGGTTCGCGCCATGCATGGAGATCTCGTCACGTCCGCATCGGGCGGGAGACGCGCGCCTCTATGGGGCTGGGGCTTTCGTGTAGCTCCGGCCGTGTTCAGTTGCTGGCTCCTGATGGCATCGCCGGCTTGCGCGCAGGCGGCATCGGCGGCCGGCCGCGGCCAGACCGCGGAGGCCGGACTTACGACATCATCGGATAACGGCTTTTGGACTCGAGACACCCTGCTCGGGGATCTCGGGGGCGTAAGATCCCGTCTGGAGGACATGGGGGTCGGACTGAACGTGCAGGAGACGAGCGAGGTTCTGGGCAATGCAACCGGCGGTGTCCATCGTGGTGCGATCTATGAGGGTGCGACCCTCGCGACACTCTCCGTCGACACCCAGAAGTTTCTGGGCTTTGGGGGCGGCACGTTCAATGTGAGCGGCTTCCAGATCCATGGAAGGGGCCTGAGCGCGACCAATCTGGATAATCTGAACGTCGCCAGCGGGATCGAGGCGGAGCCGTCTACCCGCCTCTTCGAGTTGTGGTACCAACAGTCCATCCTCGGCGGCAAGGCGTCGGTCCGCGTCGGCCAGCAAGCGGCAGACCAGGAATTCGCCGTCAGCCAATACGGGGCGCTCTTCGTCAACTCCGGCTTCGGCTGGGCGACATTGACGGCGATCGACCTGCCATCCGGAGGGCCGGCTTATCCCTTTGCGACGCCGGGCATACGGCTGAAGCTTCAGCCATCGGACGAATTGTCCGTGTTGGTCGGCCTCTACAATGGCGATCCCGACGACAACGGCTCCGGCACCTCGTTCCGTGTCGACAAGGGCGCCTTCTTGATCGGAGAGGTCCAATATTCGATCAACGGTTCCGAGACCGACGCGGGTCTTCCAGGCACCTACAAATTCGGTGTCTGGTACAACTCGAACTCCTTTCCCGATCAGCGCTTCGCAACCGATGGCATGTCTTTGGCGAGTCCCGCGAGTAACGGCGTGTCGCTACTCCATCGCGGAGACTGGGGTCTCTACGCTCTCGCGGACCAGATGGTCTATCGAGTCCCGGGGAGGAAGGGGGAGGGCCTCGGGATCTTCGGCCGCGTCATGGCGGCACCGAGTGATCGCAACGAGATCGATTTCTATTTCAACGCCGGCACGAACTACAAAGGCCTGATCCCAGGACGGCCCGACGACACGGCCGGCATCGGCGTCATCCATGCTCGGATCGGCAACACGGCGAGGAACCTCGATGCGGACACCGTTGCCATTTCGGGAGCGCCGGGCCGGATCCGCGGCGCGGAAACGGTGCTCGAAGTGACCTATCAGGCCCAAATCACGCCATGGTGGACGTTGCAGCCGGATTTCCAATACGTCTTCAGTCCCGGCGGCGGGATCCCGGATCCTAGCCATCCCTCAAAGACGATCGGCGATGCAGCAGTTCTCGGACTGCGGACGACGATCACGTTTTGAGGGCGTGCTCCGAGACCGCCAGGGCATCGAGCGTTTTCCGGTTACTGCAAAGGGCCGGATCGGGTCAGGCCCGCTTTTGGTGCCGTTGAGACGGGCCGCACCGACGGGGCAGCACGGTGAGCGGAAGTCGGAGCTCGGATCAAGAGACTTTCGCTATCACTTTGCGCAGTCTGCCATTCAGCTCGAAAAAAAATGGCCGGAGGGGTTGCCCGCCCAGTCGAAATGCTGGCAGAGCGTCAGAGCGCGAGAATCGCGGCCTTCAGCGCAGCCTGCACCTGACCGGCCGGCTCCAGCAAGTTTGGGTTCTCGATCGCCTGCATGGATGCCACGGGATCAATCGCCGCCACTTCCGTCCTGCCGCCGCCGAGGTCCTGAACGATGACGTTGCAGGGCAGCATGGTGCCAACTTTGTCCTCAATGGTCAGGGCGTGATGCGCCATCCGGGGATTGCAGGCGCCGAGGATGCGGTAGCTCCGGAAATCGACCCCGAGCTTCTTCTTGAGCGTCTCCCGGACGTCGATCTCGGTGATGATGCCGAAGCCGGCCTGCTTCAGGGCTTCGGTCGCGCGCCGCACGGCCTCGTCGAAGCTGCAGTCCAGCGTCTTGGCGAAGTAGTAGCTCATCGATCGGCTCCTTCTGAGGGTGATGGGGCGGCAGTCTGCGCGGCTACAGTTCGTCCGCCGCCGCGAAACACCACGTAGATCGCCGGGATGACGAGGACGGTGAGCGCGGTTGAGGAGGCGAGGCCGAACAGCAGCGAGATGGCCAGCCCCTGGAAGATCGGGTCCATGAGGATGACCGCCGCACCGATCATGGCGGCCAGTGCCGTCAGCAGGATCGGCTTGAAGCGGATGGCGCCGGCTTCCAGCAGCACGTCGATCAGCGGCCGGTCCGGACTCCGAGCGTGGCGGATGAAGTCCACGAGCAGGATCGAGTTGCGGACGATGATGCCGGCGAGCGCGATGAAGCCGATCATGGAGGTCGCGGTGAACGGCGCCGCGAACAGCCAGTGGCCGATCATGATGCCGATGAGGGTCAGCGGGATCGGCGTCAGGATCACGAGCGGCAATTTGAACGAGCCGAACTGGGCGACGACGAGGATGTAGATCCCGAGGATGGCGACAGCAAAGGCTGCTCCCATGTCGCGGAAGGTCACCCAGGTCACCTCCCACTCTCCGTCCCACAGCAGGGTCGGGTGGGATTCGTCGTCGGGCTGGCCGTGGAGCGCGATCGCTGGCTTTGGCACGTCGCCCCAATCCGCCTTCCCGATCGCGTCGGCCACGGCGATCATCCCGTAGACGGGGGCCTCGAACTGGCCGGCCAGCTCGGCCGTGACCATTTCGGCGGCACGGCCGTTGTGGCGGAAGATGGGGTAGGAGGCCGGCTCCCGCGTCACCGTGACGACGTCGCCCAGCTCGACCACGCTGCGGTCGCCGGGCAACGCGTTGGCCGGCACCGGGGCGGCCAGGGTGCGCTCATCCACCACCTGCCGATCCTTGGGCAGGGCGATCCGGATTGGGATCGGACGGCGGCCGCCGCCACGGTGGGAATAGCCGACCGTCGTGCCGTGATAGAAAGTGTGGATCGCGTCGTACACATCGCCCTGCTCGACCCGATAGTATTCGAGATTGTCCTGATCGATGGCGATGCGAACGCGGTCGGGCCGCGTGCCGTAGCTGTCGTCGACGTCGACGATGAAGGGGATGCTCTCGAAAGCCTGCCGCACCTTGGTCGCGACGGCCCTCCGGGTTGCCGGGTCCGGGCCGTAGATCTCGGCCAGTAGCGCCGCCAGCACCGGCGGCCCCGGTGGCGGTTCCGCCACCTTCACCGCTGTGCCGGCGGGCAGGGGAAGGCCCTTCAGGCGCTCGCGGATCTCGAGTGCGAGAGAATGGCTCGGCCGGCTGCGCTCGCCCTTCGGCACCAAGTTGACGGCGATGTCACCCTGATAGGGCGACGACCGCAAATAGTAGTGCCGGACGAGGCCGTTGAAGTTGAACGGCGCTGCGGTGCCGGCATAGGTCTGGAACGACGAGATCTCCGGGATCGGCGCCAGGCGGTCGGCCATGGCCTGCAACGTCCGGTCGGTATCCTCGACCGGCGATCCCCGCGGCAGGTCGACGACAACCTGGAGGTCCGGCTTGTTGTCGAAGGGCAGCAGTTTGACTGTGACATGGCGGGTGTAGATCAGGCCGAAGGACGCGACGGTGGCGACGGCGACAAGGACCAGGAAAGCCGAGGCCCTCGCCCGGGTCTCAAGCACCGGCCGCGCCGCCGCGACATAAAAGCGGCCCAGACGTCCTCCTTGGCCGTGCCCGGCCGGCATGGCCTCGCCCGATCGGCGCCCGAGCCGCATCATCAGCCACGGGGTCAGGACCACGGCGACGAAGAAGGAGAACAGCATCGCCGCCGAGGCGTTGGCGGGGATCGGGCTCATATACGGTCCCATCATCCCCGACACGAAGAGCATCGGCAGCAGCGCGGCGACGACGGTCAGGGTCGCGACAATGGTCGGGTTGCCGACCTCGGCCACCGCATCGATGGCCGCCTGGACGCGCGTCCGGCCGTCCCGCATGGCCCAGTGGCGGGCGATGTTCTCGATCACGACGATGGCGTCGTCGACCAGGATGCCGATCGAAAAGATCAGCGCGAACAGGCTCACCCGGTTGAGCGTGTATCCCATCAGCCGGGCGGCGAAGAGGGTCAGAAGGATGGTCGTCGGGATGACGACGGCGACCACCAGCGCCTCGCGCCAGCCGATCGCGACGGCGACGAGCACGACGATCGAGAGGGTGGCGAGCCCGAGGTGAAACAGGAGCTCGTCCGCCTTCTCGCTGGCGGTCTCCCCATAGTTGCGGGTGACCGTCATTTCGACGTCATCCGGGAAGATCTGGCCCCGGGCCTGGTCGAGCCGTTTCGTCACCGCATCGGCGATGGCGACCGCGTTGGTCCCGGGGCGCTTGGCGATGGCGAGCGACACGGCGGGCGCGCGGTCGAGCCCGCCGGAGGTCCGGCGGATCTCGGTGACACGGGATTCGCTCGGTTCGGTGACGAGGGAGACATTGGCGACGTCACGCACATAGACCGGCCGCCCGTCGCGGGCGGTGACGAAGAGGTTGCCGATCTCCGGCGCCGTCTGCAGGGTCCGGCCCGCGACCAGCATGCGCTGCCTGCCGTCCTCGCGGAGTTGGGCCACCTGAAAGGAACGGTTCGCTCCACCGATCTTGGCAGCCAGCTGCTGCAGGGTGACGCCGTAGAGCGACAGCGTCTCCGGCACAGGCTCGACCCGGATCTCCTCGGGCTGCTCCCCGACGATGTAGGTAAGGCCGATGTCGGGCAGTTTCGCGATTTCGACCTGGAGTTCCCGGGCGATGCGGGTGAGGTCGTTGGCGGTCCAGCGGTCCGCCGTGTCGGGCACGGGCGCGAGCGTCACGACGATGATGGCGACGTCGTCGATCCCGCGCTCCACGATCAGCGGTTCGGGGATGCCGACCGGGATCCGGTCGAAATTGGCGCGGATCTTCTCGTGCACCCGCAGGATCGCGGCATCGGCGCCGGTGCCGACGAGGAAGCGGGCGGTGACGACGACACGATCGTCCTCGGTCTGGGAATAGACATGCTCGACGCCGGTGATGCTCTTGACGATCGTCTCGAGCGGCTCGGTGACCAGCTTGACCGCATCCTCTGCCTTCAGCCCGTCGGCCTCGACCCGGATGTCGACCATGGGCACGGAGATCTGCGGCTCCTCCTCGCGCGGCAGCGTGACGAGGGCGACGAGGCCGAGGGCAAGGGCGGCTATGAGGATCAGCGGCGTGAGCGGCGACGCGATGAAGGCGCGCGTCAGATGGCCGGCGATCCCGAGCCTCACTTCGCGGCGTCCGGCAGCAGGACGTGGTCGCCTTCTCGCAACCCCGTCAGGATCTCGACCCGTGGCCCGTCGCCGTTCTCGAAGGTCTCTCCGGGAATCACCGCGACGGTCAGCGGCCCGTCGGCCGTGGCAATGCGCACATAGTCGATGCCGTGCTTCGTCGTGATGGCCGAGGGAGGAATGGCAACGGCCACGCGCTCGCCGACAGGGATCCAGACCAGGGTGCGCTCGTTGACGAAATAATCGCCGATGCCGGGGACCTCGACATCGGCGATCACGCGGCCATCGGCGATCTCCGGGTAGACCTTGGCGATCCGTCCGGGGCGGGCGGCTCCGACGTCGCCAGTTTTCGACGGAGAAAGGCCGCGCTGGCCGATCAGCACCGTGTCGCCCTCCTGAATCTCCGTCGCGTGGCGCTCGGGAAGCGACAGGCGCAGATAGTACCTGCCACTGGCGATCCGGGCGATCTCCTCGCCGGCGAGGACCACGGACCCGAGGGTCACAGGGACGGTCAGCACCCGCCCAGTCGCGGGCGCGAGGATGGCGCCTTCGCTGGTTCTCTGCGCGATCACCGCCCGGTCCGCTTCCGCGGCCGCGACTTGGTTCGACGCGACGTCGAACTGGGTCTTGGCCTGGTCGAGGCGGCTCTGGCTGATCACGCCGCGCGAGAGCAACTGCTGCGTCCGGTCCAGCTCCGTCCGGGCGTTCTCGAGCTGAGATTGGAGCTCCTTGATCTTCGCATCGGCGGCATCGAGCTCAAGCGCGAGCTTGTCATCGACGACGCGGGCGATCGGCTGCCCTTCCTTCACCTCGCTGCCTTCGGTGACCCCGACCTCTCGGATCGTGCCGCCGATGCGAGCCCGCGCCGGCACCACGGTCCGGCTCTCCACCTGGCCGAACACAGCTTTCATCTCCGGGATCGAGACCGCCGTCACTGTGAACTCGCTGGCGACAGCACCCCAGCCGCTGGCGAGAAGAAGGGCGGCGACGAAGACGAGAAAGAGAAGCTTCAATTGGGACATGGGATGCGATCCGGTGAAGAGGCCCGATTGCCTACTCGAAAGCTGGACCGGACCGGAATCCCAGCATCCGGAAGACGATAGCCGCCGGACAGAATCCGGTAATCGAGGACTGCACCAGATTGAGATCCAGAAAGGCCGTCAACAGATACCACGAGGGGGAGGCGTAGGAGCCGAGCAATAGAGACACGAGCACCATCAGGCCCGAAAACATCAGAACGGCTCGATCGACGGCCATGTGAACTCTCCTCGGATGGATTCAGGCGTTTCTCTGTTTCGCCGTTCTGCCCCATTGCCGGCCACAGGCCTTGCGAAGCCATAACTTTAGCCTCCAAGAAGAGGCTCTCCGGCCCTCTCTGTCGTCGGCATTGGAGAAAAGAGAATGCCTCTCTGCCGATGGCCACCTTGATCTCGATCAACGACCAGTCGTTATCATCAACGGTCGCCCACCCATGAGCAGATGAGGTGGAGAGTGCACTCGCGACAAGCGGACTAACGTCAGTCGCCGCAACTCCGCAGAGGCGCCCGGAGGTCACATCCCCGGTGAGTCGAAACTGTGCAGCCTCGGGCTCATTCCCTTTCGCGCATCGGCAGCGTCACACTAACGCGGAGCCCTCCCATAGCGCTGTCCTCGAGCCGCAGCGATCCAGCATAGGTCTCGACGATATCGCCTACGATCGCGAGGCCGAGCCCATATCCAGCTTGATCGGCGGCAAGTCGGACGCCCCGACGGAGCGCCGAAGCCCGTTGCGTTGCCGGGATGCCGGGGCCGTCGTCCTCGACAGTCAGTTCGAGCACCCCATCCAGGGCCGTCGCCGCGACGCGGACTCGATTGCCCGCCCATTTTGTGGCGTTCTCGATCAGGTTTCCCAGGAGCTCCGCGAGATCGTCTGCGTCTATAGCCACTTTGAGATCGTCCGGGACCTTGTTTTCCCAAGCCAGGTCGGCGGCTCTCGGAGCCCGCCCGACAATCCCGATGATGCGATCGACCAGCGCCCGAAGAGAAGCGGCCGCGCCGCGATGAGGGCGCAGCCGGGCCTTTGTAATGGCCCGTTCGACGTGCCGGCGCATCGTTTCGACCAGCGCTTCGATCTCGCCGGCAACATCATCCAGCCCGCGTTCCCGCAGCCGGCGTGCGTCGGCACCCAGGACGGTGAGGGGCGTGCGCAGCCCGTGCGCAAGATCAGCTGCGCTGGAGCGCGACCGGATGATCGCGCGATCCTGCGCGTCGAGCAGATCGTTGATCTCGTTCGCGAGCGGCAGGACCTCGTCGGGGTAGACTGTCGGCAGGCGCGACCTTAGGCCGGCGTGAACCGCCTCGACGCCCCGGCGCACTGCCTCGAGCGGGCGAAGCCCAACCAGGATCTGTACCCAGGCGGCCGCCAACAAGGCCAAGCCTAACAATGCTAGCGAGGGCGCGACATCGCCTGCGAAGTCATGGCTAGCCCGGATGACATCTGCCTGATCGATACCTACCGCGATCCGCAGCATGTGCTGGGCGCCGCTCTGCAAGATCGCGACGCGCCGTTCGCGCAGGATCAGCGTGGCGTGGGCCGGTCCCGGAAGCACATGGCGATGCACCGCGGTCAGGTCAGACGTATCGGTCGGCAGGTTGAGCGAGGAGTCCCACAGTGAGCGAGATCTGAGATCCTGCCCTGTCGTCTCGTCGGTGATCTGCCAGTACAGTCCGCTCAACGGCTGACCGAAGCGTGGATCGGCTGGACGCTGTGTAAGTGCAAGATCGCCGACGCTGTCGAAGCCGATTGCACCCGCCAGCTGGCGGAGATCGTTGTCCAGCTCCTCGTCGATCCGGCGCTCAACATGGCGCTCAAAGAGAAGGACTAAACCGAAGCCCGCCACCACGAGGGCCATCGTCAGGGACAAGGCTGCTGCTACGAGCAAGCGCAGGCGAAGCGACCGATGTCTCATGCGGTGGACTCGTGGACCAAGTACCCGAAGCCGCGGCGGGTCTCGATGAAGTCGACCCCGAGCTTGCGCCGCAGGCGTCCGATCAGCACCTCGATCGCGTTGGAGTCCCGCTCATAGTCCTGGGCATAGAGATGCTCGGTCAACTCAAGTTGCGGGACGACGCGTCCCGCATGGTGCATAAGGTAGGAAAGAAGGCGGTATTCCTGCGGTGACAGGGCGATCGGAACGCCGTCGACCATCACCTTCATCTGCCGTGGATCCAATACGACCGGGCCATTCTCGAGGATCGGTCCCGCTCGTCCGGCCGCACGCCGGATGATCGCCCGCAGACGCGCCAGCAACTCCTCGATCCTGAAGGGCTTCGGTAGATAATCATCGGCCCCGGCATCGATGCCGTCGACGCGTTCGGCCCAGGTGCCGCGGGCGGACAGTACCAGGATCGGCATGCCGCGCCCGGCCATCCGCCAGCGTTTCAACACGGTCAGGCCATCCAGCTTCGGCAGTCCGAGATCCAGGATCACCGCATCGAATTCCTCCGTGTCGCCACGGAACCAGGCGTCTTCGCCATCTGTCGCCCGTTCGATCGTGTATCCGGCACGGGACAAGCTCTCCGTGATGTCACCGGCGATCCTGTCGTCGTCTTCGACCAGAAGGACGCGCATTACTGTCCCTCGACCTCGACCACGTCGCCGCTGCGGGCGTCGACGTCCACCTCCAAGAGCCGTCCGTCCGGAGAGATCAGTCTGATCTCATAGATCCAGTGGTCATGTTCGTTCTCAAGTTCTATCCGCACGATGTCGCCAGGGAAGCGCTGCCGCACGGACGGCAAGATATCCTCCAATGGCCGGATGTCACCCCGATCGCGCGCTGCCCGCGCACGATCATGATCATCGGCAAAGCCCGACGGTGACAACGCCAGGATCGCGAGCAGCGCCAGGATTGGGCGAATCAATGCCATCGCGCGCGAGATTGCCTCTTTCAAGCTGACAATTCGCTGACAAGCCCCGTCAGGGATCTGTCAGCGCCACTCTCGTACGGTCGATATCGTAACCGGGCAATCACCCGGCGCCCTTGCTGGAGATCAAATCATGCGTTTTCTGATGACGACCGGCCTGATCGCGATGTGCTTGGCCGCCACTGCGCCGGCTTTTGCCGACGATGACCCCAGTTGCGGCGATGCGCCCCGCGCCCAGTGGATGAGCCAGGACGCGGCCAAGGCAAAGCTGAAGGACCTCGGCTACGAGGTTCGCCGGATAAAGCCTGAGAACGGGTGCTATGAGGCCTATGCCCTCGACAAGGCCGGGGCGAAGGTTGAGGTCTTCCTCCACCCGGTCAGCGGCGAGGTCGTCGGCGCCTCAAAGGGGGATTGATGACAGCGTTCGACGATGTTGCGGCCGGCTCCGCAACCCGGCCCGTCGCTACGCGGGTCTGGGATCCAGTGGTCAGGATTTTTCACTGGGCCTTGGTGGCCGCATTTGCCACGTCCTGGCTGACTGGGGACGAGGTGAAGAGCGTCCATCTGGCCAGCGGTTATGTCATCATCAGCCTGTTGGCGGTCCGGCTTGTCTGGGGCCTTATCGGCACGAGGCATGCGCGCTTCACCGACTTCGTCTGCCGGCCCTCGATGGTGCTGGCCTACCTGCGCGACGTCCTGCGTCTAAAAGCAAAGCGCTATCTAGGGCATAATCCCGCTGGCGGCGCCATGACCATTGCGCTGATCGCGGGTCTTGCAGTTGCTTGCACGACAGGGTTCATGATGACCACTGACGCCTTCTGGGGCATCGAGTGGGTGGCGGACGTCCATGAGGCGGCCGCCAACGTCCTGATCCTACTGGTCGGGTTGCACCTCGCCGGCGTCGCCGTGGCCAGCTTCGAGCACCGGGAGAATCTTGTGAAGGCCATGATCACCGGCAGGAAACGGCTGTAGCGCGCTGGCCCCGCCGGGCTGCATCACCCGGCGGGTCTCCATCTACTATGGATCTCGGAACCTCGGTATCCGGTGCGACTACTCGTCTATTGCGATCGTCCGTCGAACAAGATCCTGAAGTTGCTGCTGTGAGAGGTGGCGTCGGTCAGGTCCGCTTCGTGGTGCCGTTTCGGTGACCTCTAAATGTAATGTTTAGGGCTAA
>NZ_VCCH02000138.1 GCF_005938675.2 Mycobacterium sp. KBS0706
GAGCACCCCGATCTGCTGCAGCGCGAGGCTGCGGCAGTGAGCGTGGATGTCGGGATCTTCCGATGCGGGCTCCATGGAACATATCATGAACAAATGCCGCAGTTGACGCAATGAACTTTGCGTTAACAACTCGCCGCGGCCGGCGCAGGCGGCGGCAGCCTGGATCGCCGCGCTTGCGGGCTCGCGATAGCGGCAGGAGCCGCGAGGACGTCGCCCACTCAGGCGGGATGGTCCGTCGCCACTCGGGAGATTGCCGCCCGTCCGGCCGGCGCATAGGCTCGGCCGGAACGGTCGAGCGAGGCATCATGAGCGGCAACGACCAGGGCGGCGCGCCATCCGCGGGCATGGCCAGACAGTACGGCGACAGCCGGAAGCTCGCGGCGCGGGCGCGCCTGCACCGGGAATACGCGGTGGCCGAGACGCCGTGGTTCGCCTGGGTGGCCCAGCAGTTGCCCCTCAGGGCCGGCGATCATGTGGTCGACATCGGCTGCGGCCCGGGCTGGTTCTGGGCCTCGGCGGCGGACAGGCTGCCGGACCGGCTGGCGCTGACCCTGGCCGACCAGTCGCCGGGCATGGTCGAGGAGGCGACGGGCCGGTGCCGGCCGTTGCCCTTCGGTTCGGTCGCGGGGCGGCAGGCGGACGCCGCGGCCCTGCCCTTCGACGACGGCAGCTTCGACGCCGTCATCGCCATGCACATGCTGTATCACCTGGCCGACCCGGCCGCCGGCATCGCGGAGATGGCGCGCGTGCTCCGGCCCGGCGGCGTCCTGGCGGTCACCACCAACGGCGCCGGCAACATGCGCGAGCTGTACGAGCTGACGACCGTGTTTGGCGGTGCCTCGTCCGAGCCGATGGCCGCGATCTTCGGCTTCGACGCAGCCGAGCGCCTGATGCGGTCGCGGTTCGGCAACGTGGCCTGGTCCCGGCATCCGGCCGGCCTCCGGATCACCGATCCCGAGGATGTGTTCCTGGCGCTGACGTCCTTTCCGCCGGGCGAGACCGCCAGCGAGACTCAGCAAGAGGCCTTTCGCGCGGCCATCGACCGCGCCTTCCGGCAGGCGGGCGGCGTGCTGGAGGTCCGGACGGAGATGGGGCTGTTCCTCAGCCGGAAGGGGTCTTGAGCAGGGGTACTGCCATCGGCTGGTCCCGGATCGGCAGGGCTTGGCCTAAGCTGGGCAGCCGTCGTCGATCCATGTCTGAAACAGCTGTATCTTGTCAGGCGTCCATGGCCCACCGGATGAGACAGGAGGCATCAGCTTCCTGCCAGTGCTCTTCAGGCGCCCAAGGATCTCTGTGGCATTCGCCTTGACATCGTCATAATTCGACAGGTCGCAGTAGAAACTCATGTGATCTATATCGATGTCCGTGAATAGAGGCCGGATGTCGGTCGCGAAGCTGACTGCCATTGTCACGTCCTCCTTCGAGGGTCATTGAGGTGATGGAGCTGATGGGCGGTGGCTTGACTATTGATTCTCGGCTGCCTGGAAGAACTGCATCAGAGACTTCATCATTGGATCGGAGCCGAGCGGCGGGCTGCTTGGCGGCGCTTGCTTCCCTCGGGCGAGCTGCGTGGAGAACAGATCGGCTGTAGCCAGCGCTCCTGGCCGAAATGCGTCCATCGTCACGAACATGACGAAATCGCGCCCCTGTTCGTTAGATATCTGATGGCATGTCATGCAGCTGCCCCCGTCAAACTGGAAGTATGTCTCCATAGTTGTATTGGCGATCTCGGATCCACCGTCGGGGAACGGTTTCCCGTCATTATTTGGATCCTCGGGGCTAATCTGGGTCGGCCACTGGGTTGCGACCAGCATGTAGTTCTCCCACACCGTGCCTTTGATGCCAGGCAAGCTCCAGTAGGCGTTGTTCATCTTCATTGTTTCGGGTTGGATCTGCTGCTTGCGCACCACCTGCATGGGTGCTGGCGAAGCGACGGGTGGATTGGTGGGAGAAATCGCTTTGGGGCGTCTGGCGGGATCGAGCGCTTGCGGCTTGGACGGGTCGTTGAACGACAAGGCGATGCCGGTGGGAGGCTTCGGCTCGGTGGTCAGCCCGGGTACGTTGTCCACCTGCTCGAACGTCGACCAAATCCATTGCGGCCGATGGGGCGTCTTCGTCACGATGTGAAAGCCGACAAGGGCGATGTCCCGGCTAACACATTTGTTGGCAGCAACATCGAATACATTAGCGTCGTGAACTATGTAGTAGCGAGCGCGGATGGCAGATGTGTCCCTGTCCGTCAATACGCGCCACGCCGCCTTCACTTCGGTGGATCCTTGGCCAAACGGAACGGGATTCTCCGGTTTTGGCAGATTGGCTTCGATATACCAGCGGTTCCGAACAATCGAATCGAACTCTGTCTGGTTTACCCTGACCTCGTAGCGCACATAGGTCTGGTTCTGTGCGATCAAGGGATTGCCCAGGTCGCCCAGGCTGAAGACCGCTTGGTTGAAGTCGCCGAATGCAGTGAACGCGCTGAGCGTCACCACATCATTGGTGAAGGACGGACCGCAGGGATTCACCCCCTCATAGGAAGTCCACGCACTGGGGTCTTTCCCACCCGGTTGGAATATCTCGATTCTCGACTTCCAGGTTGTCCACACGCGCGGCCCGCTGGCATCACCGAACGGCTTCGACCGGTCAGGCTGGCCACGCTTCGCGGGATCGTCGAAGGCCGGCCAGTTGAGGGCGATGAAGCTGCGCCAACTGTAATTGTCGAAGAATGGGAAGGGATCCTGCCCCGAGGGTGTCGGCGGCACATCGGGGAGCGGGTCTGGCGAAATGGCCGGCGCAGGTACATCCTGCGCGCCAGCTTTTCCTGCGGCGACGCTGCCAAGGCAGAGGAGCGCGAGAGCTGCCGCGACTATTCGCCGGATCGCCATGATTTCCCCCTATGGGCTCAGCCGAATGAGCTGAAACGTCCCGCCGTCGCAGGGACTACAAAATCATCTGTAAAATTTTATGTATGATATCGAGCCAATTTTCAGAAGATAATGATACGAGAATCGTAATGTTCTTTCAATATCATTCGCAATGTCCTGACTCGACTTCGGTCCCTGGTTGAGCCGGCGAACTCAGGGCGGCGGCGAAATGGTCACAGCGCGCGGAGCGAAGCAGTCCAGTCCCGCGGTACCTGGCGGCGGCAGGCTAGATCGCCGCGCCTCCTGTGCAGGCTCGCGATGACGGTGTGGGTCGCTTGTGCCCCAAGGCCGTCATCGCGAGCGCGGCAAAGCATCCGACGGCCAAGCCGTCACGCCTCGCTCGGCTTCGGCTCTCCCTCCCTCGCCCCCTCCGCATGGTGATCCGCAGCCAGCAGCATGTAGACGGCCGGCACCACGAACAGCGTGAAGATCGTGCCGATGGTCAGGCCGCTGGCGATGACCAGGCCCATGTTGAAGCGCGAGACCGCGCCGGCGCCGGTCGCCAGGATCAGCGGCACCACGCCCAGCACCATCGCGCCCGTGGTCATCAGGATCGGACGCAGCCGGATCGAGGCGGCGCCTTCGATCGCCTCGCGCTTGGTCTTGCCGGCCTGCTGCAGGCTGTTGGCGACCTCGACGATCAGGATGCCGTGCTTGCTGATCAGCCCCATCAGCGTCACCAGCCCGACCTGGGTGTAGATGTTCATGGTGGCGCCGCCGACGCCGACGCTGATGAAGGCCAGCGCGCCGGCGATCGACATCGGCACCGAGACCAGGATGATCAGCGGGTCGCGGAAGCTGTTGAACTGGGCCGCCAGCGCCAGGAAGATGATGATCAGCGCCAGCGCGAACATCTGCACCAGGCCGCTCGATTCCTGCACCGTCTGGCGCGACTGGCCGCCATAGTCGACCGTGTAGCCCGGCGGCAGCGTCTGGTCGGCCAGCGACTTCAGCTGCGCCAGCGCCTGGCCGGTCGAGATGCCCGGCGCCGGCACGCCCGAGATGGTGGCCGAGTTGAGCTGCTGGAAATGCGAGATCGAGCGCGGCGCCGCCTCGGTCTTGATCGTGGCGATCGAGGACAGCGGGATCTGGGTGCCGTTCACCGCGGTGACCGGGTAGTTCAGCACCTGGTCGGTGGTCAGGCGCGAGCGCTGCTGCACCTGCGGGATCACCTGGTACGACCGGCCGTCGATGCTGAAATAGTTGACGTAGCCGCCGCCGAGGATGGTGGCCATGGCGGTGCCGACATCGCTCATGGTCAGGCCCAGCGCCGCCGCCTTGTCGCGGTCGATGCGGATCTCGGCCTGCGGCTTGTCGACCTGCAGGTCGCGGGTCAGGAACACGAACAGGCCGGACTTCTGCGCCGCCTGCTGGAAGGCGGTGGCGACGTCGTTGAGCTCCTTGAACCCGTCGGTCGTGGTGATGGCGAACTGGATCGGCAGACCGTTGCTGCCCGGCAGCGGCGCCGGCTGGAAGGCCACGCTCTGGGCCGCCGCGATCTTGGCGATGTCCTGCTGCATCAGGGTCTGCACCGTGCCGGCGGTGCGCTCGCGCTGGTCCCAGGGCTTCAGCACCTGGACCGCGATCGAGGTGCCGCTGCTGTCGATGCCGAGGGTGTGGTCGGTCTCCGGATAGGCCCGCATCGCCTGGGCCACCTGGTCGGAGTTCGAGGCCTTCAGCGCCAAGGTCGCCTGCGGCGGGTTGGTGGTGGAGACCAGGACCGCGCCCTGGTCCTCGTTCGGCGCCAGCTCGGTCTGCGCATCGGCGTAGAGGAAATAGATGCTGCCGAGCACGATGACGGCGAAGACCATCGTCACCGCCACGGTGTTCAGGCTGCCGTGCAGCATGCGCTGATAGGGCCGCCGGATGTGCTCGAATCCGCGGTCGATGACATCCGTCAGCCGCTCCTCCCAGCCGCTGCGGTCGGCCAGATGCGGCTTGAGGATGCGCGAGCACATCATCGGCGTCAGAGTCAGCGCCACCACCATCGAGACGGCGACCGCGCCGACCAGGGTGAAGGCGAATTCGGTGAACAGCGCGCCGGTCAGCCCGCCCTGGAAGCCGATCGGGACATACACGGCCACCAGCACCACGGTCATGGCGATGATCGGCCCGACCAGCTCGCGCGCCGCGTCGAGCGCGGCCTGCAGCGGCGTCGCCCCCTCCTCGATGTGGCGGTTGACGTTCTCGACCACGATGATGGCGTCGTCGACCACAAGGCCGATCGCCAGCACCAGAGCCAACAGGGTCAGCAGGTTGATGGAGAAGCCGAAGGCCAGCATCATCGCGAAGGTGCCGACCAGCGACAGCGGGATCGCCACCACCGGGATGAACACCGAGCGCGGCGAGCCCAGGAACAGGAACACCACCAGCACCACGATCACCAGCGCCTCGACCAGGCTGGTCACGACCTCGGTGATCGAGCTGGTGACGAAGGCGCTGGAATCGTAGATCAGGGTGGCGTGCAACCCGCTGGGCAACTGGGCCTGGAGGCCGGGCATCGCCGCCTTCACCCCGGCGACGACGTCGAGCAGGTTGGCGGTCGGCGCCACCTCGATGCCCATCATGATGCCGGTGCGGCCGTCGACGGTGGACCGGCTCTCGTAATCCTGCGAGCCGAGCACGACCTGGCCGAGATCCTTCAGCCGGATCACGGCGCCGTCCGACTGCTTGACCACCAGGTTGCGGAACTCCTCGACATCGTGCAGGTCGGTCGAGGCGGTCAGGGTGATCTGGGTGGCGTTGCCCTTGGTGGTGCCGATGCCGGAGATCGCGTTGTTGTTGCCGAGCGCGGTGTAGACGTCGGTGGCGGTCAGGCCGTAGCCGGCCAGCTTGTCGGGGTCGAGCCAGACGCGGAGCGCGAACACTTTCGGACCCAAAAGCTCCGCCGTCTGCACCCCCTGCACCGCCTGCAGCTTCGGCTGCACCACGCGGGTCAGGTAGTCGGTGATCTGGTTCGCGGCCAGGACGTCGCTATAGAAGCCGATATACATGGCGGCGATGGTCTGGCCGACCGACAGCGTGATGGTCGGCTGCTGCGCCCCCGAGGGCAGCTGGTTGAGCACCGAGTTGACCTTGGTGTTGATCTCGGTGACCGCGGCGTCGGAGTTGTAGTTCAGCCGCAGATTGACGGTAATGGTCGAGACGCCGCTGGTCGAGGTCGAGGTCATGTAGTCGATGCCGTTCGCCTGGGCGATGGCGTTTTCCAGCGGCGTGGTGATGAAGCCGGCGATCACGTCCGGATCGGCGCCCGAATAGGTCGTGGCCACGGTGACGACCGCGTTCTCGGTCTTCGGATACTGGCGCACGGCCAGCGAGGCGTAGGACTGGTAGCCGAGGACCACGATCAGCAGGCTGACCACCAGCGCCAGCACCGGCCGGCGGATGAAGATGTCGGTGATGTTCATGGCGGCCTCAGCTCGGGTCCGCCGGGGCGGCGTTCGGGTCGTTCGGCGGCGTCACGCTGTTGTTGACCGTGACCGGCGAGCCGTTCTGGAGCTTCAGCTG
This sequence comes from Mycobacterium sp. KBS0706, assembly GCF_005938675.2. Taxonomy (GTDB): domain Bacteria; phylum Pseudomonadota; class Alphaproteobacteria; order DSM-16000; family Inquilinaceae; genus Inquilinus. Next base: position 6,429 of record NZ_VCCH02000138.1, read on the forward strand.
GCCGGAGGTGACGACGGTGTCGCCCTCGGCCACGCCCTTGGCCACCGCGACCTGGTCGCCGCGGCTGCCGGCGGTGGTGACGAAGATCTGCTTCACGGTCTGGGCCGCCCCCTGCCCCGCCACGACATAGGCGATGTCGCCATAGGGGTTGGACACGATCGCCGTCGCCGGCAGGGTGACGTAGCGCTGCGGCGCGCCGACCGCGACCGCGGCCTTGCCGTACATGCCGGGCAGCAGGACGTGGTCCGGGTTGGCGAAGCTGGCCCGCACCGTCAGGCTGCGGGTGGTGCTGTCGACCAGCGGGCTGATCGCGGTGATCGTGCCGTCGAAGCTGCGATCCGGATAGCCGTCGAGCGTCGCCGCCACAGCCTGCCCGACCTTGAGCTTGGCCAGGGCCTGCTGTGGCAGGGTGAAGTCGAACAGGATCGGGTCGAGCGACTGCAGGGTGACGACCGTGGTGCCGGCGCTCAGATACTGGCCGAGATCGACCTCGCGCACGCCGAGCCGGCCGGCGAAGGGCGCCTTGACCGTCTTCTTGTCGATCAGCGCCTGCTGCGCCGCGACCTGGGCCTGGGCCTGCTTCAGCGTCGCGAGGTCGCTGTCGACCGTGGCCTGGCTGACGCCCTGGGCCTTGAGCTGCTTCAGGTCGCGGTCATAGGTGACCTGGGCGTTCTCCGCCGCCGCCCGGTACTGCTGCAGCGTCGCCAGATCCTCCTCGGCGCGCAGCTGCAACAGCGGCGTGCCGGCGGCGACGTCCTGGCCGTCCTGGAAGCTGATCGCCTCGACGATGCCCGCCACCTCGGAGGACAAGGCGGCGCCGTTGACCGCGCGGAAGCTGCCCACCGCCTCCAGCCGCTCCTGCCAGTCGGACGAGGTCGCGGTGGTGGTCGACACGGTCTGGGCGGGGTTGCTGCGGGCCGCGATCGCCTGGGCGATCATCTGGCTCTTGAAGGCCTGGAAGCCGAAGATGCCGCCCAGGATCACGCCGATCACGATCAGCATGACCACCATGCGGATGATCATCGAAGCCGTTCTGCTCTTGGCCATGTCTTTGTCCGTCGATCAATCGGGCAGGCTGGGGGTCGGCTGCTTGTGGCCGGCGGGGGTGTCGGTGCGGTTCCACCAGCCGCCGCCGAGCGCCTGGTACAGCGCCGCGGTGTCGCTGAGCCGCAAGGCCTGGGCCTGGATCCGGCTGATCCGGGCGTTCAGGAGGCCGGTCTGCGCGGTCAGCACGGTGGTGTAGGTGGTGGCGCCGGCCTGGTACTGGCTGCGGGCGATGCCGAGGCTGCGCTGGGCCGCCTGCTCCGCCGCCAGCTGCGCCTTCAGCGTGTCGGCGTCGTACTGGATCGCGTGCAGCGTGTCGGCGACGTCCTGGAACGCCGACAGCACGGTGCTGCGATACTGCGCCGCCGCCTGGTCGAAGCCGGCCTCGGCGGCGCGCTTGTCGTGCAGCAGCGAGCCGCCGTCGAAGATCGTCTGCACCACCTGCCCGGCCAGGGACCAGGCGATGGTACCGGGCGAGAACAGGCTGCCGAAGCTGTCGGCGCTGCTGCCGTAGCTGGCGCTGAGCGTGATCTGCGGCAGCATGTTGGCGATGGCGACGCCGATCTTGGCGCTGGCGGCCCCGAGCTGCGCCTCCGACGACCGGATGTCCGGCCGCTGCTCGACCAGCTTGGACGGCAGGCTGAGCGGCAGGTCGGCCGGCAGGGTCAGCCCGGACAGCTCGAAATCATCGCCCGAGATCTCGCTGGGGAAGCGGCCGAGATAGACGGCCAGCTGGTTGCGCTGCTGCGCCAGCTGCTTCTGCAGCGGCGGCAGCAGCGCCTCGTCCTGCGCCACCGTGGCCTGCTGCGACGCCACGTCGGCCTGCGAGATGCCGCCGAGCGAGAATTGCTGCTGCAGGATCGCCAGGAAGGCGCGCTCGGCCTTGATGATGTCCTCGGTGGCCTTGATCTGGGCCCTGAGTGAGGCCTCCTGGATCGCCGCCGTCACCACGTTGCTGCTGATGGTCAGATAGCTGGCCTCGAGCTGGTAGCGCTCGTAATCGGCCGTGGCTTGCAGCGATTCGATGTTGCGCCGCGTGCCGCCGAACACGTCGAGGTCGTAGGACACGTCGACCGAGGCGCCGGTGACGTTGTAGACCGAGGTCACGGTGCGCGACCCGGCGGTGGTCGACACCGTGCTGTTGCCCTGCTCCCGCGTGGCGGAGCTGGAGCCGCTGACGGTCGGGAACAGCTCGCCCTGCCCGGCCGAGACATTCTCCTGCGCCTGGCGCAGCGCCGCCTGGGCCGACTGGATGTCGGGATTGGCCTTCAGCGCCTCGGCCACCAGCCGGTTCAGCGGCTCGGACCGGAACACACGCCACCAGTCGCCCGGGATGTCCCGGCCGTTCTGGATGCGCTGCGCAGCACCACCCGGCACGTTGGCCGAGGCGGTCTGCGCCAGGGGCGTGCCGGGCGTGTACTGGCCGACGCCCGGCGCGGCCGGACGCTCGAAATCGGGGCCGACCGCGCAGCCCGCCAGGACCAGGGCGAGCAGCGACGCGGTGCCGCGCAGAAGATGTGATCTCACGATGACCGATCAGTGTCGGGAAGAGGCAGAGACATCGGGCCGGCCCGGTTGCGTGGGGGGAACACCGGGCCGGCCCGACCGGTCCGTCAGCCGGCGTGGGGCACCGGACGCTCGGCCGGGGGGCCGAAGCGCTGATCCTGCGGACCGGGACCAGGGAAGGGAGGCGGCGGCCCCATGTGCCGCTCCGCCTGCTGCAGCAGGGCGATCTGCTCCGGCGACAGCCTGTCGCGCAGAACCGTGATCGCCGATTTCAACGTCGCGGCCGCATCGCCCCGGGCGATCGCGGCATCGGCCAGGCGCTCGGCCGGGGCGAAGGCCTCCGGACCCTTGCCGTCCGCCGGCGGCATGGTCGGCCGCGGCGGCTCCGCCACGGCCAGGAGGGCGCTGGTGTAGTCGCGCCAGGCGTCGAGCTGGTCGGCACGGATGCCGATCAGGGTCTCCAGCCCGGCCAGGTCGCGCGCCAGCTTCATCCGGAAATCGGGCCGGCGACCCCAGCCGGGACCGGGCTTGTCGGGGCCGCCGGGACCGCTCAGGCCTCCCGGACCCCATGGCATCGCATAAGACGGGGCGGCGTGCACCGCGTTGGCGTTGACCGGGTCGGCCAGAGCCGTGCCGCCCGGGCTCAGCACCGCGCCGAGGGTGAGACCGATGACACCGGCCGTCGCAACACCGATGATGGCGACAGTGGATTTCATCGATGACTCCTGTTGCTGTGAACGAGGCGAAGCTAGGAGCGCCGTGTTGCTGCCTTTCGTCCCCCCATTGCCGAATGTGGACCGCCAGAGGAAATTGGTTGCCCAACGTTGCCGGCCGGCCGCCGGCAATACTTCGTTGCAGAAAATCCGTCGCCTGCCGTCTCCGGTGCCGTAAAGATCACGACAACAGCTTTGGCGTCTTCCCGATCGATGCAGACTTCTCCCCATATCCTTGTCGTCGACGACGATCCCGAGATCCGTCGTCTGCTCGGCCGCTATCTCGACGGCCAGAACTTCCGGGTCAGCCTGGCCGCCGACCGGCGCGAATGCGAGGAGCGGCTGGCGGCGGGCCGGATCGACCTGCTGGTGCTCGACGTCATGCTGCCCGACGGCTCCGGGCTCGAGATCTGCCGCGAGCTGAGCCGGCGCAAGCCGCATCTGCCGGTCATCCTGCTGACCGCGCTGAAGGAGGATGTCGACCGCATCATCGGGCTGGAGATCGGCGCCGACGACTATCTCGGCAAGCCGTTCAACCCGCGCGAGCTCGTGGCGCGGATCCGGGCCGTGCTGCGCCGGACCGGGGCGACGGTGCCGGAGGAGGCAGCACCGCTGGGCCGCTATCGCTTCGCCAACTTCATCGCCGATCCGGCCACCCGGCGCATCTTCGACGACGCCAGCGAGGAGGTGGTCCTGACCGGCGCCGAGTTCGAGCTGCTGCTGGCCTTCCTGGAGCGGCCGGGCCGGATCCTGTCGCGCGACCAGCTGCTGGACCTGACCCAGGGCCGCGAGGCGGAGCCGCTGGACCGGTCGATCGACGTGCTGGTCAGCCGGCTGCGCCGCAAGCTGGGCGACGGCGGCCGGTTCCAGCTGTTCAAGACGGTGCGCAACGGCGGCTACCAACTCGCCGTGTCGGTCGAGCAGATCGGAGCAGCGGCGTGAACACGCTGCGCGCCCGCATCATCCTGCTGCTGGCGGTCTCCATCATCGCCGTGGTCGGCATCGCCAGCTTCGTCGCCCTGCTGCTGCTGCGCGAGCCCTCGCCGACCCGCACCATCGATCCCTTCGTGCGGCAGATCCGGCTGATCGCCGACCTGGTCGAGAACGGCATCGGGCCGGTCGACAACCCCGGGCGGGCGGCCGATTTCGAGCTGCACCCGATGCCGGCGCCGGGCAAGCCGGACCAGCGCGGGATGGACCTGCTGCGGGACGCCATGCACAACGCCGGCAACGCCTTGCCCATGCTCATCTCCCGGCAGAGCCCCGAAGAGCCGCAGATCCTGTCGGTGCAGATCGATCCGCGCCGCTGGTTGTGGCTGCCGATGCCCGACCTGCCGGTGCCGCAGGGCGTGCCACTGGCCTTCGCCGGCTGGATGCTGCTGCTGGTGCTGGGCGCGATCGGCATCGCCGCGGTCGCCGCCGACCGGGTGATCAGGCCGCTGGCGCTGCTGGAGGGCACCATCGCCCGGATCGGGCCGGACGGCACCCTGCCGGAGCTGGCGGAGACCGGCTCGGCCGAGATGAAGACCACGGCGCGGACGCTGAACCGCCTGTCGGCCCGGCTGCGCGCGGCGATGGAGAGCCGGATGCGCCTGGTCGCCGCCGCCGGCCACGACCTGCGCACGCCGATGACCCGGATGCGCCTGCGCGCCGAGTTCCTGCCGGAGGAGGAGCGCGAATCCTGGCTGAAGGACCTCGACGAGCTCGACCGCATCGCCGACAGCGCCATCCGGCTGGTGCGCGAGGAGGTCGAGGGCGACGATTCCGAGCCGGTGCGCCTCGACCGGCTGGTCGAGACCGTCAGCACCGAGCTGGCCGAGCAGGGCCTGCCGGTGGTCCTGTTGCGGGCCGCGCCGGCCTCGGTCAAGGCCGGGCCGCTGGCGCTGAAGCGGGCGCTGCGCAACCTGGTGATCAACGCCGCCACCCACGGCAAGGGCGCCGAGGTGGCGCTGGACGCGGCCCGCGGCGAGGCCCAAGGCGAGGCCCGCATCACCATCACCGACCGCGGCCCGGGCATCCCGCCGGATCTGCTGGCCCAGGTGTTCGAGCCGTTCTTCCGGGTCGACCCGGCCCGGCGCCAGACGGTGCCGGGCGCCGGGCTGGGCCTGGCCATCGCCAAGGAGATCATCGACCGCACCGGCGGCCGGATCGAGATCGCCAACCGTCCCGAAGGCGGGCTGGTCCAGATGGTGACGCTGCCGCTGAAAGACGCGGCGGGCTGAGGCGGGTGCGGCACGGTCCGCTCCCCCTCACCCTCCCGTCGCCTTCGGCGCCGGGCCCCTCCCTCTCCCCGAGGAGAGGGGAATGTTCACCTCTCCTCGGGGAGAGGTCGAAATCGCGCAGCGATTTCGGGTGAGGGGGCGGCTCCGGCCCCGCAAAGCTGCTCCCGGTCCTTCGCCGCCCTCCCCGCCTCCTGCAGCCGCTAGGATGGCGCGCCCCGACTCGCGCGGGGCGGGAGGAAGCGGCAAAAATGACCCTGACCCAGTCCGAGATCCGCACCATCGTGCTCGGCGCCCTGCTGGCGCTGTTCCTGTCGGCGCTCGACCAGACCATCGTCGCCACCGCCCTGCCCTCGATCGGGCGCGAGCTCGGCGATTTCGAGCTGATCTCCTGGGTCGTCACCGCCTATCTGCTGACCTCGACCTGCGCCACGCCGATCCTCGGCAAGCTCAGCGACCTGTATGGCCGCCGGCTGATGCTGCTGGGCTGCCTGGTGCTGTTCCTGGTCGCCTCGGCGCTGTGCGCCCTGTCCACCACGATGACCATGCTGATCGCGGCCCGGGCGTTGCAGGGCGTCGGCGGCGGCGGCCTGCTGACCCTGGCGCAGACCGTGATCGCCGATGTGGTGGCGCCGCGCGAGCGCGGCCGCTACGCCGCCTATTTCGCCACGGTCTGGGCCGGCTCGGCCCTGATCGGCCCGACCCTGGGCGGCGCCCTGACGCAATATGCCGGCTGGCCCTGGATCTTCTGGATCAACCTGCCCTTGGGCCTGCTGGCCATCGGCATCGTCGACCGGGCGCTGCGCAAGCTGCCGGTGCCGCGGGTCAAGGCGCGGATCGATTTCACCTCCGTCGCCCTGCTCAGCCTCGGCACCGTGGCGCTGCTGCTCGGCCTGTCCTGGGGCGGCACGGCCTTCCCCTGGGCCTCGCTGCCGATCGCCGCGACCGCGGCGGTGGCGGTCGCCGCCGGCTGGCTGTTCTTCCGCCGCCAGGGCCGGGTCGAGCAGCCGATCCTGCCGCCGCGCTTCCTCGGCGATGCCGTGGTCGGGCCGGTGCTGCTGTCGGTCTTCCTCGCCTTCGGCGGCTATCTGGTGCTGGCGGTGCTGGCGCCGACCTATCTGCAGGTGGCGCTGCAGGCCGGGACCGGCGAGGTCGGGCTGATGATGATCCCGCTGATGGTCTCGACCACCGTGACCGCCTCGCTGTGTGGCCGCTACATCACCCGCACCGGCACCTATCGCCGGCCGCCGATGGTCGGGCTGCCGGTGGCGATCGTGGCGGCGCTGGCGCTGGCGGCGGTGGCGACCCACGCCACGCCGCTGATCGCCTCCGGCCTGCTGATGATCGTCGGGCTCGGCGTCGGGCCGATCTTCCCGGCCAGCATGGTGGCGTCGCAGAACGCCGCGGCGATCCGCGACCTCGGCGCGGTGACCGGGGCCGTCGGCTTCTCCCGCGCCCTCGGCGGGGCCATCCTGGTCGCCGCCGGGTCGGCGCTGGTGCTGGGGCTGATCGTGGCCTGGAGCCCTTCGGTCGCCTCGGTCTCCGGGCTGGAGGAGCTGGTGCGCCGGCCGCTGGGCGAGACCGAGCGTGTCGCCATCGCCCGCGCCTTCGCCGTGCTGTTCGCGGCGGTGGCGGCGGTGTTCGCGCTCAGCCTCCTGATCTATCTGCGGGTGGAGCACCGGCCGCTGCGCACGCAGACCCATGGCGGTGCCGAGGGCGGAGCCGGCTAGCGCCGCTCCCAGATCGGCTCGGCGGCGAAGCGTTCGACCAGGAAGTCCACCACCGCGCGCACCTTGGGCGCCAGGTTGCGGTTGTGCGGCCAGACGGCGTAGATCGCGCCGAACGGGTTCTCGTAGTCGGTCAGCAGCGGCACCAGGCGCCCGGCGGCGATGTCCGGGCCGACGATGAAGTCCGGCGACAGCGCCAGCCCGGCGCCGGCCCGCAGTGCCGCCAGGGTGACCTCGGCGTTGTTGGCGCGCAGCCGGCCGTCGACCCGCACCGTCTCCAGTCGCCCGTCCGGGCCGACGAACTCCCACTCGTTCTGGTCGGTGGCGTAGCTGTAGAGGATGCAGTCGTGCTGCAGCAGCTCGGCCGGGGTGCGCGGCACGCCGCGGCGGGCGAGATAGGACGGCGCGGCGCAGACCAGCCGGCGGCACGAGGCGATGCGCCGGGCCACCAGGCTGGAATCCTGCAGCCGGGTGATCCGGATCACCAGGTCGAAGCCCTCGGCCACGACGTCGACGAAGCGGTCCTCGAACAGCGCCTCGATCCGCAGCTCCGGCCAGCGCGCCAGCATCTCCGGCACCAGCGGCGCCAGGTACTCGCGGCCGAAGCTGGCCGGCGCGTTCAGCCGCAGCACGCCGCGCGGCTCGGCCGACAGATGGGTGATCGCCCGCTCCGCCTCCTCGACCTCGCGGGCGACGCGGAGGCAGCGCTCGTAGAAATCCTGGCCGGCATCGGTCGGGCTGAGGGTGCGGGTGGTGCGGTTCAGCAGCCGGGCGCCGAGCCGGTCCTCCAGCTTCGCGATCTGCTTGCTGACCGCCGATTTCGACAGGCCGAGCCGCGCTGCCGCAGCCGAGAAGCTGCGGCTGTCGACGACCTGGGCGAAGACGATCATGGCGCCGGGCATGTCCATGACCGGCAAGGTCTACGAGGCGAAGCGCAGGGTCAACGACCGAGCGGCTGATCGCGCACGAGAGCGCCGATATAGTCCTTCAGCGTCACCGATCCGCGCACGGGCTGGTCCGGCCTCTCGAAGCCGCCGTCGACGCCGGCCGCGGTCATGCGGGCATAGGACCGCGCGGCCGGCTCGGAAAAACCGATGTCGCGAAACGTCCGTTCCCAGGCCTCGCGCGGGATCTCATTCACCTCGACCGGGCGGCCGA
>NZ_VCCH02000139.1 GCF_005938675.2 Mycobacterium sp. KBS0706
TCCCGCTGTTCGGCCTGCCGCGCATCGTCTCCACCCCCGCCGATGCCCGTGCCGTGCTGGCCATGGTCGACCGCCCGGCGAACGGGCTGACGCTGTGCGTCGGCTCCTACGGCTCGCGCGCCGACAACGACCTGGCAGCGATGGCGCGGGAGTTCACTCCGCGCATCCACTTCGCCCATCTGCGCAACGTCACGGTCGAGCCCGACGGCTCCTTCTTCGAGGACGAACACCTGGAAGGCGGCGCCGACATGGTGGCGGTGATCGACGCGCTGCTGGCGGAGGAGCGGGCGCGCAAGGCCGCCGGCCGGACGGATTGGGAGATCCCGATGCGGCCGGACCACGGCCACCTGCTGGCCGACGACGTGAACAAGAAGACCAACCCCGGCTATTCGCTGATCGGCCGGCTGAAAGGGCTGGCGGAGCTGCGCGGCGTCGCCCGCGCGATCGGCCAGCTGCGCGGCGCCGCATGATGGACACGGTGGATGCCGTCGTCATCGGCGCCGGGGTGGTCGGACTGGCCGTCGCCCGGGCGCTGGCCCTGGCCGGCCAGGAGGTCATCATCCTGGAGGCGGCGGACGCCTTCGGCACCGAGACCTCGGCCCGCAACAGCGAGGTGATCCACGCCGGCATCTACTACCCGCAGGGCAGCCTGAAGGCCCGGCACTGCGTCGCCGGCCGCCGGGCGCTGTACCGCTTCTGCGAGGAGCACGGCGTCACCGCGAAGCGCTGCGGCAAGCTGATCGTCGCCACCGACCAGCAGGAGGCCGCGACTCTGGTCCGGATCGAGGCCGGGGCCCGGGCCAACGGCCTGACCGGCGAGAATGACGCGCTGCGGCCGCTGACCGCCGACGAGGCGTATGCGCTGGAGCCGGAGGTCGCCTGCACCGCGGCGTTGCTGTCGCCCTCGACCGGCATCGTCGACAGCCACGGCTTCATGCTGGCGCTGCTGGGCGACGCCGAGGCCGGCGGCGCAATGATCGCCTATCTCAGCCGGCTCGAGTCGGCTGCGGTCACGCCGGACGGGCTGCACCTGCAGATCGCCACCGAGGAGGGCGGCATGGAGCTGCTGGCCCGCCGGGTGGTGAACTCGGCCGGCCTGTCGGCGCCCGCCGTCGCCCGCCGCATCGCCGGGGTGCCGGAGGCATCGGTGCCGCAGCCCTTCCTGGCCAAGGGCAACTATTTCGGCCTGTCCGGCCGGCCGCCCTTCCGGCACCTGATCTACCCGGTGCCGGTGCCCGGCGGCCTGGGCACCCATGCCACGATCGACCTGGGGGGGCGGGTGCGCTTCGGCCCGGACGTCGAATGGGTCGAGGAGCTCGACTATCGCGTCGACCCGGCGCGGGCGGAGAGCTTCTACGCCGCCATCCGCCGCTACTGGCCGGCGCTGCCGGACGGGGCCCTGCAGCCGGACTATTCCGGCATCCGCCCGAAGATCACGCCGCCCGGCGCCGCCGCCGCGGATTTCGTGATCCAGGGGCCGGAGGGGCATGGCGTACCCGGCCTGGTCAACCTGTTCGGCATCGAGAGCCCGGGCCTGACCTCGAGCCTGTCGATCGCAGATGAGGTCGTAGCGCGGTTGGGACTGACCGCCTAAGCCGCCCGCGCCGCCTTCTGAAACCGCGCCGGGGTGACGCCGTAGGCGCCCCTGAAGCGGCGGGTCAGATGCGCCTGGTCGGTGAAGCCGGTGGCCGCCGCCACCTGGGCCGCCGCCTCTCCCGCCGCCAGCATCCGCTTGGCCCGCTCCAGCCGGATCCAGCGCAGATAGGTGGCCGGCGCCGCGCCGTAGCGGCGGGTGAAGGCGCGGGACATGTGGAACCTGCTCAGCCCCGCCACGGCGGCGAGGTCGTCGGCGGTGACGTCGTCGCCGAGATGGGCGTGCAAATGGTCGCGCACCCGCGCCAGCGCCGCATCGGCGGGCCGGGACAGATCCGGCGCCGGCGCCCCGGCCTGGCGCTGGGCCAGCCCCACCACCATCGCCGCCAGTGCCTCGGACCGAGCCAGCGTCGCCCCCGGCTCGGCGAAGGCATCGACGGTGCGGGCGATCAGCGCCGCGAGGACAGGGTCCTCGGACAGGATGTTGGGGAAGGCCAGCGCCCAGGGCGGCCGGATGCCGGCATCGTCGAGCACGGCCGCGACCGTCTCCGGCGCGACATACAGCATCCGGTACAGGAAGCCCTCGGCATTGGTCGCATGCCCGTCATGGATCTCGGCCGGGTTGAAGGTGATGACCGACCCCGGCCGGGTGCGGTGCGTGCCGCCGCGGCAATGGAAGCTCTGCGATCCCGCCTCGGTCAGGCCGATGGCATAGGTCTCGTGCGCGTGCCGCTCGTAGCAATGGGCGGTGAAATGGGCGCGGAATCGCTCGACGCCAAAGCGCCGGTCCAGCCCGACTGTGACCCATTCATCGCTGTCCATGGCCGCATGTTAGGCCGCGCGGAGCACCGCCGCCACAGCACGATCGTACAAGCCGGGCGATACGATGGTTCAATAGCCTGCATGCATGTTTCGAGGAGGATGCATGCGGTTCGACACCAAGATCGCGGTCGCCCTGCGCGAGGACCTGCCGGTCTGGCAGAAGCTGAACGTCGCCGCCTTCACCGTCAGCGGCCTGGCCGCCACCCGGCCGGAACTGGTCGGCGCGCCCTATGAGGACGGGTCGGGCAACCTGTACCTGCCGATGTTCCGCCAGCCGGTGCTGGTCTTCGCCGGCCCGGCCGAGGCGCTGAAGGCGGCGCATGCCAGGGCGCTGGCCCGCAACCTGCGGATCGCGATCTACACCGCCGAGCTGTTCACCACCGGCTATGACGACGCCAACCGCGCCGCGGTCAAGGCGGTGCAGGGAGAGGCGCTGAACCTCGTCGGCTTCGCCATGCACGAGGACCGCAAGGATGTCGACCGTGTGCTGAAGGGCCTGTCGCTGCATCCCTGACCGGCGTCAGTCCTCCCCGGCCGCGTCTGGCGGCGTGCCGAGGCTGGAGACGCGGGCGTCGAGCTTGCGCAGCAGGCGGCGCAGCACCTCGCGCTCGCCAGGCTCGAAGGCGGCCATCAGCTCGGCCTCGATCTCCTGCGCCAGCGGCACGATCGCGTCATAGACCCGGCGGCCGGCGGTGGTGAAGCCGAGCTGGATCAGCCGCTGGTCGGCCGGATGGGTGCCGCGGCTGAGATGACCGGCGGCGATCAGCCGGCTGACGGCCCGGCTGACCTTGGCCTTGTCCATCGCCGTGCGCTCGCAGATCTGGTTCGAGGACAGGGGCGCATAGCGGCCGACCATCGCCATCACCCGCCATTCCGGGATGCTGAGCCCGAAAGCATCGGCGTAGCGCCGGGCGAAGGTGCGGCTGACCCGGTTGCTGACCACCGACAGCTCATAGGGCAGGAACGCCTCGAGATCGAACTCCGCCGCCCGCACCGCCTGGTCCCGCATCGCCGGCCTCCCCGCCCGCTTGACATTCGTTTCATATGAAACGAAATTGGCTTCCGTTCAAGTCGGCCCGCCCACCGCGTGGAAGCGGGCGGCCGACGGAATGTCCGACCATACGCGAGGGCGCGGCCGCGGCAAGCCTGGGGCGCGGGCCACCGGACCAAAGACCAAGGGGAGGATCCATGACGACCTCGATCGCGGAGCGCGTGCGCCTGCTGTTCGCCAGCGCCGTCGGCACCATCATCGAGTGGTACGACTTCTTCATCTTCGGCTTTTGCGCCACGGTCGTCTTCAACAAGGTTTTCTTCCCGGGCGAGGCGCCGCTGACCGGCACGCTGCTCAGCCTCAGCACCTTCGCCGTCGGCTTCCTGGCCCGGCCGCTGGGCGGCATCCTGTTCGGGGCGCTGGGCGACCGGATCGGCCGCAAGAACGCGCTGGTGGTCAGCCTGCTGATGATGGGCGCTGCCACCTTCGCCATGGGCCTGCTGCCGACCCACGCCACGGCCGGAGTGCTGGCCCCGGTCCTGCTGGTCACGCTGCGGGTGCTGCAGGGCATCGCCGTCGGCGGCGAGGCCACCGGCGCCCTGCTGATCGTCGCCGAATCCATGCCGGGCAAGCGGCGCGGCTTCTGGACCAGCTTCCCGATGATCGGCGGCCCGGCCGCCAATGTCCTGGCCGCCGCCACCATCGGCGCCCTAACCGCGCAGTATGGCGAGGCCGGCTTCGTCGACTGGGCCTGGCGCCTGCCCTTCCTGTTCTCGATCCTGCTGGTGCTGCTGGGCCTCTGGGTGCGGCGGCGGATCGAGGAATCGCCGGTCTTCGCCGAGCTGGCGGCCAAGCGCCGCGAGGTGCCGTCGGCGCCGCTGGCCGAGGCCGTCCGCAGCCATTGGCGGCCGATGGGCCAGGTGTTCCTGGTGAAGGCGGCGGAGAACACGCTGTTCTACCTGTTCACCACCTTCTTCCTGGTGCTGGTGGTGCAGTTCCTCGGCCTCGCCCGCGGCGTCGGGTCCGACGCGCTGTTCTGGGGCTCGATCCTGGAGGTCGCGGTGATCATGGCGGCCGCGTGGGTCTCGGACGTGGTCGGCCGGCGGCCGGTGATGCTGCTGGGCCTGGTCGCCGGCATCGGCGCCAGCGCCCTTCTGTTCACCCTGCCGCCGGGGACGGCGCCGGAGACGGTGCTGCACGTGACGCTGCTGACCCTGACCTGCCACGGTATCATCGTCGGCAGCATGTCGGCCTGGTTCACCGAGCTGTTCCCGACCCGGGTGCGCTACACCGCCATGTCGGTCAGCTACCAGGTCGCATCCGTGGTCGGCGGGTCGGTCGCGCCGCTGATCGGCACGGCGCTGCTGGGCTGGACCGGCACGCCGCAATCCGTCGCCATTTACGCCGCGCTGATGGCGGTGCCGGGCCTCCTCTGCGTGCTGCTGTCGCGCGAGACCCGCGGCGCCGACTTGACAGCGGTGGAGACGGAGGCCGCGCCGGCCTCGCCGGCCCTTGCGGAGCGGTCGCGCTAGACGCTAGGCGGCGAGCTCCCGCTCCAGCGTCGCCGCCACCAGCTCCTCCGCCGGGGTGCGCAGGAAGCGGTCGCAGGTCAGCTTCAGGCTGACGATGCCGTGCAGCGTCGCCAGGAACACCTCGGCGCGCCGCTCCGGCCCGGCCGCGCCGAGATCGGCGAAGGCCTGCACCAGCGCCAGGAAGGCGCACGTGCCGGGGCCGTCCGGGTCGTCGATCGGCCGGTCCCGGTACAGCGGGTCCAGCAGCTTCGGATCCTCCATCAGAATCAGCCGGTACAGCTCACGCTGCTCAAGCCCGAAGCCGACAAAGGCCCCGGCCAGCGCCGCCAGCCGGGCGCGCGGATCGGCGATGCCCGCTGCCGGCTCCAGCGCCGTCCACAGCGCTTGGTAGCCTTCCAGGCACAGCTCGCGCGCGATCGCGTCGCGGCCGTCGAAATGCAGGTAGATCGTGCCCGGCGCATATTCGACCGCGGCCGCCAGCTTGCGCATGGTCAGCCCCTCGAACCCCTCGCGCAGCGCGATCTCGCGCGCCGCGTCGAGGATGCGCCCGCGCAGCGCCGCCTTGTCGCGCGCCCGTCGTTCCATCGTGCCCATGCCTGATGCTGGCCGATTGACCCGGCCGCCGTCAACGCGTATATGAACACCGTTCAGTGAACATCGTTCACTAACGGATCATCGTTCATGGAGCAGGTCGGATGGGTGGGATCGCGTTGTTCGGCGCCGCCGGCGCCATCGGCCGCAGCATCGCCGCGGCGCTGCGGGTGGAGGGCCGGCCGTACCGCGTGGTCGGGCGGTCGCGCCCGGCGCTGGAGCGCGAGTTCGGCGCCGACCCGCTGGCCGAGATCGTCATCTGGACCCCGGACGACCCGGAGTCGGTCCGCGCCGCCGCCCGTGGCATGGACACGATCGTGCATCTGGTCGGCGTGCCCTATCACCAGTTTCAGCTGCACCCGGTGGTGATGCGCCAAGTGCTGGACGGCGCCGCTGCCGAGGGCGTGGCCCGGCTGCTGCTGGTCGGCACGGTCTATCCCTATGGCCGCCCGCGGACCCTGCCGGTGCGCGAGGACCATCCGCGCGAGCCACACACCTTCAAAGGCCGGATGCGCAAGGCGCAGGAGGACCTGGTGCTGGAGGCGGCCGGCCGGATCCGCGGCGCGGTGCTGCGCCTGCCGGATTTCTATGGCCCGAGCGTGGAGCGCAGCCTGCTGCACGACCTGTTCCAGGCCGCGGCGTCAGGCCGGCGGGCGAAGCTGATCGGCCCGATCGACCGGCCGCATGAATTCGCCTTCGTGCCCGATATCGGCCCGGTGGTCACCGCCCTGGCGGCGCGGGAGGAGGCCTGGGGCCGGGTCTGGCACCTGGCCGGCCCCGGCACCATCACCCAGCGCGAGGCCGCGGCGCTGGCCTTCGCCGCGGCCGGCCGCAAGCCGAGGCTGATGGTCGCCGGCAAGACCATGCTGCGCCTGGCCGGGCTGTTCGACCCGCTGATGCGCGAGCTGGTCGAGATGCATTATCTGCAGACCGACCCGGTGGTCATGGACGACGGCGCCCTGCAGGCCCTGATCGGGCCGATCCGCAAGACGCCCTATGCCGAGGGCATCCGCCGGTGCGTCGAGGCCGCGGCGGCCTGATCACAGCGCCCGCGCGCGGTCCCGCAGCACGAATTTCTGGATCTTGCCGGTCGAGGTCTTGGGCAGGTCGCCGAACACCACCGTCTTCGGGCATTTGAAGCCCGCCAGGTGCTGGCGGCTGAAGGCGATGATCTCCTCCGCCGTCGCCTCGGCGCCGGGACGAAGGGTGACGAAGGCGCAGGGGGTCTCGCCCCATTTGTCGTCCGGCCGCGCCACCACCGCCGCCTCCAGCACCGCCGGGTGGCGGTACAGCACGCCCTCGACCTCGATGGTCGAGATGTTCTCGCCGCCGGAGATGATGATGTCCTTCGACCGGTCCTTCAGCTCGATATAGCCGTCCGGGTGCATGACGCCGAGGTCGCCGGTGTGGAACCAGCCGCCGGCGAAGGCCTTGGCGGTGGCCGACGGGTTCTTCAGATACCCCTTCATGGTGATGTTGCCGCGCATGAACACCTCGCCCAGCGTCTCGCCGTCGGCCGGCACCGGGGCGAGGCTGTCGGGGTCGGCCACCATCAGCCCCTCCTGCACCACATAGGGCAGGCCCTGGCGCGACTTCAGCCGCGCCTGCTCCCCCGCCGGCAGCGCGTCCCATTCCGGCTTCCAGTCGCAGACCACGGCCGGGCCGTAGACCTCGGTCAGGCCGTAGACATGGGTGACCTCGATCCCAAGCCGGGCCATGCCCTCCAGCACCGCGGCGGGCGGCGGCGAGGCCGCGGTCATCATCCGCACCGCCTGCGGAAAGTCGCGACGCTCCGCGGCCGGGGCGTTCAGCAGCATACCCATGACGATCGGCGCGCCGCAGAGATGGGTGACGCCGTGGTCGGCGACGGCGGCGTAGATGTCGCGCGCGGCCACCCGGCGCAGGCAGACATGGGTGCCGGCCATCGCCGTGATGGTCCAGGGGAAGCACCAGCCGTTGCAGTGGAACATCGGCAGGGTCCAGAGATAGACCGGATGGTGCGGCAGGGCCCAGGTGACGACGTTGCCGAGAGCGTTGAGATAAGCGCCGCGGTGATGCGTCACCACGCCCTTGGGGTCGCCGGTGGTGCCGGAGGTGTAGTTGAGCGCGACAGCGTCCCACTCGTCGCCGGGCATCACGCCCGGCCAGGCCGGGTCGCCCTCGGCCAGGAATTCCTCATAGGTCAGATCGCCGACCGGCTCGCCCGCCACCGCCGGGTCGATGATGTCGACCACCAGCGGCGGCGCCGTGAGCTCGGCCAGCGCCGCCCGCACCACCGGGGCGTATTCGCGATCGGCCAGCAGCACCCGGGTCCCGGAATGGCGCAGCTGGAAGGCGATCGCGGCGGCGTCGAGCCGGGTGTTGAGCGCGCACAGCACCGCGCCCGCCATCGGCACGCCATAGGTCGCCTCGAACGCCTCCGGGATGTTCGGCGCCATCACCGCCACCGTGTCGTTCTTGCCGATGCCGCGGCGGGACAGGGCCGAGGCCAGGCGGCGGCAGCGCTCCGCGGTTTCGCGCCAGCTCCGCTTCACCTCGCCATAGACCACCGCGATCCGGTCCGGATGGGCCAGGGCAGTGCGGCAGAGGAAGGAGATCGGCGTCAGCGGCACGTGATTGGCGGGGTTGCGGTCGAGATCGGTGTCGTAGGCGTGCGGCATCGGCGGGCCCCCTGGTGCGGAGACATTCTGGCACTGCCCAGCCTCGCGCGGAATGCCGGGATCGGCTCCGCCGGCCGCGTCCGGCCGTGGCCGGAACGCGACACCGGCCCTCGCCGCGGAGGCTTCGCGGCGCTAGGCTCAGTCCAAACAGGGAGGACGCCATGGCAGCCTATGCCGAGGCCTATCGCCGCGCGCTCGACGACCCGGAGGGATTCTGGGGCGAGGCCGCCACCGCGATCGACTGGGACCGGCGCTGGGACCGGGTGCTGGACGACGGCGACGCCCCTTTCTTCCGCTGGTTCGCCGGCGGCCGGCTCAACACCTGTTTCAACGCGCTCGACCGCCACGTCGCCGCCGGCCATGGCGACCGCATCGCCCTGATCTACGACAGCCCGGTCACCGGCACCGTCCGGCGCTTCACCTATGCCGAGCTGACCGACCGGGTCGCCCGCTTCGCCGGGGCCATGCGCGGCCTCGGCGTCGGCCCGGGCGACCGGGTGGTGATCTACATGCCGATGGTGCCGGAGGCGGCGATCGCCATGCTGGCCTGCGCCCGGCTGGGCGCGGTGCATTCCGTGGTGTTCGGCGGCTTTGCCGCGCCCGAGCTGGCGGCGCGAATCGACGATTGCGAGCCGAAGCTGGTCGTCTCCGCCTCCTGCGGCATCGAGGTGGCGCGGATCGTCGCCTACAAGCCGTTGCTCGACACCGCCCTCGGCCTGGCGAAGCACACCGTGCCGGCGACGGTGGTGCTGCAGCGGCCGCAATGTGCGGCGGCGATGACGGCCGGTCGCGACTATGACTGGGCGGCGCTGGAGGCTGCGGCAGAACCGGCGGCCTGCGTGCCGGTGGCGGCGACCGACCCGCTCTACATCCTCTACACCTCCGGCACCACCGGCCAGCCCAAGGGCATCGTCCGCGACCAGGGCGGCCATGCCGTGGCCCTGGCCTGGAGCATGGCAGCGATCTATGGCGTCAAGCCCGGCGAGGTGATGTGGACCGCCTCGGATGTCGGCTGGGTGGTCGGCCATTCCTACATCGTCTACGGGCCACTGCTGGCCGGCTGCACCAGCGTGATGTACGAGGGCAAGCCGGTCGGCACGCCCGATGCCGGCGCCTATTGGCGGGTGGTCGAGCAGCATGGCGTGTCGGTGCTGTTCACCGCGCCGACCGCCTTCCGCGCCATCAAGCGCGAGGATCCGGAGGGGCGCCTGCTGGCCGGTCGCGACCTGTCCAAATTCCGTGCCCTGTTCCTGGCCGGGGAGCGCTGCGACCCCGCCACGCTGGGTTGGGCCGAAAAGCTGTTGCGGGTGCCGGTGATCGACCATTGGTGGCAGACCGAGACCGGCTGGCCGATCTGCGCCAACCCGCTGGGGCTGGAGCCGATGCCGGTCAAGCCGGGGTCGCCGACAAGGCCGATGCCGGGCTGGGACGTGCGCGCGCTGGGGCCGGACGGGCACGAGATGCCGCGCGGCGAGATCGGCGCCCTGGCCTGCCGGCTGCCGATGCCGCCGGGCGCCGCGCCGACGCTGTGGCGGGCCGATGCCCGCTTCCGCAGCGCCTATCTCGAGGACTATCCCGGCTATTACAAGACCGGCGATGCCGGGCTGGTCGACGAGGACGGCTACGTCTTCGTCATGAGCCGGGTCGACGACGTCATCAACGTCGCCGGCCACCGCCTGTCGACCGGGCAGATCGAGGAGATGCTGGCTGGCCATCCCGATGTCGCCGAATGCGCGGTGATAGGGGTGGCGGACGATCTCAAGGGCCAGGTGCCGCTGGGCTTGCTGGTGCTGAAGGCGGGGGTGACGCGACCGCACGACACGATCGCGGCCGAGGCGGTGCAGCGGGTGCGCGACGGCATCGGCCCGGTCGCGGCGTTCAAAACGGCGATGATCGTCGACCGCCTGCCGAAGACCCGGTCGGGCAAGATCCTGCGCGGCACCATGGCCCGAATTGCCGATTCGCTTCCCTTCGCCGTGCCGGCGACGATTGACGATCCGGCGATTCTCGACGAAATTCGTGCGGCTTTGCAACGATCGGGCTATAATTTTAGGTAACGTTCCCGTTTCCATCCGGTCTAAACCCCGAACGGCAAGCCTTCAGAATTATTACATTTTTAAGATCATTTAGCGCTCTTGCAATTCAGCGCGCCCCGCCGAATGCCGGCGAACAACTGAAAACCCTTCAAAACAAAGGGTTTTTCTGACCCAAACGAGTGCTTGACGCAGCGGCAAAATGACTCTTATCGTCGCGCAATGCTCGAGTTGAGCAGGCGAGGCTTCAAAAAACGAGGGCCGCACGGAAGCGGCCCTCTTTTTTTATCTCTGCGGCTCGGGGCGAAGGGCCGCCGCTGCGGCGGCGCCCTCTCCCGGCCCGTCAGGCGGCGAGCTGCTTCGGCGCCTCGGCCTGGCCGACCGCGATCTTCACGGTGCGGGGCTTCTGCGCCTCCGGCACCTCGCGGACCAGGTCGATGTTGAGCAGGCCGTTGACCAGCGTCGCGCCGCCGACCTTGATGTAATCGGCGAGCTGGAAGCGCCGCTCGAAGGCCCGGCCGGCAATGCCGCGATGCAGGAAGACCCGGCTCTTCTCCTCCTCGTCGGAGGTCGCCTTGGCGCGGATGGTCAGGGTGTTCTCGGAGGTCACGACCTCCAGATCGTCCTCGCCGAAGCCCGCCACCGCCATGGTGATGCGGTACGCATCCTCACCGGTCTTCTCGATGTTGTAGGGCGGGTAGGACGGCGCCGCGGCGTCGAACTGCGGCGCGGAATCGAGCAGCCGCGACAGGCGGTCGATGCCGATGGTCGAGCGGAACAGCGGGGAAAGGTCGAGAGTACGCATGGATATCCTCCAGTGAGCGATACCTGTGCGGCGCACCATCATGGTCGCGCCGCGGGGTTTGCGACGTGGCGGCCCCGACTGGGCGCCGCCACGATGCTGTATCTGGGGAGGATGAAATCCGGTTCAAGGGGCGCCTCCGCGGCGCCCCTTGCCTGAGCGAAACGGCCGGTTACTGCGCCGTCCAGCCGCCGTCGACCGACAGGCTGGTGCCGGTAATCTGCTCCGCCGCGCCGGAGCACAGGAAGGCGACCGTGCCGCCCAGCTGCTCCGGCGTCACGAAGGTCATCGAGGGCTGCTTCTCGCCCAGGAGCTGGCGGGATGCCTCCTCCTGGCTGATGCCCTTCTCGGCCGCGATCGCGCTGATCTGCTTCTCGACCAGCGGGGTGCGCACCCAGCCCGGGCAGACGGCGTTGCAGGTGATGCCGGTCCCCGCCGTCTCCAGCCCGACCACCTTGGTCAGGCCGAGCAGGCCATGCTTGGCCGCGACATAGGCCGCCTTGTGGGTCGAAGCCACGAGGCCGTGGGCCGAGGCGATGTTGATGATCCGACCCCAGCCTTGGCTCTTCATCACCGGCACCGCCGCGGCGATGCCGTGGAACGCCGCCGACAGGTTGATCGCCAGGATGGCGTCCCACTTCTCGGCCGGGAACTCCTCCACCGGCGCGGTGAACTGGATGCCGGCATTGTTGACCAGGATGTCGACCCGGCCGAGCCTTTCGACCGTCGCGGCCACCAGGCCGCGCACCGCGTCGCCCTTCGACATGTCGGCGCCGTCATAGACCGCGCGCACCCCGTGCTCGCGCTCGATGCCGCTGCGGATCGCCTCGATCTCGCCGGCGTCGCCGAAGCCGTTCAGCACGATGTCGGCGCCCTGGCCGGTCAGCACCCGGGCGATGCCCAAGCCGATGCCGCTGGTCGATCCGGTGACGATCGCTACCTTGCCCTTCAACATGGGTCCGTTCCTTACGATGACGGGATTGGGGTCTTCGAGGGCGCCTCAGCGCTTGAACAGCGCATCCGCTGCGCTCTTGTGGCTCTGCTTGCCGGCAATGACGCCGCGGGCGCGGGCGATCTCCGCCTCGAGCTCGGCGACATACTCTTCGAGCTCGGCGACCGACATGCCGTCGAGCGGCTTCGGTGGTGCCTTGCGTTTGCGCGGTTCGAGATCTTCCGGATCCATCGGCCATCTCCTTCGGCAGCGGATGGACAATCCTCGCGGGCGGCGCGAGGATCGGCAAGCCCGGAGCGCAAGCGTGCCGGTGCGCCTGCATTGTCGACGGGCGACCTTAGGCCGCTCCATCCGACTCCCGGATGACGGCCGCATGACATTTCGGCCATCATCCGCATCCATTCCCGAGACGGAAGCGTGAGCCGATGACCAGCATCCTCCCCGAGACCATGACCGCGATCGTGATCGAGGCCCCCGGCGGGCCCGAGGTGCTGAAGCCGGCGACCCTGCCGGTGCCGTCGCCCGGGGCCGGCGAGATCCTGATCAAGGTCGAAGCCGCCGGGGTGAACCGGCCCGACGTGCTGCAGCGCCGCGGCCTGTACAACCCGCCGCCTGGCGCCAGCCCGCTGCCGGGGCTGGAGGTCGCAGGCACCGTCGCCGCCATCGGCCCGGATGTCCAGGACTGGAGCGTCGGCGACCCGGTCTGCGCGCTACTCGCCGGCGGCGGCTATGCCGAATACTGCCTCGCCCCGGCACCGCAATGCCTGCCGGTCCCGAAGGGCCTGTCAGCGGCGGAGGCAGCGGGGCTGCCCGAGACCCTGTTCACCGTCTGGACCAATGTGTTCGAGCGCGGCCGGCTGCAGACCGGCGAGCGTTTCCTGGTGCATGGCGGGTCGAGCGGCATCGGCACCACGGCGATCCAGTTGGCCAAGGCCTGGGGCGCCATCGTCTTCGCCACCGCCGGCAGCGCCGAGAAGTGCCGAGCCTGCCTCGACCTCGGCGCAGATGTCGCGATCGACTACCGCGAGCAGGATTTCGCCACGGTGATCAAGGAGAAGACCGGCGGCCGCGGCGTCGACCTGATCCTCGACATGGTCGGCGGCGACTATATCGCCCGCAACATCGACACGCTGGCGGTGGACGGAAGGCAGGTCAGCATCGCCTTCCTCAAGGGCGCCAAGGTCGAGATCGACCTGCAGAAGGTGATGGCCAAGCGGCTGACCCTGACCGGGTCGACCCTGCGGCCCCGCAGCGTCGCCGAGAAGGGCGCCATCGCCGCGGCGCTGCAGGCCGAGGTCTGGCCGCTGATCGAGGCCGGGCGGGTCAAGCCGGTGATCCACGCCACCTTCCCGCTGGCACGAGCCGCGGAGGCGCATGCGCTGATGGAATCGAGCGCGCATGTCGGGAAAATCGTACTCCTCGCTTGACTCGGGGGCGCGACATCCCTAGGTCGAGCACAGTGGGCGGCGCCGCGCCGACCCCGCTCCCCTCCCTTAGATACGAGTGCGAGAGGACAGGTCGGCCGCCCCGGCCGGTCGCGGCGGGATCGCTTTGCGCAGAGGAGTACGCGAACAATGAACAAACAGCCCCTGATGCCGAAGGCGACCGCAGTCTGGCTCGTCGAGAACACGTCGCTGAGCTTCGACCAGATCGCCGCCTTCTGCGGCCTGCACGAACTCGAGATCCGGGCGATCGCCGACGGCGAGGTCGCGATCGGCATGGTCGGGCTTGACCCGATCGTCAACGGCCAGCTGACCCAGGCCGAGATCGACCGCTGCCAGGCCGACCCGAATGCCCGTCTGCGCATGGCGATCTCGGACATGCCGCAGCCGGTCGCCCGCTCCAAGGGCCCGCGCTACACGCCGGTGACCAAGCGCGGCGACAAGCCGGACGCCATCGCCTATCTGCTGAAGGAGCATCCGGAGCTGTCGGACGCCCAGATCTGCAAGCTGATCGGCACCACCAAGCCGACCATCCAGGCGATCCGCGACAAGAGCCACTGGAATTCGCCGAACCTGAAGCCGCGCAGCCCGGTGATGGTGGGCCTTTGTTCCTATCTGGAGCTGGATGCGGCCCTGACCAAGGCCCGCGCCAACCTGCCGCCGGGCGCGATCCCGACCCCGACCGTCAGCTTCGACGAAGACGCCGAGGAGACTCAGGAAGACTGAGGCACGACTCGGGTCCACAAACGACAAGGGCGGCGCCCCCCGGCACCGCCCTTTAGGATTCGGAGATCCGTGATCTCTCCGTCAGGCGTGATCCAATCGCGCCATCTCATCCTTCAGTCTCAGCTTTTCCTTTTTCAGCCGTACGATCTCGATTTCGTCGGGTAGGGGGCGGTGGACCGCCTCTTCCAATGTGCGATCCAGGGCGGCGTGCTTGGTCCGAAGCGCTTCAATACGCTCTGCGACGGCCATCTCTCGCTCCTCTGTTGAAAGCTGGACAGTGGTTCAGCCCCTCCTTTTTCCCATATGTTACGCCCCGATGGCGGTTGCAAGTCAACGCGGCATCTATTCCTGTTACAAAAGCGAGACAATCGGTCGCTCCACCCCGACCGGTCGCATCGGGACGTGAAATTTCCTTAACGGGACGGTTTCCGACTCCTTCCACCGCTTCGCTCGGCTAGTCTTGTGCAGCGCACAACAACGAGGATGCAGCGCAATGGATGCCA
>NZ_VCCH02000014.1 GCF_005938675.2 Mycobacterium sp. KBS0706
CAAGCCCGGCAATGACAGTAGGGGAGCCGCTTTTGTTGGGAGCGTCTGTTCTCAGGGGCGTTCTGGTATCGAAACGGGAGCAGCGAGATGACCCAGGAACCGGGATGGATCGTCGTCCTCAACGGCGCGCCGCGGTCGGGCAAGTCGAGCATCGTCGCGGCGATCCAGGACTGGGACGACGGCCCCTGGATGAATCTTGGCGTCGACGTCCATGTCCGGCATGTGACACCGTCGCGCTACCGGCCCGGCATCGGGCTGCGGCCCGGCGGCGAGCGGCCGGAGCTCGAAGCCTGGGTGCCGGTGTTCTACGCGGCGTTCACCGACTCGATCGCCGCCCACAGCCGGCTCGGGCTGAATGTGGTGGCCGATTTCGGCATCCATGACGCCTATTCGGCGCCGCTCGGCATCCTGCGCGACTGCGCCCGCCGCCTGCTCGGCCTGCCGGCGCTGCTGGTCGGGGTGCGCTGCCCGGTCGAAGAGATCATGCGCCGCCGCCGGGCCGGGCAGGCGGGGCGGGAGGGCGAATACGTGGCCGGATCGGTCGAGGAGCCGGTCCCGGAGCCTGTGCTGCGCTGGCAGAGAGAGGTGCATCAGCCCGGGATCTACGATCTCGAGCTCGACACCTCGGTGCTGAGCCCGGAGGACTGCGCCGCCGCTATCCGCCAGCGCCTCGACGACCCGGTGCCGCCCACGGCCTTCCGCCGGCTGGCTGGATAGTGATCGATCAGTCTCCCGGCTGCCAATTCGCCTGAGCCTTCTCGATCGGATGATGCCCGGACACAAGGCCCGGGATCTCAGGCCACCCGCAGCGTCGCCCAATCGGCGGCCGACGGGGCGCCGCCGGTATAGTGCAGGATGGTCACGTCGCCGATGATCTGCTCCGGCTGGCCCGCGCCTTCGGCGATGCCACGGATTTCGGCTTCCAGCTCCGGCGTCCAGCGGGCGATCGCCGGGCGGAAATCGGTGTCGGCCGGAAAACGGTCGAGGAAGGTGCCGACTCCGACGCCCGTCCGCTGCTCGACCCGGCGGCTCCAGCGCCCCACCATCTCGGCGATCTGCGGCCGCAGCGCCTCGCCATGCGCCCGGCCACGGTGATAGGGCGAGCCGGCGATATCGACGATCAGCATGGCATCGGTCCGCATTCCATCTCTCCGGTGCTTTTTGAATTCGTGAAAGACATGGAAAGGAAATGCGGCCGGATGCGGGCGTCAAGGGAGGCTGCCGCCCACGATGCTTAAATTCGCGTTTCGGCGGGTGCATGATGGCCCGACGCCGGAACCGCCGCCGACGCCAGACGTTGGCGGGAACGGGGGCAGCCCAACTTCGGACCCGGACGCGTGCCCGGGCCATCCCGCAACAGGCCGAAGGCCGATCGGACCCGGAGACGTCATCATGGCCCAGAAGCTCTGCGACATCTGCAAGGAGCGGCCCGCCACCGTGCGCGTCACCGTGCTGCAGAACGGCCAGCGCCGGCAGCTCGATGTCTGCGACTTCCACTACCAGCAGCTCGCCCGGCACCAGCGCTACGTCTCGCCGCTGGAGGCGCTGGTCCGCGGCTCCGGGCTGGAGGATTTCTTCGGCCAGACCGTGCCCGCCGGCGGCACTCCGCGGCGCGGCCCGCCGGGGCCGGAGCAGGCGGCCCTGAACCTGCAGAGCCATTTCAGCGAGCAGGCGAAGGAGCTGCTGCAGCGCGCCGCCGCACGCGCGATCCAGTTCGGCAAGCGCGAGGTCGACACCGAGCACCTGCTGTACGAGCTGGCGGACAGCGAGGTGATCCAGGCGATCCTGCGGCGCTTCAAGATCTCGCCGGAGGAGCTGCGCAGCTACATCGACCAGAACGCCATCCGTGGCAAGGAGGAGGCCGGGCCGCGCACCGAGATCGGCGTCTCGCCACGGATGAAGGCGGCGCTGGACCATGCCTTCCTGATCTCGCGCCAGCTCGGCCACTCCTATGTCGGGCCGGAGCACATGCTGCTCGGCCTGGCCCAGGTGCCGGAGAGCTTCGCCGGCAACCTGCTGCGCAAATACGGGCTGACGCCGCAGGCGCTGCGGCAGCAGACCGTGCGCACCGTCGGCACCGGGGCTGAGGAGGGGCGGGTCGAGGGCCCGTCCAACACGCCGCAGCTCGACAAGTACAGCCGCGACCTGACCGCCCTGGCGCGCGAGGGCAAGCTGGACCCCGTCATCGGCCGGTCGAAGGAGGTCGAGACCACGATCGAGATCCTGGCCCGGCGCAAGAAGAACAACCCGGTGCTGATCGGCGAGCCCGGCGTCGGCAAGACCGCGATCGTCGAGGGGCTGGCGCAGCGCATCGTCAACAACGAGGTGCCGGACACGCTGCGCGACAAGCGGCTGGTCGAGCTCAGCGTCAACAGCCTGGTCGCCGGCTCCAAGTTCCGCGGCGAGTTCGAGGAACGGGTCAAGCAGGTGATGGACGAGATCGCCGAGCATCGCGACGAGCTGCTGCTGTTCATCGACGAGGTCCACACCATCGTCGGCGCCGGCCAGGGCGGCGGCGAGGGCGGGCTGGACGTCGCCAACACCTTCAAGCCGGCGATGGCGCGCGGCGAGCTGAACCTGATCGGCGCCACCACGCTGAACGAGTACCAGAAGCACATCGAGAAGGACGCGGCGCTGGAGCGGCGCTTCCAGCCGGTCTTCGTGGCCGAGCCGACGGTGGAGCAGACGGTCAACATCCTGCGCGGCCTGCGCGACCGGCTGGAAGGCCACCACAAGGTGACGATCCAGGACCAGGCCTTCGTCGCTGCCGCGGAGCTGTCGGACCGCTATGTCTCCGGCCGCTTCCTGCCGGACAAGGCGATCGACCTGATCGACCAGGCGGCGGCCCGGGTGCACCTCTCCACCACCTCGCGCCCGGCCGAGATCCAGGAGCTGGAATCGGAGGTGGCGCAGCTGAAGCGCGAGCACGCCTATGCCAGCTCGCGCAAGCGCTTCGACCGGGCCAAGGCGTTCGAGGAGCAGGTCGCCGAGAAGGAGAAGACGCTGGCCGAGCTGACCGATGCGTGGAAGCACCGCATCGGGTCCAGCACCGCCGAGGTCACGGTCGAGCACATCGCCGAGATCGTGTCGAAGCTGACCGGCATTCCGGTCACCGAGCTGACGGCGGAGGAGAAGGCCAAGTTGCTGCAGATGGAGGAGCGGCTGCACCGCCGCGTGATCGGGCAGGAGGAGGCGATCCAGGCGGTCAGCGACGCCGTCCGCCTGTCCCGCGCCGGGCTGCAGCACGGCCACCGGCCGATCGCCAACTTCCTGTTCCTGGGCCCGACCGGCGTCGGCAAGACCGAGCTGGCCAAGGCCTTGGCCGAGGTGGTGTTCGGCGACGAGGATGCCATCATCCGCGTCGACATGAGCGAGTATATGGAGCGCCACGCCGTGTCCCGGCTGATCGGCGCCCCGCCAGGCTATGTCGGCTATGACGAGGGCGGCCAGCTGACCGAGCGGGTGCGCCGCAGGCCGTACAGCGTGATCCTGCTCGACGAGATCGAGAAGGCGCATCCGGACGTCTACAACGTGCTGTTGCAGGTGTTCGACGACGGCCGCCTGACCGACGGCAAGGGGCGGGTGGTCGATTTCAGCAACACGCTGATCATCGCCACGTCGAACCTCGCCTCCGACATCATCATGGGTCGGCAGAGCCGGATCGGCTTCAACTCCACCGTCAACGGCGTCAAGGGCGACGTCATGGGCGTGCTGCGCCAGCATTTCCGCCCGGAGTTCCTGAACCGGATCGACGAGATCATCATCTTCCACGCCCTGACCACCGACCAGATCAAGCAGATCATCCGGCTGCAGCTGGACGGGGTGGTCGGCACGGCGCGGGGCCAGGACATCGACCTGGCGATCGATGACACGCTGGTCGACCACCTGGCCGCCGAGGGCTACCAGCCGGAATACGGCGCCCGCGAGCTGCGGCGCCAGATCCGGCAGCTGGTCGAGACGCGGCTGGCCAAGGGCATGCTGAAGGGCGAGGTGAAGGAGGGCGACCGCGTCGTCTTCCGCTTCGACGAGGGCGAGGTCAGCTACAAGGTCGAGCCCAAGCCGCCGGCCAAGGCCGAGAAGCCGGCCCGGGCGAAGGCTGCGAAACCGGGCAAGCCGAAGCCGGCCAAGGCGCAGCCGGCCGGCAACGGCAAGGCTGCGCCGGCGAAGCGCGCCACCGCGGCCAAGGGCAAGGCGGCAGGAACCGCCAAGGGCAGGGGATCGGCCAAGAACGGCCCGTCGCCGCGCGCCCGGGGCTGATTTCCGGGCAAATGCCCAGCGTTTGGGCAGGCGCGGGCCCGGCAACGGGGCGCACCCGCGCCTGACTCAACCGACGCATGCGCCGGACCGGCCCTCGGTCCGCATTTCCCTCTGGCACTCGGCCGCCGACCCGCCGATAACAGCGGCTCGATTTGGTCCGAGGGTTGGATACATGATCGCGCGCGTCATCGCCGTGGAGCCGTTCGACATCGTCGTCTTCGGCGCGACGGGAGACCTGTCCCAGCGCAAGCTGCTGCCGGCGCTCTATGAGCGCGACAAGGCCGGGCAGGTGCCGCCGGATGCCAGGATCATCGGCACGTCGCGGCGGCCGATGTCCGATGCCGAGTTCCGCGACTTCGCCCGCAAGGCGATCCTGCAGCATGTGCCGTCGGCCGAGCAGAGCGGCACGGTGTTCGAGGATTTCCTGGCGCGGCTGTCCTACGTCCCGGTCGATGTCGCCGCCGGCAAGGGCTGGGATGGGCTGGGCGTGGCGCTGGGCCACGATGCCCAGCGCATCCGCATCTTCTACCTCGCCACCTCGCCCGACCTGTTCGGGGACATCTGCGACCAGCTGGGCGCGCACGGCCTGGTGACCGAGCGGGCCCGTGTCGTGGTCGAGAAGCCGATCGGCAAGGACCTGGAGTCGGCCCGGGCGCTGAACGACGCCATCGGCCGCGTCTTCCCCGAGGAGTCGATCTACCGGATCGACCACTACCTCGGAAAGGAGACGGTGCAGAACCTGATGGCGCTGCGCTTCGCCAACGCCCTGTTCGAGCCGCTGTGGAACTCGTCCCACATCGACCATGTCCAGATCACCGTGGCCGAGAGCCTGGGGGTCGAGGGCCGCGCCGGCTACTATGACGGCGCCGGCGCGCTGCGCGACATGGTGCAGAACCACATCCTGCAGCTGCTTTGCCTCGTCGCCATGGAGCCGCCGACCTCGATGGAGGCCGCGGCGCTGAGCGACGAGAAGCTGAAGGTGCTGAAGGCGCTGAAGCCGATCACCGACGGCATGGTCAACACCACGACCGTGCGCGGCCAGTATCGCGCCGGCGCCTCGGCCGGCGGCGCGGTGCCGGGCTATCTCGACGAGCTGGGCAACACCAGCAGCCACACCGAGACCTTCGTCGCGCTGAAGGCGCAGATCGACAATTGGCGCTGGGCCAACGTCCCGTTCTACCTGCGCACCGGCAAGCGGCTGGCGGCGCGGATGTCGGAGATCGTCGTCACCTTCCGCGCCATCCCGCATTCGGTGTTCGACGAGTCGGCCGGTGTGATCTCGCAGAACCACCTGGTGATCCGGCTGCAACCCGACGAGGGCGTGAAGCTGTGGCTGATGATCAAGGATCCAGGCCCGGGCGGCATGCGGCTGCAGCACGTGCCGCTGGACATGAGCTTCGCCAAGGCCTTCAACGTGCGCAATCCGGACGCCTATGAACGGCTGGTGATGGATGTCGTCCGCGGCAACCAGAGCCTGTTCATGCGCCGCGACGTGGTCGAGCAGGCCTGGACCTGGGTCGATCCGATCATCGAGGCCTGGAAGGCGTCGAAGGAGCCGCCGAAGCCCTACACCGCCGGCACCTGGGGCCCGTCTGCCGCGATCGCCCTGATCGAGCGCGACGGCCGCACCTGGCACGAGGATGAGGACTGAGCCCGAGGGTCACGCACGAGGACAGACCGATGCCGATCGCCCGTCACGACTTCCCGACCAACGAGGCGCTGGCCAGCGGCCTCGCCGATTATGTCGCCGACGCACTGACGGCCCGGCTGTCGCGCCCTGGCCGGGCGGCGCTCGCCGTCTCCGGCGGGCGCACGCCCACCCGGTTCTTCGAGGCGCTGTCGCAGAAGCCGGTCGAGTGGTCGCGGATCGACGTCACCCTGGTCGACGAGCGCTGGGTGGGCGAAGAGTCCGACCGTTCCAACGCCGCCCTGGTCCGGCAGCACCTGCTGCAGGGCCCGGCCGCGGCGGCGAATTTCGTGCCGCTGCACATCGACGTGCCGACGCCCGAGGACGGCATGGCGCAGGTGACGGCGCGGATCGCCGCCCTGCCGCTGCCCTTCGCCGTGGCGATCCTAGGCATGGGCGATGACGGCCATACCGCCTCCTTCTTCCCCGGCGCCGACCGGTTGGCTCAGGCGCTGGAGCCGGCGGTCGGCCAGCTGCTGGAGACCATGCGGGCGCCGGCGGCGGGGGAGCCGCGCATCACCTTGACGCTGCCGGTCTTGCTCGCGGCGGAGACTCTGTGTCTTCATATCGAAGGGGCGGGCAAGCAGCGCGTCCTGGAGGCGGCCCTGGTGTGCGGCCCGGCCGAGGCG
The DNA here is from genome assembly GCF_005938675.2 of Mycobacterium sp. KBS0706. Taxonomy (GTDB): domain Bacteria; phylum Pseudomonadota; class Alphaproteobacteria; order DSM-16000; family Inquilinaceae; genus Inquilinus. The sequence goes on from NZ_VCCH02000014.1 coordinate 6,574, forward strand.
ATGCCGATCCGCGCCGTGCTGACGCGGTCCGAGCGCCCGGTCGAGATCTTCTGGTGCCCGTAGAGGCGCCGCCGGAAGGCTAAGAAAAAACTTCAACATAGTGTGTTAACGTATTGATCATGATGCATGATTGGGTCGGAGGATGCTGTCTGGCCCGGTCGGCGGCGAGACAGTGACCAAGGAGCCAGCCCGATGGTGCAAGCCCGCATTGCCGAGGTGACCGAGCGGATCGCGCGGCGCAGCCACGACGCCCGGTCCGCCTATCTCGACCGCATCGCCGCGGCGGCGGAGGCCGGCCCGGCCCGCCGGCGCCTGGGCTGCGCCAATTTCGCGCATGGCTTCGCCGCCTGCGGCATCGACAAGGGCGCGCTGCGCGAGGGCGAGGGCCCGAACCTGGCGATCGTCACCTCCTACAACGACATGCTGTCGGCGCATCAGCCCTTCGAGCGCTATCCGGACCTGATCCGGCAGGCCGCGCGTGCGGTCGGCGGCACGGCCCAGGTGGCGGGCGGCGTGCCGGCGATGTGCGACGGCGTCACCCAGGGCGAGGCCGGGATGGAGCTGTCGCTGTTCTCGCGCGACGTCATCGCCCTGTCGACCGCGGTCGCCCTGTCGCACCAGATGTTCGACGCCGCCGTGTTCCTCGGCGTCTGCGACAAGATCGTGCCGGGGCTGGTGATCGGCGCCCTGTCCTTCGGCCATCTGCCGGCGGTGTTCATCCCGGCCGGGCCGATGACCTCCGGCCTGGCCAATGACGACAAGGCCAAGGCCCGCCAGCTCTATGCCGAGGGCAAGGTCGGCCGCGACGCCCTGCTGGAGGCCGAGGCCAAATCCTATCATGGGCCGGGCACCTGTACCTTCTACGGCACCGCCAACACCAACCAGATGCTGATGGAGATCATGGGCCTGCATCTGCCGGGCTCATCCTTCGTCAACCCGAACACGCCGCTGCGCGACGCCCTGACGCTGGAGGCGACGAAGCGGGCGCTGGCGATCACGGCGCTGGGCAACGAGTTCATGCCGGTCGGCCGGCTGATGGACGAGCGCGCCGTGGTCAACGGCGTGGTCGGGCTGCACGCCACCGGCGGGTCGACCAACCACACCATGCATCTGATCGCCATGGCCGCGGCGGCCGGCATCACCCTGACCTGGGACGATTTCTCCGACCTCGCCGAGATCGTGCCGCTGCTGTGCCGCGTCTATCCGAACGGCAAGGCCGATGTGAACCATTTCCACGCCGCGGGCGGCACCGGCTTCCTGATCCGCGAGTTGCTCGGCGGCGGCCTGCTGCATGGCGACGTCGCCACCATCTGGGGCGGCGGGCTGGACCGTTACACGGTCGAGCCCGGCCTGGACGACAAGGGCGAGGTGGTGTGGCGCGACGCGGCCACGGCCAGCGGCGATACCGCGGTGCTGCGCGGCGCGGCCGAGCCGTTCCAGTCGACCGGCGGCCTGCGCGTGCTGGACGGCGACCTCGGCCGGGCGGTGATCAAGACCTCGGCGGTGGCGCCGGAGCGGCATGTGATCGAGGCGCCGGCGAAGATCTTCCATTCGCAGGAGGAACTGCAGGCGGCGTTCCGCGCCGGGGCGCTGGACCACGACTTCATCGCGGTGGTCCGGTTCCAGGGCCCGAAGGCCAACGGCATGCCCGAGCTGCACAAGCTGATGCCGCCGCTCGGCGCGCTGCAGGACCGTGGCCGCAAGGTGGCGCTGGTCACCGACGGCCGGCTGTCCGGCGCCTCGGGCAAGGTGCCGGCGGCGATCCATGTGACGCCGGAGGCGGCAGTCGGCGGCCCGATCGCCAAGCTGCGCGACGGTGACATCCTGCGCCTGGACGCGGTGACCGGCCGGCTCGAGATCCGCGACATCGACGCCGAGGAATGGGCCGCGCGCGAAGACGCCACGGCCGATCTCGCCCCGTCCCATGTCGGCGTCGGCCGCGAGCTGTTCGCCGCCTTCCGCCACGCCGCCGGCCGAGCGGATACGGGGGCGTCGATCTTCTGAAGTCCTGGAGCCCATCACAGAGTCGTCATCCCCGCGAAAGCGGGGATCTCGTGACGCTTCGACCGGAAAGAGATTCCCGCTTTCGCGGGAATGACGATGAGAAGTGGATGTCTGGCCTTACACGATCCCAAGCAGCCGGATCAGCCCGAAGCTGATCGCGCCCAGCACCAGCAACGACAGGGTCACGGCCGCCGTCACCCGGCCGCCGGCCTTGGCGACGCTGCCCAGGTCGGTGCTGAGCCCGAGCGCGGCCATCGAGATCACGGTCAGCGCGGTCGCCGCCGTGGCGGCCGGGGCCAGCACCACCTCGGGCAGCATCCCGAAGGAGCGCAGCACGGCCAGCAGCAGGAAGCCGTCGATGAACCATGGCACCAGCTTGTGCCACGGCATCCGCCCTGCGGTGGCGGCGCCGCCGCCATCGGTCCGGCGGCGCGTCACCAGCGTCAGCACCAGGATCATCGGCCCCAGCATCAGCACGCGCACCAGCTTGACCAGGGTGCCGAGCTGCAGCGCGATCGCCCCGATTGGCGCCGTGGCCGCGAGCACCTGCGGCACCGCGTAGACGGTCAGCCCGGCCAGCACGCCGTACTGCACCTCGCTGATATGCATCAGCGCCGGCAGGAAGGGCAGGCCCAGCACCACCACCACGCCGAGCACGGCGGTGAAGGCGATCGACGCCGCCACCTCCTTGCCGTCGGCGCCGATCACCGGGGCCACCGCGGCAATGGCGGAGTTGCCGCAGATCGAGTTGCCGCAGGCGACCAGCACCGCCATGCGGTGCGGCAGGCCGAGCATGCGACCCATGCCGTAGCTGGCGGCGATGGCGATCACCACCACTGCGGCGATGCCGACCAGCAGCAGCGGACCCGCGGACACGATGGCGCCGATGCTGACCGAGGCGCCGAGCAGGACGACGGCGATCTCCAGCAGCGTCTTGGCGCTGAAGCTGATGCCGGGCATCCAGCGCCGGCTCGGGGTCCACAGCGTGCGCACCAGGGCGCCGACCAGGATCGCCAGCACCAATGCCTCCAGCCAGGCATGGCCGAACAGCCCGGTCTCGACCCGCTCCAGCCCCAGGGCGGCGAGGGTGACCGCACCGCACAGGAGCAGCCCGGGAACCAGCCGGGCGCCCGGGATCGACCCGATGGCCGTCAGGCGCTGCGTTGCAGGAAGGGAAGGCCGGAACGGATCGACGATCGCCATGACAGACTCGCTTCACACGACTGTCATCAAGATGATCCGCTGCTTTTCAGCAATCCAACGCATTCAATCTCTGAAATCGATCGATTTTATCGATCGGTCTGTACTTTCGGAGCGGATGATCGACCAGTCGGGTGTGGCGGCCGGGCCGGGAACCACCCTAAGATCCAGGCGGAGCGATCCGGCGGGATCGCCTGTCCCCTCGATTGATCCGGTGACGTCGTGGACATCCTTGCCATCTCCGGCAGCCTGCGCGCCGGATCGTCCAACACCGCCCTGCTGCACGCCATGGCGGCCCTGGCGCCGGAGGGGGTCGACGTGTCGATCTACGGTGGCTTGGCCGACCTGCCGCATTTCAACCCGGACCTCGATCCCGAGACCATCCCGGCGGTGGTGGATTTCCGGGCCCGGCTGGCGGCGGCTGACGGCGTGCTGATCTCCAGCCCGGAATACGCCCATGGCGTGGCCGGGGTGATGAAGAACGCCCTCGACTGGGTGGTGGCGACGGGCGAGTTGGTCGACAAGCCGGTGGCGCTGATCAACGCCTCGCCGCGGGCGCATCACGCCCAGGAGGCGCTGACTGAGACGCTGGTGGTGATGACGGCGCGGATGGTACCCGAAGCCTCGATCGCCGTGCCGCTGCTCGGCCGCAAGCTGCCGGAGGGCGGCATGCTCGCCGATGCCGAGATCGCCGACGCCCTGCGCGGCGCGATCGCGTCCTTCGCTCGGGCGATCGAAGTCGTTGTGTAGGCTGCCTTACGCCGTCTGCTCCTTGGTCTTCAGGAAGCGCAGGGCCGGGTTCTCCTTGGTCACCGTGTCGAGGTGCCAGGCGTTGCGCGCCAGGAAGACCGGGGCGCCGTCATGGTCCTCGGCCATGGCGCTGCGCAGCCCGTCCTGGAACGATTTCAGGGCAATCGCGTCGTCCGACTCGACCCAGCGGGCGGTGTAGTAGGGCGCCGGCTCGAAATGCACCGGGATGCCGTATTCGGTGCGGATGCGGTCGGCCAGCACCTCGAACTGCAGTGCGCCGACCACGCCGACGATCCAGTTGGCGTCGAGCAGCGGCTTGAACACCCGGGCGGCGCCTTCCTCGGCCAGCTGCTCCAGCGCCCGGCCGAGATGCTTGGCCTTCATCGGGTCGTCCGGCCGCACCCGCTGCAGCAGCTCCGGCGCGAAGCTGGGGATGCCGGTGAAGCGCAGATCCTCGCCCTCGGTCAGCGCGTCGCCGATGCGCAGGTTGCCGTGGTTGGGGATGCCGACGATGTCGCCGGCCCAGGCCTCCTCAGCCAGCTCGCGGTCCTGGGCCAGGAACAGCACCGGGTTGTGCATGTTCATGACCTTGCCGGAGCGGACATGCTTCAGCTTCATGCCGCGCTTGAAATGGCCGGAGGCGAGGCGGACGAAGGCGATGCGGTCGCGGTGCTTCGGATCCATGTTGGCCTGGATCTTGAACACGAAGGCCGAGACGTTGTCCTCCTCCGGGTCGACCAGACGGCCCGCCGTCGGCTGCGGCCGGGGCGAGGGGGCCAGGGCGCCGATGCCGTCCAACAGCTCGCGCACGCCGAAATTGTTGACCGCCGAGCCGAAGAACACCGGCGTCAGATGGCCCTCGCGATACATCTCCAGGTCGAATTCCGGGCACAGGGCCCGCGCCATCTCGACCTGTTCGCGCAGCGTCGCCACGGCGTCGGCCGGCAGCAGCCGATCCAGCTTCGGGTCGTCCAGGCCGGTGCAGGTCTCGCCGAGCTCGGGCAGGGCGCCCTTGGCACCCTTGGCCATCAGCACCAGACGGTCGTGGAACAGGTCGTAGCAGCCCAGGAAGCCGCGGCCGCTGCCGATCGGCCAGGTCGCCGGGGTGACGTGCAGCTGCAGCTCCTGCTCGATCTGGTCGAGCAGGTCGAAGGGATCGCGGCTCTCGCGGTCCATCTTGTTGATGAACGTCGTGATCGGCACGTTCCGCATGCGGCAGACCTCGAACAGCTTCCGGGTCTGGTCCTCGATGCCCTTGGCCGCGTCGATCACCATCACCGCGCTGTCGACCGCCGTCAGGGTGCGGTAGGTGTCCTCCGAGAAATCCTCGTGGCCCGGCGTGTCCAGCAGGTTGAAGGTGTGGTTGTCGTAATCATAGGTCATCACCGAGGCGGTGACCGAGATGCCGCGCTCGCGCTCCACCTTCATCCAGTCCGACCGGGCGCGGCGCTGGTCGCCGCGCGCCTTGACCGCGCCGGCCATCTGGATGGCGCCGCCGAACAGCAGCAGCTTCTCGGTCAGCGTGGTTTTGCCGGCGTCCGGATGGGCGATGATCGCGAAGGTGCGGCGGCGGTCGATCGGGTCGATGTTCGAAGGCATGAGGCAATGGCATTCATAAGTGTCATTGCCGGGCTCGACCCGGCAATCCAGAGGATGTCGACAACTTCTGGATGCCCGGGTCAAGCCCGGGCATGACAGGCAGGGAGAAAGGCGAACCGCTCTATCGGCGAACCGCTACATCAGCCCGTCCCGCCGCAGCAGCGCATCCGGGTCCGGCTCGCGGCCGCGGAAGCGCTTGTACAGCTCCATCGGATGCTCGGTGCCGCCGCGCTCCAGGACGTTCTCCTTGAAGCTGCGGGCGGCCTCGGCGTCGAACAGGCCCTTCTCCCGGAACAGTTCGAAGGCGTCGGCGTCCAGCACCTCGGCCCATTTGTAGCTGTAGTAGCCGGCGGCATAGCCGCCGCCGAAGATGTGGCTGAAGCCGGAGGAGGTGTTGGCCTCCGGGATCGGCGGCAGCACCTGGGTGCGGGCGGTGGCGCTGCGCTCGAACTCCGGCACCGAGCCGATCACGGTCGGGTCGCCGTCATGCCAGGCCATGTCGAGCAGGGCGAAGGCGGTCTGGCGCAGCGACTGCCAGCCGGCCATGAAGCGGGCGCTGTCGCGGATCTTCTGCACCAGCTCGGCCGGCATCTGCTCGCCGGTACGGTAGTGCCGGGCGAACAGGTCGAGCCCGTCCTTCTCCTGCACCCAGTTCTCGAAGATCTGCGACGGCAGCTCGACGAAATCCCAGTAAACGTTGGTGCCGCCGAGCGACCGGTAGGTGCAGCGCGACAAGAGGCCGTGCAGGGCGTGGCCCATCTCGTGGAAGAAGGTCCGCACCTCGTCATAGGACAGGAGAGAGGGGCGATCCGCGGTCGGCTTGGTGAAGTTGCAGACGATGGCGACATGCGGCCGCTTGATGCCGTCGCGGTACAGGCCCTGGTCGCGATAGGTGGTCATCCAGGCGCCGTTGCGCTTCGACGCGCGCGGGAAGAAATCGGCGTAGAACAGGCCGACATAGCGGTCCTCGGCCTCGTCATAGACCTCATAGGCCTTCACGTCCGGATGCCAGACCGGATAGGCGTCCGACGGGCGGAACACCAGGCCGTACAGCCGCCGGCAGTGCTCGAAAACGCCGTCGATGACCTGCTGCAGCGGGAAATAGGGGCGCAAGGCCTCTTCGTCGAAGTCGAAGCGGTGCTGCTTCAGCTTCTCGGAATAGTAGCCGACATCCCAAGGCTGCAGCGGCTCGGGGCCGCCGAGGGTCCTGGCATGGGCCTGGATGTCGGCCAGGTCGCGCTCCGCCGCCGGCTTCGAGGCGGCCAGCAGCCGGTCGAGGAAGGCATGCACCGAGGCCGGCGTCTCCGCCATCCGCTTCTCCAGCACAAAGGCGGCGTGGGTCGGATAGCCCAGCAGCTTCGCCCGCTGGAAGCGCAACGCCGCGATCTCCTTGACCAGCGGCTGGTTGTCGAACTCGCCGCCGAAGGCGCGGGCGTTGAAGGCGCGCCACAGCTGCTCGCGCAGCTCGCGGCGGTCGGCATAGGTCATGAACGGGACATAGCTCGGCGCGTCGAGCGTGAACACCCAGGCCTCGCCTCGGCCGCGCTCCTCCGCCGCCAGCTTGGCCGCCTTGACCGCGCCCTCCGGCAGGCCGGCCAGGTCGGCCTCATCCTCGATCCACAGTGTGAAGGCGTTGGTCGCCTTCAGCACATTGTGCTGGAAGTCGGGGGTCAGCTTGGCCAGCCGCTCGTCGATCGACCGCAGCTCGCCCTTCTCATTGTCCGACAGCAGGGCGCCGTTGCGGACGAAGCCGCTATAGGTGTCGTCCAGCAGCCGCGCCTTCTCGCCGGTCAGGCCCAGACCGTCCCGTTTGTCCCACACCGCCTTGACCCGGGCGAAGACGCGGGGGTCGAGCGAGACGTCGGAGGAGAAATTGGCGCTCCTGGCGCCGAAATCGGCGGCCAGCGCCTGTAGCTCGTCCGAGGTCCTGGCCGAGAGCTGGTTGTAGAACACCGAGGAGACGCGGTCGACCTCCTGGCCCGCCTGCTCCAGCGCCACGACGGTGTTCTCGAAATCCGGCGCGGCCGGGCTGGCCAGGATCTCCTCGATCCGGCCTTTCGCCTCGGCGATCGCATGGTCCAGCGCCGGCAGGTAGTGCGCGACCTCGATGCGGTCGAACGGCACCGCCTGGTCCTGCAGCGGCGACGGCACGATCAGCGGATTGTCGGAAGATTGCGAGTCCATGCGGCCGGGATGTCCATTGGCTAGCGGGCAGGGCAGGGCGGCAGGGCCCGGTCGGTCAGAGGACCTTGCCCTCGAAGGGGTGCCGGCCCTCACGGTCCTCGATCTCGACCACCCACAGGTCGGGATCGCGCTGGACCGCACGGGCAATATAGGCATCGGCCTCGGCCTCTGCCAGGACCTCGCCGCCCTTGGCCGGCAGCCATGCTAGGGCGCCGTCCAGGTCGCGCGACTGGCTCAGCACCCGGCAGCCCGGCAGGCCCAGGTTGAGCTTCAGGATCAAAAGGCCGGCCCGCGGGTCGCCCTTGCGGACGACATAGGCGGGGATGGCCTGGTGCCCCAGTTGCCGCAGATGGGCCTGGACCCACAGCTCGGTCGGAAGACGGTCCGTCGACATGGGGCAGGGTATAGCAGAGGAACCCCTGCCCCGGGCACCTGGCGTCGCGTTACTTGAACAGTCCCAGATCCACCGAATTCGCCATCGCCTCGTAGCCGGCGGCGTTGGGGTGCAGGTGGTCGCCGACGTCGAACTCGGCCCTCAGCTTCGACGGCTGCACCGGGTCGCGGACCACGGCGTCGAAGTCGACCACCGCATCGCAACCCTGGCCGGTGCGGATCCACTGGTTCACCGTCTGGCGCTTGATCTCGCCCTCGGCGCTGTAGTAGTTGGCGAAGACGGTGCCCTCATAGGGCGTCAGCGTGGCGCAAAAGACCTTCAGGCCGGCGCCATGGGCACGGGCGATCAACTGGCGCAGCCCGCCGATGATCTCATCCGCCGACACCGCCTGCTCGGCCAGCCCGGCCGAGCCGGAATGGCCGATGTCGTTGATCCCCTCCATGATCACCACCCAGCGCACGCCGGGCACCGACAGCACGTCGCGGTCGAAGCGCGACAGCGCGCTGGGGCCGAACATCTGCTCCGGCAGGTCGTGCAGGATGCGGTTGCCGCTGATGCCGGAATTGACCACGCCGACCGCAGGGCCGCCCGCCTTGGCCAGCCGCTCCGCCAGGATGTCCGGCCAGCGCCGGTTGGCGTCGGTGCCCGAGCCATAGCCGTCGGTGATCGAATCGCCGAGGGTCACCACCGTGCCGCCCTCGGCCGCCACCTCGACTCGCGACAGCAGGAGGCGCATGGTCGATTCGGTCGCCTCCGGCAAGGTCGGCGCCGTGGTGCTGTCGCCGGCGAGCGAGATCCAGGCGGTCTGCACCCCGAGCGGATGCACCACCGACGGGCCGGTCCAGCGCGACACGAACAGGCTGATCGACAGGCTGTCGAGTGGCGAGATGGCGAGGTCGATCGGGTCGGAGATCGCGGGCGCGCCGGGCGGCACCGTGATCGAGGTGGCGCCGCCGAAGGTCAGCGCCTTGCTGCTGGCGGGGTCGATCGAGCCCGGGGCGTTGCCGGGCCGGGCGATGGTGGCGGCGCCGATCACCACCGGCTGGGTGCCGGTCTCGTTGGTGAAGCGCACCCGGACCTTGCTGCCGCCGGCGCTGATCCGCACCAGCTGGCGGATGGTGGCGTTGTTCAACTCCGGCCCCACCGGAAACGCCGGGCTGGCGCCCCAGCTGCCGATCCAGCTGTCCTGCGCCGAAGCCGGCCCGGCCAGGGCGGCCAACAAGACGGCGGCGGCCAGCCAGGACCGGCCGATTGCGTTGCATCGGATCATTCGGCTTTTCCTCCCGCTGCGGCCGCCGATGGATTCGGCGGCCCCCCGGACCTGCGCCGGCGATGAAGTATGAGGAAACAAAGCCTGCCGGGGCAACGCCGGGCGAACATGAACGCGGGCGTGGAGAAGCTCCACGCCCGGCGATCAATCCCCCCGGATCGATTGGTGTCAGCGGAAGCGCCGCAGCGCCGCCACCTGGTGCGAGGCGTCCTCGCCGTCGGCCAGCTTCTCCAGCAGGCCGTACAGGCGGTCCATCTCCTGCCGGGTCAGGGGCGTGGTGCCCATTGGCCCGGTATAGGTCTCGCGCCGCCGGTCGACCGGCAGGTTCATCGACTTCCAGCAGGCGATCGCGCCGATGGCCGAATCACGGGCCAGGAAATTGCAGCCGCTGCGGAAGTAATCCGCCTCCCAGGGATCGAGCGGCTGGTCCAGACGCTGCAGATAGCGACGGGCCCAGTCGGCGGTCATCCGGGCAGGCGGAGGTTGTTCGATACAGCGCATGATCAGTCCCCGATTTGATCGATGGTGTCGGTCGATATCGGAAGGACGGTAGATCCTTGCGCGTGAATGCACCGTGATTGGACCGATCACGGTCAGGTCAGATTGTTGCTCCGATTAGGATAAAACTCACTCGGCTGAGCGATCAGACCGTGACCACGATCTTGCCGATCTGCTGGTTGGATTCGAGGTAGCGGGTCGCCTCGACGATCTGGTCCAGCGGGAAGACACGGTCGATCATCGGCTTCAGCGATCCGTCGGCGAGCCCTTCGACGATGAAGCGCTTGGCGCGCTCCAGCCGGGCCGGGTCGCTGACGATCTCCTTGTACTGATAGCCGCGGACGGACAGCCCCTTGACCAGGGCCGGGAACAGCGGGAAGGGCGTCGGCTCCGGGCTCAGCGCGCCGTATTCGACCAGGATACCGCCCTGGCCCAGCGCCTCGGCCAGCGCGTTCACACCCGGACCGGCGACCGGGTCGAACACCGCGCGAACACCGGCGCCGCCGGTGATGGCCTTGACCCGCGCCGCGAGGTCCTCCTCGTCGGTGACGATGACATGGGCGGCACCGGCATCGCGCAGCGCCGCGGCCTTGGCGGCGGTGCGGGTGGCGGCGATCGACGTCGCGCCGACCCGGTTGGCGATCTGGATCGCGGCCAGGCCGACGCTGCTGGAGGCGGCGGTGATCAGCGCCGAATCGCCACGGCCGAGCCCGGCGACCTCGATCAGCGCGCCATAGGCGGTGACGTATTGCATCCAGACCGCGGCGGCTTCGGTCCAGGACAGGCTGGCCGGATGCTTCACCGTCACCTCGGCCGGGACATTGGCGACCTCGCCATAGGTGCCCCAGCGGGTGATCGACAGCGGCGGCACGATGCTGACCGCGTCGCCGACGGCGAAGCCGGTGACGCCGGGGCCCAGCGCCTCGACCTCGCCGGCGGCCTCATAGCCCAGCCGGGCCGGGAAGTCCGGCGATTCCGGATAGTAGCCGGTGCGGAACATCGATTCGGCGCGGTTGAGCCCCAGCGCCTTGACCCGCAGGCGGATCTCGCCGGGGCCGGGCGGCGGCACCTCGACGTTGTCGATGCGAAGGACCTCGGGGCCGCCGAGTTCGTGGATGCGGACGATGCGGGCCATGTCGGCTCCTGTGGACGGGACGGCCTCCGATATGATTGCTCGTCGGAATGAGATAAATATCAGTTCCGTCGCGACAGTCGGAACCAATGGTTTCCAATCATGGATCGACTCACCAGCATGGCGGTGTTCGTCCGGGCGGTCGAAACCGGCTCCTTCGCCGCCGCGGCCGAGGCGCTCGGCCTGTCGGCGCCAATGGTGGGCAAGCATGTCCGCTTCCTCGAGGATCGCCTCGGCGCCCGGCTGCTGGCCCGCACCACGCGGCGGCAGAGCCTGACCGAGGTCGGCCGCGCCTTCTACGAGCGCTGCTGCAACGTGCTGGTGGAGGCAGAGGCGGCGGAGGCGCTGGCCGAGGACCTGCGCGCCGTGCCGCGCGGCCGGCTGCGGGTCAATGCGCCGGTCACCTTCGGCGCGCATGAGCTGATGCCGATGGTGGCGCGCTATCTGCGGGCGAACCCCGAGGTCAGCATCGAGGTGACGCTGAGCGACCGCATCGTCGACCTGGTGGAGGAGGGGTATGAGGCGGTGATCCGGATCGCGCCCTTGCCGGATTCCAGCCTGGTCGCCCGCAAGCTGCGGCCCTACCGCCTGGTCGCCTGCGCCGCGCCGGCCTATCTGGCCGAGCGCGGCGCGCCGGCGCGGCCGGGGGATCTGGCGAGCCATGAATGCCTCGGCTTCGCCCATTGGGAGCCGCGCGACCTGCTGCAGTTCACCGGCCCGGACGGGAGCCTGCATTCCGTGCATGTCGGCGGCCGCTTCTCGGTCAACAGCGGCCAGGCGCTGCGCAGCGCGGCGCTGGAGGGGCTGGGCATCATTCTGCAGCCGGAGGGCCTGCTGCGCGATGACATCGCCGCCGGCCGGCTGGTGCGGGTGCTGCCGGGCTACGACCCGCCGTCGCGGCCGATGCACATCCTCTTCGCCCCGGACCGCCGCCCAACGCCGAAGCTGCGGAGCTTCATCGACGCGGTGGTCGAGGCGTTCGGGTAGGGGATGAGGGGACGGCCGGCTGAAGGTATCCCAAAACTGTCATGCCCGGGCTTGACCCGAGGATCAACCCGGCAATCCAGGGGCCACCGAGAGCGGCTCTGGAAGCCCCTGGATCCTCGGGTCAAGCCCAAGGATGACAATAAAATGGAATAGCAACCCAAAACGAACACGCTTTGGTTGCGATTTCTCCTCAACCGGACAGCCGTGGGCTTGACCCGGGCATCCAGGGACTGTCGACGTCTTCTGGATTGCCGGGTCAAGCCCGGCAATGACAAGAGAGGATTGATACCAGCGTGAATCACGAAAACCGGGGAATCCGCACCGGGGAGGGGCGGTAGCCCAACGGCCGCTCCGGCCATGCCGCATCGGGGATCCGGTCCAGCAGCGCGTCCAGCCCGGCCGCGGCAATGGCCAGGGCGATGCGGTCGCCCGGGCAGGCGTGGCGGCCATGGCCGAAGGTCAGCAGCCGCCGGTCGGTGCGATCGGGGTCGAAGCGGTCCGGATCGGGGTTCAGCGCCGGGTCGCGGTTGGCGGCGGCGATGACGACCAGGATCGCGTCACCCGCCCGCAGAGCTTGGCCCGCGATCTCGGTGTCCTCGGCGACGAAGCGGCGGGTGTTCTGGGCCGGCGGGTCGCAGCGCAGCACCTCCTGCACCAGCCCCGGCAGCAGCGTGCGGTCGGCGGCCACCTGTCGGCGCAGCTCCGGCCTGGCGCCGAGGCCGACGACGGCGTTGCCGAGCAGGCCGGCATTGGCGTCATGGGTCTGGAACAGGAAGCCGACGGCGTTGGCGGTGACCGCCGCCGCGTCGACACCGCCCTCGCGCTCCGCCGCATCACGCAGGCGGCCGGCCAGGCCGTCTTCGGCAGATCCGATCAGGGCTTCGGTCACGGCGACCATCCCGGCCGCCGCCTCATGGCCGCGCCCGATGGCCTCGGGCGTGGCGCCGGGAGCGATGGCAGTGACGATGTCGCGCATCCGCTCGGCGATCTCGGGCAGCCGGTCCCGGGCGAAGCCCAGCAGCGCGCCGACCACATGCATCTGCAGGGCGAAGAGATAGGCGTCGAGGCCGGCGCCATCGGGAGCCAGGGCGGCCGACCAGCGCCGGGCCTCGGCCGCCACGGTCTCGGCCGGACCATCCAGCGCCGCCGCGACCGCCCGCTTGGCGCGGGCCTGGGCGTCGCCGTCGGTCATCCGCACCAGTCGGCCGAACAGCTCGCCGACGGCGCCGCCCAGCAGCGGCCGCGGCACCGGCTCGGAAGGCGGACGGACCCGGCAGGCCGGACTGGCGAGCACCGCCATGGCGGCCTCGGCGCCGGCCGCAACCCAGAGGCCGAGCGCGTCGTCGCGATGGAAAGGCCGCTGCAGCAGGCCAGCATAATAGGGGTAGGGGTCGGGATGGGTGACGGCGGCGACGGGATCGGTTGGCTGCATGGTCGGCCCCTCGGCTGGAGTGGCCGCCATCGTAGCCGTTCGGCCCCGTCCGGAGGCTGAAGTCGCTTCGGCCTCCATCGAAGGATGGCGGTAAGAGCTACTCCGCCCCTTCCACCGCGATCCTGCCGGTCCGGCCGCGCGGCTCGCGGATGAAGACCAGCGACGCCACGGCGCCGAGCACGGCGAGACCGCCGGTCAGCACGAAGGCGCTGGTGTAGACGCCGCCGGTCGCCTGGATGATGAAGCCGGTCACCGCCGGCCCGATGATCCCGGCGAGATTGGCCAGGAAGTGGATGAAGCCGCCGACGCCGCCGACATTCTCGCCGCGCACCGCATCCTGGATCACCGCCCAGTAGATCGAGCCGGTGAGGTACAGGCCGAAGATCGACACCGACATCAGCGCCACCGCGCTGCTGACATCGGCCACGTCGCCGGCCAGGGCGACGCCCACCGCGGCGATGCCGAGCCCGCCGATCAGCACCAGCTTGCGCGACAGCAGCGCCCGGCCGGTCAGCCGGAAGATGCGGTCGGAGACGAAGCCGCCCAGCGCCAGGCCGAGGAAGCCGAGCACCCAGGGGATCACCGTGGCCAGGCTCATATCCTTGATGCTGAGCTTGTGCACCTCTGTCAGATAGCTCGGGAACCAGGTCAGGAAGAAGAACAGCACATAGTTGTAGGTGAAGAAGGCGAAGGCGGTGGCCAGCACGATCGGCTGCCGCAGGTAGAAGCCCAGGCCGTGGGCCGGCAGCCGGGCCGCCGTATCGACGTCGGCCTGGCCCTCCGCGATCAGCCGGCGCTCGGCGTCGCTGATGCGCGGATGCTGGGCCGGTCGGTCGGTCGACATCCGCACCCAGAACACCAGCCAGACGAAGCCGAGCAGCATGATGATGACGAAGGCCAGGCGCCAGCCGAAGGCCAGCGCCAGATAGCCGACGATGGGGCCGGCCACGGCGCCGCCCAGCGGCGTGCCGGAATTGACGATGCCGATCGCCGTCGCCGCCTCGCGCCGCGGGAACCAGTTGCTGACCGTCTTGCTCATGGTCGAGCTCAGCGGCCCTTCGCCGACGCCGAACAGCACGCGCAGCACGATCATCGAGACGAAACCGGTGGCGACCGCGGTCAGGCCGCAGAACAGCGACCACAGGCCCATGGCGCCGGTGAACACCGTCTTCGGTCCGATCCGGTCCGACAGCCAGCCGCCGATGAAATTGAAGATGGCGTAACCGGCGAAGAAGCTGCTGAAGATCACGCCCATCTGGGCGTGGTCGAGGCCGAGATCCTGCTGGATCAGCGGCGCCGCGATCGATAGCGCCGAGCGGTCGAGATAGTTGATCATGCCGGCGATGAACAGCAGGCCGACGATCAGCCAGCGAACGCTTCTGAACATGGGGTTCCTTCCGCTTGCGGAGGCGGTGGCGGCCTGACGGCCTCTCAACTTTGGTTCGTCATGGCGAGGAGGCGAAGCCGACGTGGCCATCCAGAGGGCGGTGTCGCTGGATGGCCACGCCCCTGCGGGGCTCGCCATGACGGTTCTGGGTGTCAAAGGTCCAAGAGGTGGACCTTCATCGACTGGTTGCGGTCGAGGGCGACCTGGAAGGCCTGGTCGGCGTCGCGGACCGGGAAACGGTGGGTCATCAAGGGCTTCAGGTCGATCCGCCGGCCGGCGATCATCTCCACCGCCAGCGCGTATTCCTCGGCGAAGCGGAAGGAGCCGCGATATTCCAGCTCCTTCGACATCACCAGATTGGCCGAGACCGGCGACTGGCCGGCCGGCATGTTGCCGAGCTGGACGACCCGGCCGCGGGCGCGGGCAGCGCGCAGCGCGGTGTCCAGCCCGGCCGGGGCGCCCGAGGCCTCGATGGTCACGCCGAAGCGGCCGCGGTTGCGGCTCCACGCCGCGATCCGGTCCTCGTCCCGGCCGTCGACCGCCTCGTCGGCACCGAGGCTGAGCGCGGTCTCGCGTGCCTTCTCGGCCAGGTCGACCACGGTGATGCGGCGGGCGCCGGCCTGGCGCGCCACCAGCAGCACCAGCGCGCCGATCGGACCGCAGCCGACGATCAGCACCTCCTCGCCCAACAGCGGCCCAGCGCGGCGGACGGCGTGCAGCGACACCGCCAGCGGCTCCGCCATCGAGGCCTCGGCGAAGCTGACGTGATCCGGCACCGGCACGCATTGCTTCGCCGGCACGAGCAGGTATTCGCGGAAGGCGCCCTGCATGTGCGGGAAGATCGAGGCGCTGCCCAGGAACCGCATGTTCAGGCACTGGTTCTCCAGCCCCGCCATGCAGTAGTCGCAGCGGCCGCAGGCCCGGCTGGGGTTGACCGCGACCGGCTGGCCGATGGCGAGGCCCTCGACGTCGGGCGCCACCTCCGCCACCTCGCCGGCCATCTCATGGCCGAGGATCAGCGGCTCGCGCAGGTGGAAATCGCCGGTCTTGCCCTTGGAATAATAGGCCAGGTCGGAGCCGCAGATGCCGCCGGCGCGGAACCGCACCTTGACCTCGCCGGCGGCGAGGCTCGGCGGCTCGCGGTCCTCGATCCGCAGATCCTTCGCTTGGTGCAGAACGGCGGCGAACATGGCGGTCTCCTAGGTATGGGCGGCAGCGCGGCCGCCGATCAGGTCCTCGGTGTGGGACAGGCGCGGCGCCGTCTCCGGCAGCGCCCGGGCGCAGAATAGTGTGATCACGCAGCCCAGCACGATATAGGCGCACAGATACCACGGCGTGCCGTCGCCGATCTCCAGCAGCCATCCAGCCGCCAGAGTGCCGGCCGACCCGATCAGGGCGCCGATCTGCTGCACGAAGGACACGCCGCTGGCCCGCACCTTGGTCGGGAACAGCTCGGAATAGAAGGCGGCCTGCGGCCCATACATGGCGCTGTGGCCCAGAGCGAGCGCCACGGCCAGGCCGATCCAGACCAGCCCGTCCATCCGGGCATAGACCAGGCCGAAGACCGGAAAGGTCGCGATCAGCACGCAGGCGGCGCCGAACAGATAGACCGGCTTGCGGCCGATCCGGTCCGACAGCGCGCCGAACAGCGGCAGGGTCACCAGCTCCAGCAGGATCGCGACCAGCATCGCCGTGGTCATGGTCGGCCGGTCGATGCCGCGGCTGTTGGCGTAGGCGGCGATCAGCACGGCGAAGGCGGTGAAGGCGATGCTCTCGGCCAGCTTGCTGCCGCAGCCCAGCACCAGCGACCGGCGATGGTTGCGCAGCACCTCGACCAGCGGGTGCGCATCCTCGGCCCGGCGCTTCCGCATCTCCAGGAACAGCGGCGATTCGGTCAGCTGCAGGCGGATGTAGAGGCCGATGCCGACCAGCAGGATGCTAAGCAGGAAGGGGATGCGCCAGCCCCAGCTCAGGAACGCCTCCTCCGACAGGGTGCTGGTCAGGATCGCGAAGATGCCGAGCGGCAGCACGAAGCCGGCCGGGGCGCCGATCTGCACCCAGGAGCCGAAGAAGCCGCGGCGCGGCGCCGGCGCGTGCTCGCACATGATCAGGATGGCGTTGCCCTGCTCGCCGCCGATGCCGAAGCCGTGCAGCAGGCGGATGAACAGCAGCGCCAGCGGCGCCCAGATGCCGATCTCGTTGTAGGTCGGCATCAGGCCGATGACGAAGGTGGCGATGCCGACGATCAGCAGGGTGATGACCAGCGCCTGCTTGCGGCCGTAGCGGTCGCCGATGGCGCCGAACAGGAGGCCGCCCAGCGGCCGGGCGAAGAAGCCGGCGGCATAGGTGCCGAGCGCCACCAGCGATCCGACCAGCGGGTCGTCGGTGGGGAAGAACAGCTTGTTGAACACCAGCGCCGAGGCGGTGGCGTAGATGAAGAAATCGTACCACTCGACCGTGGTGCCGATGCAGGACGCGATCGCGATCCGCCGCATCATCGCCGGCGATGTCGCCCCTGTGCTCTTCTGCTCTTCCATCCTCTCCCTCCCGTGCGGGCCGTCCGCGGCCTCTTCGATGGTGATGGGGCTACCAGTTGGTCAGGGTGCCGTCCTCGAGCCGCGCCACCGGCAGGTAGGCCGGCTCGTAGGGGAAGCGCGCGGCCAGTTTCTCGTCGATATCGACGCCATGGCCGGGCGCTTCGCCGGGATGCATGTACCCGTCCTGGAACGACCAGGCGTGCGGGAAGACCTCCAGCGCCGGCTCGGGGTAGCCCATGTATTCCTGGACGCCGAAATTCGGCACCCACAGGTCGAAATGCAGGGCGGCGCCCATGCACGCCGGCGACAGGTCGGACGGGCCGTGGCAGCCGGTGCGGACATGGTGCAGGGCGGCGAAATCGGCGATCCGGCGCAGATGGGTGATGCCGCCGGCATGGGTCAGCGTCGCGCGGATGTAGTCGATCAGCTGCTCCTCGATCAGCAGCTTGCAGTCCCAGATGCTGTTGAACACCTCGCCGACCGCGATCGGGGTGGTGGTGTGCTGCCGGATCAGCCGGTAGGCCTCCTGGTTCTCGGCCGCGACCGGATCCTCCATCCAGAACAGGGCATAGGGCTCGACCGCCTTGCCCAGCCGCGCCGCCTCGATTGGGGTCAGCCGGTGGTGCACGTCGTGCAGCAGATGGCCGTCGAAGCCGTACTTCGCGCGCACCGCCTCGAACAGCTTGGGCACGTAGTTGAGATATTTCTCGGTCGACCAGCCCTGCTCTTCGGGCCAGCCCTTGGTCGCCGGCTCATAGGAGTCGCCGCCCTTGCTGACGCCGTAGACCGAGGCCATGCCCGGCACGCCGCATTGCACGCGGATCGCCTTGTAGCCCTTCTCCTGGTACGCGGCGTAGCGTTCCAGCGTCTCCGGGATATCGCGGCCGGTGGCGTGGCTGTAGACCATCACGCCGTCGCGCGAGGCGCCGCCCAGCAGCTGGTACAGCGGCAGCCCGGCGACCTTGGCTTTGATGTCCCACAGCGCCATGTCGACGGCGGCGATCGCGCTCATCGTCACCGGGCCGCGGCGCCAATAGGCGCCCTTGTACAGGTACTGCCAGATGTCCTCGATGCGATGCGGGTCGCGCCCGACCAGCAGCGGGCAGACATGGTCGCGGAGATAGCTGGCCACTGCCAGCTCGCGCCCGTTCAGCGTGGCGTCGCCGATGCCGTGCACGCCCTCGTCGGTGACCAGCTTCAGCGTGACGAAGTTGCGCCCGGGGCAGGTGACGATGACATCGGCGCGGACGATCTTCATGGCGCGTTCTCTCCCGGCTCGCTTGTCCATCGCCGCATTCGCGCGGCGGGAAGCGATGCGATCCATAGCGCATCTTAAATCACCATACAAGTATGGCGAGTATCGATTGCTGTGCGCTAGCAGGCCGGGCGATCCCCTGTATGCTGGGGGTCGGAGCGGGCCGGAACGGGAGGAGACATGGCCGGGCGACGAAGGGCCGACCAGCCGAGGACATTGCCGGGGAACATTCCGCTGGGCGGCGAGGGGCCGATCGGCCGGCAGGTCTATGAGGGGCTCCGCCAGGCGATCATCACGGGACTGCTGCCGCCCGGCACGGCGCTGTCGGAGAAGGACGGGTCGGAGATGTTCGGCGTGTCGCGCCAGCCGGTGCGCGAGGCCTTCATCAAGCTGGTTGAGGCCGGGCTGCTGCAGGTGCTGCCGCAGCGCGGCACCCGGGTGCGCAAGATCTCGCGCCGCCAGGTCGAGCAGGGCCGCTTCATCCGCGAGGCGGTGGAGGCCGCGGTGGTGCGCCTGGCGGCCGAGAGCATCGACGCGGCCGGGCTGCTGCGGCTGGACCGCAGCCTGGAGGCGCAGCACGACGCGGCCCGCCGCCAGGACCATGCCGGCTTCCTGGCGCTGGACGAGGGCTTCCACCGCCTGATCATCGAGGCGATCGACTGCCTGCCGGCCTGGAGCACGATCGAGAACATGAAGGCGCAGATGGATCGGGTGCGCTATCTCAGCCTGCCCGATGTCTCGCCGCTGGAGATGCTGATCGCGCAGCATGAGGAGATCGTCGCCGGCCTTCGGGCGCACGACCCCGACGCCGCCGAGGCGGCGATGCGGCGGCACCTGCGCGAGATCCTGTCGTCGCTCGGGCCGATCGCCGAGCGGCGGCCGGAGTTGTTCGAGCTCGACGCCTGAAGGAGGCTGCTCATGATCGTCCGAGTCTGGCGCGGCACCGCCGCTCTGTCGAACCCGTCGGCCTATCCCGAGCATTTCCGCGGCGCGGTGCTGCCGGCGCTGCACGGCATCGCCGGGTTCCGGGGCGCCTCGCTACTGCGCCAGGATCGGCCGGGCGAGATCGAGTTCATGGTGCTGACCCGCTGGGAGTCGATGGAGGCGATCCGCGCCTTCGCCGGCGCCGATCCGGAGCAGGCGGTGGTCGAGCCGGCCGCCGTTGCGGCGCTGATCCGGTTCGATGGCAGGGTCCATCACTACACGGTTGTCGAGGAGGGGGCGGGTCCCGGATGATCGCGGCCTTCCGAAGACACAGGAGTTGCCGGTGAGCGATCAACAGACCCTCGCCCTGATGCGGATCGTGGCCGAGGCGCTGGCCCGGGCCGGCGGCCGGCTGGCCCTGGCCCATCTGGCCGAGCACCGGGACCTCGCGATCGAGGCCAAGGGGCCGCAGGATTTCGTCACCGCGGTCGACAAGGCGGTCGAGACCCTGATCCGCGGCCAGCTGCGCGACACCTTCCCCGACCACGCCGTGCTGGGCGAGGAGTTCGGGCTGGACCGGGAGGGCGCCCGCATCGTCTGGGGGCTGGACCCGATCGACGGCACCGCGAACTTCCTGCGCGACCGGCCGGTCTGGTGCGTCTCGATCGGCGCCACCATCGACGGCAAGCCGGCGCTCGGCGTGATCTACGAACCGGTGCGGGACGAGCTGTACAGCGCCGTGGCGGGGCAGGGCGCCACCCGCAACGGCGCGCCGATCCAGGTCAACGCCAAGGCGCGGCCGGAGATGGCGGTGATCGGCGTCGGCTACTCGCCCGGCCGCAAGGTGGCGGAGCATGTCCAGCAGATCGGCCACATCCTGACCCATGGCGCGGAGTACCGGCGCCTTGGCTCATCGGCGATGTCGCTGGCCTATGTCGCCGACGGCCGCTTCGACGGCTACGCCGCCGCCCACACCAATGCCTGGGACGTCATGGCCGGGCTGGTGCTGGTGCAGGAGGCGGGCGGCGTCACCGACGACTTCATCGCCAGCGGGGCGCAGAGCGGCCCGGTCACCGCCGCGGCGCCGGGCGTCGCGGACCTGGCGCGCCAGCTCCGGGCGCTGGTCTGAGCACGTCGCCCAGGCTGTAGGTCGGCGGCGGCGTCCCCGCCGCCAGCCAGGCCGCGATCTCCGCCATCGTCGCGAAGCTGCGGCCGGCGCCGGCGGCCCTCAGCCGCTGCGCCAGCTCGGGGTCGGCATGGCCGCCGCCGGTGAAGCCGACGACCTTCATCCCGGCGCGGCGGGCGGCGGTGACGCCATGGATCGAATCCTCGATCACCAGGCAGTCCGCCGGGTCGGCGCCCATCTGCGAGGCGGCGTACAGGAAGACGTCCGGCGCCGGCTTGCCGCGCTTCACCTGGCTGGCCGAGAACACATAAGGGTCGACCGACGGCAGCAGCCCGGCCGTCTCCAGGTTGCGGCGCAGGTTCGGCAGGCCGGTGGAGGAGGCGACGCAGGGCGGGTGGCCGAGGCCGGCCGCGGCCGCGATCGCCTCGGCGGCGCCGGCGATGGCGCGCAGCTCGGTGACGAAGCGCCGGGCGCTCTCCGCCTTGATCTCCTCGATGATGCTGTCCTCGACGGTGAAGCCGAGCTCCGCCGCCAGCGTGCTCCAGGCCACGTGGTGCGGCGTGCCGCAGAACCGCCGCGCGATCTCGCTCGGCGCCACGGTGTGGCCGAGCCGGGCCAGCGCCTCGGAATCGATGGCGCAGAAGATCACTTCCGAATCGATCAGCACACCGTCGCAGTCGAAGATCACCAGCATGGCAGGCCCGGGCAGGAAAGCAGGGAATGGCGGGCGACAACATCATGCCGCTGCGCTATGTGCAAGGCGCACAAGCGGCCACAGGGATAGGCATGGTGCCCAGGCGCATCCACATCACCGGCGCGGCCGGCTCCGGCACCACGACGCTGGGCCGGGCGCTGGCGGCTGCGACCGGCGCGCTGCACCTGGACACCGACGATGTCTACTGGCTGCCGACCGATCCGCCCTTCCAGGAAAAGCGGCCGATTCCCGACCGGCTGGCGCTGCTGGAGCAGGCGTTCGGCCGGACCGACCGCTGGGCGCTGGCCGGCTCGCTGATCGGCTGGGGCGACCCGCTGATCCCGCGATTCGACCTGGTGGTCTTCCTGTACGTGCCGCCGGCGCTGCGGCTGCAGCGGCTGCGGGCCCGCGAGATCGAGCGCTACGGTGCCGAGACGCTGGGTCCCGGCGGCGCGATGCATGCGGCGCACCACGCCTTCCTCGACTGGGCCGAGGCCTACGACACCGGCACCCGGGTCAGCCGCAATCGCCAGGCGCATGAAGCCTGGCTGTCCCGGCTGCCCTGCCCGGTGCTGTGCATCGAGGGCGACACCACGGTCGAGGACCGGGTGCGGCGGGTGCAGTCCGTCCGCCTCGGCGAGGGCCGGGCGTGGCGCGGCTGAGCGCCTGGGATAGACTGTGCGAGACCAGAGAAGGGGACGTATGACCATGACCGAAGCTGATGCCTTGCCTCGCCTCGATGGAGAGGTGGCCCTGGTCACCGGGGCCAGCCGCGGCATCGGCGCCGCGGCGGCGCGGGCGCTGGCGCTCCGCGGCGCGGCGGTGGCGCTGACCGCGCGCTCGGCCGGCGAGATCGACGGCCTCGCCCGCGAGCTGCGCGATGCCGGCGGCCGGGCCGTGGCCATTGCCGGCGACATCGGCGACGTCGCCTGGGCCGGAGACCTGCTGCGCCAGGCAACCGAGGCGCTAGGCACGCCGACCATCCTGGTCAACAACGCCGGCATGGTCGGGCCGATCGGCCGGCTGCTCGACTGCGACCCCGCCGACTGGGCCCGCAACGTCACGGTCAACCTGCTGGGCGCCTATGCCATGCTGCGTGCGGCGCTACCCGGCATGATCGCGTCCGGCGGCGGCACGGTGGTCAATGTCAGCTCCGGCGCCGCCGAGAACGCCTATGAGGGCTGGAGCGCATACTGCGCCGGCAAGGCCGGGCTGGCGATGCTGACCCGGTCGCTGCATCTCGAATACGGCGGCCAGGGCATCCGCGCCTTCGGCTTCCGCCCGGGTACGGTCGACACGGGGATGCAGGGCGAGATCCGCGCCTCCGGCATCAATCCGGTCAGCAAGATGCCACGTGAGGCGCACGCCCCGCCGGAGCATCCGGCCCGGGTCATTGCCTGGCTCTGTGGCCCCGAGGCGCAGGACCTGGTCGGGCAGGAGCTGAGCATCCGCGATCCGGAGCTGCGCCACCGCACGGGGTTGCCGTCATGAGCGCCGCGAAGGATGCGGGCTTCGCCCTCGACCCGCGGATCGCGGCCTCGACCCTGGAGTGGCGCGACTGGTCGCTGTCCCAGGTGCGGCTGATGAACGACCGCCGCTTTCCCTGGCTGCTGCTGGTGCCGCGCCGGGCCAAGGCGGTGGAGTGGCACGCCTTGGCGCCGGAGGATCAGGTAGGGCTGCACCAGGAGACCATGCTGGCCGCCTGCGCCCTGGCCGCGGTGTTCCCGGCGCGGAAGATCAATATCGGCGCGCTCGGCAACGTCGTGCCGCAGCTTCACGTCCATGTCCTGGCGCGGCAGCCGGGCGATGCCGCCTGGCCGGGACCGGTCTGGGGCGCCGGCACGGCCGAGGCCTACGGCCCGGGCGAGGCCGAGGCGCTGCTGGCCCGGCTGGCCACGGTGCTGGAGGAGTCGACCTGAGTCCTGTGCGACCTTGCAATTCGCGATGGGGTCGCGTATACGGCCCGCTCGTTTGTGCGGAGCCGGCGGCCATGAAGACCGATATCCATCCTGAATACCATGAAATCAACGTCGTGATGACCGACGGGACCGAGTTCAAGACTCGCAGCACCTATGGCAAGGAGGGCGACACCCTCCGTCTCGACATCGACCCGAAGTCGCACCCGGCCTGGACCGGCGTGCAGAAGCTCGTGGACCGCGGCGGCCAGGTCGCCAAGTTCAACAAGCGCTTCGAGGCGTTCGGCCTGAAGAAGTCCTGATCGCGCGGCGCCCTGCGGGGCGCCTGCCGATGCTGGTCTGCGAGCCGGCCCCCGCAAGGGAGGCCGGCTTTTCGCATGGGTGATGCCGGATCGACACACCTCCGACATCATGGCGGGCGATCCTGACCGCAGCCAGCGAGTCATCGCCCATGGATCCGTTCGAGCAGGCTCTGAACCGCCATCTCGCGCCCCGGCTGCGCGACGCCGGCTTCGCGCGCCGGGGCAGCACCTGGAGCCGGCGGCGGGGGCTCTTCATCCATCAGGTGAACCTGCAGCGCTCGCAGACCAACAGCCCGCTGGATTCGCGCTTTACCATCAACCTCGCCGCGACGCTGAACGTCGCCAGCGCCGCCGCAGGGCGAATGGTGCTGGAGGACGACTGGGTGTCGCGGCTCGACCCGGCCCTGCGTCCGCTCCGCATCGGGCGGCTCCGCCCCGGCGGCCAGGACCATTGGTATCGCTACCGGCCAGGCGACCCGGCCAGCGTCTACACAGCCTTGCAGGCAGCGTCAGCCGATCTCGCAGCCTATGGCCTGCCACATCTGGACGCAGCGCCCGGACCGCGGCAGTTCGGACTCGCGCTCGTGATCGTCCCGGCCGAGCGACTGTGGCGGCGTGTGCGGCCGTCCCGGCCCCGCTGACGGGAGTGCGGATGCGCTGATCTCAGTCCAGCCGGCCCAGCGGAATGAAATCGCACGATGACGGCGTCCAGGGGGCGCCGGTCCAGTCGCCCAGCCAGGTGTCGACCGCCAGCCCGGCCTCGCCGATCAGCCGCTCGAGTTGCTCGCGCGGCGGGAAGGCGATGCGCGAGCGTGAGGACAGCACCCGGCCGTCGGCGACGATCCGGTAGAAGGTGCCGTAGGTGACGATGCCGGTGTCCGGCTCGTGTTCGACATCGTTCCAGGCCTCCGCCGTGCCGAAGCGGGGATGCTCGATCCGCCGGGCCGACTCCGCCGGCGTCCATTCCCGCCATTCCTCCCGCGCCGGGTTGCGGCTGTCGAAGATGAACCGGCCGCCCGGCGCCAGATGCGCCGCGATGGTGCGCAGCGCCGCCAGCCGGTCCTCCGGCGTCAGGAACACCTGGAAGGCATGACCGGTCAGCACGATCAGGTCGAAGCGCCGGCCCAGCCGGACGCTGCGGCCGTCGCCACGGACCCAGGTCACCCGGTCGCCGCCCGGGCGGGTGCGGGCGATCTCCAGCATGGCCTCCGCCGGGTCGACGCCGAACACGGTGCGCTCGCCCGCCAGCTCCGCCGCCAGCCAGCCGGTGCCGCAGCCGAGATCGAGCACGGAGGCGCAGCCCGCCGCCAGAAGCCGGCAATAATCCTGGTCCGAGGACCAGACGTTCTCGACATCATAGAAGCTGGCCAGATCGGGGTCGTCGTAGAGTCGATCCACCTTGGTCTCCGCTGCCGGCTGGGTGCCCGCCTCGATGTGCGAGTCGGCGTTTCGCATGGTATGGCACCGGCTGGTGACCGCCTTCCTACTTCTCCGCGGCGATGGTTTCCCCGGCCCAGCCCTCGGGCGGCGGGTTGCGCTCATGCTCCGCGATGCGCAGGGCATAAAGGTGATAGAGCGTCGACAGGGAAGGCTCGATCTCCCGGCATCGGGCGAAGCCGTCTCGCGCCTCGTCCCAGCGGCGCGCGCGATAGGCGGCGAGCGCCGCGTCATGCTGGCGGGCCAGCTCCTGATAGGCGCCATCTCCCACACCGCGATGGGCCAGCAGCGTGAACACCGCCGCGGGCTCGGTCCGGCCCTTGACCACCAGCCGGTCGAGCTCGATCAGCGCCGCCCGTCCCTCCAGCGCCCGGGCCGTGTCCGGCCCGATCACCGTGCCCACCCCGTAGCGCTTGCAGGCGCCTTCCAGCCGCGAGGCGAGGTTGACGCTGTCGCCCAGCGCCGAATAGTCGAAGCGGCGGTCCGAGCCCATGTTGCCGACCACGCAGGTGCCGGTGTTGATGCCGATGCCGATCGCGATCGGGCTGGCCACCCCCTCCCGCTGCAGCGCCTCGTTCAGCGCCGCCGTCTCCGCCAGCATCCGGCGGGCGGCCTCGACCGCATGGGCGGCGTGGTCCGGGTCGTCCAGCGGTGCGTTCCAGAACGCCATGACGCAGTCGCCGATGAACTTGTCGATGGTGCCGCCGGTCGCCAGCACGGCCTCGGACAAGGGCGTCAGGATCCGGTTCAGGAGGCGGGTCAGGCCCTGGGGATCCTGCTGCATCCGCTCCGACAGGGTGGTGAAGCCGCGCACGTCGCAAAACAGCACGGTCAGCACCCGGGTCTCGCCGCCCAGCTGCAGCTGGGCGGGGTCCTGCGCCAGGCGCGACACCATGGACGGCGCCAGGTAGTGCTCGAAGGCGCGGGTGATGCGGCGGCGCTGCGCCTGCTCGCGGGCGAAGCCATAGCCGCCCTGGACGATGATGGCCGCGGTCGTGCCCAGCATCGGCAGCACCGGCGGCAGCCAGATCCGGCCGAAGCGCAGCAGGGCATAGCTGCCGGCGGCGGTGGCGATCGCCAGCAGCGCCAGGGCGGCCAGGGACGGCACCGGCCCCAGCCGGCGGGTGCCGAACAGCGCGGCCAGCAGCAGCGCGGCCAGCACCGCCGGCGGCAGCCAGGGCGGCGCCGGCGTGATCCACAGCCCGTGCACCAGGTTGTCGAGGATGGTGGCCTGGATCTCGGCACCGGCGGTCAGGCGACCCGTCTTCACCGTGTAGGGCGTGACGAAGGCGTCTGCGCCGCCGCTGGTGACGGTCGGCACGGCCTGCAGGCTGAAGCCGACGATGGCGGCCTTTCCGGACAGGAACCCGGGCGGCAGCATCGTCGCCGCCTCCAGCGCCTGGTAGTAGGACACGGTCGGATAGCTGCGCGGCGGCCCGAAATACTGCAGCAGGGCGCCGGGCGGCGGCGCGGCGTCATGCCCGGCCAGGCGGGCCAGGACCGCGGCGAAGGGGTCGGGCACATTCGGCAGGCGCCGCAGCACGCCGTCGGAATCCAGGTCGACCGAGGCGACGCCAGAGCGGGCGCCGCCGGCCAGCAGCGGCGCCAGCGGCTCGGTCCGGATCCGCTGCTCGAAGCGCTGGTCGGCGATGGCGGTGATATCGGCCGCCAGCACCGTGTCGCCCGCCAGGGCCGCGGCCAGGGCGGCGTCCTCGGCCGGCTGCGACGGCTCGGCGAAGACGATGTCGAAGCCGATCGGCCTGGCACCGGCGCGGCGCAGGGCCTCGGCCAGCCCGGCATGGACGCTGCGCGGCCAGGGCCATTGCCGGCCGATCTCGGCGAAGGACGGCTCGTCGATCGCCACCACCACGGCGCTGTGCGCGGCCGGCCGCGGCGGATCGTAGGTCGAGAACAGGTCGAAGGCCCGGTTCTCCACCACCTGCCAGCCGGTCGACGCACCGAGGGGGACCAGGCCGGCGAAGAGCAGCGCCGCCAGCAGCAGCGGCAGCCACAGGCTCCCGTGGACGCCGGCCTGTCTCATCTAGAACCGGATCGACGCGGTGGCGGCGATCAGCCGGCCCGGCGCCTCGACCCCGAAGGCGGTGTCGTAATCCTCGTCGAACAGGTTGCGGATCACGAAGCCCAGCGCCATGCGCTTCTCCAGCGGCTCCCAGCTGATCGCGATGTTGGTGCTGCCGAAGCCGTCGATCTCGGGCAGCCCCGGCCCGCTGGCCTGCGGCCCAGCCCAGACCCGCTCGATCTGCGCCCGGATCTGCAGCGGGTGCACCCAGACCGCGCCGATCCGCGCCGTCCAGTCCGGCACGAAGGGGATCCGCTTGCCCTCGTCGATGCCCTCGGTGATCTCCGACCGGATCAGCGACGCCGAGCCATAGACGCCGATGCCGCCGTCGAACCAGATGTTGCCGCCGGCGGTGACGCGGTCGGTCCGGCCGCGCTCGACATCCACCGTGACCAGCTGGGCGGAGGGGTAGGCGAAGGACAGGTTCTCCAGCTCCTGGTGCTGGCCCTCCAGGCTGGTGAAGATGTGCGGCGTCCACTCCGCCTCCCAGCGGGCGGTGTAGCTGGTGGCCACGCCGCCGGCGTCCAACGGCAGCGTGTCCGCCAGGATGCCCACGGTGTCGACCGGGGCCAGGGTCAGGTTGCCCGGCGTCTTGGCGCCGCGCTGGATCGCGGCGCGCAGCCAGTGGCCCTCGGCCGGCGACCAAGCCACGCCCAGCCTCGGCTCCAGCACCACCTCGGGCACCGGCCCGCCCTCCTCGGCGCGGACGATGCCGGTGCCGAAATCGATCCGCAGGTCGGGGGAGGGGGTCCAGCGGCCGAAGGCGAAGACCCGGCCCAGCGTCTGGTCGATCTCGCTGCGGCTCGAATCCTGGCTCCGGTCGGTCTGGAACTCCCGCCCGAACACGTTGGTCGTGGTCCAGGCCGTCTCGTCGAAGGCGAAGGTCGACCGGGTCGACAGAACCTCGAAGCCGTATTGCACCGTGATGTCGCCCGTGCCCCAGGTATGGGCCAGGCCGCCCATGGTGGTGTCGCTGCGCTGCTTGAACGTGTCGTCAGCCCGGATGTCGTAGCTGACGAATTCCGGGAAATCCGGGTCTGGGATGTCGCTCAGCAGCGTGCGGCTGTAGTCCCGGCGCTCGACATGGCTGCGCTGGACCATGGCGGTCAGGCGGCTGCGCTCGCCGAGGCGATAGCCGAAGGCCAGGCCGCCGGAGACCGCCCGGGTGCGTTCGCTGGCGAAGGGGGTGGGTGCGAACAGCGTCCCGGCGATCTCGTTGCCGGCCTCGCCGCCGTCGATCCAGGCGGCGAAGCTGCCGCCCAGCCCCAGCCGCCCGGCCAGGCGGGCGCTGCCGGTCCAGCTGTCGCTGTCGTCGCCATGGTCGTCGCCGTCATTGTCGACCCGGGCGAAGCTGGCCCGGAAGGCCAGCGGGATCGGCGCGATGGTGTAGGCATCGATGTCCACCCCCTCGGTGTGGCCGAGCGCGTCGCCGACGCTGACGATGCCGCCGGTCAGCTGCGCGTCCAGGAACGGCCGGGGCAGCAGGTCGGTGCGGCGCTGGCGCGACGACGCCACGGTCGGGTCCAGCAGCAGGGCCTGGATCTCCGACGACAGCGCCGCCGGGTCCGGCACGGCCAGGTCGGTGCCGAAGACGGTTTGCTGGGCGATCACCGAGCGGCCGAGATAGCTGGCGGCGCTGAACGGGTCGTCGGTGCGGTCGTTGTAGTAGCGGCCCCAGTCGAGCAGCCCGAGATTGGCGTAGGCCGCCAGCAGCGGCGGCCCCAGCCGGTTGCCGAGATTGGCGGTGCTCAGCGCCAGGCTGCCCTGGTTGGCGCGGGCGGCGATCTCGCGGGCGTTGCGGATCGCCTCATCGGCCTCGGCCTCGTCGATGGCGATGATGGTGCGCATGCTCGGCACCATCGGGTCGTTCGGGTCCAGCCGGTCGGCATTCTCCAGCGTCTGCTTCGCCTGCTTGGTGTCGCCGAGGGCGTATTGCGCCGCGGCCAGCCCCTGCAGGTTCTCCGACGAGGCCGGGTTGGCGGCCGACGCGGCCAGGAACTTCTCCAGCGCCCCGTCGATGTCGCCGGTCTCGAAGGCCAGGATGCCCTCGCCGATCAGGGTGATGCCGGAATCGGGGTCGATCGCCCGGGCCTGGCCCAGCAGCGCCCGGGCCCGGTCGACCATGCCGGCCTCGATATAGAGGATCGCCTGGTTGACCCGGATATTGGCGGCGTTGGGGTCGAGCGCCGCCGCCTTATCGAGCGCGGCATCGGCCTCGACCAGCCCGCCGCGGGTGTCGTGCAGCATGCCGAGGTCGTTCCAGGCCTCGGCATCGCCCGGGGCCTCGCCGGTGGCGCGGCGCAGCAGCGCCAGCGCCCCGTCCGGGTCGTTGGCGAAGGCGACCTTGTAGTTGGCGGCCATGCGCAGCGCCTCGGGATCGTCCGGGTCGATCGCCAAGGCGCGGTCGGACGCCTGCCGCATCCCCTCCCGGTCGCCCAGCACCTGCGCCGCCATGGCCTCGCTGACGGCGATGTCGAGGTCGCCGGGGAAGCGGCGGCCGCCGGCCTGCAGCGTGGCATAGGCGGCCGGCAGGTCGCCGCGGATCGCCTGCAGCCAGGCCAGCCCGTCGGCCGCGAGCGGATCGTCGCCGGCCGCGAGCTCGCGCTCCATCGCCGCCGCATCGACGGCCTCACCGGCGGCGGTGCCGGCGAAGAAGCGGCCCAGCCGGGCCAGCAGGCGCTGCCGGCCGGTGCTGCCGGCCTCGGCGGCGGCGAAGACCCGCGCCGCGTCCTCGGCGCGTCCGGCCCGGCCGGCCAGGATGCCGTCCAGCAGGTCGGCCCGCGCCGCCTGCGCCGGCGTCAGCCCCGCCGCTCGCGCTTTGGCAAGGTCCGCCGTCGCGGCCGCGGGGCCGGCGATGTCGAGATCCGCCTCGGCCAGGGCCAGCCAGTCCGCGGCCGAGCGCTGCGCCTCCGGCACCGCCATGACGCGGCGTTGCGCCTCGCGCCGGAAGCGCGAGGTGGTGTCCGAGGCCGGGAAGGCGTCGAACACGCTGTCCGGCGCCAGCCAGAACAGCATCTGCTCGCGGTCTTTCGGCGTGGTGACGATGATCTTGGCCGGGGCGCTGCCCACCGCCGCCACCGCCGCCTCGCCGCGGCCGACGCTGACCCGGCCGAACTCGTTGCTCAGCTCGACCACGCCGGACAGCACCACCAGCGTGGTCTTGCCATCCGGTCCGACCGCCAGCGACCAGTCGGTGCCGCGGATCGCCGCGGTCGCCGCCGGCGTCGCGATCTCGACGCCGCTGCCGCCGGTCACCGCCCGGGCCCACACCGCGCCGGATTCGAGATCCATGCGTGCCGGGCCGCCGTCGCCGCCGACCTCGCGGACCAGCAGTTGGGAGTTGTTGTGGACCCGGATCTGGGTCTGGTCGGCGAACAGGATCGCCAGCCCGCCCAGGGGCCCGGTGCGCAGCGCGTCGCCGCCCAGCAGCACCTGCTGCACCTCGGCGTCCTGCCACAGCTCCGCGGCGGTGAAGCGGACCTCCGACTGCCCGGTGGCCTGGACGATCGAGCCCGCGGCGTTGCCGTCGCGCGGCACCACCGCGGCCCGGGCCGCATCGAAGCTGAAGAGAGGAAGAGCGAGGCTCAGTGAGCCCAACAAAATCCGCCGCAGAACACGGCGGTGCATCGAACAAGCTGCGTCCATCAAATACCCCGCGGGGACTTATCAAAAGATAACGACCCCGGCCCCCCAGCCGGCAGACATCAAGACAATAAAGCGAAAAATCCCCGCGATCTCCCCTCCAATTGGAGGGGCTGAAGCGGTTTCGTCGATATCAGGCCACCGGTTCGAAATATTGATCCGTCATGGCGAGCCCCGAAGGGGCGTGGCCATCCAGCGGCACCGCCCCCTGGATGCCACGTCGCTTCGCTCCTCGCCATGACGGATAAGGGCGCTCAGCGTCTGAGTTTCTTGCGATCCAGCACCGCCTCGTTGACGCAGTTGCGCAGGGCGCCGCTGCGCAGATAGGCCACTGTGGTCTCGGCCGACAGGCGGCGGGCGTCGGCCTGGCTCTCCGGGCTCGACCACGCCGCGTGCGGGGTCAGGATCAGCCGGCCGCGCAGCCATTCCGGCTGTTCGCGATACGCCGCCAGCAGCGCCGGCAGCGGGTCGGGCGGCGGCTCCTCCGGCAGCACGTCCAGCGCGGCGCCGGCGATCCGCCCTGCCTGCAGCGCGCCATGCAGCGCGTCGAGGTCGACGATGGCGCCGCGGGCGGTGTTGATCAGCACCGCATGCGGCCGCATCACCGAGAAGGCGGCATCGCCGAACAGCCGGTGCGTCTCCGGCGTCAGCGGCGCATGGATCGACACGATGTCCGAGGCCTGCAGCAGGTCCGACAAGGTCTCGACCCGGGTCACGCCCAGCGCGATCTCCATCCCGCGCGGGATGTACGGATCATAGGCCAGGACCTCGAGCCCGAAGGCCTTGGCCCGCATCGCCGTGGCGGTGCCGATCCGGCCCAGCCCGACGATGCCGATGCGGGTGCCGCGGATCCGCCGGGTCAGGCGCCCGGCCTCCAGCGTGTAGTGGCCGGCCGGGTCGGCCTGCAGCGCCTGGTCATAGGCCGGGATGCCGCGCAGCAGAGCCAGCATCAGGCCGATGGCATGGTCGGCGACCTCGCTGGTGCCGTAATCCGGCGTGTTGCAGACCGGGATGCCGGCGGCGCCGGCCGCCGCCAGGTCGATATGGTCGAAGCCGACCCCGGCGCGGACGATGATGCGGCAGCGGGTCAGCTTGTCGATCACCGATTGGTTGACCCGCAGCTCATGCCAGGTCAGCAGCGCATCGCAATTCGCGTAGACCTCGTCCGGGATCTTCTTCCGGTCGCGCTCGCGCCGGATCACGAACTCGACATCGGCGCCGCCGACCTGCCGTTCGATCACGGCGTCGTCGGCATATTGCGCGTCGGGCGTCAGGATGGTGAAGCGGGGCGCCATCGCGGAGCGGTCAGTGGTCGGCGCGGTGCAGGATCGAAGCCAGCCCGGTGTCGTAGGCCAGGCCGTCGGCGGTGACGATGGCGGCGCCGGGGAAGCCGGAGCGGATCAGCCCCTTGCGTTCCAGCGCCGCGAACACCGCGATGTTGTGCAGCCCGGTCATGTCCCGGCCCATCACCACCGCGTCGCCGACATGGTAGTGGTCGCCATGCGGCGGCGGGAAGCTGGAGACCAGCACCGTGCCGTCCTCCTGCTGCGTGGCGAAGCGGGGGCTCTGGGCCATCTGCTGCAGCACGGTCAAGGTCTTCAGCTGCAGCGGATTGAGGCCGAGGGGATTCGTCTTGGCGGGCATCGGGCGTCGTCGGTTGTGAGACAGGGCGGACCGTTGCGGGCCCGTCACGGAACGGTAGCAGCGCCCGCCGCCGGCCGCCACTGGACGTTAGGCCCCTCCCGGGGCGATGCCCTCCCGCATCAGCAGGCGGCGCAGCGGCGCCACCAGCTTCACCGCCTGCAGCGCCAGCGCACGCAGGGCGAGGGCAGGGGCCGCGTCGGTCAGCAGCGACCGATTCAGCAGGTCGACCCCGGTGGTACGGCTGGCGACGTCGCCGCGCCGCCTGGCCTCGTAGCGCGCCGTCACCGCCGCGGCGCCCGGATCGGCGCCGGCGCGACAGGCTTCGCCCGCGACCTCGGCGATCGCCGCGGCGTCGCGGAAGCCGAGATTGAGCCCCTGGGCGCCGATCGGCGGCAGCGCATGCGCCGCCTCGCCGACCAGCGCGACCCGCGGCAACGCCAGGCGTCGCGCCGCCAGGCCGGACAACGGGAAGACCTGGCGCGGCCCGTCCAGCGTCACCGCGCCCAGGATCGGCTCGGCCCGCCGCCCGATCGCCTGGGCCAGCGCCGCGTGGTCCAGCGCCGCCAGCGCCGTGGCCTCCGCCGGCCGCGTCACCCAGACCAGGCTCGACCGCCGCTCGCCCAGCGGCACCAAAGTGAAGGGGCCGGCGGCGGTGTGGATCTCGGTCGAGATGTCGTCATGGAAGCGGGCGTGGCGCAGCGTGGTCACCAGCGCCGCCTGGTCGTAGCCCCAGCGCCGCACCCCGATCCCGGCGGCGGCCCGGACGGCGGAGTTGCGGCCGTCGGCACCGACCACCAGCCGGCCGTGCAGCGTCCCGCCGCCGCCGGTCCGCATCGTCACGCCGCCGATGCCGATGCGGATCTCCGCTGCCGTGTCGGTCACGCGACGCAGACCCGGCATGGCGGCGACGGCCTCGGCCAGGGCGGCGACCAACTCCCGGTTTGCGATGTTGTGGCCAAAGGTCTCCCGGCCGATCTCGGCGGCGCGGAACACCACCTCCGGCCCGCTGATCCGGCGGCCGCCATCGTCGATCAGCCGGATCGCCCGCATCGGCGCCGCCGCCGGCAGCAGGGCCGGCCAGATCCCGGCCCGGTCCAGGATCGCGACCGACCCGGCCAGCAGGCCGGTGGTGCGGTGGTCCTCCGGCGCCGGCGGGGCGACCAGAACGGTCGCGACGCCGCCCTGGGCCAGCAGCAGCGCGGCCAGCAGCCCGGCCGGGCCGCCGCCGACCACGATCGCATCGGCCTCGGGGGCGAGTGTCTTGCGGGTGCGAGTCATGCGCACACCATAGCAGGCATCGCCGCCCCGCGGCCCGCGGCCGAAGCGCCCCTGGTCTTCGGCGCCTCCATGGGCTAAAACCCGGGCCTCCCAGACCGGTTTGCGACGGAGCGGCTCCCGATGGCCTCCTACCAGTACGTCTTCGTGATGAAGGACATGACCAAGGCCTATCCGGGCGGCAAGGTCGTGCTGGAGAAGATCTGGCTGTCCTTCCTGCCGGGGGTGAAGATCGGCGTGCTGGGCCCGAACGGCTCGGGCAAGTCGACCCTGATGCGGATCATGGCCGGCATGGACAAGGAGTTCACCGGCGAGGCCTGGGTCGCCCAGGGCGCCACCGTCGGCTACCTGTCGCAGGAGCCCGAGCTCGACCCGGCCAAGACCGTGGCCGAGAACGTGATGGAGGGCCTGGCCCCGATCAAGGCGCTGGTCGACCGCTTCAACGCCGTCAGCGAGGCGATGGGCGAGCCCGACGCCGATTTCGACGCGCTGATCGCCGAGCAGTCCGAGCTGCAGGAGAAGATCGACGCCGCCGATGCCTGGGACCTCGACCGCACCGTCGAGATCGCCATGGACGCGCTGCGCTGCCCGCCCGGCGACAGCCCGGTGACCAACCTGTCCGGCGGCGAGCGCCGCCGCGTGGCGCTGGCAAAGCTGCTGCTGGCCAAGCCGGACCTGCTGCTGCTCGACGAGCCGACCAACCATCTCGACGCCGAATCCGTGGCCTGGCTGGAGCACCACCTCGAGGACTACAAGGGCACCGTGGTCATGGTCACCCATGACCGCTATTTCCTCGACAACGTCACCGGCTGGATCCTCGAGCTCGACCGCGGCCGTGGCATCCCCTACGAGGGCAACTACTCGGCCTATCTCGAGGCCAAGCAGAAGCGCCTGGCCCAGGAGGCCAAGGAGGAGTCGAGCCGGCAGAAGACCCTGGCCGAGGAGCTGGAGTGGATCCGGCAGGGCGCCCGCGGCCGCCAGGCCAAGCAGAAGGCGCGCATCCACGCCTATGAGGACCTGCTGGCGCAGAGCCGCGACCAGGCTCCGGGCCAGGCCCAGATCCTGATCCCGACGCCGGAGCGGCTGGGCGACAACGTGATCGACGCCCAGGGCCTGTCCAAGGGTTTCGGCGACCGGCTGCTGATCGACGATCTCAGCTTCCGCCTGCCGCGCGGCGGCATCGTCGGCGTGATCGGGCCGAACGGCGCCGGCAAGTCGACCCTGTTCAAGATGATCACCGGCCAGGAGACGCCGGACGGCGGCGTGCTGAAGGTCGGCGAGACGGTCAAGCTCGGCTATGTCGACCAGAGCCGCGACGACCTGTCGCCGAACAAGACGGTGTGGGAGGAGATCTCCGGCGGGCTCGACGAGATCGACCTCGGCAAGCGCAAGATGCCCAGCCGCGCCTATGTCGGCGCCTTCAACTTCAAGGGCGGCGACCAGCAGAAGAAGGTCGGCCAGCTTTCGGGTGGCGAGCGCAACCGCGTCCACCTGGCGAAGATGCTGAAGTCCGGCGCCAACGTCCTGCTGCTCGACGAGCCGACCAACGACCTCGATGTCGAGACGCTGCGGGCGCTGGAGGAATCGCTGCTGACCTTCCCCGGCTGCGCCATCGTCATCAGCCACGACCGCTTCTTCCTCGACCGCCTGGCCACCCACATGCTGGCCTTCGAGGGCGACAGCGAGGTGGTGTGGTTCGAGGGCAATTACGAGGATTACGAGAAGGACCGCCACCGCCGCCTGGGCACCGAGGCCGACCAGCCGCACCGCATCAAGTACAAGCCGCTGACGCGCTGAGGCGGGGCGCTGCCTGAGCGTCCACCCCCATCGTCATAGCGAGGAGGCGAAGCCGATGGAGCCATCCGGGGCCGGTGCGAGCCGCCCTGGATGACTTGGCGATGCCGGGAATTCGCTTTCCCGGATGGCCGCGCTCCCGACCGCAGGCGACCCGCGGTCGGGAGGCGTGGCGCGCCCGGTCCCGGCCGGATTCGGTTGCAGACAATTCCGCGAGGGTTGACGACCGTCCGCTCCTGGAGGCTATTGCGGACGATACGAAGGCAGTCGGTGAATTTCCGCACCCGACCCTGAGCGGACGGTTGGAGGCCCGACCGACTGCTCCGAAGCGGACTTCTCCAGCGACCCATCCAGGCCCGATAGCAGACCCAGCTCACGGAGGGGGCTATCCCCCGGCTGCAGCGGGTTCGAACATCAAGGGAAGCCAAGCCCCTGGCGGCTTTCGGCGCGATCTCACCGGCCGCGCCGACGGCATCGGGCGGAAAGCGACCATTCGGCGGCCGAGCGGATGGTGTCCGGATTGCACCATCCATTCCTGCCCTCCAGCCGACCCAACCGCTTGCACCGTAGCCGGCACGCCGCAGCGACGCGCCCCTTCGGCAGAGATGGAGGCGGTCTGGACCGGCGTGTGATCGTCGGCCCAGCGATCTGCCCGACCGCCGGCTACGGCGCGTAGATCCCGATGTTGACAAAGTACATGTAGCGGTTGCTCACCACATCCTGCGTCGTGACGCAGCGATACGGCGCGGTGGCGGACACGCTCCAGCTATACTGCGCCTGGTTGTTGGTCGGATCGTTATTGCAGATCTTGCCGACGAGCACTGTCTGCCCCGCCGGGTCGGTGACGCTGAACGATCCGGACATGGCGGCAAGGGGCCAGGCGCCGGATCCTCCTGTGGAGTATGAATAGGTGGTCCCGGCGAAATTGCGCACGCCATAGGGTGGGATCGGCACCGGCGGCTGGTCGGATGGGGCGGTGCCGGAGAGATTGCCGCCCTCGCCGAGCAGCCCAATGCACTGGATCGTGAGATCGAGCTTCTGGTCGGTGAAATTCTGTATCGTCACCACGATGCCGGCCGCCAAGGACGAGATATTCCCACCCTGTCCGCCGTAATAGACAATATAGTCCACCGGGACGCCCCATCCGTTCAAGCCACGGAAGAAATCGGCCGGATCGGTGCCGTTGGCCCAGACCATGGCCATCACCTCCTTGCTGGCAGTGGTCTTATAGATGTTCTGGGTCCCATCATCGTTGTTCTCGGCAAATTCGGTGCCATCGGAGCTCAGGCCTGTTGGCCCGGGAGCCCCGGAGTTGGTGTGAAGGGTGGCGCTGATCGTGAAATTGCTATTGGCCGGCATCAAGGCTTGGAGCACGCCGGTGACGTAGCCCGGCAGCATCCGTTTGGCGAGAATCGGCGTCATCGTCGACGGCCAGTACAGAGAAGAGATCCCGCCCGGAGTGCGGATCATGCGGTAGACCGCCCGGAGCTTGCCCCAATCGGACAGGATCAGGGTCTCGATATCGCCGAGCGCGGCGCCCGATGCCTGGAAATCGCTGAGCAGCGCCTGCTGCAACTCCAGGACCGTCATCTCGTAGTTGTAAATGTTATCAAGAATTGCTTGGTACTTTTCCTGCGCTGCCGAGTGGCGGTATGCATAGGATGCTTCGCCAGTCGAGACACCGGTCTCCATCAGGTTGGCGATGCAGGGCAGGCCGTTCTTGACGAAGTTGGCCCCCCTGGACAGTTGCGTCCCGGCTTCCGGGTCGCCGACAAAGGTGCCGGCAACGTTGAGGGCTGTATAGGTCAGCCCTTCGAGGACATCGGCGACGACGTCCCACAGACCCTTTTTCTTGGGCGTGAACTTCTGCTGCATGCCGCCCGGCAGCTCCGCTGCGGTCACCACCTCCGAAAGCGCCATCGCCTGCGCCTGGCTTAGCTCCAGGTAGAGCGCCGTGACCTGCTGGAACAGGATCTGGACGGCAATGACGGCCGTCAGCTCGTCGTTCAATCGCGCGAGCACGGTGGCCCAGTCGCTGCTGAGCACGCCGTCGCTGGCCGGCGGCGGCGGCAGGACGTTGAGGCGCGACTGGTAGCTGCCGAGCGGCGCCGCCAGGTTGCCATACTGGGCCCGCAGCCCGTCCGGCGTCAGCCCGAGGGACTGGTCGACATAGGCATAGGCCGCGGTCTCGCCGGGGGTCGCGGAGCCCTGATATGGCACCGGCGGCTGCACCAGCAGCGTCTGCAGGGCGGTGCCCGGCGAGAACTCCCACTGCTGTGTCTTGTCGGGGCTGCCCGATAGCGCAGCGGTGCTGACGGTCGAGCCAGCCACGGTGCCCGACACCGTCATCGCCTGTCCGTTCTTCTGGTTGACCAGCGCACCCTCCGGCGTCGCCGTCCACAGCTGGAAAGGTTGCGGGCCGGGCTGGCGCGGATAGGCCACCACGCTGCTGCCGTCGGTCGACAGGCTGAGCACGAAATCCGGGTTGGTTGCGCTGACGATGTAGCCCGGCCAGGCGAACTGCCAGGTCGACAGGCCGCCGCTTTGCGGTCCGACGGAGGCTTGGAAGCCGACATTCGCCGCCGGCTTTTCCGGCAGTTGCAGGAACAGGCCGTCTCCCGCCGGGCTGCGGATCGTGGTCCATTGGTCGAAGGCCGGCAGGAACGGAACCACGTACCAGAACTGTCCGGGATAGGTCTGCGGATTGTCGTCGGTTCCGGACCCTTGTTCGGCCTGAAGGGTGATCGGCCGGAAGAAGTTATTCGTCTGCCCGGCATAGAGCACCTTGCGGGACCCGCCGAGAGTCTGCAGGACACCGCAGGGAATATCCTCGCTGTGCTTGGCGATCGTGCCCGACAATGGTGCCGAGGTTCCCCAGGCCCATTGCTGATCGGGGTCGCCGCTCGACGGCGCCAGCACGACGTCGCCGTCGGTGTTCACCGCCAGCACCAGGTTCGGGTTGACCGCGCTGACAATGACGCCCTGCAGCGTCATGCGCCACAGCTGGTTGATGCCCGGCAGTCCGTCGGCAACGATGGTGCTGTCCTGCGGCAGCAGTGCCAGCACCTGCCCATGGGACCGGGCGGTCAGCAGATAGGGCATCCCGGAGCCCGGCGCGACTGTCGCCGACCGGATCGAGAACCACTGGCCGGACGGCTGGGGCTGATAGGGCACGACCGACCAGGTGGAGTTCGGTGCCGCCTCCTGGAAACCATAAGTGATGACGGACTGACCCGGTTGGGGAGCCGCGCCCTGCTGGACGTTCAAGTATTGCAGCCCCGATCTGGAGCCATAGTTAACGACCAGGCCTTCGCCTTGCACATACCATTGCTGCGCACTGGTCAGCGGCGACTGGACGGCAGTGATCGTCACCGGGTTGTCGGAGCTGGAGTCCGCGGTCAGCGCCATCGTCTGGTCGAGCGCGCTGACGATCACGCCGTCGTCCTGCATGAGCCAGAGCTGGTTGGCCGCACCGGGCTGGAACGGTGCGATGGTCGCGGCGGTGCCGGTTGTTGCGTTGGCCACGGTCAGGACGAAGGGGGAGCCCTCCGCGCTGTCGTCGACCCGCAGTGAGAACCACGTTCCGACCGGCACCGGCTGGGCGGGAATCAGCTGCCAGAGCTCATTGTCCGGCGGTCCCGATTGCACTTCAAAGGTGATGATGGGTTCACTGGTATTGTGATGACCCCCAGAGACATTCAGGCACTGGGTGGTCGGATTCTGCGCGGCGACCTGGACCGTGATGGTGCCGTTGTCGTTCACCGTCCAGACTTGCAGGGGGTTGTCCGGCACCGCCGTTTCGATCGTGGTGGAGTTGTCCCCACCGGTCGCCCCGCTGGCCGTCAGCACCAGCGAGGAGCCCACGGCGCTGCTGATGGTGCCGTCGGAATTGAAGGTCCAAAGCTGCG
This sequence comes from Mycobacterium sp. KBS0706, assembly GCF_005938675.2. Lineage (GTDB taxonomy): Bacteria > Pseudomonadota > Alphaproteobacteria > DSM-16000 > Inquilinaceae > Inquilinus. Next base: position 45,945 of record NZ_VCCH02000014.1, read on the forward strand.
ATGAGGCACATGGCTGCCAGGTGTCGACCGCCACCGTGCTCCCGGCTGATGAGCCGGAGGCGGTCATGACATAGGGCGTTCCGCTCTCGATGCTGTCGTCCAGAAGGGTCCGTACGTAGTACTGCCTCGACATCGGCAACGGCGCCGGTGCGATGATCCAGTCCTGGCCCTCCGGCACACCGCTTCCAGATGCCTGGGTGGCCAGTTGCACACCGCCCTGGATCGAGTCAGGCACCGTCAGATACAGTAACGAGCTCTTGTTCTGGATGGTGCAGGCCGCCGAGTTCGGAAGCCGCGCAATCGTCCAGCATTGGGACGAGTCGCTCTCGTCGCGCGTTACGGTGATGACATTGTTGTCACCGTCGACACCGATCACCAGCTGCGGGTCGACGGCGCACACGATCATGCCCTGCGGCGTCAGCTCCCAGCAGTCGTTCCACTGGATGTTCGACCAACCCCAGACAATGATGGACTGGTCGGCCTGGGCCTGGCCGCCGCCGATGTTCACGAAGTAGCGCTGGTCTGTGCTGGCCGCCGACACGATCTGGACGATCAGGGTCATACCATCCTCCCGTCGCGATGAGCCCGCGGCGCGCCCTGTCATGCGATGAGCCGGGCTTCGGTGCGAGGGTCGCCGATCCGCCGTTGCCGGGATAGTTGCCGCAGCACCCGGCCCTCACGCCGCGGCCGTCCCGTCCGCGGTCGATGTCCCCGGCAGATCTTCCGACGACCGATGAGAAGCCCATCCTACGCCAGTTCTGCATATTCCGATAGGCATCGCGTGTATCGCCACGGCAAGCGGCCACTCGATCCGTTGGGCATAAGTGTATGGTATTTTAGGAAAATTCCGAGTTCGACGGGTCCGCATCGACGCTGCTCGCCGGCCTTGCTCACGGTGCCGGCTCACGCCATGGGACAGTCCGCAAAAGCGGATGAAGCAACCGTTCCGGAGTGCAGCCCGTGCTGAGCCTTCGGATCGCATACGGTCAGGTCTGCTCTCCGGTGCCGAGCGCCATGACCGCTTTTCGCGCGATCCGGACGTCTCGCAGCTCCGTTCGCGGGGCCGCTTCTCACCCTTTGCCGTACCCGCAATCGTCACCGTCAGTGCGGGCGCCGATCCAGGCTGCCGCCGCCTGCGCCGGCCGCGGCGAGTTGTTAACGCAAAGTTCATTGCGTTAACTGCGGCATTTGTTCATGATACGTTCCATGGAGCCCGCATCGGAAGATCTCGACATCCACGCTCACTGCCGCAGCCTCGCGCTGCAGCAGATCGGGGTGCTCACGCGCCTGGCCGAGATCGGCATGCAGCTGGCCGAGGCGGAAGGCGCCAATGCCCTCGCCGCCCAGGCCCGGGTTGCCGAGGCCCGGGCCGAGGACGCCGCTGCGGACGCGACCGGGGCCAGGGCCGAAGCCCGGCAGGCCGGGCTGGCCTTCAGCCGCTTCGCCCGCTCGGTGCAGCACTCCCTTGCGCTGCGCAGCCGCGCCGCAGACCATCTCTGCGCCCGCGCCAAGGACCATGTCGCGGTGCAGGAGGCCGCCCGCAAGGCGCGCCGTGCCCGCCACCGCGATGAGGTCGAGTTCACCCTGGGGCTGATGATCAATGACGAGGTCGAGGATCTCGACCGCGTCGCGGAGCTCGAGGCCGAGCTCGAGGAGCGGGTCGCGGACCTCTACCAGGACGAAGATGTCCGGGTCGAGGACCGGCCGGTCGGCTCGGTGATGGCCGGTCTGGCCAGCGGCCTCGGCCTGACCGAGGAATGGCGCCGCTGGGCTCCCGGCTGGCCGGCCACGCCGCGCCCGGCCCGGCCGGCGGGCAGCGAGGCCAAGATCCGGGCCGAGCGGGCACGGCGCCGGGATATCGTGGTCGCTGTGGTCGAACGGGCCTTCGCGGATGTTCCCGACCCGTCCCGGATCCCCGGGCTCCGGGCCGGTCTGGCGGTACGGCTGCAGGAACCTGACGTGATCGAGTGGCTCGACACCGAATGCGCCGCCATCGTCGCCGACCGGCTCTGCCGCTCCCTCGGCATCGGCATGTATTTCGACGACCCGGAGGCCGCCGACGACCTGGAGGCCGCCGACACCGGGTGACGGCTTCGGGCCGGTCCGGATGGGACGGAGGGTGAGGGGGGCCGTGCCGTCGCTCGGATCCTCGCTCAGCGTCCGACCACGACGTTGATCCACAACATCATGGCCTGGCCATTTTCCTCTGGATCGGCGCGGACGGAGGGGCTCTCCTGGCCTCCGGCGCCGGAACCGAGGGATTGCGGGCATGGGTGATTTCGCGAAGGTCGTCGCTCTGGCGGCGGAGCGCCGCGGCGGCATGGATGGGCTCGAACGCGCGCTGGCCGAGACGAAGTCGCGCATTCCCGACGAGATCGCCGCCACGCCGGACGACCGCATCCTGGCGGAGATGACCCGGCGCATCTTCAACGCCGGCTTCGCCTCCAAGGTGATCGCCGCGAAGTGGGACGGCTTCGAGGCCGCGTTCGACGGCTTCGATCCCCACCGCTGCGCTGCGCTGTCGGAGGAGCGGCTCGACGCCCTCCTGAAGGATAGCCGCATCGTCCGGCATGGGGCCAAGATCCAGTCCGTCGTCGCCAATGCCCGGTTCCTGCTGGACCTGGCGGCCGAGCACGGCAGCGCCGCCCGGTTCCTGGCGGACTGGCCGGATGCCGACTATGTCGGTCTGCTGGAGGTGCTGAAGAAGCGCGGCAACCGGCTGGGCGGCGACACCGGCATGCGCTTCCTGCGGGCGATCGGCAAGCCGGCCTTCATTCCGACCGGCGACGTGGTGGCCGCGCTGATCCGCGAGGGCGTCCTGACCAAGGCGCCGGGTGGCAAGGGCGACTTCAAGACCATGCAGCAGGCCTTCAACCGCTGGTCCGCGGAAACCGGGCGCGACCTGACCGAGATCAGCCGCATCCTCGCCATGAGCATCGGCGACGTCGGCCACGGCCGCCGATAGGACGCGTCGTCGGGTGGTTTGCTCCCAACTCAGCCGGATAGAGCCGGTATGCCGAGTTGGGCCGGGTCGTTGCGGCCGGCCAGGGATCATCCGGCCGCCTGGCTCAGGGCGCGAAGCGCGTGAAGACGTAGTCATGGTCCTTCACATTGGCTTCGTGGCAGGCCCAGCAGGTCTCGTGCTGGGCCTGGTCGACCGGCTTGCCGTCGATGAAGCGGCCGAAGCCCCAGCCGCCGGTGTCGGCGTAGCGCTTCGAATCCTTGACCATGACCTGCACCGTGGTCGCCGCGCCGGGCACATAGGCGGGCGCGAACTCGGTGGACTGGACATGCTTCCAGGCCAGCTTGACCAGGATGGTGCCGTCCGGGAAGGGCAGGGTGCCGTCCTGATATGCCTTGATCGCGGTGGGATTGCCGACCACGACGCGCAGCTCGTTCAGCGGATCGGTCTCATGCGCCGGGGCGATGAACGGCCATTGCCGGTAGCCCTCGGGGATCGTCACCCCGTAGATCGGCGAGGCGTTGTCGGGAGCGCCGTCCTGCGCGGCCAGCGCCACCGCGCCGAAAACGGTGCAGGCCAGAGCGGCCCCGAGCAGGGCGATGCGGGCGGGTTTCATCGGAGACTCCATCACGGCGATGATTCGGTGTGGCGCGCATCCCAGCAGAGATCGCGTCGCACCGCCCGTTAGGAGTTGTGAGTGGCGCTGGTTCCTATGGGATTCGGGGCCGCCCGGTCGCCGCCGGGCGGCCCGGTTTCCTCAGTTCAGCGGGATCGAGAAGTTCAGCGTCAGGGTCTCGACGCCGGGATTCACATCGCCGATGCCGGCGTTGGAGATGTGGTGGAAGGCGGCGCCGATCCGCATCCGGTTGTCGAACTCCCAGGCTGCCTCGATGCCGGTCCGGAATTCGACGGTCGAGCCCATGTCCCGGCCGTCGCCGTTGAAATAGGCGCCGACCGCGGCGTTCGGCGACAGGATGAAGTGCGGGCCGAAGCGGACGTCGAGCATGCCGCCGCCATAGAGATAGGTGGCCGAGTCCGTGTTGCCCTCGATGCCGATGAAGGGCCGGATGCGCAGGAACTGCTCGTTGAAGCGCAGTTCCACCCGGCCGAGGCCGGCGCCGCCCTTATCGCGGTCCTCGTGGCCCGGCTCGCCCTTGTCGTTCAGGATGTTGTAGTAGCCCGCACCGAGCGTCAGCGACAGCGGCAGGTCGGTGGCGCCATTGCCGACATGGATGTCGCCGATGTCAGAATTCTCGCCGAGGATGCCGGCGGCGAGGATCGCGGCCGAACCGATGCCGATCCAGATGGGCACGTTGGCGGCCTGCGCCGTCTGCACGGATCCGAGCACGACGGCAGCCACCGCGACGCCGGTCAGGAGCTTCTTCATTCTGCACCCTTCATTCCTGCCGGGGCCGCGGCCCCGGGGTCCGGGATGATTACGGGCGTGCGAAACCCGACGCAACGCTTTTCCGCCGGCTCACTGCGTCGCGGGCGCGGCGTCCGGGCCGCTGTCGCCACGCTGGTCGAGGCGCAGCTCGATGCGGCGGTTGCGGCGATAGGCGTCGGGCGTGTTGCCCTGGTCGAGCGGCTGCCACTCGCCGAATCCCGCGGCCGCCATGCGCTGCGGCGGGATGCCCTGGGTCGCCAGGAAGTTCAGCACCGACAGCGCCCGGGCGGTCGACAGCTGCCAGTTGGTGGGGAACGGCCCGCCGGTGATCGGCTGCCGGTCGGTGTGGCCGTCGATGCGCAGCAGCCAGTCGACATCGGGCGGGAACTGGGTGGCGATTCGCTTCAGCGTCGCGGCGAACTGGGCCAGCTGCTCCTCGCCGCCTGGCTGCAGCTCGGCCGAGCCGACCGGGAACAGCACCTCGGACTGGAACACGAAGCGGTCGCCGACGACGCGGACATCCTGCCGCTCGCCGAGCACGTCGCGCAGCTTGCCGAAAAACGCCGATCGCGAGCGGCTGAGCTCGTCGACCCGGCGCACCAGCGCCTGGTTGAGCCGCGAGGTCAGGTTGGCGATCTCGACATCCTTGTCGCCGACCGTCTTCTCCGAATCGCGCAGCGTGGTCTCGATCTCGAAGAGCTGCTGGCGCAGCGCCGCGGCCTCGGCCGCCAGCCGCTCGCCGCGGCCGTGCTCGCTCTCGCTGGTCGACTTCTCGGTCGCCAACGCCGCGGTGGCGCGGTCGAGCGTGCCGCTGAGCTCGGCGATGCGGGCGTCGAGCTGCGCGACCTGGGCGGTCAGATTCTGCACATCCTTCTGCGACGCGGCGACTTGCGCCTCCAGCGCCTGGGCGCGCTCCTGCCCGGTCTTCACGTCCTGCTGCGACGCGGCGACTTGCGCCTCCAGCGCCTGGGCGCGCTCCTGCCCAGCCTTGACGTCCTGCTGCGCGCGGTCGCGCTCGGCCTGGGTGCGGTCCAGCTCCGTCCGGGTGCGGTCCAGCTGCGCGCCGAGGTCCGAGGCCTCCTTGCGGCTGGCGTCGAGCGCGGTCGAGAGCTGGCCTGCGGTCAGGTCGCGGTCCTGGGTGCCGGTGCGCAGCGTCGCCAGGTCGGATTGCAGCTGGGCCAGCTCGCGCCGCTGCCTCTCGATCGTCGCCTGGTTGTCCTGGATCACCCGCGCCGCCTCCTGCAGCTGGGCGTCGCGGTCGGTGGTGCTGCCGGTCAGGGTCTCCACCTGGGCGAGGGCGGTGCGCAGCTGCCGGTCGATGGCGTCGCGGTCCTGCTGCACGGCGGCAAGGCGGTTGCCGAGATCGGTCCGCTCGCGGGCGCTGCCGTCGAGGTCGGCGGACAGACGGTCGATGCGGGTCTTGAGGTCGCGACCGCTGTCCTGCTCCAGCGCCAGCCGGTCGGTCAGCTCGGAGACCTGGCGGTTCAGCCGGCCCACGGTCTCGTCGCGGCCGCTGACCACGGTCGACAGGTAGAACTGCGAGGCCAGGAACACCATCAGCAGGAAGATGACGACCATCAGCAGGGACGACAGCGCGTCGACCCAGCCGGGCCAGACATCGACCTGGCGCCGTTCGTTGAAGGAGAAGCGGCCGCGCATCGCCATCGCCCGTCAGCGCCCCTCGGTGCCTTCGGCCAGGGCGGCGATGGTGCGGGCCAGCAGCTTGATCTCGCCGCGGATCTCGCCGGAGAGCTGGATCCGGCCGGTCGACAGCTCCTCGATCATCCGCTTGACCGTGGTGTCCATGCTGCGGATGTGCTGGCGGGTCGGCTCGTCGATGCCGAAGCGATCGGATTCGAGCGCGGTGGCGAGGCGGGCCAGCACCGCCGCAGTCGCCACCTGGCCCTCTGCCAGCCGGGCCGTCAGCGCCTGCTGGTTCTGCAGATGGTCGTCGATCGCCGTCAACTGGGTGGCGACGGAGCCGAGCACGCCGCCCTGGCCACGGCGCTCCTCCTCCGCCTGCACGGTCAGGCGGCGCAGCGCCTCGAGATTCTCCGCGGTCTGGGCCACCACCGATTCGACATAGGCAGGGAACACCGGCTCGCCGGCCTCGATCTCGTAGCCGCTGCCCTGCTGCGGGCCGGCGGAGAGGCGGGTGTTGGCCGACAGCCAGTCCTCGAGCTCGTTGTAGAAGCGGTTCTGCGCCTGGCTCGCCTGCAGCTCGAGGAAGCCCAGGGCCAGCGAGCCGGCGAGGCCGAACAGCGAGGCGCTGAACGCGGTGCCCATGCCCTGCAGCGGCGCCTCCAGCCCATGCTTCAGCGTGGCGAAGGCAGCGCTGGGATCCGCCGCCTCCATGTCCAGCCCGGCGATCACGCCGCTGGCCGAACGCACCGTCTCCAGCAGGCCCCAGAACGTGCCGAGCAGGCCGAGGAAGATCAGGAGGCCGATCAGGTAGCGCGAGATCTCGCGGCTTTCGCTGAGCCGGGCGCCGATCGCGTCGAGAAGCGAGCGCAGCGCCATCGGCGACAGGCTGAGCTCGCCCTGCTGCTCGGTGATCACCCGGGCGATCGGGGCCAGCAGGCGCGGCTGCACCGGTGCGATGCGGCCGCCCGAGGCGCGCTGCGCCAGATGCGCCGCGATCCAGCGGATGTCGGGTTCTAGGTTCAAGACCGCCCGGAAGCAGAACACGATGCCGAACACCGTGGTGGCCAGGATCACGCCGTTCAGCGCCGGATTGGCCATGAAGGCCGAGGACACGCCCGGCCCCAGCACGGCGGCGACGATGGCGACGATGATGACGAAGCCCGTCATCCGGACCAGGTACCGCCGGGGGCTGGACATCGCCGGGCGTATCGAGGTCGGGCGGGATGCCAGGGCGGTGATCGACATCGGGGGGCTCTCTACTGGATCCGGAGGTCGACGCGGTCCGCGGGCTGGTCCGGCGGCGAGGTGTTGCCGAGCGCGCGCAGGGCGATGCGCTTGCTGTCGACGCCGCGGTCGATCAGGAAGGCGCGGATGTTGAGCGCGCGGCTGAGCGAGAGGCGGCGGGCATTGGCCGGGTCCGGCTTCGCCCCGGCATAGGACCGGATCTCGATCAGGCTGGTGCCGTCGGCGGCCAGCCGCTCGACCAGGCCGGACAGCAGGTCGCCGGCCTCGGTGCCGATCTCCTCGGTGCCGGGGGTGAAGCGGATGCGGAAGCCGTCGCCGACCACGAGCCCGACCATGTCGCCGGGCGCCATCCCCGGCACGGCCTTGGCCTTGACGTTCGGGTCGGCGAAGCCGGCGCCCCTGACCACCACGTCGGCGTCGTAGGCCGGCGCCGGCTCGTCGACCAGGCCGGGCAGGGACGGGATGGCCGGCTGGTACGGTTCCAGGAACGGGATCGGGCCGGTCACCGGCCCGGCCGAGGTCGGCACCGGCAGCGCCGCCGGAGGCGCTGTCTCGCCGCGGGTCAGGATCCGGGTGTCGAGCGGCAGGTCGCCGGTGTCGAGCGGATCCTCCGCCCTCGCGCTCGCCGCCCCCAGGATCAGGGCGGCGGGAAGAACCAGGACCGCCAGGCGGGTCCACCCCCGCTGGTCGGTCTGCTGACGGTGGGCCAAGCCGAACCTCACAACGCTACGGACCATGGATCATACACCCGCATGCAACGGGGCGGACCATAGCTCAGCGGGGGAGGGCGAAACAATCGCCAAGCAGCGTCAGGACAGGGCTATCGATCGAAGGAATGCAGCCTTACGACCGATGCCCGAGGTCAGGACGCGGCTGCGGCCTTCGGCGCGCGCGGGGCGCGGGCCTTGGCGATCGCCATGGCCAGGGTCTTGTGGATCAGCACATTGCCGGCGACCGCCGTCTCGGCGGTCAGGGCCGGGCCCTTGCCGTCGATATCGGTGACGAAGCCGCCCGCCTCCTGCACCAGCACGATGCCGGCGGCGATGTCCCAGGGGTTCAGCCCGGTCTCCCAGAAGCCGTCGAAACGGCCGGCGGCAACATAGGCGAGGTCGAGCGATGCCGCGCCCATCCGGCGGATGCCGGCGACATGCGGCATGATCATCTGCAGCTCGCGCTGGTAGGCGATGCTGTCGCCGCGGCCCATGAAGGGCATGCCGGTGCCGATCAGCGAATCCGGCAGGTTCTTGCGGCTGGAGACGCGCAGGCGCCGGTCGTTGAGGAAGGCGCCGGCGCCCTTCTCGGCCCAGTACAGCTCGTCGGACACCGGGTTGTAGATCACCCCGGCCACCGGCACGCCTTCCTGCTCCAGCGCGATCGAGATCGCGAAATGCGGGATGCCGTGCAGGAAATTGGTGGTGCCGTCGAGCGGGTCGACGACCCAGCGCCGATCCTTGTCCTCACCCTCGATCACACCGCCTTCTTCCATCAGCCAGCCGAAGCGCGGACGGGCGCGAGTCAGCTCCTCGCGCAGGGTCGCCTCGGCCTTGAGGTCGGCCGCCGAGACGAAGTCGGCGGGACCCTTGCGGCTGACCTGCAGGTTTTCGACCTCGCCGAAATCGCGGACGAGGCCGCGCCCGGCCTTCTGGGCCGCGCGGATCATGACGGTGATGAGGGGGGAACGTCCGGCCATAAGAGGAGATCAGTCCTTCGCGCGCTCGAGATAGGTGCCGTCGGCCGTGTTGATGACGATCCGGGTGCCCGAGGAGACATGCGGCGGCACCATGACGCGGACGCCGTTCTCCAGCACCGCCGGCTTATAGGAGGAGGAGGCGGTCTGCCCCTTCACCACCGGGTCGGCCTCGGTGATCTGCATGGTGACGGTCTGCGGCAGCTCGACCGACAGGGCCGAGCCCTCATACATGGTCACGGTGCAGATCATGCCTTCCTGCAGGAAGCGCGCCGGGTCGCCAACCGTGTCGACCGGCACCTGGGTCTGCTCGAAGCTCTCATTGTCCATGAAGGTGAAGTGATCGCCTTCCTGGTACAGGAACTGCATCTCGTGCTCGTCCAGGCGGGCACGCTCGACCGTCTCCTGGGTGCGGAACCGCTGCTGCGTCTTGGTGCCGGTGCGGGCGTCGCGCATCTCGACCTGGATGACGGCGTTGCCCTTGCCCGGCTGAATGATCTCGATCTTGGTCACCAGCATCAGCTTGCCCTCGTATTCGAGGACGTTGCCGGGCCGGATCGTGATGGCGTTGACCTTCATGGCGGATCTTCTGCGAATAAATGCGTTTCGCGCCCCACTGGCGCGCCTGGGGCGGCACGACAGGGTGGCGCGATGGGCGCGGACCCTAGCAGCAAGTCCCGCCAAGGGCAACGTCGAGTCGGCGCCGTCAGAGCAACGCTGCGCCGCGCGCCGCGACCTGCTATCGAGGCGGGATGACAGGATCGGATCGGACCATGGCAACGGAACCGGGCATTCGGGGCTTGCGCGGCCGCTGGTGGCAGAGCGGCGTCTATGCCCGCAAGCGGCCCTATCTCGAGGCGCGGGCGCGGATCACGGCCGCGGTGCGGCAGGTCTTCGCCGAGCGTCGCTTCCTCGAGGTCGACACCCCGGCGCTGCAGGTCTCGCCGGGGCTGGAGCCGCATCTGGTCGCCTTCTCGACCGAGCTGCGCGGGCCGCATCCGGACGACGCGCAGCGGCTGTACCTGCACACCAGCCCCGAATTCGCGATGAAGAAGCTGCTCGCGGCGGGGCTGGAGCGGATCTTCCAGATGAGCCACGTCTTCCGCAACGCCGAGCGTTCCGCCACCCATCACCCGGAATTCACCATGATCGAATGGTACCGGGCGGGCGAGGGGTACCGGGTGCTGATCGACGACTGCCGCGCTCTGTTCCAGGCGGCGGCGCAGGCGGCCGGGCGCGACCGGCTGAGCTGGCGCGGACAGGACTGCGACCCCTTCGCCGAATGGCGGGTGCTGACGGTGCAGCAGGCGTTCCTGGAGTTCACCGGCATCGACCTGCTGGCGACGGCGCCGGATCCGCTCGACCCCGACCTCGCCCTGCTGAACGCGGCGACCACGGCGATCGGCATACCGGCGCGCGAGGGCGATCGCTGGGACGACCTGTTCTTCCGCGTGTTCCTGGAGCGGATCGAGCCCCGGCTCGGCCTTGGCAGCCCCTGCGTGCTGACCGACTACCCGCTGTCGATGGCGGCGCTGTCGCGGCCGAACCCGGCCGATCCGCGCACCGCCGAGCGATTCGAGCTTTATGTCGCCGGGCTGGAGCTGGCGAACGCCTTCGGCGAGCTGACCGACGCCACGGCGCAGCAAGCCCGGTTCGAGGCCGACATGGACCTGAAGCAACAGCTCTACGGCGTGCGCTACCCGATCGACGAGGACTTCCTGGCGGCACTCGACCCGGATCGCGGCGGCGGCCTTCCCGACTGCAGCGGGATCGCGCTAGGGTTCGATCGCCTGGTGATGCTCGCGACCGGGGCGGACCACATCGATGACGTGCTCTGGGCGCCCGTCATCGGAACGATGACGACGCGATGACGTCATCGGAACGATGGTCGCGCGCTGAGCGTTTCGGCCGGGCACCGCGCACCGTTCCGTCGATCCGGAGTTCTTGATGATCCTGCATCCCGACTGCGAGGCGTATCTGGAGGCGGTGGAGCGCTGGCGGGAGAAGACGAGCATCCAGTCCTGGGCCGATATCGGGGCGGACCGGGCCAGGGCGGTGTTCAGCGAGCTGAAACTGTCGCGGATGCCGACGCTGCCGGAGATGGACCTCGTCGAGGATTACGAGATCGAGGGCCGCGCCGGCCCCCGCCGGCTGCGTATCCTGCGGCCCAAGGGGGCGGGCGGGCGCCCGCTGCCGGTGGCGCTGTATTTCCACGGCGGCGGCTATGTCCTGGGCGGCATCGAGGAGAGCGAGGACGAGGCCCGCCGGATCGCGGCCAACACCCCGGCCCTGGTGATCTCCGCCAGCTATCGCCTCGGCCCCGACCATCCGTTCCCGGCGGCGATCGACGACGCCTATGACGCGCTGCTCTGGGCCGCGCATCACGCCGCGAGCTTCGGCGGCGACCCGCGCCGGCTGATGGTCGGCGGCACCAGCTCCGGCGCCGGCCTGGCCGCCGCAATCAGCCGGCTGGCGGCGACCGAGAACGGGCCGCGCATCGCCCTGACCTATCTGCTGTGCCCCTGGCTCGACCTGACCATGAGCCAGCATTCGGTGCTGGACTACGGCGAAGGCTACGGCCTGGACCGGGTCGATCTCGAATGGTTCCGGCAATGCTATCTCGGGCCGGACGAGGCGCCGGACCATCCGCTGGCCTCGCCGATCCTGCATCCGGTGCCGCCGCGGCTGCCGAAGACCTTCGTGCTGGCGGCGGAATGCGACCCGCTGCGCGACGAGGCGCGGGTCTATGCCCGGATGCTGAAGGAGGCCAAGGTGCCGGTGACCTATGTCATGGCGCCCGGCATGGTCCACGCCTTCAACGCCCTGATCCACCTGATCCCCGGCGGCCTGCCGCAGATCGCCGCGATCGACGAGGCGTTGCGGGGGGTGTGACGCTCAGCCCGGCTTGCGGCAGATGAAGAATGCGACTTCGGTCCGGGCATCGGCCGGATCGGAGCCGGCCTGCCTGTCCCGGACTTCGATCTCGTCGAACTGACGGGCCAGCTTGCCGCGGACCGCGTCCGCCTCCAGTGCGATCTCGTGGATGGTCTCGGCCAGGAGCTCGTAGCGGTCCGGCGACGCCGGCGTGAAGATGCGGATGTGCATGTCGACGGCGATCGGTCCTGGGCGATCGAGCCGCACGACCTCCATGATGTAGTGGTCCCGGCCGCCGGTGTGGTAGCGCGCCGGCGCGCCGGCCAGCCGCTCCAGCTTGGCCGGCATGTTGAGCTCGAGCACGAAGAGCCCGTTCGGCCGCAGATGCCCCGCGGCCCGCCGGAAGACGAGGTCCCAATCATTGGCGTCCGGAACCTGGTTCAGCGAGTTGAAGAGCAGCAGGATGACGTCGTAGCACCGGCCGGTCTCGAAGGACCTCATGTCGGCCTCGATGAATGTCGCGTCGGGGAGCTTCCTCCGCGCCTCGTCGATCATCGCCGCTGACCTGTCGAGGCCGGTCAGGCGGAAACTTTCCCGGAGCGAGAGAAGCATCTCGCCGGTGCCGCATGCGAGCTCCAGCAGATCGCCCTGCGTGGCGCCGTTGCGTTCCAGGATCCCGGCCAGATAGAGCCGATCCGCAGTCCGGTCGCCGATGGCGTTGTCATAGCGGCGCGCGATCGCGTCATAGGGCGTGCTGGTCAAGGGACTGTCCTCCGCCGTTCGTGATCACCACCCGGGCCTTGACGCCTGCCGTAGCGGGCTGCGCTGCGGACAGGCATTGCGGTCGCCTGCGTGTAGGGTAATCTTTTTCCATTCGACTGATCTTTTCTTGCTTCGACATCACTCCGTCCGACTCGCCCGAGCGATGCGACTGAGACACGACTCGCCGATGTTCACTCTCTTGCTGGGAGGGTTTGCGGCATTGCCCTCCTGGGCGATCGACGCCGCGTTGCCGGCCTTTCCGACGATCGGGCGGGACCTCGCCGCATCTCCTTCCCAGATCGGCTTCACGATCGCCGCCTTCATGGCCGGGCTCGCTGTCGGCCAGCTGGTCTTCGGGCCTCTGTCCGACCAGCTGGGCCGGCGACCGAGCCTGCTCGCCGGGATCGGGCTGTTCGTCCTCTCGGCGCTGGCCTGCATGCTGGCCCCGAGCGTCGCCGCGCTGATCATCTGGCGCCTGTTCGCAGGCATCGGGGCGGCCGCCGGCGCGGCCATTGCCTTCGCCATCATTCGTGATCTCTTCGACGGTGCCCGCGCCCGGACGAAGCTCGCTTTCGTGAACCTTCTCTTCGGCGTGATCCCCCTGGTCGCCCCGACCCTGGGCAGCTGGATCCTGGCCTCCTTCGGATGGCGCTGGATCTTCGGTGCGCTCGTCATCGTAGGTTCCGCACTGGCCCTGATCACTTGGCTCTGTCTCGATGAGTCCAAGGCGCCGCGCCGGGCGTCGGACCGTGTGGGCATCGTCGAACTCTACGTCCCGGTCCTGGCAAACCGCGCCTTCGTCGCGCGCGTGCTCGTCGACTCCCTGAGCTTCGGCGCCATGTTCACTTTCGTGGCCGGTTCGTCGCTCATCCTGATGACGGGCTTCGATGTCGGCCCGTCGACCTTCAGCCTCCTGTTCGCCTGCGCCGCGTTCGGGGGCATGATCGGGGCCTGGATCAACGGGCCGCTCGGCCGGAGTGGCGTCGGTGCCGGCGCGATTCTCGATCTGGGCCTGAGCCTGTCCGCGGCCAATGCGGTCCTCCTGGTGGTGCTGTCGATCGCCGGGCTGGCCGGCGTCGCGACGATGATGCCGAGCCTCGTGCTGGCCCTGTTCTGCCGTGGCCTCGTCATGCCGAGCATCGTTCAAGCCGCGTTAGAACCGATGGATGGTCGGGCGGGAGCCGCCTCGGGCGTCCTCGGATGCCTGGAGATCGTCGCCGGAACCGCGGCCAGCGCCCTCGTCTCGCTCCTCTTCGGCTATCTGGGGACGGCCAGCATGCCGCTGGCCATGGCGCTGTTCGCTGTCCTGGCCCTCGCGCTCTGGGGTTTCCTGGTTCGCCCGACCTTCCGGCAATCCGGCTTCGTCCGGGCCGGGCCGCCCGAATCTCAGTAGATTTCGAAGTATTCCTGGTGCTCCCAGTCGGTGACGCTCGCCAGGAAGCGGGCGACCTCGAACTCCTTCAGCGCGGCGAGATAGGTGCTCAGATGCCGGCCGAGCGCGGCCTGCAGCAGTTCGTCCTGGCGGAACGCATCGATCGCCTCCATCAGGCTGCGCGGCAGCCGCGGCTGCCCACCCTGATAGCCTGCGTTCGCCGGCGGGCCGGCATCGAGCCCCCGTTCGATGCCGTCGAGCCCGGCGATGAGCTGCGACGCGATGTAAAGATAAGGGTTGGCGCAGGGTTCGCCGACCCGGTTCTCGATATGGATCTGGCCACTCTGCCGTGCACCGACGATGCGCAGCATGGTGCCGCGGTTCTCGTGTCCCCAATTGGCATGGCAGGGCGCGAGGCTATCGGGCCGATAGCGCTTGTACCCGTTGATCGTCGGCGTGGTCATGAGCGCGGTCCCGGCGGCATGCGCCAGCAGCCCGGCGAGATAGCGCATGCCGACGTCGGACAGCGGGTCTCGACCGCCGCCGTCGCCGACGAAGGCGTTGGAGCCGGTCTTGGTGTCCTGCAGCGACTGGTGCAGGTGCCAGCCGCTCGCCAGTGCGTTCGGGATCTTCGGCAGGGTCATGAAGGTGGCGTGGTAGCCGCGACGGCGGCAGAGCTGCTTGACCGCGCCCCGCAGCAGCAGCATGGCATCCGCGGCGGCGAGCGCCGGCACGGGCTGGAAGGTGATCTCGCATTGCCCGGGCCCCCATTCCGCGTCGAGGCCGGCGAGCGGAAGCCCCATGTCGAGCATCGCGGACCGGATCGCTGCCAGCACATCCTCCAGCTCGTCGGTGCGGTTCTCCGACATGTACTGGTAGCCATGCGCGAGATTCGCGACCGTGGGAGGAGCGGGAGGATTGCCGGACTCCTCGGGGCTCAGATGGGCGTCGATCAGCCTGAAGACATGGAACTCGACCTCCAGGCCGATGATCGGCTCGAAGCCGGCCTGGTTCACCCGCGCGATCTGGCGCTTGAGGAACTGGCGGGTGCATAGGGGATCGGGCTCGCCGTCCTGCAGATGCATGTCGCCGAGAACCCATGCCGTGCCGTCCAGCCACGGCAGCTTGCGGTAGGTCGCCAGATCCGGCACCAGCGCAACATCCGGCAGCCCTGATATCCCCGGCAGCTCCAGATGGTTGCTGGCGGCGAACGGGTAGGTGATCGGGTGGTTCGTCGTGTCGAAGATGGTGAGGCTGGGGAAGTCCTTGCCGCTCTCGACGGAATTGAGAAACTCCCCGGTCGTGAGGGTCTTGCTACGGACGATGCCGTGCTGGTCGCCCCAGCCGAGCCTGACTTGGCGGATGGCTTGATCCTGCAGGTCACGCTTGACCTGGTCGAGTAGCGACGCGACATCGTCCTGATTCCGCGGCATGGTCGACCTCCCCGTCCATCCATGGGCCCGGTCCGGCTGTTGTCCGCCTGTGGGGCGCGGTTCCCATTCGGCAGTCTGGCAGATCTCGCCGCGAACACCAGAGCTTCGGTGGGCCTGGCGATTCGTCGCCAGAGCAGCCCCCGATGTCGATCCTGCGCCGGATGGTGGAAGCAGCCGGCTATCCGAAATCCTGCTCCACCCGAAACCGCGTCCCGACCACGGCGGCGATGCGGATGCGGGTGCCGGCAGGCAGGTCCGGGCCTTCGACGCCCCAGGTCGCGTCCGCGATCCGGATGCGGCCGACGCCGTTGGCGATCGGCTCGGTCAGCGTCACGATGCGGCCGACATACTGCTCGCCGCGGCGGTTCAGCGTCGGCTGGTCGCTGGCCTCGGTGTGCGGCTTCAGCCAGACGCGCCAGGCCACGACACTGACGATCGACAGCACCGCGAAGATCAGCACCTGGAATTCCCAGCCGATCGACGGGACCACCCAGGACAGCAGGCCGACGATGCCGGCGGCGATGGCGAGCCAGAGGAAGAAGGTGGCGGGCGCCATCACCTCGAGGATCAGCAGCACCACGCCGGCGATCCACCACCACCAGAATTCCGGGCCCTGGACGATCATGCCTTCGGCCCCCACGGCCCGCCCTCGGGCGCCGGCGCTGCAGGATCGGTCGACGGCCGCCGGGGCGGGGCGGCCGGCGGCGTGGCTCCATCACGGCCGAAGGCCTCGCGCGCGATCTCGGCGATGCCGCCGATGGCGCCGATCACGTTCGATGCCTCGACCGGCATGAACAGCACCTTCTGGTTCGGCGCGCTGGCGATCGCCTTCAGCGAGTCGATGTAGCGGTTGGCGACGAAGTAGTTGATCGCCTGCACGCTGCCGGCGGCGATCGCCTCGCTGACCGCGCTGGTCGCCTTGGCCTCGGCCTCGGCCGAACGCTCGCGCGCCTCGGCGTCGCGGAACGCCGCCTCGCGCCGGCCCTCGGCTTCCAGGATCGCCGCCTGCTTCAAGCCCTCGGCGCGCAGGATCTGCGCCTGCCGCGTGCCCTCGGCCTCGAGGATGGTGGCGCGGCGGTCGCGCTCGGCCTTCATCTGCCGGCCCATGCTCTCGACCAGGTCGCGCGGCGGGGTGATGTCGCGGATCTCGATGCGGGTGACCTTGACGCCCCAGGGCTCGGTGGCGTCGTCGACCACCTTCATCAGCCGGACGTTGATCTGGTCGCGGTTGGACAGCAGCTCGTCCAGGTCCATCGAGCCCATGACCGTGCGGATGTTGGTCATGGTCAGGTTGATGATCGCGGTTTCCAGGTTGCCGACCTCATAGGCCGCCTTGGCCGCGTCCAGCACCTGGTAGAAGATCACGCCGTCGACCGTCACCATGGCGTTGTCGCGGGTGATGATCTCCTGCTGCGGCACCTCCAACACCGTCTCCATCATCGACAGCTTGGCGCCGATCTGGTCGACGAAGGGCACGATCAGGTTCAGGCCGGGGCGCAGGGTGCGGGTGTAGCGGCCGAACCGCTCCACCGTCCATTCGCGGCCCTGGGGCACGGATTTGACGCCCATGAAGATGACCAGGATCGCCAGGACCAGGATGGCCAGGACGACGATCGCAAAGGGCGAGACCGACATGATGGAATTCCGCTCCTCTTGGCGCGGCCGCAGTGTGCCATAGCGGCTACCGGACCGGCCCGATTATTTCACCGGAACTTTGTGGCGGAATCGCAGCCGCGGGCATGGGCTCAGAGCAGGAACCCGGCAGCACCGAGATCCTGCACGATCGAGACGGTGATGGCGAAGTCCGGAACCCGGTTGCCGTCGATATCGGCCAGCACCAGGACCACGCGGATGGCGGCGGTCGGCGCGATCCTCAGCTCCGCCCCGGCTCCGGTGAAGCCGCCGGTGCCGAAGGCGAAGGCCGTGTCGCCATTGGCCGCATTGCCGTCGGCGTCGATGAGGCGCAGATCGATCCGGTCACCGTCGCCCGACCAGAAGTCGACGATCGTGTCCCGGCCGGCCGCCGCGACGGTGCTGTCGCCCGCGGCGGTGTATACGAAGCGGTCGGCATGGCCGCCGCCGTTGAGGATGTCGGCGCCGGCATTGCCGCGGAGCACATCGTCGCCGCTGTTCCCGGTCAGGGTGTTCGCGCCGGCATCGCCGGTCAGGACGTCGTTATGGGCCGAGCCCAGGATCCGCTCGACGCCCTCGAGTTGGTCTCCCGCGGCAACGCCGGCCGTGCCCCGGCCGGTGGAGAGGTCGACGATCACCCCCGTGGCGGTCGCGGCGTAGCTGGCGGTGTCGACGCCGGCTCCGCCGCGCAGGATGTCGGCGCCGGCGCTGCCCTCCAGGATGTCGGAGCCGTCGCCGCCGTCGATCGTATCGGCGCCGAGCCCGCCGGAGATGGTGTCGTGGTCGGCGCCGCCCGCGAGCACGTCATCGCCGATGCCGCCGTCGATCGAATCATTGCCGCTGCCGCCTTCGACCCGATCCTGCCCGGCACCGCCGGTGAGCCGGTCGTTGCCGCCGCCGTCGACCAGGATGTCGTCGCCGTCGCCGCCATGCAGGGCGTTGCTCTCGCTGTTGCCGGTGAGCCGGTCGGCATGGCGCGACCCGATCACGATCTCGATTCCGTTCAGCATGTCGCCGACCGCGTCGCCGCCGGCGCCCGTGCCCAGGATCAGGTCGATGGTGATCCCGGCAGCTGAGGATTCGTAGCTCGCCTGGTCCAGCCCGGCGCCGCCATCCAGGCGGTCGCCGCCAGCCTCGCCGCGGAGCACGTCGTTGCCGCCATTGCCGAGGAGCGTGTTGGCCCCGGCGCTGCCGGTGATTCGGTCGTCGCTGTTCGAGCCGCGCACCTCCTCGATCGGCGACGGATCGGCACCGGGATAGATGTAGACGTTGTAGCCGCGGGCGTTGACGCTGGAGAAGGCGCCGGGCCGGACATCGATCCAGCAGCCATAGAGCGACCCGGACAGGTCGAGGACGTCGCGCCCGCCGGTGTCGTGAATGGTGAAGCCGGCATTGGCCAACATCCCGTCGTCGCCGAAGCGGAAGCCCTCCCGGCCGCCGAAGCCGTAGACGTCGTTGCCGGTGTTCATGGCGACGACCGCGCCGCGGGGCAGGTATTTCTGCAGGATCGCCGCAATGTCGGCGCCCCTCGGCGAGGTCGCGTAGCCGGTGCTGCCGAGCCCGGCATCCTCGCCGTTGAAATAGGACATCACCGAGAACGGCCAGACATCCTTGGTGAAGATCGCGTCGGTCCAGTAGGTGCCGCCGGTGTTGTAGGGGCCGCCATGGCCGAGGCCGAGGGCGTGGCCGATCTCGTGCAGAAAGGCCTGGAAGCCGTAGCCGCCCAGCTGGAAGTTGCCGCCCCAGAAGGTCTGGCCGATATTCAGCAGCTTCGACGCCTGCGTGAAGAAGGCGCCGGGGGCGATGTTCTCGAAGATGATCTCGGCCCCGGCGGTGACCTCGCGGAAGGTGACCGGGACGACGGCGCTCCACTGCTGCAGTGCCAGCCGGGCCGCCGCGAGCTGGGCCGGGTTGTCCTCGAGCCCCCGGAGATCGACCGCCACGTCGAGGTCGGGGAGCTTGTAGTCGCGCCCCTGGGACCATTGCCAATAGCCGGTCTTCAGATAGTCGATATAGCCCTGGAGCGAGGTGTTGGTCGGCGCCAAGGGATACCTCCCGATCGAAAATCCCTGCTCGATGAATCAAGCGGCAGGGTTGTCGCTAAAACGAACTGTCCCGATAAGCTGACAAAAGCATAGAATATTTCAGGATGCGAGGAAACGGGCAGGGCCGCGCCTAAGGCTCGAACTGCTCCTTCAGGATCCGTTCCTCCAGCGTCTTGCCGGGGTCGAACAGCAGGTGCAGCGACACCGACCGGTCCTCGGCGATCTCGACCCGCGCCACGTCGCGCACCTCGGTCGAATCGGCGACGGCGCTGACCGGGCGCTTCGGCAGCTCCAGCATGTCCAGCACGATCCGGGCGCGCTGCGGCAGCAGGGCGCCGCGCCAGCGCCGCGGCCGGAAGGCGCTGATCGGGGTCAGCGCCAGGATGCCGGCGCCGAGCGGGATGATCGGTCCATGCGCCGACAGGTTGTAGGCGGTGCTGCCGGCCGGGGTCGACACGATGGCACCGTCGCAGATCAGCTCGGGCATGCGCACGATGCCGTCGACCGTGATTCGCAGCTTCGCCGTCTGCCGGGTCTGGCGCAGCACCGAGACCTCGTTGATGCCCAGCGCCTCGTGCACCGTGCCGTCGACCGTGGTCGCCCGCATCCGCAGCGGGTGCAGGATCACAGTGCGCGCCGCCGCCACCCGGCTGGCCAGATCCTCCTCCTGGAAGTCGTTCAGCAGGAAGCCGACCGAGCCGCAATTCATGCCGTAGATCGGCCGGCGCCGCTCGACGCAGCGGTGCAGCGTCTCCAGCAGGAAGCCGTCGCCGCCCAGCGCGACGATCACGTCGGCCGATTCCGGGGGGTATTGGCCCCAGCGGGCGACGAGCCGGGCCTGGGCCGCGAGGGCCTCGGCGGTGTCGGCGGCGAGAATCGCCATTCGCGGCGGGGCCGGATCGGGGGAAGCGAGGGTCATGGCCGGCGACTGTAGCCGAAGCGGAGCCGCCGTCTACCCCGGCCGTGAGACGCTGTGAATGGGCCGTTCACGGTCGTTTCACGGAAGATGGGGGAGAGTGCCCCGGTCATCACGAGGAAAGCCGTAGAGGGAGAACAGGGAATGATGGTTCCGGCTTTGATGGGAGCGTTCGTGACGATCGCCGTGCTGTCGCGATGCGGCCTGCACTTCGCCATGGTGACCACCGGCACCGTGCTGTCGGGGACCATCCTGATGCTGACGCTGTGACCCGGCGGGCTAGCCGCCGGTCACGCTCATGTGCCGTGCCACGGCGGGCTGCGTGTGGCGGCGGTCGATGAAGAAGTCGTGTCCTTTCGGCTTGCGCAGGATGGCCTCGCGAATCGCGGCGTCCAGCGCCGCATCGGTCGGATCGGTGCGCAGCGGCGCCCGCAGATCGGCGGCGTCGTCCTGGCCGAGGCACATATAGAGGGTGCCGGTGCAGGTCAGCCGGACCCGGTTGCAGCTCTCGCAGAAATTGTGGGTGAGCGGGGTGATGAAGCCGAGCCGCCCGCCCGTCTCCTCCACCCGGACATAGCGCGCCGGCCCGCCGGTGCGATAGTCGGTCTCGGTCAGCGTCCAGCGCCGGGCGAGGTCGGCCCGCACCTGCGACAGCGGCAGATATTGGTCCAGCCGGTCCTCGCCGCCGATGTCGCCCATCGGCATCACCTCGATCAGCGTCAGATCGTGGCCGTTCTCGCCGCACCAGCGGATCAGCGCATCGAACTCGTCGTCATTGACGCCCTTCAGGGCCACGGCGTTGATCTTGATCTTGATGCCGGCGGCCTTGGCCGCGGCGATGCCGTCCATCACCTTGTCGAACTTGCCCCAGCGGGTGATGGCGAGGAACTTGGCGGGGTCGAGCGTGTCCAGGCTGACATTGATCCGGCGGATGCCGCAGGCGGCCAGGTCCTCGGCATGGCGGGCCAGCTGGCTGCCGTTGGTGGTCAGCGTCAGCTCCTCCAGCGCGCCGGTGCCGAGATGCCGCGACAGGCTGCGGATTAGCGTCATCACGTCGCGCCGGACCAGGGGCTCGCCGCCGGTCAGGCGCAGCTTGCCGACGCCGAAGCGGATGAAGGCGCTGCACAGCCGGTCCAGCTCCTCCAGCGTCAGCAGCTCCGCCTTCGGCAGGAAGGTCATCTCCTCCGCCATGCAGTAGACGCAGCGGAAATCGCAGCGGTCGGTCACCGACACGCGGAGATAGCGGATGGCGCGACCGAACGGGTCCACCAGCGGGGCGCTGGAGGCGGGCGACGGGTCGATCCTGGGCGTCGGCATCTGGAGCGTCATATACGACAATATAGGACGCCTCCCCGGCGAACGCGATAGGCCGGCCTTCGACGAACGCGTATGCTTTTCCACGAGATGAGATACAGCGGGGACCGATGATCCGCAGATTGGTGGGCGTGCTGCTGCTCCTGTTCGGCGTTTTCCTGGCGGTCGGCGCCGGCAAGGGCGCCTGGGACCGCGAGCAGTGGCGCCAGGGCGCGGTGGAGATCCAGGGGCTGGTGCTGCCGCCCGGGGCCGGGGACCGCTCGACGCCGGCGCTGGCCGCGGCCGAGACCGTGGTGCGCCTGGGCACGCTGCGCGCCGTCTACGCCGCGGTCGACACCGGCCTGGCGACGGTGCCGCAGCCGGGCCAGCGGGTGGCCGTGCTGATCGACCCGGACCAGCGGGACCGGGCCGTGCTGGACCACCCCATGGCGCTCTGGGGCGATCAGATCATCGCCGGCGGCCTGGGCGCGGTGCTGGCGCTGGTCGGGCTGGTGATGATGCGCTCCCGCATGCGCCGGCCGGTGCCGGCCGGCACTGCCGCGGCGGCGATCGAGACAGTGATGCGTCAGGTCGCGGCGCGGCGGACGGAGGCCAAGCCTTCGCCGCAGCAACCGCCGCAGCAGCAAACAGCCGCGTCGTTCCGCGTCGCGCGCCCGGCCGGCTCCGGCGCAGTGATCCAGCGCATGCGCGACAGCCCGGTCACGGTGCAACGGGTCGGTGAGCCGGCCGTGACCCGCATCGTCGAGCGGCCGAGCGGCGTGCTCCCGATCCTGGCCTTCGCCGTCGTGGTGCTGGCGCTGGTTGTCTATCTGGTCGCCGCGGCGTGAGTCCTTGCGGCGTGATCCTGGCCGGCGGCCTGGCCCGGCGCATGGGCGGCGGCGACAAGGCGCTGCGGCCGCTCGGCGGCGTCCCGCTGCTCGACCGGGTGATCGCCCGGGCGGCGCCGCAGGTGTCGGCGCTGTGCCTCAACGCCAATGGCGACCCGTCCCGATTCGCCCGCTGGACCCTGCCGGTTGTGCCCGACGACGTGCCCGGCGCACCGGGGCCGCTGGCCGGCATTCTGGCGGCGCTGGACTGGGCGGCTGCCACGCGGCCGGAGGTCGAGCTGGTGGCGAGCTTCCCCTGCGACGCGCCGTTCATCCCGCGCGACCTGGTGGCGCGGCTGGCGGCGGCGCGCCGCGGCGAGAGGGCGGAGATCACCGTCGCCGCTTCGGGCGGCCGAACCCATCCTGTTGTGGCGCTGTGGCCGGTGGCGCTGCGCGGCGACCTCCGTCGGGCGCTGGTCGAGGAGGAAATTCGCAAGGTCGAGCGCTGGATCGGGCGCCACCCGACCGCGGTGGTCGAGTTCGTCTGCGACCCCGTCGATCCCTTCCTCAACGGCAACACCCCCGAGGATCTGGCGGAGGCGGAGCGGCTGCTGGCCCGGCACCCCGAGCTGGCATGACGGCTGCAGGGGGTGCCGCTAACGTCGTTGAATCACGAAGGGCGCAGTGATCTGCGTCGGAAAGCCCTCGGGGGGTTCGGGCGCGGACAAGCGGCTGAGAACCCGCAACACAGTGTCGTCGATGCTTTCGCTCTGCGATGACCCGATGACCAGCGGGTTCTCGATGCTGCCGTCCGGATGCAGCGTGAAACGCACCGTGATGGTGGTGTCCTGCCGCACATTGATGCCGGCCCGGTTCAGGCGCCGCTGGATGTAGCCGCTCAGCTTGCTCTGGTAGTCGGCGGCCCGTGCCGAACTGGCCGCCGAGGATGCCGGGGGCTGGACGACGAGCCTGGGTGGGAGCGCCGCCTGCTGCGTCGCCGCAGGAGCAGCCTCCACCGGCCGTTCGGTCCGGGGCGGCTGCTGGCGCTGCGGCCGCCGCTCGGCGGGCGGTTTCGGCTTGGTCGGTGGCGGCTGCACGATCTCCGGCTCCTCCGCCTGGACGGTCTCGGGCACGGCAGCGACCACGGCCTCGGTCTGACCGGTCGTGGTCACCAGCTCCGGCGGCGGGGTTTCCGGCGCCGGCTCCGGCGGCTGGATCTCGGTGGTCTCGGTCACCGTCGTCTCGGCCGGCGGGGGCGGCTCCTCGACAACGGTCTCGACCGGCTGGTCCTGCACCGGCTGGTCCTGGACCGGCTGGGTCTGCGCGGTCTCGACGGGCATCGCCTCGGTCGGCTCGATCTGCGCGGTCTCGACCGGTTCCGCCGTGTCCACCGACTCTGCCGGGGTGCCGAAGCCGGCCATCTCGATCGCCATCGGGGTCTCGGCCGGCGTCGGCGCCGCCGATCCGGTCAGGCTGGGCAGCAGCGCCCAGACCACGCCGCCGTGAATCAGCGCGGACGCGGCATAGGCGATGCCGCGTCCCGACAGGCGCAGGCGGGTCATGGCGCGGTCGGCGCGGCGCCGGCACCGGGTGCGCCGGCGGGCGACGCCGGCTGGGTCGGCGACCCCTGGGCGATCAGTGACACCTTGGCGAAGCCGGCCTGGCCGACCACGCCCATCGCCTCCATCACCTTGCCGTAGGGCACGTCGCGGTCGCCGCGGACATAGACCACCGCCTCCGGATGGGCCTGGTACGCCGCCTGCAGCGCCGCGGGCGCCGTCTCCGGCGTCAGCACCTGTCCGGTCTCGATCGACCAGGTGCCGTCCTTGTCCACGGTCAGGATCACCGGCTTCTGCGGCTGGCCGATCTTGGCGGCGCTGGTCTTCGGCAGGTCGACCGGTACGCCGACCATCATCAAGGGCGCCGCGACCATGAAGATGATCAGCAGCACCAGCATGACGTCGACCAGCGGCGTGACGTTGATCTCGGCCAGCGGCGCGTAGTCGTCGCCGCCGTCGCCGGAATCGAGCAGGGCGCCGGCCATTACTCGGCGGCCTCACGCCGGGCGGCGGCGGTGCGCCGCGTGCCGGACAGGTGCTCGGCCATCTGGCCGATCGCGGTGATGAAGGTCTGGTTGATGCGGCGCAGATCGGTCGAGAACTTGTTGTAGGCCATCACCGCCGGGATCGCGGCGACCAGGCCGATCGCGGTCGCGAACAGCGCCTCGGCGATGCCGGGGGCCACCACCGCCAGGCTGGTGTCCTGCGAGCTGGCAATCGAGGTGAAGCTGTTCATGATGCCCCAGACCGTGCCGAACAGCCCGACGAAGGGCGCGGCCGAGCCGATGGTGGCCAGGAAGGGCAGGCCCAGCTCGCGCCGGCGCACCACCTCGCCGGCGGCGCGGCGCATGGCGCGCTCGATCCGGTCGCGGCACTCGGCCCGGCTCTCCTCTGGGTCGACCGCCCGCCATTGGGCCAGGCCAGCCTCGACGATCGGCTTGGCCGGGTCGGCCGGGATCACGTCGACCTCGTGCTCGGTGTCGACCCGGCGGCGCAGCGCGGCGGCGGCGCGGCGCAGCCGGCCGATGGTGAACAGCTTGTCGAGGACGATGCCCCAGCAGCCGATGGAGGCCAGCACCAGCAGCGCCAGCACGCTCTGGACGATGACGTCCGCCTGCTGCACCAGGGCGATGATCGAGAGATCGTGCGACATGGGGCCCTCCTCAGCGCATCAGGGCGACGGGCAGGCGCGACTTGGTCTCGACCCGGTCGATGCAGTCGGCCACGGCGCCGGCCTCGGTGCGGCAGTCGAGCACGTCGTTGACCAGGACCGAGCCGATCGCGTCGCAGGCCAGGCCCGAGACCTCGAAGGCCTTGACGCTGGTCTTGCGGGAGCGCAGCGGCGCCGCTTCGACCGCCAGGCGCTTGCGGATGGCGCCGTCGGTGCCGAAGAAGACGAGGTCCAGCTTGAACGACTGATAGGCATCGTCGCCGGTGCCGAACACCATGTTCACGGCGCAGTTCTGGCCGCGCGGCTCGAGCGTGTTGAGCTCCAGGCTGACGCCGTTCGGCGCCGCCGCGGCGGCCAGGGCCGGCGCCGCGGAGAGGGCCAGGAGCAGGGCGGAGAGCGCGGACACTGATTGGCGTCGGCTGGTCATGATGTCCTCAGAGCGGCACAAGGAAAGGCCTGTCGGATTGCGGATGGGGAATGACCTCGACCGGGCAGCCGAGCACGGCCTCCACGGTCGTGGCGTGAGCACCTCGCCGCTGGCGACGACGACCCGCTTCGATCCGCCCGGGCGGGCAGGGCGGTCGCGACCAGCGCCGCGGCGGCGAGGGCCAGGAGCGGGCGCATCAGGCCGCGTCCAGGGCGCTGACTCGAGCCACCAGCTCGTGCCAGTCGGTGCGCTCCGGCTGGCCCGGCTTGCGGGCGCCGAACAGCATCGCCATCAGCGTGCCGTCGATATCGAACAGCTCCAGCGAGGTGACGACGCCGTCGTTGGTCGGCTTGCGCACCACCCAGGCGCTGTCGATGCGGTCCTCGCGCAGATGCAGGTTGAAGCCGGGGTCCAGCACGTTCAGCCAGGGCCCCATATCGAGCAGCCGGTGCACCGGGCCGGTGTGGATCTGCAGGCATCCGGGGTTGCCGACGAAGACCATGATCGCGGCGCCGGTCTCGGCAGCGTCGGTCAGCACCCGGCGCAGCGCATTGCGGCCGACCGGCTCGGCCCGCTGCGGCCCGGCCAGGCGTATCGCCTGCAGCCGGTCGAGGCGGTGCAATTTGAGCAGGCCGAAGAACTGGTGCGTGTCCTCCATCGCGTCCCAGCCGGCGCGGAAGCCGGCGACGTCGATCTCGCCGTCATCCAGGACGGCCGGGCGGACGATCTTCTGCGCCACCAGCAGCGGCGCCTGGTCGGCATGGCGGAAGCGGTCGACCAGGGCGATGAACGCGGCGCGGTCGCCGCCCTCGGTCAGGAAGATCTTGTGGATGGCGGTGCCGGCGGCATCGAAGAACTGCAGGCTCGGCTTCGGATGATTGGCGCCGCCGACGGCGAAGCCATGCGCCCAGCGGGTGTAGAACAGCCGCAGGTCGATGTCGGGGCCGAGCGCCAGCCCGACATGGCTGCCGACCGAGACGTTCAGATACGTGCCGGTCTTCTCGTGCACCACGCTCTCGTTGCGGGTCAGCGCCATGACCGGGCCGAGCGCCTCGACCGACTGCAGGATCGTGCTCCAATCCCCCCGATGCGGGCCGTTCCGGCGCCGATCTGGAAGGCGACCAGCTCGCCCTCGCTGACGCCCAGCGCCGCCGCGGCGTCGCGGGCGCACAGCTGCGGCTGCTCGGCGCGCAGCGCCGCCCAGCGCGCGGCGAGGGCGGTCGGCGGGGCCGGGAGATCAGGTTCGAGGCTCTGCATCATGCTCTCCGATCACCGGGGACGAGGGGCGCCGGCGGCCGGCGGGGTGCGACAGGACATGCGAAAACGCGGCCAAACCATGGGCCGCCGGGGGCTGCGGAAGCATGACGAGAACCTGTTCGGGCGACGGGTCCTCACGCAGACCTGGCGGCGGGCGATGCCCGGCTTGCTGGGCGCGCGAAACGGGACGGGCTACTTGGTCAGGATGAGCTTGCTGTTGCGGGTGATCCGCAGGCGGTAGACGTCGTCGCCGTGCTGGATCGTCAGCTCGCGGCGGGCGCCGAACAGGTCGCGCGTGTCAAGGCTGGCCGGGGCGGGCCGCTGCGGCGGCTCGACGGCATGCGCTGTGGGTTGATCCAGCATGGTGTCCCCATCCATGGTGAGATTGATCGGACAAGACGATGTTGAGAGTCATTCTCATATCCATCTACTGCGGTCAAGAAAATGCGTGTCATTCCTATTTGCATTTATCGAAAACGCGTCGCTTCAATGTGGAATCGGGTGCGGAAACCTTGCGAAACGCGATGCTTGGTGCCGACCGCCTCGGCGCGCAATATAATGCCGGTATCAGTGGACGCGGGTGAGGGCTTGGATGGACACCGGGGCTGGGCGATGATCGAAGTGCAGCAGATCGAGCGCAGGCCGGCGCAGCGGCCGGTCCAGCCTTCAGCCGGGCTTGCCGTCTGCGAGGACCGGGTGGTCGAGCGCTTCCTCGACCGTTCCGCGGCCCCGCGCAGCGATACCGACTTCCTGCGCAAGCTCAACCACAGCCTGTTCGACGAGCCGGAATACCGGCCGAGCGTGCCCAGCCTGCGCAGCCTGGTCATGCTGGCGGCAGTGGCGCTGCTGGCGGTGAGCGCGGCGGCGCTGATCGGTACCGCCTGGCACGATCTGAACGAAGGCGGGACCGTGCAACAGGAGGCCCGCTGAGCCGCCCGCCCGGTCCGGTGGCCTCAGCTGTCGTATTTCAGCAGCGAGACGACCGGCGCGTCGATCTTCTCGCGGCCGCCGAGGAAGGACAGCTCGATCAGGCAGGCCGCGCCGCGGACATCGGCACCGACGCGGCGCAGCAGTTGGATCGCCGCCGCCATGGTGCCGCCGGTCGCCAGCAGGTCGTCCAGCACCGCCACCTTCATGCCCGGCTTGATCGCGTCGGCCTGGATCTCGATCGCGTCCGACCCGTATTCGAGCTGGTAGAGATGGCCGATCGTCTCGCCCGGCAGCTTGCCGCGCTTGCGGCACATCACGAAGCCGCAGCCTAGTACATAGGATAGTGGTGCCGCCGCCAGAAACCCGCGAGATTCGATGCCGACCAGGATGTCGGGCTGCCACTCGCGGACCTGGGTGGCCAGGCTGTCGACGGCGTGCCGCCACGCTTGCGGATGGGCCAGAAGCGGCGAGATGTCGTAGAACAGGATGCCTGGCTTGGGAAAATCCGGGATACCGCGTATGTGCGACTTGAGATCCATGAGACGTCCTTGGTTGCGGGCCGGAGCGACCCTGCATCGTAGTGCCTGCTGCCCGAAAGGCAATTCGCAGGTGCGGAAGCCGGTCGGCCGTGAGGCTGCGCGGTGACGACAGCGGCGGCGGCCACGGACGCCGAGGCCCGGATCGACAGCCGCGTCGAGCGCGGCGTCACCCGGCTGCGCCTGGAAGGGCCCTGGGTGACGCGGGCCGCGGCGCCCCTGGACCGCGAGTTGTCCGAGCTGGTGCAGTCGTCGGTGAAGGGCGAGGTGGTGCTGGACCTGTCCGGCGTCACCCGGCTGGACACGGTCGGCGCCTGGCTGGTGCACCGCACCCAGGAGGATCTCGCCGCGGCCGGCGCCACGGTCCGGGTCGAGGGCGTGTCGGACGACCAGAAGGGCCTGCTCGAGGCCGTGTCGCGGGTCGAGCGCGACGAGCCGATCAAGCGCCCTCACCGCAACATCCTGTACGAGCTGGCGCTGCGCACCGGCAAGGCGACCTACGGTTTCCGCGACGAGGCGCTGGAGCTGCTGAGCTTCCTCGGCATGCTGGTGGTCAAGAGCATCGCCACGCTGCTGCGGCCAAGCCGGATCCGGATCACCGCGCTGGCGCACAACATCGAGGCCACCGGCCTCAACGCCATGCCGATCGTCGGCCTGCTGTCCTTCCTGATCGGCGTCGTGCTCGCCTATCAGGGGGCGGACCAGTTGAGCCGTTTTGGCGCCCAGATCTTCGTGGTCAACCTGCTCGGCGTGTCGGTGCTGCGCGAGCTCGGCGGCCTGATCACCGCGATCATCGTCGCCGGACGGTCCGGCTCGGCCTTCACCGCGCAGATCGGCACCATGCAGGTCAACCAGGAGGTCGACGCGATGGAGACGCTGGGCCTCGACCCGATCGAGGTGCTGGTGATCCCGCGGGTCTTCGCCCTGGCCATCACCCTGCCGCTGCTGACCTTCTATGCCAGCATGATGGCGATCTTCGGCGGCGCGCTGATGTCGTATTTCGTGTTGGACATCAGCGGGCCGCAGTTCCTGCAGCAGTTCAAGGCGGCGATCAGCGTCGGCACCTTCTGGGTCGGCATGATCAAGGCCCCGGTCTTCGCCTTCGCCATCGCCATGGTCGGCTGCTATGAGGGGCTGAAGGTCTCCGGCAGCGCCGAGAGCGTCGGCCGGCTGACCACCCAATCCGTCGTGGTCTCGATCTTCCTGGTGATCGTGCTCGATGCCCTGTTCTCCATCCTGTTCGCCACCCTGGGGGTCTGATCATGCATAAGGACCCCCAGGCACCGCCGCCCGAGGCGCCGGATGACGGCGTCGCGATCCGGGTGCGCGGCCTCAAGACCCAGTTCGGCGCCCAGGTGATCCATGAGGGGCTGGACCTCGACGTCCGGCGTGGCGAGGTGCTGGGGGTCGTCGGCGGCTCCGGCACCGGCAAATCGGTGCTGCTGAAGGAGATCATCGGCCTGATCCGGCCCGCTGCCGGGACGGTCGAGGTGCTCGGCATCGACATGGACCAGGCCGACGAAGCGGAACGCAGGGCGGTGCAGCGGCGTTGGGGGGTCATGTTCCAGGACGGCGCCCTGTTCAGCTCGATGACCGTGGCCGAGAACATCCAGGTGCCGATGAAGGAATACACCCGGCTGTCGCACCACATGATGGACGAGCTGGCGCGGGTGAAGATCGCCATGGCCGGCCTGGCCTGCAGCGCCGGCATCAAGCATCCCTCCGAACTGTCCGGCGGCATGCGCAAGCGCGCGGCGCTGGCGCGGGCGCTGGCGCTGGACCCGGAGATCATCTTTCTCGACGAGCCGACCGCAGGCCTGGACCCGATCGGCGCCGCCGCCTTCGACCAGCTCATCGCCGAGCTGCAGCGCAGCCTCAAGCTCACGGTGTTCATGGTTACCCACGACCTCGACAGCCTGGTCACGATCTGCGACCGCATCGCCGTGCTGATCGACAAGAAGATCGTGGTCGACACCTACGAAAACCTGCTGAAGGTCGACCACCCCTGGATTCAGGAATACTTCCACGGGCCGCGCGGCCGCGCGGCGGCAGCGGCCGAGCATGCCGCGGCAGAGCGGGCACAGGCGGGGGCGGAGAGCTGAGATGGAGACGCGTGCAAGCTATGTCGCCGTCGGCAGCTTCGTCCTGATTCTGATGGTCGGGCTGGTGGTGTTCGCCGTCTGGCTCGGCGGATCGGGGCTGCGCGAGAACGCCGAGCGCTACCTGATCTACTTCTCCGGCAACGTCACCGGGCTGCAGGAAGGCAGCCAGGTGCGCTATCGCGGCATTCCGGTCGGCACCGTCGAGGACGTCGAGATCGACCCGTCCAATGTCGAGCGGGTGCAGGTCCGGATCGCGGTCCGGCCGAAGACCCCGATCGTCAAGGGCTCGGTGGCGTCGCTCGAAATCCAGGGCCTGACCGGCGGCGCCTTCGTCCTGCTCAGCGGCGGGGTCCAGGGCGCGCCGCCTTTGGAGAAGGAGGAGGGCAAGGACTATGCGGTGATCCCGTCGCGCCAGTCCGGGCTGCAGGCGATCGTCGACACGGTGCCGCAGCTGCTCGACCGGCTGTCGGACATCTCGCGCGAGGTCCAGCGGATCTTCTCCGAGGACAACGTTCGCAACATCTCCTCGGTCCTGGCCAATGTGAATACCCTGACCGCGACGCTGGCGCAGCGTTCGACCCAGCTGGCGAGCACAATCGACCGGATCGACACGCTGACCCAGAATGTCGACGGGCTCGTCACCGAGGCGCGGACCGACCTGAACAAGCTCACCACCGGCGCGACCGGCTTCCTGTCGACCACCGACACCCAGGTCAATGCCGCGGTGGCCGATGCCCGGGCGATGATCGCCTCGCTTCGCCAGAGCGCCGACGACGTGGCCCGGCTGCTGAAGCAATCCGGCCCGGGGGTGGAGAGCTTCTCGACAGACGGGCTTTACGAGATCACCCAGCTGATCACCCAGCTCCGCCAACTGACCGACAACCTGAACCGCACCCTGTCCCGGCTCGACCGCAGCCCGGCGCAGTTCCTGTTCGGCGGCTCGTCCGGCGGCGTGCCGCCGAAAGGTTCCTCGAGGTGAAGATGAGTTTCTCCCCCCTGTCCCGGCGCCTCTTCCTGCGGCAGGCCGCTGTCTCCTCGGCCGCGGTCGGCCTGGCCGGCTGCGGCGGGATCAGCGCGCTGGCCCCGCCGGCGCCGCAGGTCTACGAGCTGACCCCGAAGAGCACCTTCGACCCGGGCCTGCCGAAGGTCACCTGGCAGCTCCTGGTCGACATGCCCACCGCCAATGCCGGCATCGATTCCGACCGGATCGCGATCAGCGAGACCCCGACCGCGCTCGACTATTTCGCCAAGGTGGCCTGGGTCGACCGCGGCCCGGCGATGGTCGTCGGCCTGCTGGTCGAGAGCTTCGAGAACACCGGCAAGATCGTCTCGGTCGGCCGGCAGATCTCCGGCCTGCGCGCCAACTACGTGCTGCAGCCCGAGATCCGCGAGTTCCGGGCCGAACGCTGGTCGGGCCAGCCTTACCGGGTGCGGGTGCGGATCGGCGCCAAGCTGGTGCGCTTCCCGCAGCGGACGATCATCGGCGGCGAAAGCTTCGAGCGGGTGGTCGAGGTGCAGGGACCGGATTTCACGGATGTGATCCGGGCCTGGGACGACGCTCTCGGCAGCGTGATGAAGGAAGTGGTCGAGTGGACGCTGCGCACCGGCGAGCGCGACGACCGCGCCGCGGGCCGGCCGCGGCGATAGCAGAAGGGAAGGGGGGAGCGCGCCGGTCCTCTCGGGGCCCGGCGCGGGCGTCAGCGGATCGGTCGCGTCGTCAGCGGGTGACGGTCTGCCAGAAGAAGAAGGCGATGACGCCGATGATGATGACCCACTCTGCACCCATGATCCGATCCATCCCCGTGTGTCTTGCCGCCCTTCATAGCACGACGTGGCGCGATCGCAAGGCGCTCGCCGCGGTATGGCGCCGGGCTGATGTTCGCAAATGAAAATATTGGCATCGTTTCCGCTTCCCCATTAGCATTCTTTTTCGTCCAGCCAGGGGAAGAAGAGCGGCCATGAACGCCACGGCGCGACAGAGCCAGATCGTCGATCTGGTCCGCCAGGAGGGCTATGTCACGGTCGAGACCCTGGCCGACCGGTTCCAGGTGACGCCGCAGACCATCCGCCGCGACATCTCGCTGCTGCAGGATCGGGCCCTGCTGCGGCGCTTCCATGGCGGCGTCACGGCGCCCGGCAGCGTCGAAAACTTCGCCTATTCCACGCGCCAGGTGCTGTGCCTGGAGGAAAAGCGCCGGATCGCC
Source organism: Mycobacterium sp. KBS0706 (assembly GCF_005938675.2). Classification (GTDB taxonomy): domain Bacteria; phylum Pseudomonadota; class Alphaproteobacteria; order DSM-16000; family Inquilinaceae; genus Inquilinus. The sequence continues at coordinate 78,210 of NZ_VCCH02000014.1, forward strand.
CGGCTGGCCGCGCGGCAGGTGCCGGACAATGCCTCGCTGTTCCTCAACATCGGCACGACGACGGAGGAGGTGGCGCGGGCGCTGCTGGGCCATCGCGGGCTGCGGGTGATCACCAACAACATCAACGTTGCGAACATCCTGTATTCGAATGCGAGCTGCGAGGTGATCGTCGCCGGCGGCGTGGTCCGGGCCCGGGACGGCGGCATCGTCGGCGAGGCGACGCTCGATTTCGTCCGCCAGTTCAAGGTCGATGTCGGCATCATCGGCATCAGCGGCATCGACGGGGACGGGACGCTGCTCGACTACGACTACCGCGAGGTGCGGGTGGCGCGGGCGATCATCGACAATTCGCGCCAGGTGTTCCTGGTGGCCGACCACACCAAGTTCGGCCGCAACGCCATGGTGCGGCTGGCCTCGATCGGCGAGGTCCACGCCCTGTTCACCGACCGGACCCCGCCGGCGCCCTTCGGCGAGGCGATCGCCGCCACCACCTGCCGCGTCCACGTCGCCGACTAGCGCCGATTCGGGGTTCAGATCACCTTGTCCTGCTGCAGCCGCGAGACCAGGTCCCTGGCCGCGCGGGCGGCGAGATCGGCGAAATTGCTGTTCGAGCCGCCGCGCGCGACGGCCTCGCCCTTCCAGATGGCGGTACCGCCGCCCGCCTCCTGTAGCGTGGCTTCATAGCGGGCCGTCGGCTCCTCGACCCAACGGCCGTCCGTCGTCAGCCCGGCGAAGGGGCCGGGATAGTAGCCGTATCCGTAGCCGTAATAGGGAAAGAACGGGTCTCCGACATAGGTCGGCGGGATGTAGCGGGCGACGGTGGCGCGCTGGTCGACGGCGATGCGCAGCACGGCGCGCACGCCGGCGGCCCGGATCGCGGCGGCCTCGGCGGCCGGGCCGCCGGGCCGGGTCGGCGGCGCCAGGTCGATCATCCGCTGGGCCCGCACGCCGCGGGCGGCGAGCTCGGCGACGGCCGCGCTCTCCAGCGCTTCGCGTTCCCCGAGCCGCGGCGTCTCTGCGACCACGACCATCGAGCGGATCGCCGCCCCGCCGCGATAGGCGGGGTCGACGAAGCTGGCCACCTGCGTCTGGGCGCAGGCGCCGAGGATGAGGGCAGTCAGGACGAAGACAAGGGCGCGCATGACGCCTCCTGAGAATCGATCTCAAAGAGATGGCGCAGCGTATCGCAGCCGCCAAGGGCCCTGGTTACCGTTGTGACAAATTTGTCGCTCACTCGAGGGGACCGTGGCGGAGAAGCATCTATTAAGCCACGCGGCGACTGGGCTTACGGGGTGTTCTTGTGTATTAGGGCGAGGTATTCGGGGCCGTCCGGGGGGAATAATGGCCGTTGCGAGGAAGATTGCCATAGCCGTTGCCGCTGCCGTGATTTCGGCCAGCGCCGTGGCGGTGACGACGGGAATGGCCACGGCCAGCCCGTGGGCAGAGCCGGGCGACTCTACCCTGCGCAACGACATCCACATACTGGAAAACTTCCGCCTGATCGACGGCGTTCTCAGCGCCTGGCCGCTTCCCTGGGCGCAGATCACTTATCGCCTGGCCAAGGCCGATCGCGATTCGCTGCCGCCCTACGCCCAGGCGGCGCTCGACCGCGTCCGCGCCCGGGCCGCGGCCGAGACCCGGCAGGGGCAGTTGCATGCGGAGTTGCAGGCCGACCTGACCAACCAACCGGCCCTGATCCGCGGCTTCGACTACACGGCGCGGCAGCGCGGCGAGATTTCCACATCCTTTGAATATATGGGCGATTCGACCGCGCTGCGGCTGTCGCTCGGCGCCTATTCCCGCTTCGCCAAGGGTGACGCCCCCTGGTATTACGCCGGCGAGGACAACTTCCAGGCATCGCTGGACGGCACCTACATCGCCCAGCGGGTCGACAACTGGATCCTCTATGCCGGCTGGCTCGACGAATGGTGGGGACCGGGCGAGACCACCAGCCTGATCCTCTCGACCAATGCCCGGCCGTTCCCGAAGGTCGGCTTCATGCGATCCAACCCGCATGCCTTCGAGACGCCCTGGCTGAGCTGGATCGGCCCCTGGCAGTTCACCGGTTTCCTCGGCGTCCTGCCGGACAGCCGACAGGTATCCAATCCCCTGATGTTCGGGTTGCGGCTCTCGATCAGCCCGATCCCGGGGCTGGAGCTCGGCGGCTCGCGCATCATGATGTTCTGCGGCAGCGGCCGGCCCTGCGGCCTCAGCACCTTCTTCGACGGCTTCTTCGGCAACACCAACGTCGATCCCTCGCAGCAGGCGCTGGACCCGGCCAACCAGATCGCCGGCTTCGACGCCCGCTACAGCAACCAGATCTTCGGCCAGCCCTTCGAGATCTATGGCGAGCTGACCGGCGAGGACGCGGCGTATTCCGACATCGGCCTGCCGCTGCCGTCGCGCAATGCTGGCGTGCTCGGCGCCTCCCTGTGGAACGGCTGGGGCGACGACGGGGCGATGTGGAAGCTCAACGTCGAATACTCGAATTCGACCGCGGACTTCCTGAACAAGAAGATCTACGGCTACTTCTACGAGAGCGGCGCCTATCCGGACGGCTACCGCTTCTACGACCGCGCGATCGGCGACAGCCTCGACAGCGACGCCGAGCTGTTCGGGGTCACCGGCACCTTCGTCGACAGCGACGACTGGACCTACAAGGTCTCCTACTCGCACGCCTTCTTGAATCCGAAGAACAACACGCACAACGAGGTCACCAAGACCAAGGAGAACATCAACATCGTCGATCTCGGCGTCTCGATCCCGATGCGGCGCAACACGGTCGGCATCAATCTGCGGCTGCAGGACGATTCGGCCAACAGCCCCGGCGAGCAGAAGCCGATGGCGGCACTCGGAGTGTCGACGACGATCCGGTTCTGATCGTCGCCGACACGCTTTGCCTCAAGTCTCCTCGAGACGGACGACGTCATCCTCGCCGAGATAGGGGCCGGTGCGGACCTCGATCAGCTCGAGATCGATCTTGCCGGGGTTCTCGAGCTTGTGGTCGGTGCCGATCGGCAGATAGACGGCCTCGTTCTCGCGCAGGATGCGGGACTGGCCCTCCATGGTGACACGGGCGGTGCCGGACAGCACGACCCAGTGCTCGGAGCGGTGGTAGTGGCGCTGCAGGGCGATGGCCTGGCCCGGATGGATCAGCACGCGCTTGACCTGGAAGCGGTCGCCGGCATGCAGCGACTTCACGGTGCCCCAGGGCCGGTAGATCTCGCGATGGATCACGGCTTCGGGCCGCTTGGCCGCCTTCAGCTTGTCGGTGACGGCCTTGACGTCCTGGACCTGGTCCTTGGCGGCGACCAGCACGGCGTCGTCAGTGGCGATGACGATGGCGTCGTCGAGGCCGATCACGGCGGTGAGGATGCCGTCGGAGCGGACCAGGCAGTTGCGCGAGGAGAGGGTGAGGGCATCGCCCTGGGTCAGGTTGCCGTCGGCGTCGCGGTCGCCAATCTCCCACAAGGACGACCAGGAGCCGACATCGGTCCAGCCGATCGAGGCCGGGACGATGCCGGCGCGGTCGGTCTTCTCCATGACGGCATGGTCGATCGAGATCGAGGGCGCCTGGACGAAGGCGGCGGGGTCGAGACGCAGGAAGGTGAGGTCGCGCGAGGCGGCCTTGAGTGCGGCGTCGGCGGCGGCCAGCACCTGGGGCGCGTGGCGGGCGCATTCGGCCAGGTACTGCCCGGCGGTGAACAGAAAGATGCCGGCATTCCACAGGTGGCGGCCTTCGGCCAGGAAGCGCTCGGCGGTCTCGCGCGGCGGCTTCTCGACGAAGCGGGCGACGGTGCGGGCGCCGGGGGCCTCGGGGATGGCGTCGCCGGGCAGGATGTAGCCGTAGCCGGTCTCCGGCGCGGTCGGCTGCATGCCGAAGGTCATCAGGTGGCCGGCGCGGGCGGCAGGGGCGGCGGTGGCGATGGCGGCGCGGAAGCCCTTGGGGTCGGCGATGTGGTGGTCGGCGGGCAGCACCAGCATCAGCGTGTCGGGGTCGCGGTCGGCCAGGAAGCGGGCGGCGACGGCGACGGCCGGGGCGGTGTTGCGGGCCGAGGGTTCGAGGATGATGGCGTCGGGGAAGACGCCGATCTGGCGCATCTGCTCGGCGACGACGAAACGGTGGTCGTCGGCGCAGATGAACACCGGCGGCGCGAAGCCGTCGGTCTCGCCGACGCGGGCCACCGTCTCCTGGATCATTGTCCGGTCCGAGACCAGCGGCAGGAACTGCTTGGGATAGCCGGCCCGCGACAGCGGCCACAGCCGCGTCCCTGACCCGCCCGACAACACCACCGGCACCACCGCCTGGGCGCCGGCCTCCGCCGTCGCCGCCGACCGCTCGACCATCTTTGTCTTCGCCATCGTCCACTCGTTCCGTGCGGCCTCGATCGGAACGCTTATCCGCCATCCGCCCCGGTCTGTCCAACGCCGCCGCGCCCCGAGCGGTCCGTTGACAGTGGCCGAACAATCATCTGACAATTCTTGCTGAACAAAGAGTCGGGGATCGCGGCGCGGCACCGCCCCCGACAGCCAAATCGCCGTGGAGGAGAGCTCATGACTGGTACGTTGCAGCGCGCCCTGCTGGGCGCGGTCCTGGCGATCGCGGTCGCCCTGCCGGCGGCGGCGCAGGACAAGAAGACCATCCTGACATCGGTGCCCAGCCTGGGCTTCCCGTTCTTCGTGCACATGATGAAGGAGCTGAAGGCCGAAGCGCAGAAGCTGGGCGTCGCCTCGGTCGAATCCGACGGCCAGAACAGCGCGCCGAAGCAGACCGCCGACGTCGAGGCGGCGCTGGTGCAGAAGGTCGACGGCATCGTCATCAGCCCGATCGACGTCAACGCCATGGCGCCGGTGCTGACCGAGGCGGTGGAGGCCGGCGTGCCGGTGGTCACCATCGACCGCCGCGTCACCGGAGTGGACGGCATCCTGGCCCATGTCGGCGCCGACAACGTGCTGGGCGGCGAGGCCCAGGCGAAATGGCTGATGGAGAGCTATCCGAACGGCGCCACCATCGTGAACCTGCAGGGCCAGCCGGGCGCCAGCCCGGCGATCGACCGCAACAAGGGCGTGCACAACGTCCTCGACGCCCACAAGGACAAGTACAAGTTCGTGGCGGAGCAGACCGCCAACTTCGCCCGCGACCAGGGGCTGAGCATCACCGAATCGATCCTGGCCGGCCTGTCGACGCCGCCCGACGTGATCGTTGCCGCCAATGACGACATGGCGCTCGGCGCGCTCGAGGCGGTGCGCGGCCGCAACCTGCAGGACAAGATCAAGATCATCGGCTTCGACGCGCTGCCGGAAGCGCTGGGCAGCATCCGCGACGGCGGCCTCGCCGGCACCATCGAGCAGTTCCCGGGCGGCCAGAGCCGCAAGGCGGTCGAGGTGCTGGTCGACTATCTGAAGACCGAGAAGAAGCCGGACCCGGCGCTGATCCTGCTGACCCCGATCGCCATCACCAAGGCCAATCTCGACAAGGCCGAGCGCATCGGCGAGGTGAAGTAGCCGGCCCGTCGGGTCCGCGGTGACGCGGACCCGACCGATCCCGCGTCTTGGAGATACCATGACCGAACCGCTGCTGCGCATGACCGCGATCACCAAGCGCTTCCCGGGCGTCGTCGCCCTGGACGGCGTCGGGCTGGAGGTCGCGGCCGGAGAGGTGCACGGCCTGCTTGGCGAGAACGGCGCCGGCAAGTCGACGCTGCTGAAGATCCTGTCCGGGGCGCAGGCGCCGGACGGCGGCAGCATCGTCTTCGCCGGCGAGACGGTCAGCTTCACCGCGCCCTATGAGGCGCAGCGGCGCGGCATCGTCACGATCTATCAGGAGTTCAACCTGATCCCGAGCCTGACGGTGGGTGAGAACATCCTGATCGGGCGCGAGCCGGGGCGGGCCGGGCTGGTCGACTGGTCGGCGATGCACCGGGCGGCCAAGGCGGCGCTGGACCGCATCGGCCTGGCCATCGACCCGCGCCGCTTGGTGCGCGACCTCAGCGTCGCCGAGCAGCAGATGGTCGAGATCGCCCGCGCCCTGTCGATGGAATCGCGGCTGATCGTGATGGACGAGCCGACCTCGGCGCTGAGTTCCGCCGAAGTCGACCGGCTGATGGCGATCATTCGCACGCTGCGCGGCCAGGGTATCGCCGTGATCTATGTCACCCACCGGCTGGACGAGGTGATGGCGGTGTGCGACCGGGTCACGGTGCTGCGCGACGGCCGGCTGGTCGGCGATGCGGAGGTCGCCGCGATCACGGTCGACGACATCATCCGCATGATGGTCGGCCGCGACCTCGGGGCCCTGGCCCGGATCGAGGGCGGCGTGGCCCAGGCCGGGCCGCCGGCGCTGCGGGCCGAGGGCATCGCCACCGAGCGCAGCGCGCTGAATCCGCATGCCACGGTGCTGCACGACGTGTCGCTGGCGGTGCAACGCGGCGAGATCCTGGGCATCGCCGGGCTGGTCGGGGCCGGGCGGACGGAGTTTGCCCGCGCCATCTTCGGCGCCGATGCCCGCACCGGCGGCCGCGTCCTGGTCGAGGACAGGCCGGTCGAGATCCGCTCTCCCGCCGACGCGATCCGCCACGGCATCGGCCTGGTGCCGGAGGACCGCAAGCAGCAGGCGCTGTTCCTGTCGCTGGCGATCCGCAGCAACCTCGCCATCGCCGCCCTGGGCAAGCTGGCGGGGCTGTTCGGCTACGTGTCCGACAGCCGGGAGCGGGGACTGGTCGAGGAGTATCGGCGGGCGCTCGGCATCCGCATGGCGGGGCCGGAGCAGCAGATCGCCAACCTGTCCGGCGGCAACCAGCAGAAGGTGGTGCTGGCCCGCTGGCTGGCGCTGCGGCCGAAGGTGCTGATCGTCGACGAGCCGACCCGCGGCATCGACGTCGCCGCCAAGGCCGAGGTGCACCAGCTGCTGGGCCGGCTGGCGCGGGAGGGCATCGCGGTCATCGCCATCTCCTCCGAGCTGCCGGAGGTGCTGGCGATCAGCGACCGCATCGTCACCATGTGCGAAGGCCGGATCACCGGCGAGCTCGGCCGGGCCGAGGCCGATGAGGAAACGCTGATGCGGCTGATGACGCGCCGCCGGGCGGCATAGGGAAGACCAAGATGGCGCAGGGCACGACACTTCCGGACCAGGGCGGTTTCGACCTGTTCGGGCTTCTGGCGCGGTTCGCGCCGCTGATCTTCCTGGTGGTGCTGATGGCCGGCTTCGCCATCGCCGAGCCGCGCTTCATCTCCACCGTCAACCTGCTGAACGTGCTGCGCCAGGTCTCGATCTACGGGCTGCTGGCGATCGGCATGACCTTCGTCATCCTGACCGCCGGCATCGACCTGTCGATCGGTGCCGTCCTGGCCTTCTGCGGCCTCGCCGCCGCGATCGTCGCCAAGGGCAGCGCCACCGGGAATTTCGCGCTCGGCTCCGAGGAGGCGCAGGGCTGGGGCTGGGGTGCCGCCGCGCTGGTCTCGATCCTGCTCGGCATGGCCGCTGGTGCGGTGCAGGGCTTCGGCATCACCCGGCTGAAGGTGCCGCCTTTCGTGGTCACGCTGGGCGGCATGTCCGCCTTCCGCGGTGCCGCGCTGCTGCTGTCCGGCGGCGGGCCGATCAGCGGCTTCGACGCGGATTTCCGCTATTGGGGCCAGGGCAAGATCCTGGAGATCCCGGTGCCGGTGCTGGTCTTCCTCGGCTTCGCCGTGCTGGCTCATCTGGTGCTGCGCTACAGCCGCTTCGGCCGCCAGGTCTACGCCGTCGGCGGCAATCCGGAGGCGGCGCGGCTGTCCGGGTTGAAGGTGCGGCGGGTGCTGCTCAGCGTCTATATCATCATGGGCTTCTTCGTCGGGCTCGGCGCATTCGTGCTGTCGGCCCGGCTGAACTCGGCCGAGGCGGTGGCGGGGCAGGGCTATGAGCTGACGGTGATCGCCTCGGTGGTGATCGGCGGCACCAGCCTGTTCGGCGGCATCGGCACCATCTTCGGCACGGTGATCGGCACCGTGCTGATCGGCGTGCTGCTGAACGGCCTCGTGCTGATGAACGTCTCCTCCTACATCCAGCAGATCATCATCGGCGTGATCATCGTGCTGGCCGTGGCCTTCGACACCTTCGCCAAGTCGCGCCGCCGGCGGGTCTAGCCCGCACAGAATTTTTCGCGGACGATGTCGAAAGACCATCTGCCGGCCCGTCATGGGGGTGAGCGAGATGCGCTCGACCCATAGGATGGAGACGATCATGCAGTACGCCTTGCTGTACCACCAGACCGCCGAGGTGTTTGCCGCCCGCCAGGACCCCGAGAAGCGCGCCGCTTTCTGGGCCGCCTTCCTCCCCTATATGACCGCGATGCGCGAGGCCGGAATCATCGTGGCCGGCGCCGGGCTGGAGCCGCCGGAGACCGCCACCGCCGTCCGGCTGAACGACGGCCAGCGGCTGGTGCAGGATGGCCCTTATGCCGACACCAAGGAGCAGCTCGCCGGCTTCTTCATCATCGAAGTGCCGAATCTCGATGCGGCGCTCGACTGGGCGGCGCGCTATCCGGCGCCGGCCGGTGCCGGCGTCGAGGTCCGTCCCGTCCTACCGCCGATGAACCCGTGACCCGGGACACGCGCCGCACGGTCGAACGGGCGGCGCGTGATTCCTACGGCGCCAGGTCGCGCCGCCGGCGGATGCAGCCGCTGCGGATTTTTTCGCGGACGATGTCGAAAGGCCATCTGCCGGCCCGTCATGGGGGTGAGTGGAATGATCCGCTCGATCCATGCGAGGAGTCGATCATGCAATACGCCCTGCTGTTCCAGCAGACCCCCGAGGAATTTGCCGATCGCCGTGATCCGGAGAAGGCGGCTGCCTTCTGGGCCGCCTTCATGCCCTATATGACGGCGCTGAAGCAGGCCGGCCTCGTGGTCGCCGGCGCCGGGCTGGAGCCGCCCGCCACCGCCACCTCGATCCGCATCGGCGGCAACGGGCGGCAGGTGCAGGACGGCCCCTTCGCCGACACCAAGGAGCAGCTCGCCGGCTTCTTCATCATCGAGGTGCCGAGCCTGGACGTGGCGCTCGACTGGGCCTCGCGCTATCCGGGCGGCCCGGGCGGCGGGGTCGAGGTTCGGCCGGTGGCGCCGCCGAAGCCGCAGCAGTGAGCACGGACACGCGCCGCGCGGTCGAACGGGCGGCGCGTGACTCCTATGGCCGGCTGGTGACCTTCCTCGCCGCCCGTTCGCGCGACATCGCGGCGGCGGAGGACGCACTGGCCGATGCCTTCCGGGCGGCACTGGAGACCTGGCCGCGCGACGGCGTGCCGGATCGGCCGGAGGCCTGGCTGCTGACCGCGGCGCGGCGGCGGCTGATCGACGGCGCCCGCCATCTCCGGGTGCGGGCGGAGGCCGTTCCCGACCTCCGCCTCGTGGCGAAGGAGGCGGAGGATCTGGCCGAGGCCGACCGGTTCCCGGATGAGCGGCTCAAGCTTCTCTTCGTCTGCGCCCATCCGGCGATCGACCCGGCGATCCACACCCCGCTGATGCTGCAGACCGTGCTCGGCCTCGACGCGGCTCGCATCGCTTCGGCCTTTCTGATCAGCCCCGCCGCCATGGGCCAGCGCCTGTCGCGCGCCAAGGTGAAGATCCGCGATGCCGGCATCGGCTTCGAGCTGCCGGAGGCGAAGGAGCTGCCGCCGCGCCTCGACGCCGTGCTGGAGGCAATCTACGCCGCTTATGGCAGCGGCTGGGACGACGTCGCCGGCGCCGATCCGCGCCGCCGGGGGCTGGCGGCGGAGGCGGTCGATCTCGGCCGGATGCTGCGGCCGCTGCTGCCGGCCGAGCCGGAGGTCGAGGGGCTGCTGGCCCTGATGCTGCACTGCGAGGCCCGGCGGGAGGCGCGCCGCGATCCGGAGGGCGACTACGTCCCGCTGTCGGAGCAGGATACGGCGCGGTGGTCGACGCCAATGATGGCGGAGGCGGAGCGGATCCTCTCGGCCGCCGCCCAGGACAAGCGTTTCGGCCGGTTCCAGCTGGAGGCGGCGATCCAGTCGGTGCATGCCCAACGGGCCAGGACTGGCCGCACGGACTGGGAATCGATCGCGCTGCTGTATGGAGGGCTGGTGCGTCTGGCGCCCACCATCGGCGCCCGGGTTGGCCAGGCCGCCGCCGTGGCCGAGGCGCGCGGTGCCGCGGCCGGATGGGCGCTGCTGCAGGCGATCCCGGGTGAGGCGGTGGCGGGCTACCAGCCCTATTGGGCGCTGGCCGCCCATCTCCTGCGCCGGCTCGGCCGGCCGGCGGATGCGGCCTATGACCGCGCAATCGGCCTGTGCGAGGACCCGGCGATGCGGGCGTTTCTCTTGCGGCGGGCTGCCGAGAGCTAGTCCCGGAGCCTCATCGTCTCCGCGATCCGCTGCCGGGCCGTGGCGACCACCGCGTCGGAGACGCTCGGGCGGGTCAGGAACTCGGCCCAGCTGAAAAGATCCGCCAGCGCCGCCATCCGGCGCCATTCCACCGTCAGGCTGCCGCCGGCCGCGCGGTAGCCGGCGGCGACGGCGTCGGCGAAGCCGGGGCGCGAGCCGAGCGGCGGCCGCAGCAGGTTGCCTAAATCGAAGAACGGGCTGCCGCTGAAGGCGAACTCCCAGTCCAGCACGGCCGCCACGGCCCAGCCGTCCGGCCCTTGCCGGACCAGGATGTTGGTGCCGCCGAAATCGGAATGGGTCAGGCAGGGCGGGCCGGGCCAGCGGTCGAGCAGCCCGGCCTCGCGTTCGGCGAAGGCAACCAGCCGGCCGGCGAGGTCGTGGCCCAGCCGCTGGCCGCCGGACCCGTCGACCAGCACGTGGCGCAGGAAGCCGATCAGGCCGGCCCCACCGGCATCGACCGGCTCGGCCACGGCGAGCGACGCGTCCAGGAAGCCGCTGCGGTCGAAGGCCACGGCGTGGATCGCGGCCAATGCGGCGCCGAGGGACCGGGCCAGCGGCACCAGCGCCGGATCTTCGAGGCCGCGGGCTGTCTCGTCGAGGCGCTGCCCGTCGACCCATTCCAGCAGGGTGAAGGGCAGCCCCGTGACCGGGTCGTCGCCTCTTCCCAGGAGCCGAGGGGCGGGGAGGCCGCGTTCGGCGGCGAGGGCATGGATCGCCCGTTCCTTGGCCGCCTGCGCCGGGTCGCGCTGGAACAGCCGCAGCACCACCGGCGGGTGGCCGTCGAGGTCGAGGCGGAGGTTGGTGTTGGCAAGGCCGCCCGACAGCTCGGTGACCCGCAGCACCGACGGCCGGCCGGGCAGGGACCGGACCAGCGCAGACGCCTGGTCCGGGCTGAGGACGGCCGCCGGATAGGGCCTCGACCAGCTCTCGCGCATGATCCCGCCTACCAGGCCAAGGCACGGACCACGCGCTCGGCCATGGCCGGCACCTCCGCGAGATCGTGATACAGGCCGAAGCCGAAGCGCAGCCGGTCGTCGCGGTGGTCGACGATGATGCCGGCGGCCCGCAGTTGGTCGTCGATCTGGCCGGCGGCGTCGGTGCGATAGGTCAGGAAATGGCCACGGACCGACGTGTCGAGCGGCACCAGCAGCCGGCCGCGGGCGAGGTCCGGCGGCCCGGCCTGGTCCAGCGCCCCGGCGAAGGCCGCCAGCAACGCCAGCACATGGGCGTGGATCGCCGGCACGTCGATGCCGCGTTCCGCCAGCAGGTCGAGCACAGCGAGCATGCGGTAGAGGCCGGAGGGGTCGAAGGTCGAGCCGAGGAAGCGGCTGCCGTCGACGCCATAGGGCACCCGCCCGTCCTGTGCCCCGGCCAGCGCGCCGAAGGCGGCGTACCACCCGGTGTCGCGCGGCCGTGGGCCGTAGCCGGGAGGCACATGCAGGAAACAGGCGCCTTCGCCGGCCATGGCGTATTTGTAGCCGCCGGCGATGTAGAAGGCGCGGGGCGCGATGGCCGATAGGTCGGTCGGCAGCGCCATGAAGCCGTGATAGCCGTCGATCGCGACCAGCGTCTCCGGGTCCGGCACCGCCGCGACCAGCGGCGCCAGGTCGGGCACGGCGTAGCCGGAGTTGAAGAACACCTGGCTGAAGAGGACGAGATCGTGGCCGCCGGCCTCGGCCGCTGCGGCGAAGCGGGCGGGGAAATCCGCTGTCGGTTCCTGCGTCACGCGGGTGACCCGCGCTAGCCCGTCCTCCTCCAGCCGTGCCAGCTGCCGGCGGACGCTGTGGAACTCGGAATCGGTGGTCAGTACCCGGGCTGGCCGGTCCGTCGGCAGGCAGGACAGCAGCCGCCGCACGAACTCATGCGTGTTCGGCGCGAAGGCGAGCGAGGCCGGATCGGGCAGAGTCAGGATCGCGGCGATCCGCGCCTGCAGCCGCGGCACCACATCACCGAAGATCAGCTCCCATTTGTGGTCGGCGAGGCGGGCGGTGTCCTCGACATACCGAGCCTGAGCCTCGAACACTGTGTCGGGCCACAAATGGTGGCTGTGCGCGGCCAGGTGCAGCCGCTCCGGCGCAGCCGCCAGGAAGCGGGAGAACAGCGGCTTGAAGCTCATGCCCCGGCCTCCCCGTCATAGGACAGGCCGGTGCGCCGGGTGATTTCCTGCGGCAGCGGTGGCAGGGCCGAGCGCGGGATCAGATAGGTCGACAGGGTGAACAGGTCGCCGAACACCCGGTGCCGCTCGGCGGTGCGGGCCAGGTAGTCGTGGCCGGAGGAGCCGCCGGTGCCGGTCTTCAGCCCGATCATGCGCTGGACCATCAGCGCGTGGCGATAGCGCCACAGCGTCATGGTCTCGTCGAGGTCCATCAACAGGCTCAGCAGCCCGAACGGCACCTGCAGCGCCGGCTCGTCGCGGTACAGGTTGATGAACAGCGCCGCCTGCAGCGCCCGCCAGGACATTCGCCAGGCGCCCTGCGCCGCCTCCTCGGCATGGCGCGTCTCGTCGAACAGGGCATCGAAGCGCGACAGCGCCTTGCGCAGCGCCGCGACCTCGGCCTCCCGTGCTGTCTCGTCCAGCGTCGGATGGGCGGTCAGGTGGCCGATATCGCCCTCCAGCATCGCCACCACCGCCTGGCGGTAGGCCTCGCGGAAGCGATAGCCGCCGAGCTCGATGAAGGGCGTGCGGGCCAGCCAGGCGTCGAGCTGGTCGAACAGGCTGGGCTGGCCGCCGGCAGCCTCGACCCGCTCGCGCCCCGGCGATTCCAGCCGGGCCTCGAAGGACCGGCCCTCATAGGCCAGCCGGTCGGCAGCACGCAGGCCGAGGCGGATCTCGATCAGCCGGAACTGCGCGCTCTGGAACCCCGAGGCGGGGCGCAGCAGGTCGCGGAAGTCGAGGAAGTCGAGCGGCGTCATGGTCTCGAGCACGTCGAGCTGGTGCACGCCGAGCTTCAGGATCTCGTGGATGCGGTGCAGGGCGCGGCTGGCCCGGGCGATGGCGCGGTCGTCGACCCGGTCGGCGGCGAACACGCCCTGCACGGCGTCGAGCTCGAACAGGATCTGCTTGAACCACAGCTCGTAGGCCTGATGGATGACGATGAACAGCATCTCGTCATGGGCCGGCCGCCCGGCCTTCTCGCTTTCGCGGGCCTGCAGGTCGAGCAGCTTGTCGAGCTGGAGATAGGATGCGTAGTGGACGCCTGGTTCGGCCATGGCGCGCCTCCCGGTGGCTGTGCCTGCCGGTTGCCGACGGAGTCGGCCGCGGTCCAGTGCTGGTGGTGACGGAAGGCTAGCGCGGCGGCGCCGGAGACGGCAAGGGTCAGGGCTGAGTATAGCCGGCGATAACAGCCCCCGGCCTTGCCAGCGCGACCGCCACCTCGTGCCGGTCATCGGTCCGCGAAGCGCGGAGAGCGGAAGTTGGGCGTGGGTCACGAAACGACTGCTCCGAACGAAAGCGGACGTCCCGGTCGCAGCGTTAGCGAGGTGATGCGCGGCAGCATGCAACCCGGCGCTCACGAAGAGCGCCGGGAAGCGCGGTCAGACCTGGGCCCAGCCACCATCGACACACAGTTCGCTGCCTGTCACGTAGGCCGAGTCGTCAGAGGCCAGGAACAGAACGGCCCTTGCGATCTCGTCAACGGTGCCGCTGCGGTGCATCGGGATCTGGGCGTGCACCTGGGTCTTCGTCTGCTCGATCATCTCCTCGCTCACTCCCGCCTTACGCGCCTGATCCGTATCGATGTAGCCGGGCGCCATGGCATTCACCCGGATCCCCTTCCCGGTCAGCTCCACGGTGAGCGACCGTGCCAGCGAGCGAATGGCCGCTTTCCCTGCTGAATAGACGCTGACATAGGGGCGGCCTTGCGTGCTCAGAGTCGAGGTGTTCAGGATGATCGAGCCGCCGGACCCCATCAGTGGCAGAAGCTTCTGCACGGTAAAGTAGGTCCCTTTGAACGTGTTCAGGACCGTGAAATCGAATTCTTCCTCCGACATGTATTCGAACATGTTCGGTCGCGCGCCGCCGGCGTTCGCGAAGATGATGTCGACGCGGCCATGCTTTCTCTCGACATGTTCGCGAAGCGCGTCGATGTCCGACATCTTGGAAATATCACTGCGGATCGCGTCGGCGCCGTTTCCGATGCCTTGCGCCGCAGCATCGAGCGCCGCCTGATCGCGACCGGTAATGACAACCTTTGCGCCTTCGCGTGCGAACAGCTTGGCTGTTGCCAGTCCTATTCCCGAATTGCCGCCAGTGATGACAGCGACCTTGCCGTCCAATCTGCCCATTTTCGTCTCCAATTCGTCTGCGAATGCGCCCGGCGTGGACCGCGGTATTGCTGGGCGGCGGGACCAGACGATATATATGAAGCATCTTTCAGGTTTTGGATTCGCTTATGGGAAACGGCTCCCTGCCACCGCTGACCCCGCGGAAATCACCGCGTCAGGACCGATCCATCGCCACCGTGGAGGCGATTTTCGAGGCGACCCTTCAGGTTCTGTCGAGTGATGGCCTGATCCGCCTGAACACCACGCGCATCGCGCATCGTGCAGGCGTTTCGGTCGGAACCCTGTACCAGTATTTTCCGAACAAGCAGGCCTTGCTCTTCGCGGTGCTGGAGCGGCACCTCGCGATGCTGGCAGCCGCCATAGAGACGGCATGCGAGGAAAGCCCCGCTACGAAAGAGATGATCGCCGAGACCGTGGTGAAGGCCTATCTTCAGGCGAAGATGGCGCAGGCCGAGATCTCTCCGGCCCTCTATCGCATCGCCATGGAGCTCGACGCCCGCGAGTTGATCGAGGCGGCGACCCGGCGGAGTGCAAGGGCGATCGAGGTGATGCTGTCCGCCACCGGCGATGGCCCTATCGCCAATCCGGGCGTGGTCGCCCAGACTCTGACCGCAGCCCTTTACGGAACCGTTCCGGCCTTCTGCCACCGGGTCTTGACCCCCGCTGATGGTATCGAGGCCGAAAGGCAGCTCACAATTATGTTCCGTTCATATCTCGTCGCACACCAGAGCGGCACAGCGGAGGCTAAGTATTAGGGCAGCAGTTATCGCGCATTGACAGCAGCCGAGCCAGACGGCCGGAATGGAGTGGATACCAGAAGGAATGAGCGTCCTTCTTTACCGTCCGCTCAGGATCGAATCCAGTCAGCGGCGGGGTGGTTGATCTTGGTCCGCCCCGCCCACCCATCAGGGCTGGTTGGCAGCGACTGGCGCCTGATCGCCTGTCGGCGTCCTCGATGACAGACCGGCCGTCATCACGCGAGCTTGCGGCTGTCTTCGATCACCTTGCCGTCGTTCGGCAGGCTGCCCGGCGGCACGACCGACACCGCCGCACGCAGCTTGGTGACGTCGAGCATGGTCTCCGACACGGCCTCGGCCACCGCGGCGTCGGCGCTCTCGACCTGCAGCGCGACGTCGTCGATGCCCTGGCGGCTCGACACCACCAGCCGGCCGCGCTCCAGCCCGTGGCGCTTCAGCACCTCGGCGACCTGGCCGGGGTGGACGAACAGGCCGCGCACCTTGGTGCTCTGGTCGGCTCGTCCGAGCCAACCGCGCAGCCGCGGCGCAGTGCGGCCGCAGGGGCTGCGCCCGGGCAGGATGGCGGACAGGTCGCCGGTGGCGAAGCGGATCCAGGGCGTGCAGCGGTCGAAGCTGGTGACCACCACCTCGCCGACCTCGCCCTCGGCCACCGGGTCGCCGGTGCCGGGACGCACGATCTCGACCAGGATGCCCTCGGCCAGCACCAGCCCCTCATGCGCCTCGGTCTCGTACGCGATCAGGCCGAGATCGGCGGTGCCGTAGCTCTGGAACAGGTCGATGGCACGGGCGGCGTAGAACTCGCGCAGCGGCGGCAGCAGCGGCCCGCCGGAGACATGGGCCAGTTTCACCGAGCTGGTGTCGTGGCCGAGCTGGTCGGCCTTCTCCAGGATCAGCTTGAGGAAGTCGGGCGTGCCGACATAGCCGCGCGGCTTCAGGTCGGCCATGGCCCGGGCCTGCAGCTCGGTGTTGCCGGTGCCGGCCGGGATCACGGCGCAGCCCAGCGCCTCGGCGCCCGTCTCGAACATCACGCCGGCCGGGGTGAAGTGGTAGGAAAAGCAGTTCTGCAGGATGTCGCCTTCGCGGAAGCCGCTGGCGAACAGGGCGCGGGCGAAGCGCCAGCTGTCGATGCCGTGGGCCTCGCCCTCGTAGATCGGGCCTGGGGAGCCGAAGATCCGGCGGAACTGCCCCGGCCGGATCGTGGTCAGCCCGCCGAAGGGCAGGTCGACCGCCTGTATCGTCGGCAGCTCGGATTTCCGGGTCAGCGGCAGCTCCGCCAGCTCGGCCCGGCTGGTCACCGCCGCCGGGTCGAATTCGGCCAGGCGCTTGGCGTAGCCGGGGGCGGATGCCTTGGCATGGGCGATCTGGGCCGGCAGCTCGGCCAGCAGCGCCGCCTCCCGCGCCTCGGCCGGACGGGTCTCGAGATCGTCATAGTGCTCGGCCATCGGGTTGCCCCACCCTGTGTCGTGTCGAAAGCTCCGTCCTCAAGCATGACGCGGGCCGCCGGGGCAGACAATGCCGGGAGGCGGATACCGCTATAGCCAGCGCTTGCGGCGCTTGAAGCTCTTCAGGTTCTTGAAGCTCTTGCGCTGCTCCCCACCGCCGCCGAGGTAGAACTCCTTGACGTCCTCATTGGCGGCCAGCGCCTCGGCGGTGCCGTCCAGCACCACCTTGCCGTTCTCCATGATGTAGCCGGTGTCGGCGCAGGACAGCGCCATCCGGGCGTTCTGCTCGACCAGCAGGATCGAAATGCCGAGATCGGTGTTGAGGCGGCGGATGATGCCGAACACCTCCTTCACCATCAGCGGCGACAGGCCCATCGACGGCTCGTCCATCAGGATCAATTTCGGCCGTGCCATCAGCGCCCGGCCGATCGCCAGCATCTGCTGCTCGCCGCCCGACAGGTAGCCGGCCAGGCCGTTGCGCTCGCGCAGCCGCGGGAAATAGCCGTAGACCCGGTCGATGTCGTCGGCCACCCCGCGGTCGCGCCGGGTGTGGGCGCCGAGCCGGAGATTCTCCACGCAGGTCATGTCGGCGACGATGCGGCGCCCCTCCATCACCTGGAAGATGCCCCGGCGCACCACGGCGCCGGGGTCGAGGTGGTGGATCGGCTGGCCCTCATGGCGGATGGCGCCGCGGGTGACCGCCCCGTCTTTGGTGCGCAGGAGGCCCGAGATCGCCTTCAGCGTCGTCGACTTGCCGGCCCCGTTGGCGCCGAGCAGCGCCACGATCGCCCCCTGCGGCACCGCCAGGCTGAGCCCGCGCAGCACCAGGATGACGTCGTTGTAGACGACCTCGATGTTCTCGACCGAGAGCAGCGGCGCGGCGGTCATGCCCGGCTCAGTACCCCAGCCATTCCGGGCGGCGGGGCAGGGTGATCTCGGCCACCTTCTCGAGCGACATGGTGCCGTCGGCCATCAGCGCCGTGACCTCCTTGCCCTGGGTCGGGCCCTTCACATGGCCCTGGTAGATCGGCACGGTCATCAGCCCGCGATGGTCGGTCGCGGTCCAGGTCGAGGGCAGGCACACGCCTTCCAACCCGGCCGGCACCCAGTCCTTCTTGTCATACATCGCATCGCGGATGGCGACGCCGGTGACCGTACCCTTGGCCTTCGCCGCCTTGATCGCCTCGACCATGTAGGAGGTGGCGCAGACGCCGGCGATGTAGCTCAGCGGCCGATAGGCCGTGCCGCCGGAATCGCTGATCTTGGAGATCTCGCGCACCCGGTCCATGCCGGCGTTCCTGTCGGTCCAGATCGACCCGGTGCGGACCGCGACCACCACGCCGTCGGCGTTCTGGCCGGCCGCCTTCATGATGTTCTCGTCATAGCCCCAGACATTGGCCACGAACTGCACCTTGGTGCCGGCGGTGGCGCAGGCGTTCAGGAGCGACGGGGTCGAGCCGGCGATGTTGGCGACATAGGCGTAGTTGGCGCCCTTCTCCTTCAGCGTCAGGCATTGCGGCGTGAAGTCGCCCGGCGCCATCGTGTACTGGATCGGGTCCAGCACCTCGAAGCCCAGCTCCTGCGCGTATTCGTTGCAGGCAACCTTGGGCGAGTTCGGGTAGGGGTGGTTGTCGCCCATATGGACCCATTTCGGCTTGCCCTGGCCGCCCTTCTTCTTCCAGTCGTCGGCCGCCCATTGCGCCAGCGCCCGGCAGGCGTCGGAGTAGGAGGGGCCGTAGAAGAAGTTGAACGGCGTCGCCTTGGTCGCCTTCGGCGCCTTGCCGGTCGGGTCGGTCAGCGCCCCGGAATAGGAGCCGGAATAGTAGGGGATCCGGTCCTTGCCGATGAACTCGATCAGCGCCTCGGTGTCGGCCGTGCCCCAGCCGGCGATGGCGACGACATGCTCGTTCGCCACCAGCCGCTGGTACTCCGACACGGCCTGCGGCGCCTTGTAGGCGTAGTCATAGGTCTCGAAGGCGATGTCGTCGCCGTCGACCCCGCCATTCTCGTTCACCCAGTTCAGCGTGTCGGCGACGCCGTCGGCATAGGGCACGCCGATCGAAGCGGTCGGGCCGGTCAGGTCGGCGATATGGCCGACCGGGATGTCGTCGGCGAGGGCCGGGGCGGCGCAGAGGCCGACCAGGGCGGTGGCGGCGAGCAAGGATCGCATCGGTGTCTCCTCCATGGCGGCCGTTCTGTCGCGGCCAATGGGCGTTGAGATAATGTTCAGTACGAGAAGGGGTACAGCTTCCACCAGGCCTTGATCTGGCGCCAGCGATGGGCCAGCCCGTCCGGCTCGAAGATCAGGAACAGGATGATGGCGACGCCGACCGCCATCTCCTTCAGGAAGTTGATGCCGACCCGCAGGTCGAGCGTCTTGTACAGCCAGGTGCCGCGGATCAGCCGCACCAGCCAGTCCATCACGTCGGGCAGCGACACCATGAAGACGGTGCCGAGGATGGTGCCCATGATCGAGCCGAGACCGCCGATGATGATCATGCCGAGGAACTCGATCGACTTCAGGATCGTGAACTCCTCGACCGAGACCACCTGCAGGTAATGGGCGTAGAGCGCGCCGCCGACCCCGGCGTAGAAGGCGGCGATGCCGAAGGACAGCACCCGGTAGCGGGTCAGGTTGATGCCCATGATCTCGGCGGCCAGGTAGTGGTCGCGCACGGCAACGAAGGCGCGGCCGTCGCGCGAGCGCATCAGGTTGGTCGCGGCCAGGTACAAGAGCACGCCCCAGAACAGCACGATGTAGAAGTAGTTGATGCGGTCGACCTCCCAGCCGAACAGGGAGACCGGGGCGGCATGGGCGCCGGCGACGCCGCCGGTGAACCAGCCGGCGCGGGCGAAGAAGTCCTCGAGGATGACCTGGGCGGCGAGGGTGGCGATGGCGAGGTACAGCCCCTTGATCCGCGCCGCCGGGATGCCGAAGACCAGGCCGACGGCGGCGGTCATCACCCCGGCGATCGGGATGCAGAAGAACACCGGGATGCCGGTGGTGCGGTTCAGCCAGGCCGAGGCGAAGGCGCCGAAGCCGAAGAACACGGCATGGCCGATCGAGATCTGGCCGGTGAAGCCGACCAGGATGTTGAGGCCGAGCGCGGCGACGGCCAGGTAGCCGATCTCGATGAAGCTGTCGATCCAGCCCTTGGACAGCCAGCCGAGCTGCACCGCGACCGGGGAGACCACCAGCAGCAGCAGGATGACGACGACGCTGCGCCGGCTGAAGGCGTCGGCGAAGATCGTGGTGTCGGCGGCGTAGCCGGTGCGGAAGTCGCCGCAGGGGCGGGCATAGGCGTTGGCCATTCAGAAGGCCTTGCCCGTCGGCGAATTGGCAAGGGCTCGACGCTTCCCCTTTTTGTCATCGCCGGGCTTGACCCGGCGATCCAGGGGCCACCTGGAGCCGCTCTTGCGTCCCTGGATGCCCGGGTCAAGCCCGGGCATGACATTAGGGGAAAGGATGGTGGATTCCCTCATCCTCACACCCTCTCGATGTCGCGGGTGCCGAACAGGCCGTATGGCTTGATCATCAGGATCACGATCAGGACGTAGAAGGGCGCGATCTTCAGCATGTTGCCCCAGCCCAGGAAGGTGACGTCCAGCCAGTGGGCGAAATGCTCCAGCACGCCGATGATCAGCCCGCCCAGCACCGCGCCGACGACGCTGTCGAGCCCGCCCAGGATCACCGCCGGGAACACCTTGATGCCGAAGCCGGACAGGGCGGAGGAGACGCCGTTGACCACGCCGACGACGATGCCGGCGACCGACGACACCATGGCCGAGATCGCCCAGGCCGTGGCGAAGACCTGCTTCACCGAGATGCCCATCGACTGCGCCACCTGCTGGTCGAAGGCGGTGGCGCGCATCGCCAGGCCCATGCGCGAGAATTTGAAGAACCAGGCGAAGCCGCCCATGATGAACAGGCTGATCGCCATCGACAGGATGTAGACGGTCTGCACCTGCAGCCCGAGGATGTCGACCGACTGGGTCTCGAACACCGGCGGGAAGGGCTGCGCCGAGACCCCGAAGATCCAGGCCATCATCGGCTGGAACACTAGCGACAGCCCGATCGTGACCATGATGACGGAGATCACCGGCTCGCCGATCAGCGGCCGCAGCACCACCACCTGCAGCAGGATGCCGAACACCAGCATGAAGGCCAGGGTGATGGCGAAGCCCAGCACGAAGGGCACCTGGTACTTGGTCAGCACCCACCAGCAGATCCAGGCGCCGATCAGCAGGAACTCGCCCTGGGCGAAGTTCACCACCCGGCTGGCCTTGTAGATCAGCACGAAGGACATGGCGACGACGCCGTAAAGCGTGCCGACGATCACGCCGTTGACCAGCAGCTGGAACAGGAAGGCGAGGTTCATGGGCTCACTCCGCCGCGTGGCGCTGCCCGGCGCGGCCGGGCGCGAGGTCGACCACCTTGAGCGTGGTGCGGATCCGCTGCCTCGTGCCGTCCTGGAAGGAGATGGTGGTGTCGACCGGGATCGCCGGGTCGCCGCGATAGATCGCGTCGATGATGTCGCCGTATTTCTCGCCGATCACGCCGCGGCGGACCTTGCGGGTGCGGGTCAGCTCGCCGTCATCGGCGTCCAGCTCCTTGTACAGCAGCAGGAAGCGGCGGATGCGCTGCGCCTCCGGCAGGCCGGCATTCACCGTCTCGACCTCGCGGCGGATCAGGCCGTAGACCTCCTCGCGCGCCGACAGGTCGGTGTAGGTGGTGAACGCGATGCGGCTCTTCTCCGCCCATTTCGACACGATCGGGAAGCGGATGCAGATGATCGCCGCGAGGTCCGGCCGGCCATGGCCCAGGATCACCGCCTCGCCGACGTAAGGTGAGAACTTTAGTTTATTCTCAATGTATTGCGGGCTGAACCTGTCACCACCGCTGGTGGTGGCGAGATCCTTCATCCGGTCGATCACGACCAAGTGGCCTTTGCCGTCGACATAGCCGGCGTCGCCGGTGGCAAGCCAGCCGTCGCGCAGGTCGGCCCTGGACGCCTCCTCGTTGCGGTAGTAGCCCAGGAACATGTTCGGGTGGCGGGTGACAATCTCACCGACGCCGTTCGGGTCCGGCGCCTCGATCCGTAGCTCGACGCTGTCGTCGAAGCCGATGCCGACCGTGTCGAAATCGACATCGCCGGCCCGGTGGATGGTGTAGGCGCCCAGCAGCTCGGTCTGGCCGTAGAGCTGGCGCAGCGGCACCCCCATGGCCAGGAAGAAGCGGAAGGTCTCCGGCCCCAGCGCCGCGCCGCCGGTCGCGGCCGAACGCAACCGGGAGAAGCCCAGCCGGTCGCGCAGAGCGGCGAAGAGAAGAATCTTCGCAAGCGCGGATTTCTTTTTCTGGTCAAGCGCTTTCAGGCCAAACTTCATGCCGAGATCGAAGAGGCGGCGCTTGAGCCAGGAGGCGTCCATCATCCGGCTGCGAACGTCGGCGGCCAACCCCTCCCACACCCGCGGCGCCAGCAGCACGAAGGTCGGGCCGATCTCGCGGAAATCGGCCCAGCTGGTGCTCTGCTCCTCGACGAAGTTCACCACCATCCGGCATTGCAGCGCCTTCCCGAAGACGTAGACCTGCTCCATGATCCAGGGCAGCGGCAGCACCGAGACGTACTCGTCCCGCGGCCCCTGCGGGTCGACCGCCAGATAGCTGGCGGTGTGCCGGATCACCGCCCCGGCCGAGAGCATGGCCAGCTTCGGCTGCGCCGTGGTGCCGGAGGTGGTGCAGAGCACCGCGACATCCTCGCCACGCGTCTCCGCCACCATGCGGTCGTACAGGCCGGGATCGGCTGCCAGCAGCGGGGCGCCGAGGGTGATGAAATCCTCGACCGGCGACAGCCGCGGATCCTGGTATTTCCGCATGCCACGCGGGTCGGAATAGACGATGTGGCGGACGCTGGGGATGCGATCGCCCAGGCCCAGCAGCTTGTCGACCTGCTCCTCATCCTCGGCCAGGACGAGGGCGACCGAGGCGTGGCCGATCAGATAGGCCACCTCCTCATCCAGCGCGTCGCGGTACAGGCCCAGGCTCATGGCGCCGGCGGCATGGGCGGCGATCTGGCCGGCCACCCAGTCCGGCCGGTTGTCGCCGATCAGCCCGACCACGGTGTCCCGCCCGATGCCCAGCGCCCGCAGCGCCAGGGCGAAGCCGCGCACCCGGGCGTGGAAGCCGGCCCAGCTGATCTCCTGCCAGATGCCGAAATCCTTCTCGCGCAGCGCCACCTCGCCCGGCCATCGGGCGGCGTTGCGGGCCAGCAGCTTGGGGAAGGTGTCGAAGGCGTCGGTCATGCCGGACCGTTCCCGGCCGCCCCCTCACCCGAAACCGCGATGCGATTTCGACCTCTCCCCAAGGAGAGGTGACTGGGTCGCGCGCCATATCCCTCTCCTCGGGGAGAGGGAGCGGCCCATTCGCGTTGGCGAATGGGAGGGTGAGGGGGATGGCCTCGCCGTCTCAAGCCGCCGCCTCCTCGTCATCGACCTCGCCGAGATAGGCGCGGCGG
Source organism: Mycobacterium sp. KBS0706 (assembly GCF_005938675.2). GTDB lineage: Bacteria > Pseudomonadota > Alphaproteobacteria > DSM-16000 > Inquilinaceae > Inquilinus. The sequence goes on from NZ_VCCH02000014.1 coordinate 101,579, forward strand.
ACATGGGCGTCGGCCAGCACGTCCTCGGGCGTGCCCTCGGCGATCTTGCGGCCGAAATCCAGCACCATGACGCGGTGGGAGATGTCCATCACCACGCCCATGTCGTGCTCGATCATGATCACTGTCATGCCCCATTCGGCGTTGAGGTCGACGATGGTGCGGGCCATGTCCTCCTTCTCCTCGAGGTTCATGCCGGCCATCGGCTCGTCGAGCAGGATCAGATCGGGCTTCAGCGCGATGGCGCGGGCCAGTTCCACCCGCTTGCGCAGCCCGTAGGACAGGGTGCCGGCGAGGGCGCGGCGGACATGCTGGATCTCGAGGAAATCGATGATCTCCTCGACCGCGCGGCGGTGCCGCAGCTCCTCCTGCCGCGCCCCGCCCAGCCACCACAGCGCGCCGGTCAGCACGTTGTTCTTCAGCAGGTGGTGGCGGCCGACCATGATGTTGTCGAGCACCGACATATGGGCAAACAGCGCCAGGTTCTGGAAGGTGCGGCCGAGGCCGAGCTCGGCCCTGGCGCTGGGCTTGAGCCGGGTGATGTCGCGCCCCTTGTAGTGGATGCGGCCGGCGGTCGGGCTGTAGCGGCCGGAGATGCAGTTGACCATCGAGGTCTTGCCGGCGCCGTTCGGGCCGATGATCGAGAACAGCTCGCCGCGGCGGACGCTGAAGCCGACATCGGTCAGGGCCTTGACCCCGCCGAAGGCCAGGCTGACCGAGTCCGCGGTCAGTAGCGCATCTCCCGGTGCGGGCGGCGCGGCCCCAGCCTGCATGCTCTCTCCCCCTGTTCGCGTCCGGCATCTCTTGCGGATGCCTTGTTCCAGTCAGTGTCGTGGAAGCGCCGGGAAAGGCAATCAGCAAAACGTCTACAGCATGCCGATCGCGACATCGCCGATGGCGTGGTCGTCCTCGGCCCCGGCGCCGGCGATGCCGAGGGCTCCGACCACGGCGCCGGCGTCGCGCCACGGGAAGCCGCCGGGCTGCACCAGGATCTCGCCCAGCCCGGCCAGCTGCGCCGCCTCGGCCGGGTCGCGGGCAAGTCGCAGGGCGGGCTCGCGGGTCGGCTCGCCGAAATGCAGCGCCGCGGCCGCCCGGCGCCGGGCGATCTCCAGCGTCAGGTGGCCGACGCCGTCCATCCGCGCCGCGGCGACGATGTGGCCGCCGCGGTCGACCACCACCGCCGCGACCTGCTGCTCGCGGCGTCCGGCCTCGGCCAGGGCAGCGGCCAGAACGGCCTGGGCTTCGGCGAGGGCAGGGGCGAAGTCGGGCATGGCGCTCTCCGGTGGAATCGGCCTGGCCAGGATAGCAGCGCCGGCCCCCTTCGCCGCAGCGCGAAAGAATCGTACGCGCACCCCTTGATCCCGGGCCCGGTTGCGGCCACGCTCATTCCATGAGCTTCACGCTGAACGCCGAACAGGACGCCATCCGCGATGCCGCGCGCGCCTTCGCCGTGGAGCAGATGGCGCCCCATGCCGCCCGCTGGGACGAGGAGCAGATCTTCCCGGTCGACACGCTGCGCCAGGCTGCCGCGTTGGGCTTCGCCGGCATCTATTGCGGCGAGGCGCATGGCGGCAGCGGCCTGACCCGGCGCGACGCCGCGATCGTGTTCGAGGAGCTGTCGGCGGCCTGCGTCTCCACCGCCGCCTATGTCTCGATCCACAACATGGTCGGCTGGATGATCGACAGCTTCGGGTCGGAGGAGCTGAAGGCGCGCTTCCTGCCGTCGCTGATGACGATGGAGCGCTTCGCCAGCTACTGCCTGACCGAACCCGGCTCCGGCTCCGACGCCGCCTCGCTGCGCACCAAGGCGGTGCGCGACGGCGACCACTATGTGCTGAACGGCACCAAGGCCTTCATCTCCGGCGGCTCGACCTCCGACGTCTATGCGGTGATGGCGCGGACCGGGGAGGCGGGGCCGAAGGGCATCTCGGCCATCTTGGTCGAGAAGGGCACGCCCGGCCTGTCCTTCGGCAAGAAGGAGAAGAAGCTGGGCTGGAACAGCCAGGTCACCACCATGGTGATCTTCGAGGATTGTCGCGTCCCGGTGGTCAACCGGCTGGGCGAGGAGGGGCAGGGCTTCACCTTCGCGATGAAGGGGCTGGACGGCGGCCGGGTCAATATCGGCGCCTGTTCGGTCGGCGGTGCCCGGGCCTGCCTGGAGGCGGCGCGCGGCCACATGCTGCAGCGCAGCCAGTTCGGCCGCAAGATCGCCGAGTTCCAGGCGCTGCAGTTCAAGCTGGCCGACATGGCGATCGACCTCGACGCGGCCCGGCTGATGATCCACCGCGCCGCGGATTCGCTCGACCGGCGCGACCCGGACGCGACCCAGCATTGCGCCATGGCCAAGCGCTTCGCCACCGACGCCGGCTTCCGGATCTGCAACGATGCGCTGCAGCTGCATGGCGGCTACGGCTACATCAAGGAGTATCCGGTGGAGCGCTTCCTGCGCGATGTCCGCGTCAACCAGATCCTGGAAGGCACCAATGAGATCATGCGCCTGATCGTGGCCCGCCGCCTGCTGGCAGAGTGAAAGCCGGATGACCGACGAGATCCTGATCGACCGCGAAGGGCCGATCGCCATCGTGACGCTGAACCGGCCGAAGGCGCTGAACGCGCTGACGCTGCCGATGTGCCGCGCGCTGCTGCCGAAGCTGGCGGAATGGGCGGAGGATCAGGAGCTTCATGCCGTGGTGGTTCGCGGCGCCGGCGACCGCGCCTTCTGCGCCGGCGGCGACATCCGTGCGGTGTATGAACGGGGGCCGCAATCGGGCGCGCCGGACGGCGACCTGGAGCAGGACTTCTTCTGGGTCGAGTACCGGCTGAACCATGCCATCCATCACTTTCCCAAGCCCTGGATCGCACTGCTGGACGGCGTCACCATGGGCGGCGGGCTCGGCCTGTCGGTGCATGGCTCGCACCGGGTGACGACCGAAAAGACGTTGAGCGCCATGCCGGAATGCGGCATCGGCCTGTTCCCGGATATCGGCGGCGGCTGGTTCCTGTCGCGGTGCCCCGGCGAGATCGGCACCTACCTCGCCCTGACCGGGGCACGGATCGGCGCCGCCGACATGCTGTATAGCCGGATGGGCACGCATCACGTCGCCTCGGCCCGGGTCGACGACTTGGTCGCCGCCCTGGCCGATGCCGAATGGATCGGCCAGGGGGGGCTGGTGGCGGAGTCGGTGCTGCAGAATTTTGCCGCCGATCCGGGCGCGCCGACCCTGGCGCCGCTGCGCCTGGCGATCGACCGCTGCTTCGGCCATGACACGGTGGAGGAGATCCTGGCGGCGCTCGATGCCGAAGGCGGCGCTTGGGCGCAGGCCGCGGCGGTGCAGATCCGCGCCGGGTCGCCGACCAGCCTGAAGGTGACGCTGCGGCAGATCCGCCAGGGCAGGACCATGATCTACGACGCGGTGGCGGCGATGGAATACCGCATGGTCCACCGCTTCCTGGCGGCGCCGGACTTCTTCGAGGGCGTGCGGGCGCAGCTGGTCGACAAGACCCGCGATCCGAAGTGGCGGCCGGCGACGCTGGACGCAGTGGACGATGCCGCGGTGGCGGCCTATTTCCAGCCGCTGCCCGGCCATGAGCTGAGCTTCGACTGAACCAACAGGACGGGCGGCCAACGCCCTGGTGTGAGGAGACCCCGATGTCGCTGCGAATCGCCTTTCTCGGGCTCGGCCATATGGGCCGGCCGATGGCGCTGAACCTGGTCAAGGCCGGGCACCGCGTGTCCGGCTTCGACCCGGTGGAGTCGGTGCGGGAAGCCGTGGCGAAGGAGGGGATCGCCGCCAAGCCCTCGATCGCTGCGGCGGTGGAGGAGGCGCAGGTGGTGGTCAGCATGCTGCCGACCGGCGGCCACGCCCGCGAAGCCTATCTCGGCGCCGACGGGGTCTGCGCCAACACGCCGGCGGGGGCGCTGCTGATCGACTGCTCGACCATCGATGTCGACAGCGCGCGGCTGATCGCGAAGGAGGCGGCGGCCCGCGGCTTCGCCATGGTCGACGCGCCGGTCTCGGGCGGCACCGGCGGTGCCGCGGCCGGCACCCTGACCTTCATGGTCGGCGGCCCGGACAAGGCCTTCCACCAGGCCGAGCCGGTGCTGCAGGCGATGGGCAAGGCGGTGATCCACACCGGCGGGCCGGGCACGGGCCAGGCGGCGAAGATCTGCAACAACATGGTGCTCGGCATCTCGATGATCGCGGTGTCGGAGGCCTTTGCCCTGGCCGACAAGCTGGGGCTGGAGCGGCAGAAGCTGTTCGACGTGTCGTCGAAGAGCTCCGGCCAATGCTGGTCGCTGACCACCTACTGCCCGGTGCCGGGGCCGGTGCCGACCTCGCCGGCCAACCGCGACTACAAGCCCGGCTTCACCGCGGCGATGATGCTGAAGGACCTGCGCCTGTCGCAGGCCGCAGCCCAGGCCGCCGGCGCCGCCACGCCCCTCGGCGCCGCCGCCGCCTCGCTGTACACCCTGTTCGTCAACGAGGGCGCTGCGGACACCGATTTCTCCGGCATCTTCAAGCTGATCTCCGGCGAGAAATAGGCGGCTTCTCCCGTTTGTCGGGCATAATTCCTGCCCAAGACTCGGGAGGGACCTCATGCGCAAGTTCGCCGCGTCGATCGCGGTTCTTCTGTCGTTTTATGGAGCGCCGTCGATGGCCGCCGATCCCGGCATTCCCGCTTTGCCGCCGGCCGATCAGCCGCTGCGCGACTTCGTCACCCGGGTCGAGGCGGATCGCCGCATCACCTTCCGGCTGTTCGCGCCGGAGGCGAATGCGGTCTCGGTCGTGTTCGGCTCGATGGACCCGGCCAAGGTCAAGGCGACGGCGATGACCAGGGACGAGCGCGGCGTCTGGAGCGTCGCGATCGGCCCGGTCGCGCCCGACCTGTACGAGTACTATTTCAACGTCGATGGCTTCCGAGCCACCGACACCGGCAGCAACGCTCCGAAGCCGCAGCGCCAGGTCAACAGCAGCCTGATCCTGGTGCCGGGCAGCATCGTCGACATCAAGCCGGTGCCGCATGGCGACCTGCGGGTCGTGACCCTGACCAGCCAGGCGCTGGGCTCCGAACGGCAGATGCTGGTGTGGACGCCGCCGGGCTATGGCGACGGCTCGGCGCCGCTGCCGGTGCTGTATCTCTATCACGGCTTCGGCGACACGGTGTGGTCCTGGGTCACCCAGGGCCGGGCGCCGCAGATCCTCGACAATCTGCTGGCCGACAAGAAGATCGTGCCGATGATCGTGGTCATTCCGGACACCGAGACCGACATTGCCGCGGCGGTGCCGGAGGATTTTCCGGGCGCGACCCGGCGCCAGACCTTCTACCCGGCGAACGCCGCGGCGGCCGACCAGGAGCTGATCGGCGACATCATCCCCTATATGGAGGCGCATTACCGGGTGCGCACCGATGCGGCGGGGCGCGCGCTGGCCGGCCTGTCCCAGGGCGGCTACCAGGCGCTGGTCTCCGGCCTCGGCCATCTTGGCACCTTCGCCTGGCTGGCGACCTTGAGCGGCGTGTCGCAGACCACGGTGCCGGATGCCGGCATCGCCAAGGCGCTGGCCGACCCGGCCAAGGTCAATGCCAGCCTGCGCGGCTTTTCCGTGACGGTCGGCAGCGACGACACCGTCACCGGCAAGGACATCGCCGGGCTGCGCAAGGACCTCGACGCCGCCGGAATCCGCTACGACTACAAGGAATATCCTGGCCTCTATCACGAGATGGCGGCGTGGCGCCCCTCGCTGGCGGATTTCCTGCAGAAGATTTTCAGGGACTGATCAGTCCCAGTCCGCGACCTTGCCGGGGGCGAGGCCGTCCCCGGCCAGCAAGCGGGCGGCCAGCCGGGCGGCGGCGGCGTCCGGCGTCGGCTGGGCGCCGGGGGCCTCGCCCGGAAAGCCCTGCTCGCGCAGGCGGGTGGCCATCGGGCCGGGATGGAACAGCGCCACCCGCAGCTCCGTCTTCGCCGTCTCCGCCGCGTACAGCCCGGCCAAGGTGTCCAGCCCGGCCTTGGCCACGGCGTAAGCGCTCCAATAGGCGATGCCGCTGCGGGCGATGCGATCGGTGACGAAGACCGCGCGCGGCGCCGCGGCGGCACGCAGCAACGGGTCGACCGAGCGGATCAGCCGGTAATTGGCGTTGAGGTTGAGGTCGAGCACCTGGCCCCAGACCTTCTGGTCGCTGTAGGCGACCGGCCCGAGATGGCCGAGCATCGCGGCATTGGCGACCAGCAGGTCGAGCTTGCCGAAGCGTTGCGCCAGCGAACCGCCGAGCAGGTCGATCTGCTCGAACTTGAACAGGTCCATCGGCACCAGCGTGGCGCTGCCGCCGACAGCCTTGATGGCGTCGTCGGTCTGCTCCAGCCCGCCGACGGTGCGGGCGGCGCAGACGACATGGGCGCCGGCGGCGGCCAGCCGGACCGCGACCGCGGCGCCGAGGCCGCGCGACGCACCGGTGACGAGCGCGATCCGGCCCTCCAGGGGCCTCGTGGTTTCGGCCATCGGGTCAGACGCGCTCGGAGAGGGCGGAGCTGCGGCGCGGCGCCGCCGTGTGGTCGGTCAGCGGCGTCGGATAGTCGCCGGTGAAGCAGGCGTCGCAGAACTGGCGGGCGTTGCCGGCCCGCTTCGGCGCGCCCATCGCCCGGTACAGACCGTCGATCGAAATGAAGGCCAGGCTGTCGACGCCGATCAGCTCGGCCATCTGCTGCACCGAGTAGTTGCTCGCCAGCAGCTTCGACTTCTCCGGCGTGTCGACGCCGTAGAAGCAGGGGTTGGTGGTCGGCGGGCTGGAGATCCGCATATGGACCTCCCTGGCGCCTGCCGCGCGCACCATCTTCACGATCTTCTGGCTGGTGGTGCCGCGCACGATCGAATCGTCGACCAGCACCACCCGGCGACCCTCGATCATCGCCCGGTTGGCGTTGTGCTTCAGGCGCACGCCGAGATGGCGGATCTGGTCGGTCGGCTCGATGAAGGTGCGGCCGACATAGTGGTTGCGGATGATGCCGAGCTCGAAGGGCACACCGCTCTGCGCGGCGAAGCCGATGGCCGACGGCACGCCCGAATCCGGCACCGGGATGATCACATCGGCCTCGACCGGCGATTCGACCGCCAGCTCGGCGCCGATCCGCCGCCGCGCCTCGTAGACCGAGGAGCCCTCGACCACGCTGTCGGGGCGGGCGAAGTAGATGTACTCGAAAATGCAGAAGCGCCGCTCGGCCGGCTGGAACGGCTTGATGCTGGTGACGCCCTCGGCGGTCAGCACCACCATCTCGCCCGGCTCGACGTCGCGCACGAATTCGGCATCGATGATGTCCAGCGCACAGGTCTCCGACGCCAGCACGTGGCTGGTGCCGGACGCGGTCTCCAGCTTGCCCAGCACCATCGGCCGGAAGCCCATCGGGTCGCGGATGCCGATGACGTGCTCGGACGACAGGGCGATCAGCGAATAGGCACCCTCGACCTGGCGCATCGCCTCGACCAGCCGGTCGATCACGTTGCCGCCGCGGGCGGTCGCCATCAGGTGCAGGAACACCTCGGTGTCCGAGGTCGACTGGAACAGGCAGCCGCGGCTGACCAGCTGGTGCCGCAGCCGCCCGGCATTGGTCAGGTTGCCGTTGTGCGAGATGGCGAAGCCGCCGAACTCGAAATCCGCGAACAGCGGCTGGACGTTGCGCAGCCCCGCGCCGCCGGTGGTGGCGTAGCGGTCATGGCCGATCGCGGCATTGCCCTTGAGCTGGCCGACGACCGCTTGCGACGAGAAGGCGTCGCCGACCAGGCCATTGGCCCGATGGACGTAGAACTGCTCGCCGTCATGGGAGACGATGCCGCAGGCCTCCTGGCCGCGGTGCTGCAGCGCGTGCAGCCCCAGCGCGGTCATCGCGGCGGCCTCGGGGTGCCCCATGATGCCGAAGATGCCGCACTCCTCACGGAGCGTGTCGCCGGTGAGATCGAAGGGATCAGTCGTCAGCATGTCGCCGCGAGGGCTCCTGGTCCTGGGCACCATCGGCGCCATTCGGAACGTCTGGCAGCTATATAATGTCAACCGCCACCGGTTGCACCCGCGTTCGACGGGGGGGCCGGATGCGTCTGCGTCGGGTGTGTCGGCGTGATGCCGGGGGCAGGCGGAGCGGAGGCCGGCGGCTGGGCGGGCTGCGGCTGGGCCGGAGTGTTCGCTGGGGCGGGGGGCTGGTTCTGGTTGAGCAGGCTGCCGATCGGGTCGGTAATCTCCTTCGGCGTCAGGGCCGGGGCCTCCTGCTTGGCCTTGTCGATGGCGCCGGCCAGCGCCTCCTGCGGTACCAGGGTCTTCAGGTATTCGGCGCCGGCCTGCACCCAGGGCAGCATCCGGGCGTTCTCCAGCCAGGGCGGCCGCCGGGTCTCGGGGAACACCCAGGTCAGCAGCAGATAGGCGAGGCAGACCAGAACGGCGCCGCGCACCACGCCGAAGGCGAAGCCGAGCGAGCGGTCGACCGCGCTGAGCGCGGAGCCCTTCACCACCCGGGCGATCAGGTGGCTGATGGTGGAGAAGATCACCAGCGCCACGACGAAGATGCCGACCCCGGTCAGGATGTCGGCCAGGAGCTGCATCTCGATGTACTGGCGCAGATAGGGCCGGGCGTCGTTGAAGGTCCACAGCGTCACCAGCGCGGCGCCGAGCCAGCCGGCGATCGACAGCACCTCGGCCACGAAGCCGCGCGCCAGCGCCAGGAAGGCGGAGATGGCGAGGATGATCAGGATCGCGATGTCGCCGGCGGCGATGGGAAGGCTATCCAGAATCGGTCTCCTCGAAGCTCCTGCGGCGGCCTGCCGAAGCGCCGCGCCCGTCGACATGGAACAGGGCCACCAGCTCCTCCAGCCGGGCGATGCTGCGCCGTTCGATCGGCAATGCGTCGCGGCTGGCGGCGCGGCCCCGCTTCGGGTGTCCTTGTGGCACGATCGCGGCGGCGAATCCAAGCTTCGCGGCTTCCTTCAGCCTTGCATCGCCCTGGCCCACCGCGCGGATCTCGCCGGACAGGCCGATCTCGCCGAACACCACGGTGTCGCGCGGCACCGGCACGCCGGTGAGGGAGGAGATGAGGGCGGCCGCCACCGCCAGGTCCGCCGCCGGCTCGGCGATGCGCAGGCCGCCGGCGACGTTGAGATAGACGTCGTTCATGCCGATGGCGACGCCGCAGCGCGCCTCCAGCACCGCCAGCACCATGGCGAGGCGGGCGCTGTCCCAGCCGACCACGGCGCGGCGCGGGGTGCCGAGCGGCGAGGGCGCGACCAGGGCCTGGATCTCGACCAGCACCGGCCGGGTGCCCTCCAGCCCGGCGAAGACGGCGGCGCCGGAGACGTCGCCGCTGCGGTCGGCCAGGAACAACTCGGACGGGTTGCTGACCTCGGCCAGGCCGCCATCGGTCATCTCGAACACGCCGATCTCGTCGGTGGCGCCGAAGCGGTTCTTCACCGCGCGCAGGATGCGGAACTGGTGGCCGCGCTCGCCCTCGAAATAGAGCACGGTGTCGACCATGTGCTCGAGCACGCGCGGGCCGGCAATGGCGCCGTCCTTGGTGACATGGCCGACGATCAGAAGGGCGGTGCCGCGGCGCTTGGCGTGGCGGATCAGCTCGGCCGCCGAGGCGCGGACCTGGGCCACGGTGCCCGGCGCGCTCTCCAGCGCCTCCAGGAACATGGTCTGGATCGAATCGATCACCACCACCTTCGGCCCGTCCGGCCGGTCCATGGCGGCGATGATGTCGCGGACATTGGACGAGGCGGCGAGGCGGACGGGCGCGTCGGCCAGGCCCAGGCGGCGGGCCCGCATCCGGATCTGGTCGACCGCCTCCTCGCCCGAGACATAGGCGCATTCGATGGTGCCGGCGAGGCGGCACAGCACCTGCAGCAGCAGGGTCGACTTGCCGATGCCGGGGTCGCCGCCGATCAGGATGGCCGAGCCGGCGACGATGCCGCCGCCGCAGACCCGGTCGAACTCGTCATTGCCGCTGCGCCAGCGCGGCTCCTCGATCGTGGCCGCGGCCAGGTCGGTGAAGGCGATGGCCCGGCCGCCACCGGCCTTGGCGCCCCCGAACGCCTTCGGCGCGGCCTCGACCACCTCCTCGACAAGGGTGTTCCACTCGCCGCAGGAGTCGCAGCGGCCAGCCCACCGCGAATAGCTGGCGCCGCAATTCTGGCAGATGTAGCGGGTCGCGTTCTTCGCCACAGATGGGGCCTATCGGAGGAACCGAACGGAAAGGCGTTGCACTCTCATCCTGTCATGCCGAGTTGGACGGAGCATCTACGCATCGGCGTCCGGGCAAACTCGCTGATGGGCAGAGCATCACACAAGGTCAAATTGGTTAATCGGCATGGCGGGCTGCTCCCGGCCTTCCGGCATGAAAGGCGTCTCGACGAAGCGATCGAGGTTGGCGAACCAGACCGTGATATCCGTTTCGATCGGTTCCAGAAGCACCCCATTGCCGACGCGGGTCACGCGGACGGCTTCGCCGGGCAGGCGAAATTCCTTGGGCAAACGCACGGCTTGACTGCGCCCGTGCCGGAACAATCGGGCGATTCCGGTTTTCGACATGGGGCGTCTCCAATTGATATCTACCACCAGTAGATACTATCCAGCTCGGAGAGCCGCAAAGGCCACACTCAGGCAGCGTCAGGAAACCCGGACCTGCATCTGGATCGGCCCGTCCGCCCGGCCGTGCACGAACTGGTCGACATAGGCGTTGCCGGAATCGTTCACCTGCGCCGCCGGCCCGGCCCAGATGATCCGGCCTTCATAGATCATGGCGATGCGGTCGGCGATCTTGCGGGCGCTGGCCATGTCGTGGGTGATCGACAGGGTGGTGGCGCCCAGATCGCGGCGGCATTTCACGATCAGGTCGTTGATCACGTCGGCCATGATCGGGTCCAGGCCGGTGGTCGGCTCGTCGAAGAAGATGATCTCCGGCTCGGCCGCGATGGCGCGGGCCAGGCCGACGCGCTTCTGCATGCCGCCGGACAGCTCGGCCGGGAAGAGGGCGGCGACATCGGGCCCGAGGCCGACCTGGGCCAGCTTGTCGACCGCGATCTCCTGCGCCCGCTTGCGGGATTCGCCGCGACCCTGGATCAGGCCGAAGGCCACGTTCTCCCAGACGGTCAGGCTGTCGAACAGGGCGGCGCCCTGGAACAGCATGCCGAAGCGCTTCATCAGGTCAACCCGGTCGCCGCCCGACAGCCGGGTGGTTTCGGCGCCATCGATCAGGATGTGGCCGCGGTCCGGGCGGATCAGGCCCAGGATCGACTTCAGCAGCACCGACTTGCCGGTGCCGGAGCCGCCGATCACGACCAGGGATTCGCCGGCCGCGATCTCCAGGTCGATGCCGCGCAGCACCTGCTTCGGGCCGAACGCCTTGTGCACGCCCTCCAGCTTGATCTTGGGGGTGGTCGCCATCGCCGTCACCCCACGTACAGGCCGGTGATCATGAAGTCGAACAGCAGGATCAGGATCGAGGAGGAAACCACAGCATTGGTGGTCGCCGCGCCGACGCCCTGGGCCCCGCCGCGCGAGTTGTAGCCGTGGTAGCAGCCCATCAGCGCGACGACGAAGCCGAAGGCCGCGGCCTTCATCAGGCTCAGCACGATGTCCTCGACCTCCAGCGCCTGCCAGGTCGCCGTCATATAGGCCGAGGGGTTGTCGCCCAGCCGGTAGACGCTGATCAGGAAGCCGCCGAACACGCCGATGATGTTGGCCACGATCACCAGGCATGGCAGCATCAGCAGGCCGGCGATCAGCCGCGGCGCCACCAGGTATTTGTACGGGTTGGTCGACAGCGTGCTCAGCGCGTCGATCTGCTCGGTCACCCGCATGGTGCCGATCTCGGCGGCCATCGAGGCGCCGATGCGGCCGGCGACCATCAGCCCGGCCAGCACCGGCCCGAGCTCGCGCACCACCGACAGCAGGACGACGCTGGCGCCGAAGCCGCCGGCGCCGAAGCGGGCGAAGCCCGCCTGGGTCTGCAGCGCCAGCACCATGCCGGTGAACAGCGCCGTCAGCCCGACCACCGGCAGCGAGTAATAGCCGATGTCGATGATCTGGCGCAGGAACAGCCGCGGGTAGAAGGGCGGCTTCAGGCACTGCGCCAGCGCGGTCAGGGTGAACAAAGCGAGGCGGCCGACCGCGGCGAGGAAAGCCAGGAAGGTGCGGCCGATCGTGGCGAGGAAGTTCATTCGGCGCCGCCGAGATAGCGCCGGGCGTAACGCCGGCCGAGGCTGGTCAGGATCTCGTAGCCGATGGTGCCGGCGCTCTCGCCCAGCCTGTCGGGCGTCAGCTCCGGGCCGATGATCTCGGCCAGGGCGCCGGGCGCGGCCAGCGGTTCGGGAATGTGGGTCACGTCCACCGTGATCAGATCCATCGAGATGCGGCCGGTGATCGGCGCGGTGAAGCCTGCGATGCGCACGGCGCCGCGACCACTGGCGGACCGCGGGACCCCGTCGGCATAGCCCACGGCGATCGTCGCGAGCCTGGCCGGACCCTCCACGCGGTGGGCGGCACCGTATCCAACGGTCATGGGGGTGTCAACGCGACGGATCTGCAGGATTCGGGCCTGGAGCCGCACCACCTCCGCCATCGGATTCGGCCGGCCCGGCGTCGGGTTGATGCCATAGAGGGCGGCGCCTGGGCGGGTGAGGTCGCCGTGGAAACCACGGCCGAGGAAGATGCCGGAGGAATTGGCGATGCTGACCGGCGCCTCGGGCAGCGTCGCCATCGCCCGGCGGAACCGGTCGAGCTGCGCCCGGTTCATCGGGTTCCCGGCCTCCTCGGCGCAGGCCAGGTGGGTCATCCAGGTGATCGGCGCAATGCCGCCGAGACTGCCCGGGTCGGCGGCCAGCCGCTCCTGGTCCTCGGGCGCGAGGCCGAGCCGGTTCATGCCGCTGTCGAGATGGACGAAGCCGGGCAGGGCGGTGCCGAGCGCCCGGGCATGTCCGGCCCAGGCGGCGATCTGCCCGGGATCGTTCAGGGCCGGGATCAGGCGATGGGCGGTGTAGTCGGCGGCGAGGCCCGGCAGCAGGCCGTTAAGGACGACGATGCGAGGTTCGTCGAGCACGCCGCGCAGCGCGATCCCTTCGTCCAGATGGGCGACGAAGAAGCTGCGGGCGCCGGCGGCGAACAGGCCGCGGCCGACCGGCGCGGCGCCGAGGCCGTAGGCGTCGGCCTTCAGCACGGCGCCGCATTCCGCCGGGCCGCCCCGCGCGCGGAGCCGGCGCCAGTTTTCGGCGATGGCGTCGAGGTCGATGGTCAGCAGGGCGCCGGCCCGGCCGAGCGCCGCCGCCTCACTGGTCATCGAAGCTGGGATCGACCTGGAGGTTGGAGAACTTGGTGTACTGGCCCTCGAAATGCAGCCGCCGCGTGCCGGTCGGGCCGTGGCGCTGCTTGGCGACGATGACCTCGGCCACGTTGTGGACCCGGTCCATCGCCGCCATCCAGTCCTGATGCTCCGGCGTGCCCTCCGGCGGCTCGCCCTTCGACAGGTAGTACGCTTCGCGATAGACGAACATGACCACGTCGGCATCCTGCTCGATCGAGCCGGATTCGCGCAGGTCGGAGAGTTGCGGCCGCTTGTCCTCGCGGTTCTCGACCTGGCGCGACAGCTGGGACAGGGCGATCACCGGGATGCTCAGATCCTTGGCCAGGATCTTCAGGCCGCGGGTGATCTCCGAGATTTCCTGCACCCGGTTGTCGGTTTTCTTCGATCCGCCGGCGCTCATCAGCTGGATGTAGTCGACCACCAGCATGCCGAGATTATGCTGCCGTTTCAGTCGCAAGGCGCGCGTTCTTAACGTGCTGATGGAAACGCCGGCGGTGTCGTCGACGAAGAAGGGTGTCTGCCGGATCAGGTTCGCGGCCTCGACCACGCGCGGGAAGTCGGCCCGCTTCATGTCGCCCTTGCGGATCTTCTCCGACGCGATCTCGGCGACCTCGGACAGGATACGGACGGCGAGCTGGTCGGACGACATTTCCATCGAAAAGAAGCCGACCACGGCGCCTTCCTTGCCGTTCTTGCGCAGATAGGCGGTGGCGGCGTTGAAGGCCATGTTGGTGGCCAGCGCGGTCTTGCCCATGCCCGGCCGCCCGGCCAGAACGATCAGGTCCGACGGCTGCAGGCCGCCCATCATCTTGTCGATCTCGGCCAGGCCCGTGGTCACGCCGGTCAGCGGCGTGTCGCGCTCCAGCGCCTTGCCGGCGGCCTCGACCGCGCGGGCCAGGATGTCGCCGAAGGGCTCGAAATCCTTGCGCAGCACGCCCGCGCTGGACAGGCGGTAGAGCTTCTCCTCGCCCTCCTGGATCTGGGCCGGGCCGTCCAGCTCGTTGTCGAGCTTGTAGGCGTCATTGACCACCTCCTCGCCGATGGTGATCAACTGCCGCCGCAGCGACAGGTCGTAGATGGTCTGGGCATAGTCCTCGGCGTTCATCACCGAGACCACGCTGGCCGCCAGGTCGGTCAGGTACTGGGCGCCGCCGACGCCCTCGAGCTCGTTGTCGGTCTCGAAATACTGCTTCAGGCTGATCGGATCGGCGATCCGGTTCTGCTCCGCGAGTCGCAGTGCCGCGGCATAGATCCGGCCATGGGCCGGCACATAGAAATGCTCCGGCCGCAGGAAGTCCGACGCCTTCTCCAGCGCGGTGTTGTTGGCCAGGATGGCGCCCAGCAGCGCCTGTTCGGCCTCCTCGTTCGCCGGCATCCGCCGGTAGGTCGGGCTCGCCATCTGGTCGGCGCTGTGAACGAGGGTGAGGGGGGATTCGGGACGGAACTTCTCCATCGGCCCACCCTACCGCAGCCCGGTGGGAAACCGCCACAAATCGACGGTCCCGGACCCCTGTGGATAGCGGGACCGAATGTGGACGGTTCTGTGGACAACCGGAATCTGGATGTCAAATCAGGGAGTTGCCGGCTTGGTGGTCGCAGCCGAAAGGCCCGCCTGCTGCCGCTTCGCGGCACCGCCCATGATGATGCGCGCGAGGCTGTCGTAGTCGCCGTCGAAATGATGCCCGCCGGTGGTCTTGATCACCTCGGTGCCGGCCATGGCGGGGGTCGGGCAGACGGTGTCGTCCTCCTCCTCGCCGTAGAAGCACTGGATCCGGGCCGGATCGATCGTTTTCAGCTCCGGCGCAACTGGGGGCGCGTCGTCATCGGCGCTGACGCCGAGCCAGCCGGTGACCCGGATCTCGAAATCGGTCCGCTCGGCGAGTCCCAGCAGGCTGATCTGGTCGACCTTCGCCTTCTCCGCCGCCGGCAGCCGGTTATAGGCGAAGGGCAGGACATTGGCGCCGAAGGAATAGCCTATCAGGACCACCCGCTGGGCGCCCCAGGCCTTGCCGTAATGGTCGATGATATGGGTCAGATCCTTGGCCGTCTGCTCCGGCGTCTGCTGGCTCCAGAAGTAGCGCAGGCTGTCGACGCCGACGACGGAAACCCCTTTGCTCTGAAGGGCTTCGCCGATGCTCTTGTCGAGATCCTGCCAGCCGCCGTCGCCGGAATAGATGATGGCCAGGGTGGGCGAGGGGCCGGCGGCCTGCAACTCCTCCAGTGGCAGGCTGCTGACGGCGGAGGCGTCCGCATCCGCCGGCGCGTCCTGGTGCAGCATCGCCACGACCTGGTCGGCCAGAGGCGCATCCTGCGGCAGCGTCATCACCTCGCCGCCGGACGCCGTGGCGAGATCGTTCGTGGCTGCGTCGGGCTGCTGCAGGCCGATCCGCCACCAGCCCGGGATGTGCGGCTGCGGCCCATAGGTGAAGCCGCCGCCCTGGGCCGGCGTCGCCACCGGCGTGTCGGCCGGACCCGAGCACAGCGGCAGCTTGGTCTTGAGCGGCGGCAGCGGACCGATGCTGGCGGCGCCTGCGATCGTGGTCCTGGCCGCCGCCTGGGCCACCGCGCCATAGGCGACGGTCGCGCCCTGGCCCCGACCGACCACGATCGGGGCATGGTAGGCGGCGAATTTGAACTCGCGCTCGAGCCGCTGGCTCAGATCCTCGAAATCGCCGGCCGGGGAGTGGCAGTCCTCATCGTCGCTGTGCTCCAGCCCGTCGAGATAGCTCTTCAGGTCGACGCCGACGACGAAGGCGCCGGTGCCCTGGAGCCGCTGCGCCGCCGCGTCGAACTCGGCGGTCCAGCCGGTGTCGTCCGACAGCAGGAAGACCATGGAGCCCGGCTGGCCGTCCGGCTGCCACAGGCGGACGGAGCCGAGGGTGCCGCCGTCATAGCTGCGCGGCGGCGCGGCCGAGGCGCGCTGGTCGGGGACCAGCCAGGCCGCAGCGGCCAGGGCGACCCCGGCCGTCACTGCCAGCCCTGCGGCGGCCAGCCAGGAGGTCCGTTTCATCGTGCCACCAGCCCTTTGATCCCGCCGCCGATCAGCGCCGCGATGTCCGAGATGGCCAGGGCCGGGGCCAGGCCGCTCGGCGTCGCCAGGTAGCGCGGCTCCCACACCGGGTCGTATTTCTGCTTGAAGGTTCGCAGCCCTTCGAAATTGTAGAAGCGCGCGCCGCTGCGGTAGACGAAGCGGCCGATGCGATGCCACAGCGGTGCCAGCGGGTGGCTTTCCAGGCCCGACAGCGGCGCCATGCCGAGGCTCAGCGTCTCGTAGCCCTGTTCCTTGAAATGCACGATCAGCTTGGTGATCAGGTACTCCATCACCAGCTTGGAATTCGCCTCGGTGTGGCGCATCAGGTCGATGGCGACCTCGCTCTTCTCTTCCGTCACCATCAGCGTGGCGAAGGCCACCAGCCGGCCGTTCTCGCGCACCAGGGCCGTCGGCGAGCCATGGACGTAGTCGGGGATGAAGGCGCCGAGCGAGAACCGTTTCTCCTTGGCCGCCTGCTTATGCAGCCAATCGTCGGACACGGCGCCGAGCTCGCTGATCACGCCCGTGCCGGCGCCGGCCGGCACCATCTCGAAGCTCAACCCGTCCTTCTCGCCGCGCGACAGGGCGTAGCGCAGCGCCTTCTTGCGGCTGCCGCCCTCCAGGGTGAAGGCGCGCAGCGGCACCCGCGCCTCCTCGCCCAGCTTCGACAGGGTCATGCCGGTGTCGAGATACAGCGGCAGGGTCTCGGCGCGGACGCCGTAATGGGCCGGGCGGCCGCTGGTGGCCTCGGTCATCTCGCGGAAGCGCCAGATCAGCTCCGGCCAGTCCTCGCGCGCGCCGACCGGGTCGCCCAGCGCGGCCCAGGTGCGGCCCTGGATGGCATACATCAGGAAGGCGCGGCCGCTGTCCGAGAACAGGATCGCCTTGTCGCCCATGCGCACCAGGTTGGCCTCGGCGCGGGGCTGCTGCCGCAGGATCTGCTCGGCCTGGTGGAGCTCGGCGGCGGTCGGCGCCGTCATCCGGCCGCGATGGGCCCGGACCAGGTGCCACAGGCCGTACAGCGTGGCCAGCAGGCTGACCGCCACCATGGCGCGCAGGGCGCGCGACGCTTCCTCATGGACCTCGAAGGTCCACCACAGGTCGTTGGCGTAGGCGACGTGGCGGAAGGAGAAGAAGGTCAGCCAGGCCATGCCGCCGACGACGCTGCCGAGCGCGACCAGCCAGCCCGGGGTCATCGGCTGGTCGAACAGGGCGGAGCGGCGCCAGAATTCCTCGCGGCAGGGCAGCATGATGACGAGGCACAGCAGCAGCAGCAGCGCCTCGCGCCAGGCGAAGCCCTTGCCCAGCGCCAGCACGGCGCTGACGCCGAGCAGCAGCAGGGTCAGCCAGTAGGCGGCGATCAGCCGCCGGAACAGGCCCCAGGCGACGACCAGCAGCGCCAGCCCGGTGACCGCCGCAAGGATGTGCGACAGCTCGACCACCGCGACCGGCAGGGTCTCCAGGATCTCGAAGCGGCTCTTCAGCGTCGGCGTGGCCGCCGAAACCAGCAGCAGCGTGCCGACGACGAAGATCAACGCCGCCATCACCGACGGCATCAGCCGGCCGGCGACATCCAGGGTCAGCCGCGTCGGGGCGTGGCTCTGCAGCCGGCGCAGGCCGCGCGCGGTCTCGGCGCTGGCGAGGATGCTGACGGCGAGGATCACCGGGATCAGGAAGTAGACCGCGCGGTAGATGACCAGCGCCGCGGCGATGGCCTGCGGCGGCAGCACCGTGCCGAGGCCGAGCAGCATGACCGATTCGAACACGCCGACGCCGCCCGGCACATGGCTGATGATGCCGGCCACGGTGGCGACGACGAAAACGACGAAGAAGGCGCTGAACGGCACGCTGCCATGCGGCAGCAGGACCCAGAAGGCGAAGCCGGCGAACAGCAGCTCGACCGTCGAGATCACCAGCTGGCCGGCGGCGATGCCGAAACTCGGCAACGGCATCCGGCCCAGCAGCGTCTGGCCGGGCCGGCGCAGGGCGCAGAGCAGCAGGAACAGCGCGGCGCCGGCCAGAATCACGGCGGCGCCGGCAGTGGTCCAGGCGCTGTGGACGCCGAGGGCGCGGGTCAGCAGATGCGGCTGCAGCAGCACCCCGGCGGCGCCGACCGTGACGATGCCGAAGCCGAAGGCGAGGGCGCAGAAACCGGCGATCCTGGCGATGTCGCCGAACTCCAGCCCGGTCGCGGTGTAGACGCGGTAGCGTACCGAGCTGGCGGTGACCAGGCCGCCGATGGTGTTGCCGACGGCATAGCCGCAGAAGCTGGCCAGGGCCATGGTCCGCAGCGGCACGCGGGCGCCGACATAGCGCAGCGCCGACCAGTCGTACCCCATCAGGGCGATGAAGCTGCCGATCGTACCCATCAGCGCCAGCCCGACCGAGGTCCAGGGCAGGGCGCGAATCCGGCCGATCAGGTCGTGCCAGCTCATCGCCGCCAGCTCCTGCCGGATCGCATAGGCGGCGCCGGCGAACAGCAGCAGGGTGACGATCGTCAGCAGGGCCGGCTTCAGGCGCTGGTGCATGGGTCGAAGGGTCAGGCCGCCGGTGACGGCGGCCGCGTCGGCAGTCGGAACGGAAACCGCCTGCGGCTGTGCCGTGGACATGGACGGGAACTCGATGGGACCGGATGGTGCGGACGCTAATCCCGGCCGCCCCGCGGATCACGTTAAGAGTTTGCAACCTGTTGTTCAGGTTGCGTCGCGGCCGGGCGGGCCTAG
>NZ_VCCH02000140.1 GCF_005938675.2 Mycobacterium sp. KBS0706
CTCCAGCAGCAGGGTCAGCCGCAGCGATTTGGCGATGACGGAGACCCGCTGGCCGTAATCGACGCCGGGCTGCGGCGCCTCGACCGCCTCGGTGCGGGTCGTCTCCATCACCTCCATATGGATCTCGGCCGTCCGAGCCAGCATGCGCAGATGCCGCGCCGCCCGCTCCTCCTCGGGAGTGGGCGGGGGTTCCGGAATCGAGTCGGTCTGCGCGCTGCTCAGAGAACGTATCATGAACACGATTCGCAGATAATACTATGAACATTGCGTTTACAGATTCGCCGCTCCGTGCCGGCATGCCGGAGCGCCCCGCCCCTTTCAACTCAAGGGGCGGGGCGCCGGCCTCTCAGCGACCGACCATGGTCTCCAGCACCTGCCCGCCGCGCTGGACGGCGATGCGCCAGGGGCCGCGCGAGCCGCGAAGCGCATTGTCGAGCGCGTCGGTGCTCTCGACCGCCTCGTCGTCGAGCCGCAGCAGCACGTCGCCCGGCTGCAGCCCCAGCCGCGCCGCCGGGCTGCGGGCGGCGACCGCGGTCACCACCACGCCCTTGCCGGGACCGTTCAGCCGCATCTCCTCCGCCACCGCCGGCGAGACATTGACCACGGTGGCGCCGGCCAAAGGCGAGCGGCTGGCGAGCACGCGTTCGTCGCGCGGCGGGTCTTCCGGCGGCGCCTCGACCGGCAGCGCCAGCTCGGCCGTGTCCTTGCCGCGCCGCACCGTCAGCGTGGCGGTGGCGCCGAGATCGAGCGTGGCCAGGCGGAAGCGCAGCGATTCCGGGTCGTCGACCGCATGGCCGTCGACCGCGGCGACCACGTCGCCGACCTTGAGGCCGGCCCGCGCCGCCGGGCCGCCCGCAGCGACGCCGTTGACCAGCACGCCGGCCGGCCGGTCCAGCCCATAGGCCTCGGCCAGGCTGCGGTCGACTGCCTGGCCGTCGGCGCCGAGCCAGGGCCGCACCACCTTCTGCCCGGTCTCGGCCGCCCGCATCATGCTGCGCAGCATGTTGGCGGGAATGGCGAAGCCGATGCCGAGCGACCCGCCGGTGCGGCTGTAGATCGCGGTGTTGATGCCGACCAGCCGGCCCTTCATGTCGATCAGGGCGCCGCCGGAATTGCCGGGATTCACCGCCGCGTCGGTCTGGATGAAGAAATCGTAGTCGGAGATGCCGACGGCGGTGCGGGCGATGGCGGAGACGATGCCCATGGTCACGGTCTGGCCGACGCCGAAGGGGTTGCCGATCGCCAGCACCAGGTCGCCGACCTCGAGCGCGTCGCTGTCGCCCAGCGGCAACGACGGCAGCGACCGGCCGGCGAGGTCCTTGAGCTTGAGGAAGGCGAGGTCGGTGCGCTCGTCCGACAGCACCAGCTCGGCCTCGTATTCGGTGCGGTCGGACAGCACCACGGTGATCTGGTCCGCGTCCTTGATCACATGGTGGTTGGTGACCACGAGCCCGTCGTCGCCGACCACCACGCCCGAGCCGAGCGAGTTCTCGACCCGCTGCCGCGGCCGGCCGCCGGGCATGTCGTCGCCGAAGAAGCGCTGGAAGAACGGGTCGTCGAACAGCGGGTTCGCCCGCTCGACCACCATGTGGCGGGCATAGATGTTGACCACGGCCGGCGCCGCGCTGCGCACCAGCGGCGCGAAGCTGAGATCGATCTCGGCCCGGCTGGTCGGCACCACCGGCTCCGCCACGGCCGGCCCGGCCAGCAGGAGCAGCACCGACGCCGCGGCGCCTGCGAAACGGAACATCCTTCCTCCATCCGCCATCAGGGGGCCGGTCTAGCCGAAGCCGCCACCCGGCGTCCATGGGCCGCCATGCCGCGGTGCTGACGAGAAAGGCCGGCGCCGCCCCCTCACCCTCCCGGCCCAAGCGGGCCGGGCCCCTCCCTCGAAACCGCGCAGCGGTTTCGAGGGAGGGGGCGGCACCGGCCGACGAGCATGGATCAAGGCGGCCTATCGCCTCGCCATCTCCTCCTTCAGCAGGGCCAGCGCCTGCAGCAGGGCCGGCGAGCGGTCGCCGCGGCGCCAGACGGCGGCGATCCGGGCCTGGGGCGCACGGCCGGCGAGGGACAGGTAGCGCACCCCATGCGGCCGCAGCCGGCGCAGCGACGCCGGCACCAGCGACACGCCGAAGCCGGCCGCGACCAGCGACACGATGGCGTGCATCTGATGCGCCGACTGGGCAATGCGGGGCACGAAGCCGGCTTTGGCGCAGGCCTCCAGGATCGCGGCGTGGAAGCCGGGACCCTCGCCTTGCGGGAACATGACGAAGGGCTCGGCGGCGAGGTCGGCGAGATCGATCCGGCCGGGACCCGCCAGCGCATGGTCCGCCGGGACCACGGCGACCATCGGCTCGGCCCAGGCCGGGCGCTGGTCCAGCCCCTCGCTGTCGGGCAGCGGCGGGATGACGAAGCCGAGGTCGCCGCGGCCGCCACGCAGCTCGTCCAGCTGCCGCATCGTCGTCGCCTCGCGCAGGTCCAGCGCCAGGCCGGGATGGCGCTCGCGCAACGCCTTCAGCACCGGCGGCAGGCGCTCGAACATGGCGCTGCCGACGAAGGTGACGCGCAGGAGCCCGGTCAGACCCTGCCCCGCCTGGCGCGCCACCGCCACGGCATGGTCGGCCTGGGCCAGGGTGCGCCGCGCCTCCTCCAGCAGCGCCGTACCGGCCGGGGTCAGCGCCACCCGGCGGCGGCTGCGGTCGAACAGCGCCGCGCCGATCACATCCTCCAGCCGCCTCATCGCGGTGCTGAGCGGCGGCTGCGCCATGCCCAGCCGCTCCGCCGCGCGGCGGACATGCCGCTCCTCGGCCACGGCGATGAACTGGCGCAGGAGGCGGAGCTCGATCATCGGCTGATACTCACCGGATATCAGACACTCATGATCGCATATTTGAAGTATGCGAGATACCGTCCCACCTTCCGCTCGTCGCAACAGGAGAGTGGATCGATGACACGCATCGTGGTGGTCAGCGGCGGCGGCACGGGCATCGGCCTGGCGGTCGCCGGGCATTTCGCCGGACAGGGCGAGCAGGTGGTGATCCTCGGCCGCCGCGCCGGCGTGCTGCGGCAGGCGGCGGAGGCGATCGGGCGCGAGCATCCGACGGCGCCGCCGGTGCTGCCGCTGGTGGCCGACCTGTCGCAGCCGGACCGGGTCGAATCATTATGTCGGGAGATCGGCGAGCGCTTCGCCGCGGTCGACGTGCTGGTGCATGCGGCCGGCGGCAACGCCATCCTGCAAGCACCGCCGGGCCATTACGACGACGGCCTGGCCGGGGTCGCCCGGCGCTGGACCGACAACTTCGCCGGCAACGTCCTGTCCGCGGTGCTGCTGACCGAAGGGCTGCGCGACCGGCTGCGGGCGCCGGGCGGCCGGGTGGTGCTGCTCGGCTCGATCGCCGCCTATCGCGGCTCCGGCGCCGGCTGCTACGGCGCCGCCAAGGCCGCGCTGCACCCCTTTGGTTACGATCTGGCCGCCGCCCTCGGCCCGCGCGGCATCACCGTCAACATCGTGGCGCCGGGCTATATACGCGACACCGAGTTCTTCGCCGACCGTCTCCCGGCCGAGCGGCAGGCGGCGCTGATCGCCGAGACCGCGACCCGCCGCGCCGGCGTTCCCGCCGACATCGCCGACGCCGTGGCCTGGCTGGCCTCGCCCGGCGCCGCCCATGTCACCGCCCAGGTGATCCAGGTCAATGGCGGCACCGAGCGCGGGCATTGACCAGACAAACAAAAAGAGGCCCGGCGCAAGCCGGGCCTCGATCCGTTCACCGTTGCAGGGCCGATCAGCCCTCGGCGCCCTCGGCCTCGGCGGCGGCGGCCTTCAGCTCGGCGTCGCGGACCTTGTCGGCGGCGCCCTTGGCGTCGCGGTCGCGCTCGACCAGCTCGATCACGGCCATCGGGGCGGCGTCGCCGTAGCGGAAGCCAGCCTTCAGCACGCGGGAATAGCCGCCGCTGCGAGTCTTGTAGCGCTCGGCGATCACCGAGAACAGCTTGGCCACCACGTCGTCGTCGCGCAGCTGGGCATAGGCGAGGCGGCGATTGGCCAGGCCGCCCTTCTTGCCGAGGGTGATCAGCTTCTCGACGATCGGGCGCAGATCCTTCGCCTTCGGCAGGGTGGTCTTGATCTGCTCATGGGTGATCAGCGCCGCCGCCATGTTGGCGAACATCGCCTTGCGGTGGCTGCTAGTGCGGCTGAAACGACGTCCGGTCACTCCGTGACGCATGGCGATATCTCCTCATGGCTTGGCCCCCGCGGGGGTCCGATGGCGGGGCCCGCCGCCTCCCCTCAACGGGAAAGAACGGCGGGGTAGATCTCAATCAACCGAACGACCGATCAGAACGGCTCCTCGAGCTTCTTGGCGAGATCCTCGATGTTCTCCGGCGGCCAGTTCGGGATCTCCATGCCGAGATGGAGGCCCATGGTCGAGAGAACTTCCTTGATCTCGTTCAACGACTTGCGGCCGAAGTTCGGGGTGCGGAGCATCTCCGCCTCGGTCTTCTGCACCAGGTCGCCGATATAGACGATGTTGTCGTTCTTCAGGCAGTTGGCCGAGCGCACCGACAGCTCCAGCTCGTCCACCTTCCGCAGCAGGTTGCGGTTGAACGGCATGTCCTCCGAGGTCTCCTCGCGGTGGTCGCGCGACGGCTCCTCGAAGTTGATGAACAGCTGCAGCTGGTCCTGCAGGATGCGGGCGGCCAGCGCCACCGAATCGTCCGGCGTCACCGAACCGTTGGTCTCAATCGTCAGCGACAGCTTGTCGTAGTCAGTGACCTGGCCGACGCGGGTGTTCTCGACTTTGTACGAGACCTTGCGGACCGGGCTGTACAGCGCGTCGACCGGGATCAGGCCGATCGGCGCGTCCTCGGGCCGGTTCATGCTGGCCGGGACGTAGCCCTTGCCGAGATTGACCGTGAACTCCATCGCCAGCTTGGCGCCGTCGTCGAGGGTGCACAGCACCAGCTCGGGGTCCATGATCTCGATGTCCGGGCCGGTGACGATGTCGCCGGCCTTCACCACCTTCGGCCCCTCGACGTTGAGCCGCATCTTCTTCGGGCCCTCGGCGTGCATGCGCAGCGACAGCGCCTTGACGTTGAGGACGATGTCGGTGACGTCCTCGCGGACGCCCGGGATCGACGAGAATTCGTGCAGCACGCCGTCGATGTGGATCGCGGTGACCGCGGCGCCCTGCAGCGAGGACAGCAGCACGCGGCGGATGGCGTTGCCGAGGGTCAGGCCGAAGCCGCGCTCGAGCGGGTCGGCGACCAGCGTCGCCTTGCGCTGCGAATCGTCGCCCGGCTGGACGTCGAGAGCGTTGGGCTTGATCAGTTCCTGCCAGTTGCGCTGAAGCACTGTCATATCATCCTGTTCTGCCACGAGAGGCCGGATACGGCCGAAAATGCCGACGGGGGCCGAAGCCCCCTTCCGATCCCATCCGTGGACCCTGTGGCCAGTGGTCCTGTCCCGGATCGGCCGGCTGAAAACCGCGCAAGGACACCGGCCCGCAGGCCGCGCGCGCCCCGGAGAACCGGGGACGGCGGCCGGCGGACCGGACAGCCCTTAGACGCGACGCTTCTTGCGCGGACGGACGCCGTTGTGCGGGATCGGCGTGACGTCGCGGATCGAGGTGATCTGGAAGCCGACCGACTGCAGGGCGCGCAGGGCGCTCTCGCGGCCGGAGCCGGGGCCCTTCACGTTGATCTCGAGCACGCGCATGCCGTGCTCCTGCGCCTTGCGGCCGGCATCCTCGGCGGCCATCTGGGCGGCGTAGGGAGTCGACTTGCGGCTGCCCTTGAAGCCCATGCCACCGGCCGACGACCAGGCAATCGCATTGCCCTGCGCGTCGGTGATGGTGATCACCGTGTTGTTGAAGGACGAGTTCACGTGGGCGACGCCCGAGGTGATGTTCTTGCGCTCGCGACGACGCAGACGGGCGTTCGCGGCGGCAGCTGCTGGCTTGGCCATGGTTCGCTCGCCTTCCGATTACTTCTTCTTGCCCGCGATGGGCCGCGCCGGGCCCTTGCGGGTACGGGCATTGGTGTGGGTGCGCTGGCCGCGGACCGGCAGGCCCTTGCGGTGACGCAGGCCACGGTAGCAGCCCAGGTCCATCAGCCGCTTGATGTTCATCGCGGTCTCGCGGCGCAGATCGCCTTCGACCGTGAAGTCGGCGTCGATCGCCTCGCGGATGCGCAGGATCTCGTCTTCGGTCAGCTCATTGACGCGGCGGTCGGCCGGGATGCCGAGCTTGTCGATGATGCTCTGGGACGCGTGACGGCCGATGCCGTGGATGTAGGTGAGCGCGATCAGCACGCGCTTCTGGGTCGGGATATTGACGCCGGCAATACGTGCCACGTCGCTCTCCTTGCGATTGCCACCTTCGGCGCCACCGCTGCCCTGCCCCACCGGGGCCTGGCCTGCAACGCCGGGTCTGCTGGTTCATGTCTGCCCGCGGGCCGGAGTGGCCGCGCGAACGCCTTGCGCTTCGGTCGCCTTCCGGCTCCGAAGCGGGCGGAGTATAGTGATCGGCAGGACAGAGTCAACCGCCGGGATTCGCAATCGGAATCCGCGCGGTCGGGGTCGACAGCGGCGGAACCATAACCGGGACTGATCCGGCTTGTCACCTGTGCAGTTGTGACGATTTTCTTGAGCATGGCCGGCAAGCAGGCCGGCCCCTGCGGGAGACGGAGAATGCAGAACCTGCCAGTCCTTCGTGCCCTCGCCGCCAACTGGGGCGCCATCGCGCTGCGCGGCGTCCTGGCCATCCTGTTCGGGGTCCTGGCCTGGCTGTGGCCAGGCATGACCCTGGCCGTGCTGATCATCCTCTACGCCGCCTACGCGCTGGTCGACGGGGTGATGGCCATCGTCGTCGGTATCCGCGGCCGCAATTGGGGCTACGCCCTGCTCGGCCTCGTCGGCGTCGTCGCCGGGATCGTCGCCGCGGTCTGGCCGCTGCTGACCGCGATCGTGCTGGTCACCATCATCGCCATCTGGGCGATCGTGATCGGAGTGATGGAGATCGTCACCGCCATCCGCCTGCGCAACGAGATCGAGGGCGAGTGGCTGCTGGCCCTGACCGGCGCGCTGTGGGTGCTGTTCGGCGCCTATGCCCTCTTCTTCCCCGGCGCCGGAGCGCTGTCCCTGGTCTGGCTGATCGGCACCTGGGCCGTCGTGATCGGAGTGCTGCAGCTGATCCTGGCGTTCCGCCTGCGCCGGCTGGCGCATCATCACGGCGGCACCGCCACCCCTGCGTGACGCCGCACCGGTCGCGTGCCACCCTGCCCGCATCGGAATCGCAGGAAAGCATCGCCATGGCATCGGGGCTGATCGAATACGAGGCGGCGTCGCCGGAGGTCCGGGCCGTCTATGACGACATCATGGCCACCCGCCGGATCGACAAGGTCAACAACTTCTGGAAGGCGCTGGCGGCGCATCCGCCGACGCTGCGGCGGACCTGGGAGAGCCTGAAGGAGGTGATGGCGCCCGGCGCGCTCGACCCGCTGGTGAAGGAGATGGTCTATCTCGCGGTCAGCGCCACCAATGGCTGCGGCTACTGCATCGCCTCGCACAGCGTGGCGGCGCGCAAGGCCGGCATGACCGAGGAGATGCTGGGCGAGCTCTTGGCCGTGGTCGGCATGGCAAACGAGACCAACCGCCTGGCCAACGGCCTGCAGGTGCCGATCGACGAGGCGTTCCGCCGGGCGGAGTGACGCCCGCCCTCCCGATCGCGAACCATCCGTCCCCACATGCGGAGTGATCCATGCCCCCCTATGCCGGCATCGCCACCTTCCTCAACGCCCCGCACCGCCGCCGGCCGGAGGGTGGGCGCCCCGCCGCCGCGGTGCTGGGCCTGCCCTTCGATTTCGGCACCACCAACCGGCCCGGCTCGCGCTTCGGCCCCGGCGCCATCCGGGCGGCGAGCCGGACGCTGACCGGCGACGACCATCCCGACCTCGAATTGAGCCCGGAAGAGCGGCTGGACCTCTACGACGCCGGGGACGCGGCGCCGATCACCGCCGACATCGCCGGCAGCCTGGCCGCGATCCGCGACGCGGCGACGGAGCAGATCGGCACCGGCGCCCGCCTGCTGGCCCTTGGCGGCGACCACACCGTCACCCTGCCGCTCTTGGAGGCGACCGCGGCGAAGCACGGCCCCGTGGCGCTGATGCAGTTCGACGCGCATGTCGACACCTGGGCCGGCACGCCCTCGGCGCCGATCTATCACGGCTCGTGGCTGCGCCATGCGATCGGGCGCGGCCTGGTCGACCCGCGGGCCGCGGTGCAGGTCGGGCTGCACGGCCCGGTCGACCGTGCCACCGCCGCCTGGACCCGGGACCAGGGCGTCACCGGCCTGTCGGCCGAGAGCGTGCATCTCGACGGCATCGACAGGACGGTCGAACGGATCCGCGCCGTGCTCGGCGACCGGCCGGCCTATCTGACCTTCGACATCGACGGCATCGACCCCGGCCTGGCGCCCGGAGTCGCCTGCCCGGAAGCCGGCGGCCTGTTCCCCTGGCAGGCGCTGGCGCTGCTGCGCCGGCTGGGCGATATCGCCTGGGTCGGAGCGGACGTGGTCGAGACCTGCCCGCCCTACGACCAGGGGGACGTCACCGCCGTGCTGGCCGCCACCATCGGCTGGACCTGGCTGTGCCTGCTGGCGGCGCGGGAAGCGGCCTGAGCCGGAACGCGTCAGAGACCGTTTGGAAATGCGCTGGCGTGAGTCGGCTGGCGGTGATTTCGAGAACCGGCGCGCAGCGGACGTTTTAGTCCGTGAGCACCGGAAGCGCAGAAATCGCCGTCAGACGGCCGCGCCAGTAGCATTTACAAGCGGTCTCTCAGTCCAGCACGGCGTAGCCGCGGCGTATCATGCAGTTCCGCACCACGTTCTGGGTGCTGCTGGCGGCGGAGGCGCCGCCGCCGACCACGCCGGTGAGGCCACCGACTCCGGCGCCGATCGCGGCGCCGCGCCCGGCATTGCCGCTGAAGGCACCGAGGATCGCGCCGCCCGCCGCGCCGACGCCGGCGCCGAGCAGCGCCCCGCCAACGGTCCGGCCGCCGGCATCGACCTGCTTGGCGAGCTGCTGGCACTGCCCCAGGTCGTATTCATAGTTGCGCCCGCCGGCGACCGAGGTCGCGGGGTCGATGATCGGCCGCACCTGCTCGGCACAGGCGCCGAGGCCCAGAGCCACGACGACGAAAACGGCTGCCCTGCTCAAGCCCATATCATTCTCCCTCGATCGGCCGGAAACGGCGCTGGGACACTATCATAACCAAATGAGACTATTTTCGGCCCGCACCACGTGCCCCGCCACCGTCCGCAAACCATAACATAATTGTAACATCGCGCTTGTAGGGTCGCTGCATCGCACCATCGCAGCCCGGCGAGGCCCCGCATGACCAGTTCCGTGCTCGACACCAGGCCGTCAGGAGGGCTCAGCCGGCTGACGCCATTGGCCGTCATCGCCCTGCTCATCTTCGGCGTCATCTACGCCGGCTGGAGCCTGGTCAACGACCTCGGCGAGGTGCATTCGCCGAGCCTGCTGCCCTTCATCCTGCTCGGCATCGCCCTGCTGATCGCGCTGGGCTTCGAGTTCGTCAACGGCTTCCACGACACCGCCAATGCGGTGGCGACCGTGATCTACACCAACTCGCTGCCGCCCACGGTCGCCGTGGTGTGGTCGGGTTTCTTCAACTTCCTGGGCGTGCTGACCTCCACCGGCCTGGTCGCCTTCGGCATCATCTCGCTGCTGCCGGTCGAGCTGATCCTGCAGGTCGGCAGCAATGCCGGCTTCGCCATGGTGTTCGCGCTGCTGATCGCGGCGATCATCTGGAACGTCGGGACCTGGTATTTCGGCCTGCCCTCCTCCTCCTCGCACACGCTGATCGGCTCGATCATCGGCGTCGGGCTGATGAACCAGCTGATGGCCATCCCCGGCACCGGCACCAGCGGGGTCGACTGGTCGCAGGCGCTGGGCATCGGCAAGTCGCTGCTGCTGTCGCCGCTGGTCGGCTTCGTCGCCGCGGCGCTGCTGCTGCTGGCCGCCAAGGCGCTGATCAAGCGGCCGGAGCTGTACCGCGCGCCGGAGGGCAACAAGCCGCCGCCGCTGTGGATCCGCGGCCTGCTGGTGCTGACCTGCACCGGCGTCAGCTTCGCCCATGGCTCGAATGACGGGCAGAAGGGCATGGGGCTGATCATGCTGATCCTGATCGGCACCGTGCCCACCGCCTACGCCCTGAACCGGGCGATGCCCGAGACGCAGATCGCCGCCTTCGCCCAGGTGTCGGACCAGGCGGCCGGGGTGCTCGCCCACTATGCCGGCGACACGGCCGCGCCGGCCGATGCACGGGCGGCGGTGACCGCCTATGTCCGTGACCGGACCCTGGCGCCCGAGACGGTGCCGGCGCTGGTCGCCCTGACCCGGGAGATCGACCGCAGCGTCGCCGGCCGCAGCTCGCTGGCCGCGGTGCCGAACGAGCAGGTCGGCAACATCCGCAACGACATGTATCTTGCCTCCGAGGCTCTGAAGCTGATGACGAAGGCCAACACCCCGCCCTTCAGCGCCGATGACGGCAAGGTGCTGACCGCGTATCGCGGCTATCTCGACCAGGCCACCAAGTTCATCCCCGACTGGGTCAAGGTCGCAGTCGCCATCGCGCTCGGCCTCGGCACCATGGTCGGCTGGAAGCGTATCGTCGTCACCGTCGGCGAGAAGATCGGCAAGGAGCACCTGACCTACGCCCAGGGCGGCTCGGCCGAGCTGGTGGCGATGGCGACGATCGGCGCCGCCGACATGTACGGCCTGCCGGTCAGCACCACCCATGTGCTGTCCTCCGGCGTCGCCGGGACCATGGCGGCGAACCGGTCCGGCCTGCAATGGAGCACGATCCGCAACCTGATCATGGCCTGGGTGCTGACCCTGCCGGTCTCGATCGCCCTGGCGGCCGCCCTCTACTGGCTGCTGCGGCACCTGTTCTGATCCGGGACCGGGATTTGCACGGGAAGCCGCCCGTCAGCTTCCATTTCGGCGACGCCGTCGCCGCCGCCTACCGCTTCGACCCCGAGTCCGGCGCCTGTCGCCAGACCGGGGTCGATCCCTTGCCGACGGAGGGCGAGGGCTGGGTCTGGCTGCATCTGAAGCTGACCGACACCCGCGCCCGGCACTGGCTGGCGCGCCACGGCGCCCTGCCTCCGGCCGTCTCGCAATGGCTGCTGGACGGGCCCGACCGGGTGCAGATGCAGCAGCTGGACGGCTGGCTGGTCGGGGCCGCCAACGGGCTGCATCACGACTTCGCCTTCGAGCCGGACCAGATCGGCCGGCTGCGCTTCTGCGTCGGGCCGCATCTCCTGGTCACCGGCCGGCGCCACCCGCTGCGCGTCGTCGACGAGATCCGCCGCAGCCTGGATTCCGGCCGCGCGCCGGCTTCCGCGCTCGACATGCTGGCCCTGATCGCCGGGCATCTGGCGGCGGAGGCCGAGGCGACGGTCGAGCGGCTGATGGACGAGGTCGACGGCATCGAGGACCGGGTGCTGGACGACCGGTCGACCAGCCGCACGGTCGAGGACCGCCAGGCCCTCGGCCGCATCCGCCGCCGCGCCGCGACCCTGCGCCGCCATCTGCTGCCCGAGGGCGC
Organism: Mycobacterium sp. KBS0706; assembly: GCF_005938675.2. Lineage (GTDB taxonomy): Bacteria > Pseudomonadota > Alphaproteobacteria > DSM-16000 > Inquilinaceae > Inquilinus. Next base: position 11,627 of record NZ_VCCH02000140.1, read on the forward strand.
CGTGGTCGCCGCAGGGCTGGGCGACCTGCCGGGCTGGGCCGATCCGGCCGGCCGCGCCGGCCTGGCCGCCGCCGCCGAGCGCTTCCACCGCATCGCCCGCAGCATCGACGAGGTGATCGACCGCGCCCGGCTGCTGCAGGACGAGATCGCGGCGCAGCGGGCCGAGGCGATGAATCGCAGCCTGCTGGTGCTGGCGGTGCTGACCGCGATCTTCCTGCCGATGACGCTGATCACCGGCATCTTCGGCATGAACGTCGCCGGCCTGCCGGGCCTGCAGGACCCGGATGCCTTCCTGTGGGTGATGGTGCTGATTCTGGTCGGCGGCGCGGCGACGCTGGCCTTCATGTTCTGGCGAAGAATGTTCTGAAAGCCCGCCCGATACCGCTACTGGCAAGGCCGTCTGATGGCGGTTTCTGCGCTTCCGGTGCTCACGGACTTTAACGTCGGCTTCGCTCCGGTTCTCGAAACCACCACCAGCCGACTCATGCCAGCGCAGTCTCGGACCGGCTTTCGGGCCGGCCTATTCCGCCGCGCTGCCGATCGCCGGCAGGTTGCGCAGCAGCTGCCGCACCAGCTCGGACTGCCGGTTGGTGCGGGTCTTGATGAAGATCTTCTTGAGGTGGTTGCGGATCGTCTCGTAGCTGACGTCGAGGCGGGTCGCGATCTCCTTCAGCGACAGGCCGGCCGCCAGCTCACCGGCGATCCGCGCCTCGGTCGCGGTCAGGCCGTACAGCCGCCGCAGCTCCGGCTGCGACAGCGGGTTGGTCGGCGTCGGCGCGGCGATGAAGATCGCCGCCTTGGGCGCGGTCAGGCTGAGCAGCGGCCGGTTGCGGCTGACCGGCGCGACCAGGACCGCGAGCTGGTCGCCGCCTGCCGAATCCGTCAGGGTCAACCCACCGCCCGGCTCCAGCCGCGGATCGTCGAGCACGATCGAGGCCGAGGCGATCAGCTGGCGCAGCTTCGCGGTCTCGCCCGGCTGCGAGGCGCAGAGCAGGCCGCGCTGGTCGACCCGCAGCGCGGTGCCGGCCCGCAGCAGCCCCTCGGCCGCGCGGTTGGAGAAGGAGACCCGGCCGGTTGGGTCGGTCAGGACCACGCCGATCGACAGGCGGTCGAGGCCGGTCTCGAGCGCATCGCGCTGGGTGACGACGTCGCCGAGCCGTTGATGGATCTGGGCAGCGCGAGCGAAATGCGGCAGCAGCCGGCGCATCATCTCCGCCAGCCGCGCCGTCTCATCCGCCGCGATCGGATCGGCATGCAGCACGCTGACATGGGCCGAAACCCCGCCGCGGCGCAGGAAGGTGCCGCCGATGCCGGACAGCAGCTGCTGCGGCCGCAACCAGTCGGCGAAGAACTCGGTCCGCTCCAGATTGGGGCGCGGCACCAGCGCGTCGCTGACCGTGACCTCGCCGACGGCGCGGTTCAGGACCCGCTCGCTCCACGGATTCAGGCGCCAGAAATGCTGGCCGTAGCTGTCGAGGAAGGCTGGGTCCCAGCTGCTGGTCGCGGCCAGCGACTCGAAGGCCGTGGTCTCGGCGCTGTCGGATTCATGCAGCAGGTACAGGCTGGCATGGCCATCGGCGAACAGGCCGGCGAGCTCGTTGAGAACCGAATCCCACAGGCCATGGTCGAGCGCCGCGTCGTAGATTCTCGCGATCAGGTCCGGGAGATCATCCGCCATCTCGGGAACGATCCTCGACTGGACACGGAAGGAATCAGCCTTGTGTCGCGACACCCCGCTGGCCGAGCCAGCGTCTGTACGAGGATAGTCCATTTGGGTCAGGTTGCCACCCTCAATTTGCAGGTAGGACCGGAATGGGTTTTCAGTCATTCTCCGGATGTTTCAAGCGTACGAAGATTACAGACACCCACGAAGATTGATATAATTTTTATTCAATCTGAGGCATTTCGTTAGAAATCAGACGCCGAGCGGCTCGTCCGGGGAGGTTCAACCGAGGGCGATGTGCAGACCGACGGCATTTGGGACAGGCCGCACCGGTTCGGTGTGGCCTGTCTCGTATCTGGGCTCGCCTCCCTATTCCGGCACCGTCACCGAAAACCGGATGCCCGAGTACCAGGCGGCGAGATCGGCGATGTCCTGGTCGCTCAGCGGCTTGGCGATGACCGACATCTGCGGATCGGTGCGCTCGCCGCTGCGGAACGCCTTCAGCTGCTTCTCGAGATAGATCGGGCTCTCGCCGGCGATGTTCGGCACGTTCGGCATCCGCGCCAGGCCGTTGAGCCCGTGACAGGCCGCGCATTGCCGGGCCTTGGCCCGGCCGGCGACGCTGTCGCCGGCCGCCCAGGCCGGGTCGGGCGCCGTCGTCCCGGCTATCGCAAGCAGGACCAGCCCCGCCAGTATCCGCTTGAACATGCCCCTGCCTCCCGTCTGCTGCCTCTGAGATCGCGCTGGCGACGCTGTTCACTTCGGAGAAGGCTCGACATGTCAGACGGCGAAGAAAGCGAAGCCGACCGCACCGGCGGCCAGCATCGCGACCGTCGCCGGCAGGATGCGCAGCGCCATCGCCCGGCCACCGAGGGCGACGGCGAGCCCGGCCTTGACCAGGGTGTTCACCCCGGCCGCGATCAGCACCACCGTGGCGCCGGCCGCGACGTCGAGCCCGCCCTGGGTCAGCCGGGCCGCCGACAGGGTGATGGCGTCGACATCGGCCAGGCCGGAGATCGCGGCCAGCAGATAGAGGCCGGCGACGCCGAGGTAACTGTCCAGGATCTTCGACAGCAGCAGCACGGCCGTGATCAGCGCCGCGATCTTCAGCGCCGACCACAGGTCCAGCGGGTTGCCG
>NZ_VCCH02000141.1 GCF_005938675.2 Mycobacterium sp. KBS0706
CAGATGAGGCGCTCCTTCGACCAATCCAGGTCATCCGTCCAGACGAATTGACGCCCAAATTGATAGGGGTAGGCAAGGTGCGCAATGGTTGCGTGATCGTCGAGGGTGCCTAGTCTGAACGTACTCGCAAGGACCCGGTGAAAATCCGGGTGGCTCTTCCGGCCGCCGATCCGCCGGATAACGCTAGCGATATCGATGCAGTGGCGACGGTCAATTCGATTACTCTTCACAAAGAGCGTATCGAAGCGAGGCCTGTTCGCATGGGCTTTTGTCCTGCCCTCTATCGGCCTCTTCATTGACCTGAAGGTATCGCCGCTGTTCTCGATGGAATCGTGAGGACGGCGAATGTACCAGAAACCGTGATCCCAGAGCACAATATCCATTCCCGGATATTGTGCCGCTATGCACTAACCATTCCATCTCTCGCCGCGCTGGCTATTCGTGGTCCGCTGGGCTGCCTGGCTAGCGGCGAGACCTCCCGACTCCAGTCATCGGAGGAAAGATGCCGTGCGTCATATGCGGATCTTCGGATCTGGCCTTCCTGGTCGAGCTTGCCAGCGTCCCGGTCGTCTGTAACCAGCTTCATCGAAATCGCGAGGCGGCGCGACGGGTTGCCCGCGGCGATATCTGGCTCGTCGGCTGCCGCTGTTGCGGGCACGTGTTCAATGCTGCCTTCGACGCCACCCGCGTCGTCTACGATGAGCGGTATGAAAACTCGCTGATGGGCTCGCAGCATTACCGCAGATACTCGGAGGACATTGTCAGCCGCCTTCTGTCGACCTACGGGTTGGCCGGCGGTGCCGCCGTCGAGATCGGATGCGGCCGGGGTGAGTTCCTGCGGATGTTGTGCAAGCGGGGGCTGCGCAAGGGAATCGGGTTCGATCCCGGTCGCCCGACCGGCGAGGACACCGTCGATGATCCGGCGGTCACCATCATCGGCGACGTGTTCACTCCATCCCTGGCGCCATATGCCGACATCGTCTGCTCACGCTATGTGCTGGAGCATCTGCCGCGCCCGGTGGATCTGCTTCGGTCGATCCGCGAAGCCTATGCCTCACATCCCGCCCGGGTGGTGTATACCGAGGTGCCGAACGGCACTTACATGCTCGACAGGCTCGGGATCTGGGATCCCCTCTACGAGCATCTCTCCTATTTCACGTCCTCCTCCCTGGCGCACGCGGTGCGGTTGGCAGGACTTGCTCCCGGCCCGATCAATATCGGGTTCGGTCACCAGTTCCTTGCGGTGGAGGCGACATTTGCGGAGCCTGAGGCGGATGAGCGGGCCATGGCTCCACCCGATACACAGAGCTTCGACGGCTTCGCCGATCGGTTCAGGAAGGCGCTTTCGGTCTGGCAGGACTGGCTGAACCAAGCCCGCTGGGAGGGCCGGCGCCTGGTGCTCTGGGGGGCTGGCGCCAAGGGCGTCACCTTCCTGAATATCCTGGACCGGTCCGGGAGAGCCGTCGAGCAGGTGGTCGACGTCAATCCTCTCAAGGCAGGAGCTTTCACCGCCGGCACGGGACATCTGATTGTGCCGCCCGCGGCGCTGAAAGAGCGGCCGCCCGATAAGATCCTGGTGATGAACCCCGAATACGAGACGGAGATTCGGCAGACGCTCGCTGGACTCGGGCTGGACGTCGAGCTGGTCGTGGTCTCGGGCAGGCTGCCTCCCCTGGCCACCTATGAGCGGCGATCGATCTCTTGCGTCTCCTCTTGATGAGATGAGAGGACGAAGGCGATCCGCATGTCGGGCACCATCGGTCGAAACCGGTGCCGCTGGCGAAAAGCGTCATCGGACCGCCGCCCGTTTGGGCCATTGTCTGGTTGGTGCCCTCGGGGGAGGGACCGACCGGTCGCCGGCGCAATCGCGATCAAACGGGCGGTGGCCGCCATCGGCACAGTGCCGGCGAACGCAGCGGGAGTGGGGCATGGCGGCGGTCGAACGCGCGGTCTGGTTCATCGAGCACCGGTTCTCGGCGGAGGTCACGCTCGACTCGATCGCCGAGGCCGCCGGCGTGTCCCGGTTCCATCTGTGCCGGCTGTTCGGCGTGGCCACCGGCCGGTCGGTGATGCGCTATGTCCGCGGCCGCCGCCTGACCGAGGCGGCGCGCACCCTGGCGGCCGGCGCCGCCGACATCCTGGCGGTGGCGCTCGACGCCGGCTACGGCTCGCACGAGGCGTTCACCCGGGCCTTCCGCGACCAGTTCGGCCTGACGCCGGAGCTGGTGCGCGGTCAGGGCCATGTCGACAACCTCGCGCTGGTGGAGCCGATCCGGATGGACGAATCGCTGATCATCGACCTCGAAGCCCCGCGCTTCGAGGCCGGCAAGACCCTGCTCGTCGCCGGGCTGGGCGGCCGCTACACCTTCGAGACCAATGAGGGCATCCCGGCGCTGTGGCAGCGCTTCGGGCCGCAGATCGGCCATGTGCCGAACGAGATCGACGGCGCCGCCTACGGCGTCTGCTGCAACACCGACGATGCCGGGAATTTCGACTACATCGCCGGGGTCGAGGTGGCGAGCTTCGACGAGCTGCCGGCGGAGTTCGCCCGGGTGCGCATCCCGGCGCAGCGCTATGCGGTGTTCAGCCACCGCGGCCACATCTCGCGCATCCGGGCGACGCATTACACGATCTGGACCCGGTGGTTGCCGGAGTCCGGCCACGGCTTTGCCGACGCGCCGAATTTCGAGCGCTACAGCGCCGATTTCGATCCCTGGACCGGCACCGGCCTGGTCGAGATCTGGATGCCGCTCAGGAGCTGACCCGGGCGGCGGCCGGGGCATGCGGCGCCAGCCGGTCGCATTGCATCAGCAGCCGCACCAGCTCGGCCTGGCGGCGGGTGCCGGTCTTCTCGAAGATCCGGGTCAGATGGGTCCGCGCCGTGCTCGGCGCGATCGCCAGGCGCTCGGCCACCGCCTGCAGGCCGTCGCCGCGGCTGATCTCCGCGGCGAACACGGCCTCGGCCGCGGTCAGGCCGAACAGCTCCTGCAGCAGGGCCGGCGACGGCGTGCCGGCGATGTCGGGATCCATCACGAACAGGGCCACCAGCGGGCCGCCGCCGACCGGAATCACGGTCACCAAGAGCGGCGGGGCGCCCGACGGCCGCGACAGCCGCAGCCGGGTTCCGCCCTTCGCGGCCTTGGCGATGGCCTGCCGCAGCCGGCCGGTCTCCTCCGGGATGGCCGTGGTGATGCCGAACGGCGTGGCGTACAGCCCGTCCCTCCGCGCCGTGATCGTCCCGGCGCGGCGGTTGAGCCGGATCGGCCGGGCCGATGCATCCGCGATGATCACGCCGAGGTCGAGCCAGTCGAGCAGATCCTCGATGCCGCCATCCTCGTCGTGGCGGCGCCCGGGAGCGGCAGCCTCGCTCTCATCGTCATCGTCGTCCCGATCCAGAGCCTCCACGCCGATCACCCGGGTCGAGAGGACGGCCGCCAGGCCGGCATTCATCGTCAGGGAATAGTCAAGATCCGCAGCACTATCGACGCCCGCCATGACCTATGCCTCTTCGTGCTCGACGCGTTGTCCGCCCTGCGTCGAGATCCGGCATGCTTCGGGGGCGGCGCCGTAAGGACCACGCTAGGCGCCGCATGGCCGCCGCGCTTCGGGGCCGCCGCCCAATTTTCGCGGGGAGGACTACCTAGTTTTCGCCGGCCGACAGCAGCCAGGGCTCGCTGTGCAGGCGCAGGACGACATCCATCCGGCTGCTGGCGTTCAGCTTGCCCAGCACCGCCGAGACATGGTGCTCGACCGTACGGGGCGACCGCACCAGCCGGCGGGCGATGTCCTGGTTGCCCATGCCCTGGGCCAGCAGGCGCAACACCTGCAGCTCGCGCTGGGTCAGCCCGAGCGGATGGCGGCGGGCGGCGGCGTAGGGGCCGCGGCGCGCCCGCGGCAGCTGGTCGGCGACGCCCAGGCGCTGCGCGGCCCGGCGCGCCAGCAGGGCGGCCGGGCGGGCCTCGATCTCCTCCAGCATCACCACGGCCCGGGCCAGGGCCGGCCCGGCGTCGCCGCCGCGCAGCTGGGTCAGGGCCAGGGCCGCCTCATAGGGCAGGCCCAGGCGCGTCCACTCCGCCGCGGCCGCCAGCGGATCGCCGGCCAGCTCGGCCGCCCGCGGCGCCGGGGCCCGCTTCGTCGCCGGCGGCAGCGGTGCCGTCATGCCGCAGCGCCGCCACCACACGGCCAGCTCGCCCAGCGCCCAGGGATCGAAGCTGTCGAGGTCCATCGCCGCCACGGCCGCCAGCGGCTCATGAGCGGCATCGAGGTCGCCCGCCAGCCACGCCGCCTCGGCCATGGCGAAGCGCACCGGCGCGATCAGGTGCAGGTCGCCGGTCTCCAGCGCATGCCGCAGCGCCTGCTGCAGCAGGGTCGGAGCATCGGCCTCGCCCAGGCGCATCCGCACCCGGCCCAGCACGATCAGGGCGGGCAGGCGGATCGTCGGCGCCAGCAGCTCCAGCCCGACGACCCCGCCGGCGATCGACTCGGCCTCGCGGAACCGGCCCTGCTCGAGGCGCAGCCGCGCCTGCCAGCCGACCTGGTAATGAGTCCAGGCATCCAGGTCGTGCCGGGTCTCGAAGGCGATGCCCTCGTCCAGCACCCGCTCGGCCAGGGCGAAATCCTTGAACACCACCGCATACTCGGCGAGGTTCATATAGGCCCGCGCCGCGTGCTCGTGGAAGCCGTGCTCCAGGGCCAGGGCCAGGCTCTCTTCCATCATCTCCAGCCCGCCCGGGCGGTCGACGAACAGCAGCGCGGTGGCGACGTTGTTCAGCGCGTGCACCCGGGTCTCGACATCGCCCAGCCGGTCGGCCAAGCTCATCGCCCGCCAGCCCCACTTGACCGCGTCGTCGACATGGCTCTGCTGCATGTGCAGCTGCGAGCGCACGCTGTAGGCCATCGCCAGCTCCGGCCCCGGCGGCAGGCGCTCCAGCTCGCGCACTGCCTCGTCGACGCAGTCGCCGGCCTGCCGCACCTCGCCGCGCGACCACAGCAGCCGCGCCAGCGCCCGCAGGTTCAGGCCGACCTTGTCCATGCGACCCAGCTCGCGCCACAGCGCGATGGCGTGCTGCCGCGCCTCGATCACCGTGTCGTCGATGCGCAGCGCCAGCCCGGCCTCCTCGGCCCAGTCCTCGTGCAGCTGCGCCGCCACCCCCTTCGGCGCCTCGTCGACATAGCGCAGGGCGGTCGCCAGATGGGCGGCGGCCTGGTGATGCGCGCCCAGGCGCGAGGCCTGCGCCGCGGCCTGTGGCGCCAGGGCCAGGACGCGGGCGCCGTCATCCGCCGCGGCGGCGTGATGCACCTGGCGCGGCAGCAGCGCCACCGCCTGCCGCGCAGGGGCCTCGGCCATCGCGGTCTCGACCCGGGCGTGCAGCGACTGCTGCGCCGCCGCGGACAGCTGGTCGAGCGTGGCCAGCCGCGCCAGCTCGTGGCGGAATCCGACCGCGCCGTGGTCGTCGCGCAGCAGCATGCCGCGGGCGATGCAGCGGTCGACCGCGGCGTCGGTCCTGGCGCCCAGCAAAGCGCGGGCCAGCCAGGGCTCGACGCTGCCCGGCACGATGCTGATGGTCTCCAGCGCCTCGCGCTCCTCCGGCGCCAGCCGCGACAGCCGCGACCACACCGCGTCGCGGATCGAGGCCGGGACGGTTCCGGGAATGCCGGCCGGCGCGGAATCCTGGCTGGCCAGCAGCTCGGTGACGAAGAACGGGTTGCCGGCGGTGACCCGGTGCAGCTCGGCGGCGGAGCGGCCGGCAGCCCTGGCCAGCGCGGCGACCGCCTCGGGCGACAGCGGCTGCATGGTGATGCGCACGGCGGTGGCCGGCAGGTCGCCCAGCACCTGCCGCAGCGGATGGTCGGGGCCGACCTCGTCGCTGCGGTAGCTCAGCACCAGCAGCGTCCGCAGCACCGGCATGCGGCGGCCGAGATACTTCACCAGGTCGAGCGTCGCATTGTCGGCCCAGTGCACGTCCTCGAACACCAGCACGGTGGTCTCGGGCGCCTCCTGCAGCGTGTTCAGCAGGGCGGGGAACAGCCGCTCCGGCGCCGCCGCCTGATCCAGCAGCGCCGCCATCCGAGGCCCGAGGGCGTGCGCCATGTCCTGCAGCGGGCCCAGCGCGCGCGGCGTGAACAGCGCCTCGGACCCGCCCCACAGCACCCGGTGGCCCGGACCGAGGCGTTGCGTGAACTCCTGCAGCAGCGCGGTCTTGCCGATCCCGGCCTCGCCGCCGAGGACGACCGTGCCGCCATGGCCGGCGGCGGCCTGCCGGGCCATGTCGATCAGTCGGTCAAGCGGCTCTTCGCGCTCGATCAGCATGAAGTCGGCGACTCCCCTGTGCCTGCTTGGATTTCAGGCCAAGGGGGTGTCGAAAACAAGGCTTCATGTCCGATTTTTGCTGCATTGCACCGATTGGTTCAACCTTGCAACATCGAGGCACCCATGCCGACCAGGGCGCCGCCGAATAGGCGGTTACACAGCCGGGCACGGCTCGGTTGCTGCAGCCAGCGGCGCAGCGCATGGGCGGCGACGGCATTGGTCAGGATTCCAAGGAAGCCGATGGCGGTGAAGCTGGCGGCCAACAGGGAGAGTTGCGGCGTCGCCGGCAGGGCCGGGTCGATGAATTGCGGGAAGAAGGCCGGGAAGAACAGCAGCGTCTTCGGGTTGGTGGCCGAGATCAGGAAACCCTTCCAGAACCGCGCCCCGACCGGGATCGTGCCGCCGGCCTCGATCGCCATGCCGCCGCGGGCGCGCCATTGCTGGATGCCCAGATAGACCAGGTAGAAGGCGCCGGCCCAGCGCAGCAGGTCGAACCACTGGCCCAGCAGCGCCAGGAACGAGCCGATGCCGACCACGGCCAGCGCCGCCTGGATGGCGATCGCCAGGGTCGCGCCCGCCACCGTCGTCACCGTGCGCGCCCAGCCCAGCGCCAGCGCATGCGACAGCGCCAGGATGTTCACCGGCCCCGGCGTGACGCTCAAGATCAGCGCGGTGACCAGGAAAGTGCCGTACAGGTGCCAGTTCATGACCGGTCTCGCGGGAGTGGGCTGCGGCCGGGGCGGCCGTCCCGGGCCGCCTCGGCGTCTGATAATAATATTGCGTGAGGTAACATAATTACCCGACCGGCGAGGCCTGCTGTCATGCCAGGGTAGCTATGCAAATTTGCCAGGCAGATCGGCTCCGAGCTCCGCGTTCACGGAATATCTCAATGCTAGGAACTTCTTCCAGCATGCATTGTTTCGCGTCGACTGGCCCTGGAGGGAAGAGCATGAGCCTGGCGCCGTTGCGTCGCGGGGAGGGGGAGCGGGCGCTGCAGCTCCGCGGTTCGGATGCGAGCTTCGCCGCGGCGGTCGACCGGGCAAGAAAGCCGGTGCCGGCCGCGCGGGCGCGCGAGATCGACGAATGGGTCCGCGACAGGGTCAAGGACCACACGCTGCGCTTCTGGAAGGATGACGGCGCCGAGACCGCGGCCAAGGCGTTGAAAGGCGGCAGCGACCTCGGCGCGCTGACGGCGTCGGAGCAGGCGCGGCTGGTCGACCGGGTGCTGCGCAAATGGCAGGGCGACGGCGCGTCCTCGGCGCAGGACCTGGCCCAGCGGGTGCGCGGCGACCAGGACCTGGCCCGGCTGGTGGCGGACCGGCTGGCGGCGCGCTCGGTCGCGCTGCAGGCCGGCAAGCGCGGCGACGAGAAGCTGGACCCGGAGCTGATGACCGCCCGGAGCTATGCCGAGGCGGCGGTGCTGGCGCTCGGCTACGACCCCGAGCGACCGGACTTCACGGCGAAGCTGGACGCGGCCGGGCTGCAGGATCTTGTCGGATCGCAGTCGCGCGACCAGGCCTCGGCCTTTGCGGCGATGCTGGCGCACCAGCCGCGGGCGCTGGCCTCGGCGGTCTCCGCCATGGCCGATGCGCCGGAGGGCGAGGCGCGGGACGCTTTCACGCTCAGCGCTTTCGCCCTGTCGCGGGAGCAGACCTATTTCGAGGCGCTGGGCCTGCCGCAGGACATGGGCCGGGCGCTGGCCAGGACGCTCGGCCAGCCGGGCGAGGGCGAGCGGCTGGGTGAGATCCTGGCGACCCCCGAGGGCCGCAAGCTTCTTGTCGAGCAACTGCCGTTCCCGCAGCAGAGCAAGACCATGCCGGAAGCGCGGGGCCGGATGCTCGCCCTGGTGCTGCAGCATCGCGGGATCACGGCGGACGTCTTGCGGCGCTCGCCGGGCGGCGACCCCTGGGCCTCGCCGGCGGTGGCCAAGCCGATGGCGCAAGCGGCCGCCGACCAGGCGCTCTCCGCCGGCAGCAGCCACGGCATCGAGCTGGCCGGGGCGGAGACGCTGGAAAGCCGCGTCGCCCGGGCACTGGGGCTGGAGCCCAAAGGCGAGGATGGCAAGATCATCGACAAGATCGCTTCGGCGATCCGCGGCCCGGGCGGCGCCGACGGCAAGGTCACGGTGCTGCCGATCCAGTTCTCCAGCGGCGGCAGCGGGGCCGTGCAACTGCCGCTGTTCCGGGTCGAAGGGAAAGACGGATCCGTCCGCTTCGTCGACAACCAGGGCGGCCGCTATGCCGGCTTCACCACCTGGAAGCGCGAGAACCGGCTGCCGCCCGGCAACATGACCTATCCGCGCGACGGCGAGCTGCAGGGCAAGGACGGCCGCACGGTGCTGGACAGCGGCAACACCCCGCGCACGCCGGACAGCTTCGGCGAGCATGTCGAAGAGGCTCTGGACAAGGCAGCGCTGTTCGGCGGTGTGGTGGCGGGCGGGGTGATGGTGTTCGGCTCGGGGGGCACCGCGGCACCGGCAGTGGCGGCCGGGGCCGGGGCGTGGTTCGCCTGGCGCGGGGCGGAGGAGGCCGGGGCGCTGCAGGAGCGCGGCCTCGACCAGTGGGACAATCCCGAATACCGGATGGCGCTGTTCAACACCGTGGCCGGCGGCGCCAGCATCCTGCCCTTCGGCCGGCTGGCGTATCTGGCGCAGACCGGCAAGGCAGCGGAGGCCGGCCGGGTCTGGTCCGGCATCAACGGCACGGCGATGGCGGCGGACGGCGCCGCCGCGGCCAACACCGGCTACACCGTGGCCGCCGACTGGGACGACCTCTCCCCAGGCCAGCGCCTGGAGATGGGCCTTGGCGTCGCCCTCTGGGGCGGCATGACCCTGGCGGTCGGCCGCTCCGGCCGGGGATCGGCGGGCGATCAGACGCGGACGGAGGACGCAGACGGTGCGGATGCGAGCACCGGTTTGGCCGATGGGCCCCAGATCCCGCTCAACCCGACACCGCCGCTGCCGCAACGGCCGACCTGGAAGACGAAGGCGGCCGAGGAGTTGGATGTCGGCCTCTCCGATCTCCACTTCGTCGATATCCGGCGAACGAACGGGAAGGGCGGGGGCGTGCTTGCGGACGGGACGGTCGTGTCGCCGCATGAGGAGGTGATCCGGATGGACAATGACGGCCGCCGGAACGAGCCGATCGTCCTTCCCATGTCCGACGCTGCCGCCGGGAACCGGCGCTTCGCCCAGAGCCTCGCCGACACCGCCCAGGCGCCGGTCTATCTCCAGCGTGGGGCCGGCGGCTGGACGGCGCTCCGGCCCGGCAAGTCGGCGCAGGACTGGAAGGTCGAGGTGGAGGGGCGGACGCTCTACCAGGTCGACCCGGACGGCTCCCGGCACCGGATCGACTCCATCGAGGATAATCTCGGGCCGCGGCTCGGGGCCGGCCTGTCCAAGACGGCCTTCGCCTTCGGCGACAAGGCGGTGGTCATGATCCGCGACGGCGACCTCCTGCCCGGCTTCAAGGAGGTGGCGATGCTCAACCGGCTGGAGGAGGCGGGGCTTCCGGTCGCCCGGCCGCTGGGGCTGACGCGGGTCGGCGGCCGCCCCGCGCTGCTGGTCGACCGCTATGTCGCCAACAGCAAGGACATGATGAACCGCCCCGGCGGCGACGAGGTCGTCGACACCTCCCGCCTGAACGAGAACAGCCTCTCCAGCCTGAAGCGGATCAAGGCGACGATGCTGGAGCGCAAGATCGACATCAAGGATCTCCAGTTCCTGGTGAAGGAGGATGGCAGCTTCGTCGTCGCCGATCCGCAGGAGATCTATTTCGGCTACGAGCCGTCGCGGAAACGCATCGCCGTCATCGACTGGTTCATCGATGCGACGGAGGCGAAGCTCCGCGGCGGGCAAGGCTGACACGGTCCGCCTTGATTTTCTCAATCTGAGAATTAAGTTGGAGGCAGCACCTTCAAGCCGGCGCGGACGGCTGCTAGGGTGCCCCGACCGTCACCCGTGGACCCCGTCATGACCGATCGTCTCGTCATCGCCCTCGCCCAACTGAACCCGACGCTCGGCGACGTGCGCGGCAACATCGACAAGCTGCGCCGCGCCCGCGACGAGGCGCGGGCGGCCGGCGCCGACCTGCTGCTGGCCAGCGAGCTGGCGGTCAGCGGCTACCCGCCCGAGGACCTGGTGCTGAAGCCCTTCTTCCTCGACGCGGTGGAAGAGGGGGTGCGCGAGCTGGCGGCCGAGACCACCGAGGGCCCGGCGCTCTTGATCGGCACGCCCTGGCGCGACAACGGCCGCGTCCACAACGCCGTGCTGCTGCTCGACGGCGGCAAGGTCGCGGCGTCGCGGTTCAAGCATGACCTGCCGAATTACGGCGTGTTCGACGAGAAGCGGGTCTTCGCCGCCGGCCCGATGCCGGGGCCGATCGCGTTCCGCGGCGTCCGCCTCGGCGTGCCGATCTGCGAGGACATCTGGACCCCCGACGTGGTCGAGTGCCTGCAGGAGACCGGGGCGGAGCTGCTGCTGGTGCCGAACGGCAGCCCCTATGAGGCCGGCAAGGCCGACCAGCGGCTGCAGATCGTGCTCAACCGGGTGACCGAGAGCGGCCTGGCCCTGGCCTATCTCAACCAGGTCGGCGGCCAGGACGAGCTGGTGTTCGACGGCGCCTCCTTCGTCATCGGCCGCAACGGCGCGCTCCGCCGACAGCTGCCGTCGTTCCGCGAGCATGTCGCCATCACCGAATGGGTCCGCGGCGAGGATGGCTGGGACTGTGTCGAGGGCGAGCGCATCGCCCCGCCCGACGGTGTCGAGGCGATCTATGGCGCCATGGTGATTGGCCTCAGAGATTACGTGAACAAGAACGGCTTTCCTGGTGTTCTGATTGGACTTTCCGGCGGCATCGACTCCGCGATCTCGGCCGCGGTGGCGGTCGACGCGCTGGGCGCCGACCGGGTCCATTGCGTGATGCTGCCCTCGCCCTACACCAGCCAGGACAGCCTGGACGACGCGGCGGAATGCGCCGCGGCGCTCGGCACCCGGCTCGACAGCATCTCGATCGAGCCGGCGATGCAGGCCTTCGGCACCATGCTGGCGCCGCTGTTCGAGGGCACGACGCCCGACATCACCGAGGAGAACATCCAGTCGCGCGCCCGCGGCGTCACCCTGATGGCGCTGTCGAACAAGTTCGGCAAGATGGTGCTGACCACCGGCAACAAATCCGAGATGTCCGTGGGTTACGCGACGTTGTACGGCGATATGTGCGGCGGCTATTCGGTCTTGAAGGACGTCTACAAGACCACGGTCTACGAGCTGTCGCGCTGGCGCAACCAGGTCCATCCCGAGGGCGCCATGGGCCCGGCCGGCCGGGTGATCCCGGAGCGGATCATCACCAAGGCGCCGACGGCCGAGCTGAAGCCGAACCAGACCGACCAGGACAGCCTGCCCCCCTATGACGCTTTGGACGACATCCTCAACTGCCTGGTGGAGGAGGAGAAGAGCGTCGACGAGATCGTCGCCCGCGGCCACGACCGGGCCACGGTGGCGCGGGTGTGGCGCCTGCTCGACCGCGCCGAATACAAGCGCCGCCAAGCCCCGCCGGGTGTCAAGCTGACCCGCCGCAACTTCGGCCGCGACCGGCGCTACCCGATCACCAACTCGACGTTGAGCCTGATCTGATGTCCGGGCGCACGCCGTCGGCGCTGCCGGATATTCCCGGTGGGGCCGCGCTCATCGAATGGTTCGGGTTCGTGCCCAATTTTCACGACGGCTTGGTGCTGGCGACAAGGCTTGCGAGTGATGGGCCGGGCGAGATTCGCATTCACACGTGGCGCATCACCAATCGGACGGACGAGCGTGGATACTTCATCCTCGACAAGCATACCGTCGTGACATTCAGCCTCGAAGACATTCGAGCGGTCAATTTCAGAAACTTCAACGAGCCGACAGCCATTCACCGTCTGTTTCTCACCACTGTGGAAGACGGTTTTGAAATTCGGTGGGACAATGTCTGCGGCGCTGGCGGGCCGGGGATTGAAGGCTCGGTGACCGCGCGCCGGGTCAGCGTGTCGTTCGTCCCCGGCGAGCCGGCGAACGATGGTGGGGCCGAGGCCGGGCCAAGCAACTGATGGCCATCGGGCCGGAGGCTCGAAAGTATTGCTTTTGGGTTGCCTCTCCCGCCTGGCGGGAGAGGTCGGGCTCGCGCAGCGAGACCGGGTGAGGGCTGGCCCCGGCCTCGACAAACTCCCCTCACCCGGAGCCGCTTCGCGTCTCCGACCTCTCCCGCAAGCGGGAGAGGCAAAACCATCCGAGCCGACCCGCATCGCCGCCAGATGATCCGGGCGGCTGTCAGGCCGCCGCCACCACCAGCGTCTGCGGCGACGGCGGCAGCGGTGCGAAATCCGGTTCGCCGAACCCAGCCTGGGCCAGCATCCGCTTCAGCGCGCTGGGTGGGAAGGACGTCCCGCCGGGCGTCGTCGCCAGCATGATATAGGCGAACATCGCCGGCATCGGCGGCGACACCCGGTCCTCGTTGGGCACGAATTCGACGATGGCCACGCGCCCGCCCGGCGCCAGGGCGGCGCGCGCCTTGCCGAGCAGGCCGATGCAGGTCGCCTCGTCGAAATGATGCAGGAAATTCGGCATCAGGATGATGTCGTAGGGGCCGCCGAAGGCGACCTCGAAGGCGCTGCCCGGCAGGGTCTTGAAGCGGTCGCCCAGCCCGGCGGCCGAGGCGTTCTCCCGGGCCACGCCGAGCACGTTGTCCCAGTCGAGTGCGGTCACCTCGCAGCCCGGGAACTGGCGCGCGAAGGCGATGCCGAACAGCCCGTGGCCCGCGGCGATGTCGAGGACGCGGCCGGGCGCCGGAGTCAGGCCGGCAAAATGGGCGGCGGTCGCCTGGGCGACCGGTCCGAAGAAGGGCGCCATGTAACGGGCGAAGCCGACCCAGACGGGGTCTTCCGGCGCCGTGTTGGCCAGGCCGACGCTGCCGCCGTTGCGGACGAAGGCGGCCGGATCGGACAACGCCAGCCCGATCATCTCCGGCGCCGCCAGGAAGCGGTGGAAATCGCCCAGGAACGCCGGCGAGCGGCGGTCGAGAAACACCGCCGAGCTCGGCGTCAGCCGATAGCGGCCGTCGGATTTCTCGAGGAACCCCATGACGGTCAGATGGTCGGCAAGCGCCTGGATGCCGGCCTCCGCGGCGCCCGTGCGCCGGCCGATCGCCGCGGCATCCTCGGCGCCTTCGGCGATGGCCGTGAACACATCGAGCTCGATCGCCGCCTTGATCGCCGAGGTGCGAAAATACCCGAGCACCGTGTCCATCAGCAGGCCCGGCGAGACGTCCGCCATGATGTTGCTCCCTGTCGTATCGCTGTTGTTCGACACTCTTTGTCCGCCCGCATTGCCGGCAGTATAGCGGCGGCGAAGGCCGGCAAGAAGCGCCGGGCCGTCCTCCCGCCCCGGCGCCGAAAAACGATGCCTCCACCCCATCCTCACCGCTCCCTGCCGCAGTTAACGCAAAGTTCATTGCGTTAACTGCGGCATTTGTTCATGATATGTTCCATGGAGCCCGCACCAGAAGATCTCGACATCCACGCCCACTGCCGCGGCCTCGCGCTGCAGCAGATCGGGGTGCTG
>NZ_VCCH02000142.1 GCF_005938675.2 Mycobacterium sp. KBS0706
CTAGGTCCTCATCGCCCCCCACGACCACCGGCCAGCCGCGCCCTTCCCGCTTCAGCCGTTCCCAGGCGGCCAGGGCGTCCTGCCCCGGAACCTCGATCCGCTCGAACGGAACTGAGGCGATGGCCTTGGCCGTCGCCTCCGGCGACTGGCCGCGCGCCGCCCTACCGAGCCATCCTCCGATCGCGGTCAGCCCGATCGACGACAAGACGGTGCGTCGCTTCATGACCCTCCCCCCGAGAGGCAACCGCCAGCGTAGCGCCTCGGCAAAATCGGCTCCACGACAATTCCGCATCCTGACCCTTTCCGTCCGGCAGGATTTCAGCCACCTTGCCGGCCGACGGGAGGACGCATGATCGGACTCGACGCCAGGCCGGGTGGGCGCGCATGAGCCCGTCCGCCGACATCGCTAGGGCACCTGCCGGCAGCGCGCCGCTGCTGGGGTTGCTGCTGCTGTGCTCCTTCCTGTGGGCCACGGCCTATCTGCTGATGAAGGTGCTGGGGACCGACATCGCCCCGATGCCGCTGACGGCGATCCGCGGCCTGCTGGGCGGCGGCCTGCTGGCGCTGTGGCTGCTGGCCCGCGGCCAGGGTGTCATGCCGCGCGGCCGCGAATGGCGCGACTGGATCGTGCTGGGCATCCTGCAGGGCATCGTCCCGAACACGCTGACCGCCTATGCCCTGGCCGACACCGAAGCCGGGCTGGCGGCGCTGATCGCGGCGTCGAGCCCGCTGATGGTGGCGATGCTGGCGCATCTTCTGTTCGCCGACCAGCGGCTGACCGGCCGGCGCGCCGGCGGCGTGCTGGCCGGCTTCGCCGGCATGGCGATCCTGATCGGCCCCGCCGCGGTCGGCGACAGCGGGCTGTTCGGGCCGCTGGCGATGCTGGCGACCGCCGCCAGCTATGCCGTCGGCGTGATCTATGTCCGCAGCATTCCAGCGCCGCGGCCGGTGCGGCTGGCGCTGGGCCAGCAGGTATTCTCCGGCCTGCCGACGATGATCGCGGTGCTGGCCGTCACCGGCCCGGCCGCCTTCGCCGCAGTGCCGGCGCATGGGCTGGAGCTGGTGGTGTTCGGCGTCTTCTCCACCGCCCTGCCGATCGCGCTGTACATGCAGATCCTGCGCCTGGCCGGGCCGACGCTGGGGTCGATGAACGCCTATCTGACCCCGGTTTGGACCGTGCGGCTGGGGGTCGTGATCCTGCACGAGACGGTCGGTCTGCGTGAGATTCTCGGCGGGCTGGTGGTGCTGGGCGGCATCGCCATCGCCTCGTCGGCCGGACGCCGCCGCGCCGTCCCTGCCTGACGTTGGCCGAGGCGACGATCGCCGCGGACGGCTGCCAACGGCGGTCGTGACCCGTCTGCAGGCAGTGACGGAATCGGGTGGGTTCGAGGTAGAATATGTCCGGCAAACAGGGAGCGTCGCCGAGCCATGGCCGAAACCCCGCGCGATCCTTCGACGGCTCGCGATCCTGCCTCCTTCCTGATCGGCGCGGTCGCTGCGCAGGTGATGGGCGGGCTGGTCGCGCAGATGTCGCCCTTCATGATCGGCGGGTTCATGGCCGGACTGTCGTTGTCGGAGCGCGATGCCGGCTTCGTCGCCTCCGTCGAGTTCCTCACCCTCGCGATCACGTCGATCGTCATCGCGCCCGTCCTGCCCCGGTTGTCCTATCGGCGCGTCGGCCTCGTCGCCGTCGCGCTGGCGCTGGTCGCCCAGGGCGCATCGATCTTCAGCGCGTCGCTGGCGTCGCTCGTCCTGTTGCGCGGACTCGCCGGTATCGGCGAGGGCGCGCTGTGCGCCGTGTCGCTTTCGATCGTCGCCTCCCGGTCGCGCAATCCGGACAAGGTCTATGGCTACTTCCAGGTCGTCTGGGCCCTGGGCAGCGTCCCGCTCTTCGCCGCCGGCGGCGAGCTCACGGCTGCCTACGCGCATCGCGGCATCCTGGCGCTGATCGCAGGCGTGACGCTCGCGCTCGCACCGCTCCTGCTGCTCATCCCGGACGCCCACGCCAAACGCGACGAAACTGCGACGGACACGATGCGGGCCTCCCCGTCGCTCGGTCTCATGACGCTCGCGGCGATCGTCCTCAACCTGACCGCCTCTGCCGGGGTCTACGCGTTCATCGCGCCTCTCGGCGAGCGGGCCGGCCTCGATACGGGCGCGGTCGGCTATGCGATGACGCTGTCGTCGCTGGTCGGTCTCGCCGGCGCAGGGGCCGCCACTGCGCTCAATGTGCGCTGGGGACGGGCTGCTCCAATCTCGGGGTTCAGCGTCGGCTCCATGGCGGTCACGCTCGTTCTCTGCCTCTCGGACGATCCGACCGCCTACATCATCGCCCTCGTCGCATGGGGCGCCCTCTACTACTTCTCGATCCCCTATCTGTTCGGTCTCGCCGCGGCACTCGACCGCAGCGGGCGTTGGGCCGCCGCGGCGGGATCGGCCTATCTGCTCGGCTTCGCTGCCGGTCCCCTGGCCGGCGGTGCCGTGATCGGGGCGGCGGGCTATGCCGGCCTCGCCGTGGCCGGCGCCGCCCTGACGGCCGCCTCCTGGGGGCTCGCCATGGTCGTCAATCGACGCCTGAGAGGGATGGCTGGCGCCGCGCTTCCCACCGATGCTCCGGCGTGAAGCGGCCGGGCGAGCCTAGGCCTCGACTCCCTCGCGCGTCTCGGCCGGCAGTGCTTCCCAGACGCGAACCAGCTCGCCGACGGAATGCAGCTGCATCTTGTGCATGACGTTGCTGCGGTGGAGCTTGACGGTGACCTCGCTGATGGCGAGGTCATAGGCGATCTGCTTGTTGAGGCGCCCCAGCGCCACGGCGCCCATCACCTGCCGCTCGCGCCGGGTCAGGGTTTTCCAACGGTCGATATGCAGCCGGGCGACCCGGGCCTTGGCGCGCTGTGCGGCATCTATCGCAACGCCCGCAGACACGGCGTCCAGCAGCGTCTGGTCCCGCACCGGCTTGGTCAGAAAATCGACGGCTCCGGCCTTCATCGCCTGGACCGTCATCGGAATGTCGCCGTGGCCGGTGAGGAAGATGATCGGCTTGGGGTTGCCGCTCTGGGCCAGATGATGCTGCAGATCGAGGCCGCTCGCCCCCGGCAGGCGCACGTCGAGGATCATGCAGCCGGGGATGTCCAACACGTCGGCGTCGAGCAATTCGCGGGTCGAGGCGAAGCAGGCCGGCTGGAGGCCTGCCGACAGGATCAGCTCGGACAGCGCCTCCCGAACCGGCCCATGGTCATCGACGATGATGACGAGCGGTTGGTCCGCCTCGCTCCTCCGCTGCGGCAATGCCGATGCCGATTTCCGCAGGAGCGGCTGGTCAAGTTGCATGATCATCCTCCCTGTCTCGATTGCGCAAGGCATCGCCGACGGCCGCAAGCAGGGCCTTGGCGTCGAAGGGCTTGCGGAAGAACGCGCCGATGCCCCGGGCTCGGTCCTGATCCGCGATTTCGTGGCGGCCGGTGATCAGGAACACCGGCAGCTCGGGACGCACCTTCCTGACCAGCTCGCGAAGCTCGAGCCCGTCCATGCCGGGCATCCCGATGTCGGTGATGAGCGCGTCCAGGCCCGACAGCCCGCTGATCAGCAGCGACGCCGCCGACGAAAAGCTGCGGGCGACATAGCCCGCGGACTCCAGAAGCTCTTCCAGCGACTCCAGCAGCCTCGGATCGTCATCGACGATCGCCACGATGGATCTAGGCTCGCTCACGCTCAACTCCCCCCGCCCGGCGCGAATGCGTGATCGGTATGTCCAGTCTCTCCGCGATCCGCACAAGATCGGCGAGCGACGCCGCCGCCATCTTCTGCATCACGCTCCTGCGATGGATCTGCAGCGTGACCTCGCTGATCCCCAGCGCGGCGGCGGCCTGCTTGTTGAGCAGGCCGCTGACCACCAGCGGCAGCACCTCGCGTTCGCGCGGGGTCAGGTCGAGGTAGCGTTGCCGCAACGCGCCGACCTCGGCGCGCTCCGATCGCTGTTCCCGATCCCGGGCGATCGCCGCCTGGACCGCTGTCATCAGGTCCGCATCGCTGAAGGGCTTGGTCAGGAAGTCCACTGCGCCATGCTTGATCGCGCGCACCGACGATGGAATGTCGCCATGACCGGTGATGAAGACGATCGGGGGATGGACGCCGTGGGACAGCTGCGCCTGGAACTCCAGCCCGTTGATGTCAGGCAGCTCGACATCGAGGATCAGGCAGGCGGGGAGATCGGGCTTCGCGGAGGCGACATAATCCGCGGCGGCGGCGAAGGTCTCGGCGCGCCATCCCAGCGATTCCAGCAACTCTCCGACCGCCTCGCGCACCCTGGCGTCGTCATCGACCAAAAAGACGATCTCCTCGCGCGGGCTCATGCCGCCTCGCTCACCGCCAGCGGAAGCGTGAGGGCGACGGTGGCCCCGAGCGTTTCGTTGTTGGCGGTCCACAGACGGCCGCCATGCGATTCGACGATCGAACGGCAGATGGCGAGGCCCATGCCCATGCCTTGCGGCTTGGTCGTGAAGAACGGCTCGAAGACGCGCTCGGGATCCTTGAAGCCCGTTCCGGCGTCGCGAATCTCGACCCGGACCGCATCCGGGCCGTCGCGGCAGGAGCGGATGTGGAGCGCGCGCGCGCCGTCGGCCACGGCGTCCATCGCGTCGATCCCGTTCCGGATCAGGTTCACGAACACCTGCTGCACCTGGACGCGATCGAGCGCGACCGAGGGCAGGTCCGGATCGAGAGCCGTCTTGATGCGGATGTCCTTCACTGCGATCTCGTCGGCCATCAGCCGGCAGACTTCGCCGATCAGGCGGTTGACGTCTTCCGACGACCGGGCATGCGGAGCGCGACGGAAAAGTGCGCGGATGCGGCTGACGACATCCGCAGCCGCGTTGGCGTCGCGGGTGATGCGCTCGGCCGTGATCTTCGCGCGCTCGATGTTCGGAGGATCGGCGGACAGCCAGCGGTGGCAGGCGTGGGAATTGGCGACGACCGCGGCCAGCGGCTGGTTGACCTCATGCGCGATCGAGGCGGAAAGCTCGGCCAGGCTTGCGGCCTGGGTCGCCTGCGCGATCCTGTCCGAGGCGCGCCGCAACGCCTCCTCGGCCCGCACCTGATCGTCGATGTCGTGGCAGAGGCCGAACCACTGGACGATTTGCCCGCTGTCATCCCGCAGCGGCTCGGCGCGGCCCGACATCCATCGGTAGGCGCCATCGAAACGACGCAGCCGATACTTCATGGAAAAGATCTCGCCCGTGGCGAGGCAGCGACCGAATACGTCGTTCACCTCGGCCGTATCGTCCGGGTGAAAGATCGTGGCCATCGCCTCGTCCACCCGCATCGTGTCCGCCGCGTCCAGACCGAGAAAGTCCGCCATGTGCTTGTTGAGGAAGGCCGTTTCGCCCTCCGGGGTCACCCGCCAGAGGTGACTCGGAACCATGTCCACGAGCACCGAGAGCTCCCGCTCCCGGGCCCGCAGCGCCTCCTCGGCGTGCATCTGATCGTCGATGTCGTGGCAGAGGCCGTACCACTGGACGATGCGGCCCGAGGCATCCCGCATCGGCTCCGCCCGGCTCGACATCCAGTGGTAGATGCCGTCGACACGGCGCAGGCGATACCGCATGGCAAAGGCATCGCCGGTCCGCAGGCAGCGGCCGAGCGCGTCGCCGAACGCCGTCGCGTCGTCCGGATGGACGGCGGCCTCGATCATGGCCGCCAGCCGGGTCATTCCCGGTTTTCCGGTATCCGCCACATCCTGTCCGAGAAAATCCACCATCCGCTTGTTGAAGAAAGTCGGCTCGCCGTCGGGCGTCAGCCGCCAGACGTGACTCGGGACCATGTCGACGAGTTGCGACAGCTCCTGCTCCCGGTCGCGCAACGTCTCCTGCGCCTGCACCTCATCGTCGATATCGAGAGAAACGCCATACCATTGCACGATCGCCCCGCCCTGATCGCGCCGGGGCTCGATCCTGCACTCCGCCCAGCGGTAGACGTCGTCCTTTTCACGCCAACGGAACCGCATCACGCCGCCACCACCGGTTTCGGACGTATTTTGCAACGCGCGCATCACCCCCGCAGCGTCTTCGGGATGAACGAGCTCCTGCAGCAGCTTGTCGATGCGCGGCTCCTCGAGATCGTCAGGGCGCGCGACGACGGAGCGGAGATAGTCCCGGTATCTCCTGTTGAAGTAGACCGGCCCGCCAGTCGACGCCGCGCTCCAGATCCGGATCGGCACGGCATCGATCGTCTCCTCGAGCTGTTGCTTGCCCTGCCGAAGCGCCTCCTCCACCTGCATGAGGTCGTCGATGTCGTGACAGAGGCCGGACCACTGGACGATGCCTCCGTCCTGGTCGCGCATCGCTTCCGCCCGGCTCGACATCCAGCGGTAGACGCCATCGGCACGCCGCAGGCGATGCCTCACGGCAAAGGGCTCGCCGGCGGCGATGCAACGGCCGAGCGCGTCCGCGAACGCCGTCGCCTCGTCCGGATGGATGACGGCCTCGATCATGGCCGCCAGCCGGGTCATCCCCGGCTTGTCGATCGCCGCCACATCCAGCCCAAGAAAATCCACCATGCGCTTGTTGAAGAAGGTCGGCTCGCCGTTGGGCGTCAGGCGCCAGACGAGGCTCGGGACCATGTCCAGGAGCTGCGAGAGCTCCCGCTCCCGGTCGCGCAGCGCCGCCACGATCTTCTCGTGGACCTCGATGTCGATCGACGGAGCGGCGGCTTCCTCGAACCGCTTCTGGGGAGGCACTGCAATCATGATCGGCTGCTCCGCCGGACAAGGAACCCCAGGGACGTCAACGCTCCGTCCAGCCCGTATCCGCAACGACCGGGCTGGCGAAACCGCACCTCATCCTACTCTCGGCCGGGCCCCGGCTGCACCTCATGGAAATCCATGCCTTGCACGGGGACGGGGCGGCGACCGCGTCGGCACCGGTCAGACGCTCCGTTGGCGGACTCTGCGGCTAAGCCAGCTTCCGCTCGCGCCGGATGATGTCGTAGGCGGCATTGATCCGGGCCATCTTGTCGGTGGCGATGGCGATGAAATCGGCCGGCATGCCGTGGGCGATCAGCCGGTCCGGATGATGCTCGCGGATCAGCCGGCGATAGGCCGCCTTCAGGCTCTCGTCATCGATCTGCCGCTCGACCCCCAGCACGCCGTAGGGATCGACGTCGCAGCCGGCGCATTCCTCGGCGCAGAGCCGGTGGAAATCCGCCTGGGCGAGGCCGAACAGCCCGGCCACGGCGCGCAGATAGTCGAGCTCCGCCGGCTTCACGTCGCCATCGGCCTTGGCGATGGTGAACAGGCACTGCAACAGCTCCTCCAGCACCTCCGGCCGGTCCTTGAACATGCCGGCGAGCTGGCGGGCATAGGGCTCGAACCCGGCGGAATCCCGGCGCGCCAGGTTGAACAGGCGCTCGACATTCGGCTCTTCCTCCGGCGGCACGCGGAAGACCCGGCGGAACGCCGTCACTTCCTCAGCCGTCACCGCGCCGTCGGCCTTCGCCATCTTGGCGCCCAGCGCGATCACGCCGATGGTGAAGGCGATATGCTGGGTGGCGTCGTCATCCGCCGCCGGCTGGCCGCGATACCAGTCGACCGCATGGCCGGCCACGGCGCCCAGCAGCGCCCCGAGCGGGCCGCCCATGGCCAGCCCGGCCGCCGCGCCGACGATCTTGCCCCAGATGCTCATCCCTCGTTCCGTTCGCCGATACGCCGCCCCTGGCCGCCATGATAGCAGGTCGGGCGGCGGAACGGAGGGGCCGCGATGACGCGGGCTCAGCTGGCCTCGGCCGGGTTGCGCAGATAGTAGCGCCGGGTCGGGAACACCGCCTTGATCGTGGCGAAGTCCGCCGATCCGGCCGATCCGCCGCCGGCCGGCAGCCGGGCCGCAGCCTCGTCGATCAGCTCGATGCGGTCGCGGGTGCCGGGGTGGGTGGAGAACAGCGAGGTGGTCTTGTCCTCGCCCGGCGGCACCAGCGAGTTCAGGGTCTTGAAGATCGCCGAGGCCTGGCGCGGGCCGTAGCCGGTGGCGCGGAACACGGTCAGGATGTAGGCGTCGGCCTCGCGCTCATGGCTGCGGGAGTAGCCGGAGGTGATCATCTCGGACACCGCCGGGGTGAGAGCGTCGAGCCCCCGACTGGTCAGGTCGTTCAGGCCGGAGACCTGGGCGTTGATCTCGGTCTGGGCCACGTCCTTGACGAACCCAGCCAGCCTGTCGGCGAAGCCCTTGTCGTCAAGCTCCGTGACCTGGTGGCTCAGCTCGGCATGGCCCATCTCATGCGCGATCACCGCCGCCAGCTCGGACTCGCTGGCGGCGTAGCGCAGCATGCCCTTGTTGATGCCCAGCTTGCCGCCCGGCAGCGACCAGGCGTTCGGGCTGTTGTCGTCCAGCACCGTGATCTCCCAGCGGAACTGCCGCCTGGAGACCCGAAACAGCGGCTCGGAGAAGCTGCGCACCGCCGACTGGATCCGGGCGTTGGAATAGGCCCCGCCCGATTGCGCGACCAGGCGCGGATACAGCCCTTGGCCCAGGGCCGACTCGTCGACCGAGCCCGCCTTGCCGTCCGAGGCGAACAGCCCCCCGATCGTGTTCGCCGCGCCGACCGGGTCGTTGGCGTAGTTCTGCACGGTCTGGCAGCCGCCGAGCGCGAGCGCCGCGAGGCTGGTACCGGCCCCGGCGAGAAAGCCGCGGCGATGCAGGGTAAATGGCGTGTTCAAAATATCCCCCTCATTTCGTGGTCAGACTATGACTGCGGTCCCAGTCGGCCGGCGGCGGCGCCTGGGCATAGGCCGTGGCGCGGTCGTGGTAGAGCGCTGCGGCCGGGTCGGTGTCGGCCAACGCCGCGAAAAGCTCCGCCGCCTCGGCGAAGCGGCGGCGGTAGTAGAGGGCCAGCGCGGCATGGAACCGCCGCACCGCCTGCATCTGTTCGACCGTGGCGTCGACCAGCGGCACGATCGGCTCATACACCCGGACCGGCCGCAGCTTGCCCTTGACCGCCAGGTAGTCGAGCCGCCGCACCAGCCAGCGCCGCGGCAGGGCACGATAGGTGGCTTCGCCGATCATCAGCTGGCTGCCGTAGAGTTTGTTGGCGCCCTCCAGCCGCGAGGCCAGGTTCACCGCGTCGCCGAGGACCGTGTAGTTCAGTCGGGTCGGCGATCCGACATTGCCGACCACGGCCGGGCCGGAGTTGATGCCGGCGCGCAGGCCGAGCGGCGGCAGGCCCTGGTCGTGCATCGCCACGCGGTTGTAGCGGCCGAGCGCCACGAAGGCGTCCACCCCCGCGGCGACGGCGTGCTCGGCGCCGTGCGGGTCGGGCAGCGGCGCGCCCCACACCGCCATCACCGAATCGCCGATGAACTTGTCAACATAGCCGCCATGGCGCTCGACCGCGTCGGCGACGCGGGCCAGGAGGCCGTTCACCACCGAAACCAGCCGTTCCGGCTCATGCTCCAGCCTTTCGCTCAGATCGGTGAAGCCGGCGATGTCGTAGAAGGCGATGGTGATCGGCCGGGTCTCGCCGACCAGGGTCAGGCCGTCGGGATCCTCGGCCAGCCGCTCGACCAGCGCCGGGGCAAGGTAATGCCGGAAGGCATGGGTGACACGACGCCGGGCGCGGTCTTCGACCACGAAGCGGTAGACATAGATCGCGCTGTAGGTCAGGGCGAAGGCCAGCAGCAGCGGCAGCAGCGGCGGGACGATTCCGCTGCCGAACGCCAGCAGCGAGGCGAGGATCACGACCGCCGCGGCGCCGAACAGCGCCAGCAGGCCCCAGACCGGCGCCAGCAGGAACAGGAGCGCGCCCAGCCCGGTCGAGGCGACCCCGACCACCGCCGCGGCAACGGCCGGCGGCAGCATCTGCGGCGACCGGCCGAGGGCGAAGGTCAGCGCCGCGATGGCGTGGATCTGTGCGCCCGGCGTGGTGCGGCGGCCCAGCATCGACACCGGCTGCCCCGGCGTCGCCGCGCAGCGCGCCGTCGGTTCCCGGTCCGCGACCTCCTCCAGCACCCGGCGCGGCGTGGTGTGTCGGTCCTCGACGTCCAGGACGCTGCCGACGATGACGATACGATCGGCGAATTCGCGGCGGAAGAAGTCGATCCGGCCCGCTTCGGCACAGGCTGCGAGATCGGCGAATTCGTAGAGCGGCACGTCACGCGGGCCGATGGTGAAGTCGATCAGCGGCTCGCCCTGCGGCGGCGCATGGCCGGCACGCGACACCAGTTCCGCCGCGAAGGACGGGATGTCGCCGCCGCCCTGCAGCGGCAGCCCGGACGGATACCGGCGGACCACGTCGTCGCCGTCGCGCAGCAGGCTGAGCGGCCGCAGATTCTCTTCGCCGGCCGCCGTCACCTGCCCTCGGTCCGGCCGCACCGCCACGTCGCCGGACTGGGCGAAGCCGAGCACAACCTTGCCGGCGGGACGGAGTTTGGCCAGGGCCTGTCGTAGGGGCCGGTCGTAGTTGGGCTTGAGCTCCGGCCGGTCGAGCGTGGTCGGGTAGATCTCGTCCAGCCCGATCACCGCCGCTTCGCCTTTGTCGAGGGCGTCGAGAATGGCACCGAGCTGCGGTGTCCAAGCCACCTTCGGCCGGTTCCACAGCGGCGGCGTGCGGTAGGTCTCCTCACGGATCGCCACCACCGCCACCGGCGGGTCCTTCGGCAGCGGCCGGCGCGTCCAGCCGAGCGGCTGGTCGAGCCATAGCAGCAGGTCAATGCCCTGCCGCTGCAACAGATCGGCGCCGGGCAGCAGCAGGCTGCCTCCCAGCACCACGCCGATGCCGAGCGCCACGCCCAGGCGGCGGAGCCTTCGCATGATCGGAAAGGGACGGGAGCTGCCGGCCGCGCGTCAGCGCAGCACCACCGTGCCGCCCGCCCCCTTGGCCCCGGGATCCACCGAGAACACGGCGGACCGGCCGCCGGCCACGATCTTGTAGGGCACGCCGGTCTGCAGCTTCGGCGCATTGCCGGGGTAGCGGAAGCCGCCGCCGCCCTGGCCTTCCCACACGGTCTGCGGCGCCGGCGCGTCCAGCATCACGATGCTGACGGAACCCTCGGCGCCGGAGAATTGCGGCCGGGCGGAGGTGACGGTGGTCTCGGCCCAGAGCCGCGGGTCGAACGGAGAGTTGCCCAGCCGGTTGGAGACGGCCCCGGCTTCGGAGGAACGGGCCGTGGCCGCGACCTGGGTGCGGCCGCAGCTGCCGCTGCTGGTCTGCACCTGGCCGCCCGCGACCCGGCTGGAGGCGGTGCCGACGGTGACGACGCCGCCGTGGATGGTCTCGACCGTGCAGCCGTCGCCATAGGCCAGGGTCAGACGGCCGCTGCGGCCGAGGTCGATGGTCTGGCCGGGATAGACGCTGTCGGTCACCTCGACGTCGGCGCCGGGCGCGCCGCTGATCGCGGTCACCTGCGCCGACGGCTCCTGCCCGGTCGGGGCGGAGGTGCCGGCCCCGGTGGAGGACGAGAAGATGTCCTGCAGCACGTCCAGCTGGGCGGATGCCGCCGACGGAACCAGGAGCGCCGCCGCGCACAGCATGGCGGCGCAGGCTGAAACCAGCTTGCTCATAATGGTCAATCCCCGAACTCAAATTCACGACGGAGATCCTCCGCCGCCCCCGGCTATGTCCAATGCTCTGCATTTGTGTCGCATTGACGGCAGTGTTGTTACGGGATTGCGGCCGCCGGCGTCGACGGCGCCGCCTTGCCGGGCGGCGCGCGCGGGCTTAAGGTCGACAGTCGTCCTTTTATGTCTGACCTTTAAACCGGATCATGATCGTCCTCCAGTCGCCCCGCCCCGTCCTCGACGACCGCGCCGTCGCCGCCCTGCGCGCCCTGCTGGGCGACCGCTTCTCCACCGCCGCCGCGATGCGCGAGCAGCACGGGCGCGAGGAGAGCTGGCACCCGACCATGCCGCCGGACGCGGTCGCCTTCCCGCATTCGACCGAGGAGGTGGCGGCGGTGATGCGGATCTGCGCCGAGCACGAGGTGCCGGTTGTGCCCTATGGGACCGGCACGTCGCTGGAGGGCGGCATCGCGGCGCTGCGCGGCGGCGTCACCATCGACCTGTCGCAGATGAACCGGGTGACCCGGGTCTCGGCCGAGGATCTCGACTGCACGGTCGAGGCCGGAGTGACGCGCAAGCAGCTGAACGAGCACCTGCGCGACACCGGCCTGTTCTTCCCGATCGATCCCGGCGCCGATGCCAGCCTGGGCGGCATGGCGGCGACCCGCGCCTCCGGCACCAACGCGGTGCGCTACGGCACCATGCGCGACAACGTGCTGGGGCTGACCGTGGTGCTGGCCGACGGCCGCATCATCCGCACCGGCGGCCGGGCGCGCAAATCCTCGGCCGGCTACGACCTGACCCGGCTGTTCGTCGGCTCGGAGGGCACGCTGGGCGTGATCACCGAGGTGACGCTGAAGCTGTACGGCATCCCGGAGGCGATCTCCTCGGCGGTCTGCGCCTTCCCGACCGTGGCCGACGCAGTCAACACCACGATCGCCACCATCCAGCTCGGCATCCCTGTGGCCCGGATCGAGCTGGTCGACGAGGTCCAGATCAGCGCCAGCAACGCCTATTCGAAGCTCGACCTCGAGGTCGCGCCGACGCTGTTCTTCGAGTTCCACGGCACCGAGGCCGGCGTGGCCGAGCAGGCCGAGACGGTGGCGGCCCTGGCGCAGGAGCATGGTGGCGGCGAGTTCCGCTGGGCCAGCAAGCCCGAGGACCGCACCAGGCTGTGGGAGGCGCGGCACAAGGCCTATTACGCCGGCATCGCGCTGCGCCCCGGCTGCCGCGGCATGCCGACCGATGTCTGCGTGCCGATCAGCCGGCTGGCCGACTGCCTGGTCGAGACCAAGGCCGATATCGAAGCCAGCGGGCTGGTGGCGCCGATCGTCGGCCATGTCGGCGACGGCAATTTCCACACCTGCATGATCCTGAACCCGGACGACCATGACGAGATCGCCCGGGCCGAGGCCTTCCACGACCGGCTGGTGATGCGGGCCCTGGCGATGGGCGGCACCTGCACCGGCGAGCACGGCATCGGCTATGGCAAGATCCGCTTCCTGGAGCAGGAGCACGGCGACGGCGTGGCGGTGATGCAGGCCCTGAAGCGGGCGCTCGACCCCGCCGGCATCCTCAACCCCGGCAAGGTGTTGCCGGGGAATTGAAAGCCGCTGTTGGGTTCGCCAGGCGAACCCAACCTACGAAACTCATCCGAACAGCAGCCAGAGCAGCAGGATCACCGCCGCCACGGCGATGATGGCAACCACCGGGGCGTTGCGCTTCGGCTCGGCTTCATGGCTCGGGGCGCCGCTGGTCACGGCCGTCGGATAGGCCGGCGGATCGCTGGCCGGGAAGCTCTCTTCGCCCGCCTCGTCGACCTTGTCGTCCGGCACCGGCCCGGCCGGGCGCGGCTCGGCAGCAGACATCGTGGCCTCCCTTGGTCGCTTTCCGTCTCAACGGTTCGTGCGGAGCCGAGTTCCCCCGGCCCCGCCTTGCCCGTATCATGGCACAATCATGCCCAGGCTGCGCATCCGCATCGACTTCGACCCCGCCGGCCCGGACCGGCAGCTCGGCCCCGGCAAAATCGGGCTGCTCGAGCACATCGCCGAGACCGGCTCGATCTCCGCCGCCGGACGGGCAATGGGGATGTCCTACCGCCGCGCCTGGCTGCTGATCGACAGCCTGAACGGCTGCTTCCGCGAGAAGGTGATCGAGACCCGGCACGGCGGCCCGCAGGGTGGCGGCGCCGCGCTCACGCCGTTCGGGCAGTGGCTGGTCGAGCAGTTCCGGGCCATCGAGCAGGAGACCGCGGCCAGCGTCGCCCGGCGGCTGGCCGGGCTGCAGACGGCGACGGCAGCGCCGGGCGACGCCGCCGAGCCGGCGGAGATCAAGGA
>NZ_VCCH02000143.1 GCF_005938675.2 Mycobacterium sp. KBS0706
GTGGCCCGGGCCTATCCGGCCTGACGCGACCGCGCCACAGCAGAGCCCCTCTCTCCCAGATCCCAGAACAGCCCCGTCATCATCTGCAGGCCTTCGCGGGCCAGCGGCGCCAGCAGGTGCTCGTCGGGGCCGTGCTGGCGGCAGCCGCCATAGGAGTGCGGCACCCAGACCGTGGCCAGGCCCAGCGTGCCGGCGAAGACCTCGTTCGGCAGCGACCCGCCGACATTGGGCAGCACCATCGGCACAGCACCGGTGGTGGCGGCGATCGAGCCGGCGGCCCAGCGCGCCCAGGCATCGTCGGGGTCGAGGCGCGTCGCCAGCATCGGCGTGCCGGATTCGCTGACCTCGATGCCGCGGAAGCCCTGCGCCTCGAGATGGGCACTGACCGTGCCGGGCAGGTCCGAGACGTCGGTACCGACGACGAAGCGCAGCTGGCAATGCACCCGGGCGGCAGGCGGGATGGCGTTCTGCGGCGCGTCCGGCGTGCCGGCGATGAAGGCCAGCACCTCCAGCGCGTTCCAGCCGAACACCCGCTCGGCCGGGCTCAGCCCCGGCTCGCCCCAGCCCTCGGCCAGCGGTGCCCCTTCCGCGTCGCGGGCGATGGCGACATCGGCCAGGGCCCGGCGCACCGAATCCGGCACCGGCGGCGGCCGCAGCCCGGGCACCCGGAGGGCGCCGCGGGAATCGACCAGCGCCGCGACGGCATTGGCCAGGATGGTGGCGGGGTTGGGCAGCACCCCGCCCCAGTTGCCGGAATGGTGGCTGCCCTCGCGCAGGGTCAGGCGCAGGTCGAAATTGATCACGCCGCGGGTGCCGAGCGCGATCATCGGCCGGCCGACATCGAGCCGCGGCCCGTCCGAGGCGATCAGCACATCGGCGGCCAGCAGGTCGCGGTTGGCGGCGCAGATCTCGTCGAGGCCGGGCGAGCCGATCTCCTCGCTGGTCTCGACCAGGAAGGCCATGTTGAAGCCCAGCCGGCCGCCGCGCGCCTGCAGCACCTGCTCGACCGCGGCGATGTTGATCGAATGCTGGCCCTTGTTGTCGGCGGTGCCGCGGCCGTACCAGCGGTCGCCCTCGACCGTGATCCGCCACGGGTCCAGCCCGGCCCGCCAGCGCGCCGGCTCGCCCAGCACCACGTCGCCATGGCCGTAGCACAGCACGCCGGGCAGGCCGTCGCCCTCCTGCCGCCGGGCGATCAGCGCCGGAGCGTCAGGCGCGGCCGGGTTGGGCACCAGGTGCAGTTCGAAGCCGAGCCGGGCGAGGCTGGGCCCGATCTCGCGCTGGAGGTAATCGAGCAGCGGCCTGCGGTCCGCCGCCTGGCTCTCGGTGCGGATACCGATGCGGCGGTCGAGATCGGCCTTGAACCCGCCCTCGTCGAAATAGCGCGCCGCGCCGGCGATCGCCGCGTCCCGTGTCATCCCTGCCTCCGCTGTCCACTAACCCGTCTTGTGCATTGCCTCTCCCGCCAGGCGGGAGAGGCAACGCAAAACAACGCTCTTGAGCCCCTACTCCGCCGCCTCGACCTTCGGGTCCAGGATCACCGGCGGGTCGAAGGCGGTGACGCGGGGGGCCGGGCCTTCGAGCCGGGCGATCTCGACCAGGCAGGTATGGGCGCTAGGCCCCTGCCCCAGCCGCGAGGTGCCCTGGTCGCGGGTCAGGACGTTCGGGTTGCCGTGCTTGCACAGCGCCCCGATTTCGCCCGGCACCTCCGGATCGTACCAGGCGCCGGTGGCGAGCTGGATGACGCCCGGCATCACCCGGTCGGTGACCAAAGCCCCGGCCAGGCAGGCGCCACGGTCGTTGAACAGCCGCACCACCTCGCCGTCCTGGATGCCGCGGGCGGCGGCATCGGCCGGGTGGATCCAGACCGGCTCGCGGTCCGCCACCTTCTCGCTGCGGCTGGTCACGCCGGCGTCGAGCTGGCTGTGCAGCCGGGTCTTCGGCTGGTTCGAGATCAGGTGCAGCGGGAAGCGCTCCGTCTCCGGCGCGCCGAGCCATTCCGCCGGCTCGAACCACGTCGGGTGGCCCGGGCAGTCGTCATAGCCGAAGCCGGCGATGCGGTCGGAGAAGATCTCGATCCGGCCACTCGGCGTCGGCAGCTTGTTGGCCACCGGGTCGGCGCGGAACGCCTCGAGCAGGATCTTCGGCTTGTCCGACAGCGGCAGCTCGACATGGCCGATCTCCCAGAACTCCTGGAAGCCGGGCAGCTCGATCCCCGCATCGGCGGCGGTGCGGCGGTCGTTCTCGTAGAAATACTGGACCCAGCCCATCTCGTCGCGGCCCTCGGTGAAGGCCTCGCGGGCGCCGGCCCGGTCCGACAGCTCGGTCAGGATGTCGAAGTCGCTGCGCGCCTGGCCGACCGGCGGGATCGCCTGCGGCATGGCCAGGATGTAGGGGTCGCGCGCGGCGCCGCCGATGTCGTTGCGCTCGAAGGTGGTGGTGGCCGGCAGCACGATGTCGGCGCGGCGGGCCACCGGGGTCCACCACGGCTCCTGCACGATCACCGTCTCCGGCTTCGCCCAGGCGCGCAGCAGGCGGTTGAGGTCCTGGTGGTGGTGGAACGGGTTGCCGCCGGCCCAGTAGACCAGCCGCGTGTCCGGATAGGTGATCTTGTGGCCGTTGTAGTCGTCGGTCTCGCCCGGCCGCAGCAGGAGGTCGGAGATGCGGGCGACCGGGATGTAGCGGCCGGTCGGGTTCGGGCCCGGGATGATGCGGGCGCGGCTGCGGCCGTCGCTTGCCGAGCCGACATTGGCCTCGGCGCCGTAGCCATAGCCGATACCGCCGCCCGGCAGGCCGATCTGGCCCAGCATCGCCGCCAGCACCGTGCCCATCCAGTAGGGCTGCTCGCCATGGTCGCCGCGCTGCAGCGACCAGCTGAGGCTGACCATGGTGCGCTGCGACGCCATGCGCCGCGCCAGGCCACGGATGGTGTCGGCGGACAGGCCGGAGATCGCGGCGGCCCAGTCGGCGTCCTTGGCGGTGCCGTCGGACTGGCCCATGAGATAGGGCAGGAAGCGGTCGAAGCCGGTGGTGCAGCGGTCGACGAAGCCGCGGTCGTACAGCCCTTCCGCCACCAGCGTGTGGGCCAGACCGAGCATGATCGCGGTGTCGGTGTTCGGCCGCGGCGCCAGCCATTCGGCCCCGGCCTCCGCCGCCATGTCGTCGCGCACCGGGCCGATATAGACGAACTGCACCCCGGCCTCGCGGCTGCGGCGGTTCCAGTCGCGCTGCTGGTGCTTGCCGGTGCCGCCCGAGGCGATCTGGCTGTTGCGCGGCGGCATGCCGCCGAACGCCACGATCAGGCGGCCGTCGCTGGCGATGCTGCGCCAGTCGGTGGTCTCGACCAGCACCCGGTTGAAGTCGCCGATGATGTGCGGCATCAGCGGCAAAGCAGCGCCGAAGCTGTAGTTGTTGACCGAGGCGGTATAGCCGCCGGTGAAGCCCAGCATGCGGCGCAGCAGGGTCGGGGCGTTGTGCAGCCGGCCGGCGCTGCCCCAGCCGTAGCTGCCGCCATAGATCGATTCGGCACCGTGCTCGGTCCGCACCCGCTCCAGCTCGCCCGCCACCAGATCCAGCGCCATCTCCCACGACACCGGCACGAAGGCGTCGGCGCCGCGCCGGCTGCCGTCGCTGCGGTGCCGGTCGGCCAGCCAGCCGGCCCGGACCATCGGCTGCGGGATGCGCAGGTTCCCGTGCACCATGCCGGGCAGCGAGTTGATGATCGGCGACGGGTCGATGTCGCTGGCATAGGGCTGGATGCCGACCATCTTGTCGCCTTCGACGACCGCCATGACGGCGCCATAGTGGCTGGAGGACGGGCTCAGACGGGGCACGGCGGGTCTCCTGGTCGATCACGGGCGCGGCGCCCAGATGGTCGCAGCCGAAACCGCGGCGTCAACCGGATTTCCGTCATGGCCGCCAACACCTATGGTCGGCGGGGTGGAACGGAGGCGCCGAATCGCCATGACGGCGGAGACCAGGGAGCGGCGGTGGCGGCGCAGGGCGCGCCGCGGCGGCATCGTGCTATGGCGGGTCTGGGGCGAGATCGGCGAGGACCGGGTGTTCGCGCTGGCCGCCGGCGTCGCCTATTATACCCTGCTGGCGCTGTTCCCGGCGATCGGAGTGTTCGTTTCGCTGTACGGGCTGGTCGCCGACGTCTCGACCGTGCAGCGGAATATCGAGGACCTGGCCTTGATCCTGCCGGCCGGCAGCCTGGAGCTGATCGGCGGACAGCTGCAACGCATCGCCAGCCAGCCGCCGAAGAGCCTGGGCCTGGCCTTCTTCGCCGGCCTCGCGATCTCGCTGTGGAGCGCCAATGCCGGGGTCAAGGCGATGTTTGACGCGCTGAACGTCGCCTATGACGAGGAGGAGCGGCGCGGCTTCGTGCGGCTGAACATGGTGTCGCTGCTGTTCACGCTCTGCGCCATCGGCTTCGCCGTGCTGGCCCTGGCGGTGGTGGTGGCGGCGCCGATCGCACTCAACTACATCGGCCTCGGCTCCGATGCCGGCATGCTGATCCGGCTCTTGCGCTGGCCGGCGCTGTACCTGGCGACGATCGCGGCCCTGACCCTGGTCTACCGCTACGGCCCCGGCGGCCGGCGCGAGCATTGGCTGAATTGGGGCGGCGTGATCGCCGCGACCGTCTGGCTCGGCGGGTCGATGCTGTTCTCCTGGTACGTCGCCCGCTTCGCCAATTACGGCGCAACCTACGGCTCGCTCGGCGCCGTGATCGGCTTCCTGACCTGGATCTGGTTGTCGACGGTGATCTTCCTGATCGGCGCCGAGCTGAATTCGGAGATCGAGCGCGAGCGGGACCGGCGGCCGAGGCGAAGCCCTTGAGGCAGCGGGCCGCCTCGTTTCCCTCATTGTCATTGCAATGACGGCGAGGGATCAAACGGCCGTTAATCTTCGGGCGGCTCGGTCAACCCGAGCTGCTGCAGCAGCCGGGCGAGATAGTCGCGCAGATCCTGCGGCGTCGACGGCGCCGGGTCGATCAGCAGACGGTGCAGCATGGCGCCGCTCATCATGTCCTGCAGCATGGCGGTGTCGGCCGCGGCCGGCAGCTCCCCACGCGCCTTCGCCTGGTCCAACATCATCCCGAAGGCCTCGCGCCGCGGCCGCAGATAGGTTTCCCAATAGA
Organism: Mycobacterium sp. KBS0706; assembly: GCF_005938675.2. Lineage (GTDB taxonomy): Bacteria > Pseudomonadota > Alphaproteobacteria > DSM-16000 > Inquilinaceae > Inquilinus. The sequence goes on from NZ_VCCH02000143.1 coordinate 5,141, forward strand.
TCGCCAGCAGCCGCGGATGGCTCTGCACCGAGCCGATCAGCCGGGCCAGCAGCTTGCGGTTCTCGTCGCTCGCCATCAGCTCGGCCCCCGCCTCCATCATCCGGCGCAGCGTCGGGCCCAGCGGCAGCGCGGCGAAGTCGCGGAAATCGGTGACGCCCATGTCGCGCTCGGCATCCTCGCGCACCCGGCCGATCGCCTGGGCCAGCAGCTCTTCCTTCGACGACCAGCGGCGGTAGATCGTGGTCTTGCCGACCCCGGCGCGCCGGGCGATGCGCTCGATGCTCGCGCCCTCGACGCCATGGTCGAGGAACAGCGCCAGCGCCGCCTTCAGGATCGCCTCCTCCGCCGCCCGGCTGCGCGGCCGCCCCGGCGCCCGCTTTCCGCCGGTTTCCGCTGTCGTCACATCGAGCCCTCCGAGCCTGCTCCTGAATCATATATCGAAACGATACTGTCTCGTATATATATTCTCGCCGACCCGCCGCTTTCGGAGTCGCAGGTGAAGACCGTCCGCATCCTGTCCGCCGTCCTGGTGCTGGCGCTGATCGCCGGCGCCGCCTTCTGGCTGTTCGGCCGCCCCGCAGCGGTCGCGACCGTGACGCCCAGGCGCGGCGAGGCGGCGCAGATCGTTTACGCCACCGGCGTGATCGAGCCGCGGGTCTGGGCCAAGGTGACACCGCTGATCCAGGAGCGGATCACGGCGCTGTGCGATTGCGAAGGCGAACCGGTCGACCCCGGCGCCGAGCTGGCCCGGCTGGACAGCCGCGAAGCCGAGGCGACTTTGGCCGAGCTGAAGGCGCGGCAGAAGCTGGCGGCGGCCGAGCACGACCGGCAGATGGTGCTGGCCGGCCGCAACGTTGCCAGCGTCCAGGCCCTGGACCAGGCGCGCAGCGAGCTGTCGCGGCTGGATGCGATGATCGCCGGCCAGACCGCCAAGCTGGAGAACTACGTCCTGCGCGCGCCGATGCGCGGCGTGGTGCTGCGCAAGGACGGCGAGGTCGGCGAAATCGTCGACCCGGGCACCATCCTGTTCTGGGTCGGCGAGCCGAAGCCGCTCTGGGTCATCGCCGACGTCAACGAGGAGGACATCCCGCTGGTCGCGGTCGGGCAGAAGGCGCTGCTGCGCGCCGACGCCTTTCCGGGCCAGGCGCTGCCGGCGACGGTCGACAGCATCACGCCAAAGGGCGACCCGGTGGCCAAGACCTATCGCGTGCGCCTGGCCCTGCCGGACGATACGCCCGTCCGCATCGGCATGACGGTCGACGTCAACATCGTCAACCGTGCCGTGCCGAACGCCGTGCTGATCCCCGCCGAGGCGGTGAACGGCGATACCGTCTTCACCGTCGATGGCGACAGCCGGGCCCGGCGCCGGACGATCGCGGCCGGCATCCGTGGCATCCGCGACATCGAGGTGCTGTCCGGCTTGGCCGAGGGCGACCGGGTCGTCACCCCCTTCCCCGAGCTGCTGGCCGACGGCGCCCGGGTGGCGCCGGAGGGCTGAGCCATGCGGCTGCTGCTCGACCTTGCCGTCACCCACATCATCGGCCGCGGCCGGCAGACCCTGGTCGCGATCCTGGGCACCGCCCTGGGCGTCGGCTTCTCGATCGCCATGGCGGCGCTGATGCAGGGCGGCGAGGACGACTTCGTCGCCCAGCTGATCGACACCATGCCGCATGTCCAGATCACCGATGAGCGCCGCACCGCGGCGCGGCAGCCGGCCGAGGACGAATTCGACGCCGTGGCCATCGCCGGCCTGCGGCCGCGCGACGACCGGCGCGGCATCCTGAACCCGACGGCGGCGGTGGCGGCGCTGAGCGCCTGGATCCCCGGGAGGATGTCGAAGAGCCTGAAGACCCAGGGCGTGGTCCGCTATGCCGGGCAGGACATCGGCATCAGCATCTTCGGCGTCGAGCCGCGGCAGGAGGCGCGCGTGTCTTCGATCGCCCAGGATTTCCGCCAGGGCAGCTTCGATTCGCTGATCGCCGGCGGCAACAACATCGTGGTCGGGGACAGCCTGGCGAAGCGGCTGGGCGCCGATCTCGGCACCACCGTCACCCTGGTCTCCGCCACCGGCCAGACCCGCGCGGTCAAGATCGTCGGCCTGTTCCACACCGGCGTCACCGCCCGCGACGAGGGCGAGGGCTATGTCCTCCTGAAGATCGCCCAGATCCTGAGCGAGCGGCCCAACGCCATCAACGAGATCCGGCTGAAGCTGGACGACCCGGCCGCGGCGCCGGCGGTGGCCAAGCGGGCCGAGGCGCTGATCGGCTACAAGGCGGTGGCCTGGCAGGAGGCGAACGAATCCCTGCTGGAGGCCTTCGTCATCCGCAACATCATCATGTACACGGTGGTCGGCGCCATCCTGCTGGTGGCCGGCTTCGGCATCTTCAACATCGTCTCGACCATCACCCATGAGAAGGCGCGCGACATCGCCATCCTGAAGTCGCTCGGCTTCGAGGCGCGGGACATGCGCCGGCTGTTCCTGCTGGAGGGGCTGACGCTGGGCCTCGCCGGATCGCTGGCCGGGTGGCTGCTGGGCTTCGCCTTGTGCTTCGGCCTGTCGCAGGTGGAGCTGCACATCTCCGGCGGCACGGTGGGGCGCGAGATCACCAAGCTGCCGCTGACCTGGAGCCCCTGGCACTACCTGATCGCCGCCGGCTTCGCCCTGGCCGCCGCCGGCTTCGCCGGCTATCTGCCCGCCCGCCAGGCGGCGAAGCTGAACCCGGTCGACATCATCCGGGGGGCGACATGAGCGCGCTCATCGAGGCCAAGGGCCTGACCCGGGTGCTGCCGGAGACCGTGCCGGTGACGCTGGTCAAGGACGTGTCGCTGGCGATCGGCGCGCGCGAGCTGGTCGCCGTCACCGGCCCCTCCGGCTCCGGCAAGTCGTCGCTGCTCTACCTGCTCGGCCTGCTCGACCGGCAGACGGGCGGGGAGCTGCAGATCGCGGGCAAGAATGCGTCGGCGCTGGGCGAGCGGGACCGGGCTCGGCTGCGGCTGGAATCGATCGGCTTCGTCTTCCAGTTCCATTTCCTGCTGCCGGAGTTCACGGCGCGGGAGAATGTCGAGATCCCGATGCGCAAGCTGGGCCGCCTCGGCGCCCGGGAAATGCGCGAGCGGGCGGATGCGCTGCTCGACGCCCTCGGCCTCGCCGAGCATCGCGGCAAGCGGCCGGACCAGCTGTCCGGCGGCCAGCGCCAGCGCGTGGCGGTGGCGCGGTCGCTGGCCAACGACCCGCCGCTCCTGCTGGCCGACGAGCCGACCGGCAGCCTCGACAGCCACAGCTCGGAGCAGGTCTTCGCCATCCTGTCGGCGCTGGTGCATGAGCGCGGCAAGACTGTGGTGGCGGTGACCCACGACGTCGACCTGGCGGGGCGGATGGACCGGCGGATTCATCTGGTGGATGGGGTGGTGACCAGCGATGAGCGGAACGGGGGGTGATCCAGCAGCTTGTGGTGTACGCCTTGTCGCTCCATTGTGGCCCCTGAGGATCGATTCCCGCCGCCTGCCATCCTGGAGGCCCAGTTGGAGGTCTTGCCGTCCCTCCCCGTCCTCGTCGGTTTCGCCGCCGCCAGCGCCATCCTCGCTATCACCCCCGGGCCGGACATGGCGTTCTTTCTTGGCCGCACGGCACAGGGCGGGCGACGCCTCGGCTTCCTGGCGCTGCTGGGCACCCTGACCGGCCTTTTCTGTCATGCCCTGTTGGCCGCGCTCGGCCTATCGACGCTCCTGGCGTCGTCCGCCAGCGCATTCATGGTTCTGAAGATCGCAGGTTGCGGCTATCTGCTGTGGCTGGCGCTGCAGGCGATCCGACGAGGCGTGGCGCTCCCCGTGGCAGGAAGAGCCGGTGGCCGGAAGGACGCCCTGCGCACCTATCTCGCCGGCGTCGCGATCAACCTATTCAACCCGAAGATCGTCGTGTTCTTCCTGACCTTCCTGCCGCAGTTCGTCAGCTCGGGCGATCCTAGTGCCTCCACGCAGATGCTCGTCCTGAGCCTGCTCTTCATCGCCGTCGGGGCGCTGGCGTGCGGAGCGATCATCCTCTGCGCGGAGAGGTTCATGGCAGCCTGGAGGATGAATCGTCGGGCGATGCGCATCCTCGATTACGGCTTCGCCGGCCTGATGGGTCTGTTCGCAGGAAAGCTCTTGTTCTCAGCAAACCGCTAGGGCGCCCCTCGAACGCTTCCCTGCGGCTTGTCCGCCGGCTGCCGTCGGGGGCCACTCCGGCTGTGCCCACCACAAACCTTCCCCGAATCACCCCCGGCATCGGCTATGGTCGCCGCCATGCCGCCGATCATCACCGTCTCGAACCTGTCGAAGACCTATGCCTCCGGCTTCCAGGCGCTGAAGAGCGTCGACCTGGAGATCCGGCGCGGCGAGATCTTCGCCCTGCTCGGCCCCAACGGCGCCGGCAAGACCACGCTGATCAACATCGTCTGCGGCATCGTCCGGCCGGGTGGCGGGACGGTGTCGGTGGACGGCCAAGACATCGTCGGCGACTACCGCGCCGCCCGGTCCCGCATCGGGCTGGTGCCGCAGGAGCTGACCACCGATTCCTTCACCACCGTCTGGGACACTGCCAGCTTCAGCCGCGGCCTGTTCGGCAAGCCGAAGAACCCGGCCCATATCGAGAAGGTGCTGCGCGACCTGTCGCTGTGGGACAAGAAGGACAGCAAGATCATGACGCTGTCCGGCGGGATGAAGCGCCGGGTGCTGATCGCCAAGGCGCTGGCGCATGAGCCGCAGATCCTGTTCCTGGACGAGCCGACGGCGGGCGTCGACGTCGAGCTGCGGCAGGACATGTGGCGGCTGGTGCGCAGCCTGCGGGACCAGGGCGTGACCATCATCCTGACCACCCACTACATCGACGAGGCCGAGGAGATGGCCGACCGGATCGGGGTGATCCGCAAGGGCGAGATCATCCTGGTCGAGGACAAGGCCGAGCTGATGCGCAAGCTGGGCAAGAAGCAGCTGACCCTGCAGCTGCAGGCCCCGCTGGACAGCCTGCCCGAGACGCTGGCCGCGCATCAGCTGTCGCTGTCAGCCGATGGCGGCGAGCTGGTCTACACCTACGACTCGCAAGGCGAGCGCACCGGCATCGCTGCGGTGATGCAGTCCATCGCCGATGCCGGAATCCGGCTCAAGGACCTCCGCACGAGCCAGAGCTCGCTGGAGGAGATCTTCGTCAGCCTGGTGAGCGAACGGCGATGAACCTCTACGCAATCCGCGCAATCTATATGTCGGAGATGGCGCGCACCGGCCGCACCCTGATGCAGAGCATCCTGTCGCCGGTGATCTCGACCTCGCTGTACTTCGTCGTCTTCGGCTCGGCCCTCGGCTCGCGCATCGAGGAGATCAACGGGGTCAGCTACGGCGCCTTCATCGTGCCCGGGCTGATCATGCTGTCGCTGCTGACGCAGAGCATCTCCAACGCCTCGATCGGCATCTATTTCCCGAAATTCATCGGCACGATCTACGAGCTGCTGTCGGCGCCCGTCTCCTATCTCGAGATCGTCGTCGCCTATGTCGGGGCGGCCGCCACCAAGTCGATCGTCCTCGGCGCCATCATCCTGGCCACGGCCGGGCTGTTCGTGCCGCTGCAGGTGCTCCATCCGCTGTGGATGCTGCTGTTCCTGGTACTGACGGCCGTCACCTTCAGCCTGTTCGGCTTCATCATCGGCATCTGGGCCGACGGGTTCGAGAAGCTGCAGGTGATCCCGCTCCTGATCATCACGCCACTGACCTTCCTGGGAGGCAGCTTCTACTCGATCTCGATGCTGCCGCCCTTCTGGCAGACCGTGGCGTTGTTCAACCCCGTGGTCTATCTGATCAGCGGCTTCCGCTGGAGCTTCTACGGCATCGCCGACGTGAACATCGCCGTCAGCCTGGGCATGACCCTGGCCTTCCTGGCGATCTGCCTCGGCGTCGTCGCCTGGATCTTCAGGACCGGGTACCGGCTGAAGAGCTAGGCGGAGCCGGGCTACTCCGCCTTGCCCCGCCCCCGCGGCCGCGTCGCGTCGGCCACCGACACTTTGGTGCGGCCGAGCAGGTCCATCAGCCGCTCGATCTCGCCGGTCTCCAGCCCGGCTGTCATCTCGGCCACCCAGTCGCCATGCGCCGCGGCCATGGCGGCGAACTGGCGCTCGCCCTCCCCCGTCAGGCGGATGACATGCTTGCGCCGGTCCGCCTGCGACTGCTCGCGCGCCACCAGCCCGCCCTCGACCAGCCGCTCGACCAGCCCGGTCATGTTGCCGTTCGAGACCATCAGCCGCTGGCTGAGTTCGCCCAAAGTGAGGCCCTGGCGCATCTTGTACAGCTGCGCCATCAGGTCGAAGCGCGGCAGGGTGGTGTCGAAGCTCTCGGCCAGGCGGCGGCGAACCTCGCGCTCGATCATGGTGGTGCAGGTCAGCAGCCGCAGCCACAGCCGCAGCTCGACGCGATGGTCCTTGGGCCGGTCGGCGACCGCGGTCTCGGCATCGATCATTCTGCTGCTGTCCCGAACACGGCCGGTGGCCGCCTGATCTGCTTTAAGTTTAAACTATAGCCGCGGACGGCGTCCCGAAGAAGGGCGCCCCTTCCGAGCCAGCGGAGACCAGAGATGACCAGCAGATGGGTCGACATCACGGCCGATGACGGCGGCCGGTTCCAGGGCTATCTGGCGGTGCCGGCGAGCGGCAGCGGCCCCGGCATCCTGCTGTTGCAGGAGATCTTCGGCGTCAACGCGCATCTCCGGGCGGTGGCGGATCTCTATGCCGAGGAAGGCTATGTGGTGCTGGCGCCGGACCTGTTCTGGCGGCTGGAACCGAAGGTCGATCTCGGCTATGGCGAGGCCGATGTGGCCCGCGCCCGCGAGCTGCTGGGCCGCCTCGACATCGACGGTGCCGTCGCCGATTGCGGCGCCGCCCTGGCGACGCTGCGGCGGCTGCCGGAATGCCGCGGCAAGGTCGGCGCGCTGGGCTTCTGCCTGGGCGGACGCCTGGCCTATCTGACCGCCGCACGCAGCCATGTCGACGCCGCGGTCAGCTATTACGGCACCGGGATGGAGCCGCTGCTGGACGAGGCCGGGGCGATCCGCTGCCCGATGGTGTTCCACATCCCCGAGAAGGACCGCCATCTGCCGCCATCGGTGCGCGAGGCGATCGCCGACGCCTTCGCCGGCCGCGACGACGTGCAGCTCTTCGTCTATCCGGGCGCCGATCACGGCTTCAACGTGCCGGCCCGGGCGGTCTACGACAAGCCGGCCTCGCTGATGGCCCATTCCCGCAGCCTGGCCGTGTTCCGCCAGGCGCTGGGACCGCATTACGACCTGCCGGCGCTGTGGGAGCGGCACACAGCGCTGGAATTCGCCACCCGCGACGCCCGCGCCACCATGGCGACGATGGTGGCCGAGCCCTATGTCAACCACATCCCGACCATGACCGGCGGCGTCGGCCAGGAGGAGTTGCACCGCTTCTACGCCAACCACTTCATCCCGAAGACGCCGGCCGACACCCGGCTGGTCCCGATCAGCCGCACCGTCGGGATCGACCGGCTGGTCGACGAGATGCTGTTCTGCTTCACCCATGACATCGAGATCGACTGGATGCTGCCGGGCGTCCCACCCACGGGGCGCTATGTCGAGATCCCGCTAGTCGCGATCGTCCGCTTCCGCGGCGACAAGCTGTACAACGAGCATATCTACTGGGACCAGGCCTCGGTGCTGGTGCAGATCGGCCTCTTGGACCCGGAGGGCCTGCCGGTGGCCGGGGTGGAGACGGCGAAGAAGCTGGTCGACGAGGGCCTGCCGTCCAACACCCTGATGGCCCGCTGGGCGGAGAGCGCACCGGACCGAAAGGCGTAGCGGGATCGACCGGCCCCGAAACGATCCCCCATCGACAGCGGGGCCGGTTTCGATCAAGGATGGGTGTGAACAGGGGGATTTTCGAACAGCCATTTGAGATGCGCATTCAAGGTTTCGTGCTCGGGCTGGTGCTGGCATCGCCGGCGGCCCTCGCCTCCCCGTCGCCCTTCAGTCCCGCGGCGCCGGCTCCATCCGACATCCTGGCCATTATCGCGGCAGCCCCCGAGGCCGAGCTGCGCGGCCTGCGTCTCATGGCCGAATCCGGGGATGCCGAGGCGCAGATCCGGCTCGGCTATCGCCACGAGGCCGGCGACGGCCTCGACCGGGATCTGGCCGAGGCCGTGTACTGGTACCGGCGGGCCGCCGAGCAGGGCAGCGCCCGCGGCCAGTCCTATCTCGGCGACATGTATCGGGACGGCGCCGGGGTGGCGCAGGACGATGCCGAGGCGGTGCGCTGGTACCGCCTGTCCGCCGCCCAGGGCTACGACCGCGGTCAGACCTATCTCGGCTACATGTACCAGGACGGGCGCGGCGTCGAGCGCAACGAGGCCGAGGCGGTGCGCCTGTACAGCCTGGCTGCGGAGCAGGGCTACACCCCGGCCCAGAACAGCCTCGGCTACATGGCCGAGAACGGCCGCGGCGGCGCCCTGGACATGGCTGCCGCGGCCTATTGGTACGGCCGGTCGGCCGAGGCCGGCTCCGCCGTCGGCCAGCGCCTGCTGGGAACGCTGTATTATTCCGGCCGCGGCGTGCCGCAGAGCGATGGCGAGGCGGTGCGCCTCTATCGCCTGGCCGCCGACCAGGGTGACGCCGAGGCCAGGACCAATCTCGGCTGGATGTGCGAAGTCGGCCGGGG
>NZ_VCCH02000144.1 GCF_005938675.2 Mycobacterium sp. KBS0706
TAGCCTTAATCTGCACCCTCGTTCATCATATGTTCTATGAACAAGGCGCAGACAGAATCAGGCATGGAGAGGCCCGCTTCCACCGGGGAGCGGACCGAGCGGCATCTGCGCCTGCTCGCCCGACTGGCCGAGATCGGCATGGAGATCGCCGAGAAGACCCGCACCGACGCGGTCGAGGCGCCCGAGCCCGGGGTCGACTACTGCACCCGCTTCGCCACCGCCGCCCGGGCGGTGCGGCTGACGATGCTGCTGGAGGACAAGCTGTCCCGGCAGCGTCCGGCCTGGTCGACGGCGGCGGATCGCAAGGGCCACCGGCAGCGTGTGGCGGCGGCGATGCAGCAGGCGCTCGACGCCCAGAGCAAGGCCGAGGGCTGGAGCGAGGACGAGGCCGATGACCGCGGCTGGGAGCTGGGCGACCGGCTGGAGCAGCCCGAGATCGAGGAGATGATCGACCGCCTGCCGGCGGAGGTGGCGATTGCGCGGCTGTGCCGGATGTACGGCCTGCCGGACGATGCGCAGCGCTGGCTGCAGGAGGCGATGGAGTTCGAGGCGGAGATGGCGCGCGAGGACGCGGAGGACGGGAAGGGCTGGGACGACGAGGATGACGAGGATGACGAAAAGCCTCCGCCGTCCGATCCGCCCGCGCCTCGCGCCGGCCGTCGCAAACCCAAGCCGCCGGACACGGGATGAGCCGCCGGCGCACCTACCCTTCACCAACTTTCAGCATTCACGAACGCAGCCTTCCACACTCCCGCTCCCCTGGCGGGAGGGGGAGGGGTTTCGACGCGCCCGCATCCCCAAAACCCTCGTCATCCCCGCGAAAGCGGGGATCTCGTCACGCCGTCTGGATAGAGATTCCCGCTTTCGCGGGAATGACGGCAAAGAGATGGATGGCTATGTGAGGGGAGAATGCCGAAGCCCGGACCGGCCTCCCAGGAGCGCCCCGTCCTACAGCACCATCGCCGTCGCCACCGTCGCCAGGACCAGGATCACCCCGGCGCCCTTGGTGACCTCCAGCGCCCGGCGGATGTCGCGCGGCGTCGCCTCGGCCCGGCCGCCATCGCCCATCCAGGCATCCGTTACCACCGTGCCGTGATACTGGCGCGGGCCGGCCAAGGCGAGGCCGAGGCCGCCGGCCATCGCTGCCTCCGGCCAGCCGGCATTGGGCGAGCGGTGCTTCGGCGCGTCGCGCAGCATCGCCCGCCATGCCGCGCCGATGCGGCCGCCGCCGAACGGTGCGGCCAGCGCCAGCAGGGCGCCGCAGAGCCGGGCGGGAACCAGGTTCAGGACGTCGTCCAGCCGGGCCGAGGCCCAGCCGAAGGCCTCGTGCCGGGCCGTGCGATGGCCGATCATGCTGTCGGCGGTGTTCACCGCCTTGTAGATCAGGATCCCGGGCAGGCCGAGCAGCGCGAACCAGAAGGCCGGCGCAAACACGCCGTCGGAATAGTTCTCGGCATCGCTCTCGATCGCGGCGCGGCACACCCCGGCCATGTCCAGGCTCTGCGGGTCGCGGCCGACGATCATCGACACGGCGCGGCGTCCGCCCTCCAGCCCCTCCAGCTCGCAGGCGGCGGCCACGGCGGCGACATGGTCGTGCAGGCTGCGCTGGGCCAGGAAGATGGCGGCGACGACGATCTCCAGAACCCAGCCGAAGGGCAGCGTGCGCAGCAGGGCCGAGACGCCCCAGCCGATGCCGCCGGCCGGCAGCACCAGCAGCAGCGTTGCGGCGATGCCCATGGCGCGGCGCCGGGCCGGGGCGTCGCCGTCATGGTTCAGGCGCCGGTCCAGCCAGCCGATCAGCCGGCCGACCAGGGCGATCGGATGCGTCAGCCGCCGCCACAGCCAGGGCGGGTCGCCGATGACCGCGTCGAGCAGCAGGGCCGCGGCCAGGATCCAGAGATGGTGGGAGAGGTCGAGCATGCTCACGCTCTGGCCGTCCCGCGCGCCGGGGTCAAGCCCTGGGCGAGCTCTGGATGGGCCGGAGCCACCCCCTCACCCGAAATCGCTGCGCGATTTCGACCTCTCCCCGAGGAGAGGTGCACGGGGCGCAACTCCTATTCCCTCTCCTCGGGGAGAGGGAGGGGCCCGGCCCGCTTGGGCCGGGAGGGTGAGGGGGCGGGCCGAGCCGCCGAGCGGGCGTTTCGATGGCGTGAGGAAAACTCAGCTCTTGTCCATCAGCATCACGACCACCAGCACGACCGCTGCCGCCGCCAGCGCCGCGAGGCCGATCTTGATCCAGCTCCAGGGCCGCTGGCCCTGCACCTCGCCGGTGCGGCCGTTGATCACGAAGCTGTAGGTCCGGCCGCCATAGCGGAAGCTGTTCAGCCAGATCGGCAGCAGCACGTGCTTGAAGGTGACGCCGGAATAGCGCGTCTCCTGGCTGCGGATGGTCTGCTTGTCGCCGCCGATATCGGCGCAGATGTCGCGGCGGATCGGCGGCGCCATCTTCTCCTGCGCCCGGCCGAAGCCGCCGGCCAGGTCGAGCTGATAGTGCTGCGCGCCGAAGCCGCGCAGATAGCTCGGGTCATAGGGCGTCAGCGCGCCGAGATCCCAGGGCTCGAGCTTGTCGAGATACCCCTCCGGCAGGGACCGGCTGGCCATCACCGTCACGTCGTCGAAATCGCGGGCGACCTCGCCGCTGCAGTTGGTCCAGCGGGTCTCGACGACGGTGCGGGTCTTGTCGCCCTCGCGAATCGTCCGGGTGTAGTCGTCGCCGCGCTGGCCGGTGTAGTCGGTGCGGGTCGCGGCGTCGAAGGTCCAGTAGGGCACATACATGCCGATGAAGCCGGCATCGGTCTTGGCCAGGCGCTTGACGTCGTTCGGCGCGAACCACAGGCCGGACAGCCAGGATTCGTATTTCGACCGTGCCCCCTTGGCGTCGAAGCCGAAGGGCAGCAGCGCGCCGGGCCGCAGATGGGTCAGGGCGCGCGGCTCCAGCACGATCGGCGTGCCGCAGAACGGGCAGCGCGACGCCTGGATCGCGGGGTCCAGCTGGAATTCGGCGGCGCAGCGCTGGCACGAGACCACCGACACCGTCTCGGTCGGCGCCGACTGCTCGGCCTCGGCCAGGCCGGTGGCGTAGTCGATCTCCTCGACCCTGGACCAGGGCGAGGCCTCGATCGCATTCTCATGCCCGCAATAGGGGCATTTCAGCGTCCGGGTGCCGGGCGCGTATTCGAGCTGCGCGCCGCAGGACGCGCAGGCGAAGGCCAGATCCGCCATGATCCGGGATCAGGCCGGCGGCAGCGGCGGCGGCTGGTCGGCGAACAGCGCGGCCAGGCCAGCGACATCACCGGCCTTGCTCCAGCCCGCCATGCCCTGGGCCCAGACCAGGCTGTCGCGGGTCAGGCGCCCGTCGTGCACCAGCCTCTGCAGCTCGGCCGCCGGAAACGGGCCGGCCTGCTTGCCGTCGATGGCGACGTGATAGGCCCCCGGCAAAGGCGGCGGCGCCGAACCCGCGGCCGGCGTCTGGCCGGCCTGCTGCACCGCGCCGCCCATGGCGGAGGCGAGGCCTCCGGCCGTCGCCATGCCGATGCCGATGCCGGCGGCGCCGCCGGGATTCTCGGCCGCGGCCTTGATCGCCTCGGCGGTCTGGAACTGGGTGTAGCGGCCGAGGTCGCCGACCACGCCCATGCTGCTGCGGCGGTCGAGCGCCTTCTCGACCTCCTCGGGCAACGAGACGTTCTCGACCAGCAGCGTCGCCACCTCCAGGCCGTAGGCATCGAACTCCGGCTGGATGGCGTCGCGGATCACCTGGCCGACCTTGTCGTAGTTGGCCGACAGGTCCAGCACCGGGATGCCCGACTTCGCCACCGCCCCGGCGAAGCTGGTGACGATCAGGTTGCGCAGCTGGTCGGTGATCTCGTCGGTGGTGAAGCGGCCGTCGGTGCCGGCGATCTCGCGGATGAAGGCAGCGGGATCCTTGACCCGGATGGCGTAAGTCCCGAAAGCCCGAAGCCGCACCGGCCCGAATTCCGGGTCGCGCAGCATCACCGGGTTCATCGTGCCCCATTTCAGGTCGGTGAACCGCTTGGTGTTGAGGAAATAGACCTCGGCCTTGAACGGGCTCGAGAAGCCGTATTTCCAGCCCTGCAGCGTCGACAGGATCGGCAGGTTCCTGGTTTCCAGCTGGTACATTCCCGGCTGGAACACGTCGGCCACCTTGCCTTCGTTGACGAAGACGGCGACCTGGCTCTCGCGCACCGTCAGCTGGGCGCCGTATTTGATCTCGTTGTTGTGCCGCCCGAACCGGTAGACGATGGTGTCCTGGGTATCATCGGTCCATTCGATGATGTCGATGAATTCGCCGGCAATCTTGTCCCACAGGGCCATGGTCCCCTCCGTCCGCGGGCCGCATGGGCCGATCGCGCCAGGACGATACTACCAGCTTGGGACGAAAAAGAGGCGGGCCGGAGAGGGAGTCTCCGGCCCGCCGCGATGTCAGCTGCGCGAGTTCGGCTGCGGCGCCCGGGCCGCCGGCGGCGCCAGCTTCACGCCCGGCATGGTGCGGGGCAGGGCGCGCGGGTCGAGCCGCAGGTCGTAGCGCTCGGCCAGCAGGGCGGTGCCCATGATCAGCAGGCCGGTGCCGGAGACGACCAGGAACGGCAGGTACCAAGCCAGGTCGGTCAGCACCATGCCCAGCAGCACCACGCCGGCCGCGGTCTCCGGGATGCCGCTGCCGGCGCCGCTGCGATAGCCGGACCGGCGCGAGCTGCCCTTCTTCGGCGTGCGCACGAAGCCGCTGCGGCGGCCGATGAAGGCCTCGATCACGCCCACCGAGTTCGACAGCGACAGGCCGGCATTCAGCGCCATGGTGGCCAGCATGTCCATCACCGCCTGGCCCAGCCGCTCCCGGCGTACGGCGCAGCGGCCGGAGACCAGGAAGGCGGCGGTGCCGGAGATGCCGAGCACGGTCGAGACCACGCCCAGCGCGGTCAGCGCCACCGGCTGGTCGAAGCCGATGCTCAGGAACATCAGCGTGTTGACCATCGCCAGCGCGCCCAGCGGGTAGAACAGGCATTGCAGCAGCTGCAGGCTGACCACGACCTTGGTCTTGCGCGGCAGGGTCGAGCGCCAGACCGTCGGCAGCAGCTTGCAGGCGACCTGGGCGAAGCCCTTGGTCCAGCGGAACTGCTGCACCCGCCAGGCGGCGATGCTCGACGGCAGCTCGCCCGGCACGGTGATGTCGGACAGGTAGCGGGCGCGCCAGCCCTTGAGATGGGCGCGCAGGCTGAGGTCGAGGTCCTCGGTCAGCGTATCGGCCTTCCAGCCGCCGGCGTCCTCGATCGCGGCGCGGCGCCAGATGCCGCAGGTGCCGTTGAAGGGCAAGGGCAGGCCGGTCATGCTGCGGGCCGGCTGCTCGATGCCGAAATGCGCGTCCAGCATCAGCGTCTGGGCGCGGGTCAGGCGGTTCTCGTCGCCGTTCAGATGCTCCCAGCGGCCCTGCACGAAGGCCAGCTTCCGGTCGTTCTCCAGCACGCCGACGGTGCGGCGCAGGAAGTCCGGCCGCGGGATGAAGTCGGCATCGAAGATCGCGACATAGGGGTGGTCGGTGACGCCCAGCCCGGCATGCAGCGCCCCGGCCTTGAAGCCGGTGCGGTCGACCCGGTGCAGCCGGTGGGCGTCGACGCCGGCGGCGCGCAGCTCCTGCACCGCAGCCTCGGCGATCTCGCGGGTCTCGTCGATGCTGTCGTCCAGCAGCTGGATCGTCAGCTTGTCCTGCGGCCAGTCGAGGGCCGCGGCGGCGCCGAGGATGCGGCGCACCACGTGGCGCTCGTTGAACACCGGAATCTGGATCAGGACCCTGGGCAGGTCAGCGTCCGGGGTCGCGGCCATCCCCTGATTCGGCAGGCTCTGCCCCTGCGACTGATGCCGCCAGAAGGTGATCGCGAGCCAGAGGAGGTTGCATGACAGGAGGCACAATAGCGTCAGCGCGATGGCCAGTAGACCGTATACGCTGAATTCGAAGATCTCTAAGGGGGTCAAGATGGCCCGGCCTTTTCTTGCGTATATTCAGAACTCAAAACAGCCGACTCATGTCGTTGTTCCGTCATACTACCGGATCGGCCGCTCGCCGACATCAAACGCAGCGGAACGTGGCGCCAGCGTGGCAGGCGTCGGGCGGCTGGCGAAAACGGCCGTCGGAATGGCTTGAATCGTCGGACTTGTACGATAGGCTGGGCAGCGGCCCGCCGTCCCGGGGGCGCGAGAGGAAACTTCCATGACCAAACCCGTCGTCCTCGCCTTGGCCGGTCTGATGCCGGGCCCCTTCGCCGAGCTGGAGGCGAACTGCACCGTGCACCGGCTGTGGGAGGCCGAGGACCGCGAGGCGCTGATCAAGCGCGTGGCGCCGGAGGTCCGCGGCATCGTCACCGGCCCCGGCGTCTCGGCGGAGCTGATGGACCGGTTCCCGGCGCTGGAGATCATCGGCAATTTCGGCGTCGGCTACGACAAGGTCGACACCACCCATGCCAAGAAGCGTGGCGTCCGCGTCACCAACACCCCCGGCGTGCTCGACGACGAGGTCGCGGATCTCGGCCTGCTGCTGATGTTGGCGACGGCGCGGCGGCTCTGCGTCGGCGACCGCTTCGTCCGCGGCGGCAAATGGACCCAGGGCGGCCTGCCGCTGGCCCGCAGCCTGCGCGGCAAGCGCCTCGGCGTGGTCGGCATGGGCCGGATCGGCCAGGCGGTGGCGGAGCGGGCGAAGGTCTTCGGCCTGTCGATCGCCTGGCACGGGCCGCGGGCGAAGCCGGAGATCGACTATCCCTATTACCCAGACCTGGTGGCCCTGGCCCGCGACAGCGACGTGCTGGTGCTGTGCTGCCCGGGTGGCGCCGCCACCCACCACATCGTCAACCGCGCGGTGATCGAGGCGCTGGGCCCTGAAGGCATCCTGGTCAACATCGCCCGCGGTACGGTGGTGGACGAGCCGGAGCTGGTCTCGGCCCTGGTCGACGGCCGCCTGGGCGCCGCCGGGCTCGACGTGTTCGAGCATGAGCCGAAGGTGCCGGAGGCGCTGTACGGCCTCGACAACGTGGTGCTGCAGCCGCATGTCGGCAGCGCCACGGTCGAGACCCGCAACGCCATGGCCAACCTCGTGGTCCAGAACCTGCTGGCCCATTTCGCCGGCAAGCCGCTGCTGACCCCGGTGGTGTGAGGGAAGGGGGCGATCTCACCCCCTATCCTGTCTACCGCCCGTTCGCCTTGCGCCAGGCGGCGAAGTCGGTCTTGGTCTGCTCCTCGGTCGCCGGGTAGAGGCCGAGGATCGAGCGGCCCTTCATCACCTCCTCGGTGACGAAATCCTCGAAGGCGGTCATCTCGACCGCCTCGTCGGCGATCTCGTCGGCGATGTTGGCCGGGATGATCACCACGCCCTCGCCGTCGCCGACCACGATGTCGCCCGGGAACACCGGCGCATCGCCGCAGCCGATCGGCACGTTGATGTCCAGCGCCTGGTGCCGGGTCAGGTTGGTCGGCGCGGCCGGGCGGTTGTGATAGGCGGGGATGCCGAGCCTGGCGATCTCGGGCGAATCGCGGAAGCCGCCATCGGTGACCACGCCGGCGACGCCGCGCTTCATCAGCCGCGCCACCAGGATCGACCCGGCCGAGGCGGCGCGGGGGTCCTTGCGGCTGTCGATGACGAAGACGGCGCCGGGCGGGCAATCCTCGACCGCCTTGCGCTGCGGGTGGGCGCGGTCCTGGAACACGCTGAGCGGGTTCAGGTCCTCGCGCGCCGGGATGTAGCGCAGGGTGAAGGCCTCGCCGACCATCGGCGCGCCCGCAGGGTTCAGCGGGTGCACGTCCTGAATGAACTGGTTGCGCAGGCCGCGCTTGAACAGGGCCGTGGTCAGGGTGGCGGTGCTGACGGTCTTCAGCTTGTCCCGGGTCTCGGGCTTCAATCCGGTCATTCGATCATCCTCATTCGGAAAGGTCAGCCGCCGATCGCGCCTTGGGTGCCCACATAGAGGGCGTAGACGGACTGGCTGGAGGCCATGAACAGGCGGTTGCGAAGCTCGCCGCCGAAGCACAGGTTGGCGCAGCGCTCGGGCAGGGCGATCCGGCCGATCGGCTTGCCGTCGGGATTGAAGATCATCACCCCGTCGAGCGCATCGCTGCCCATGCCCCAGCCGCACCAGAGATTGCCGTCGACATCGACGCGCATACCGTCCGGCGTGCCGGGGCCGGCATCGATCATCACCCGCCGGTTGGCGATGCGCCGGCCACTGTCGACGACGTCATAGGCGACGATCAGCCGGTTCGGCGTCGCCCGGGATTCGACGAGGTAGAGGATCGACTCATCGGGCGAGAAGCACAGGCCGTTCGGCCCCTTGACGTCCTCGACAACGACGCTGAGCACGCCCGTCTCCCCGTCGATTCGGTAGACGTTCCCGGGCAGCTCCGGCTCCGCCTTGCGGCCTTCGTAGTTGCCGGTGATGCCGAAGGGCGGGTCGGTGAACCAGGCCGAGCCGTCCGACTTCACCACGACGTCGTTCGGGGAGTTCAGCCGCTTGCCGTCGAAGCTGTCGGCCAGCACGGTGATGGTGCCGTCATACTCGGTGCGGGTGACGCGGCGGCCGAGATGCTCGCAGGTGACCAGCCGGCCCTGGCGGTCCCGGGTGTTGCCGTTGGCGTTGTTCGACGGCCGGCGGAAGGCGCTGACCGCCCCGGTCTCCTCATCCCATTTCAGGATCCGGTTGTTCGGAATGTCACTCCACAGCAGGGCGCGGCGGTCGCCGAACCAGACCGGCCCCTCGGCCCAGCGGCAGCCGGTGGCGATGCGCTCCACCGCGGCGCTGAAGATCCGGTACGGCGCGAAGCTCGGGTCGAGCACCTGCACCGCCGGGTCGGGATAGCGGGGCGAGGGCGTCCAGCCGCCCTGAAGCTCATCCTGTCCGCTCATCACCGGCCTCCCTCAGTAGATGTCGGGCTCGGCCACCGGGGCGCCGAAGCCGGTCTCGAGGAAGTCGAAGTCGCAGCCCTCATGCGCCTGGCGGATGTGGCGGTTGAACATCCAGCCATAGCCGCGCTCGTAGCGGGGCTGCGGCGGCGTCAGCTCGGACCGGCGGCGCGCCAGCTCCTCTTCCGGCACCTCCATGTCGATGCGGCGGGCGGCGACGTCGAGGGTGACGATGTCGCCGGTGCGCAGCAGCGCCAGCGGGCCGCCGACATAGGATTCGGGCGAGACATGCAGGATGCAGGCGCCGTAGCTGGTGCCGCTCATCCGGGCGTCGGAGATGCGGACCATGTCGCGGATGCCCTGCTTCACCAGCTTCTTCGGGATCGGCAACATGCCCCATTCCGGCATGCCCGGCCCGCCCTGGGGACCGACATTGCGCAGCACCAGCACGTGATCGGCGGTGACGTCGAGCTCGTCGCTGTCGATCACCGCCTTCATCGACGGATAGTCGTCGAACACCAGGGCCGGGCCGCTGTGCTTCAGGAAGCGCGGCTCGCAGGCGCTGGGCTTGATGACGCAGCCGTCGGGCGCCAGGTTGCCGCGCAGCACCGCCAGCGCGCCCTCGGCATAGAGCGGGTTGTCGATCGGCCGGATCACGTCCTCGTTGTAGATCTCGGCACCGGCGATGTTCTCGCCCACGGTCCGGCCGCTGACGGTCAGCGCGTCGAGCTTCAGGTGGCCCCGCAGCCGGGTCATCAGCGCCGGCAGGCCGCCGGCGTAGAAGAAGTCCTCCATCAGATACTGGTCGCCGCTGGGGCGGACATTGGCGATCACCGGCACCGTCCGGCTGGCGGCGTCGAAATCGTCCAGGCCGACGTCGTGGCCGGCGCGCCGCGCCATGGCGACGAGATGGATGATGGCGTTGGTCGAGCAGCCCATCGCCATCGCTACCACGATCGCGTTCTCGAAGGCGGCGCGGGTCTGGATCCGGGCCGGGACCAAGTCTTCCCACACCATCTCGACGATACGGCGGCCGCAGGTCGAGGCCATGCGGATATGGCCGGCATCGGCGGCCGGGATCGAGGAGGCGCCGGGCATGGTCAGCCCCAGCGCCTCGGTGATCGCGGTCATGGTGCTGGCCGTGCCCATGGTCATGCAGTGGCCGTAGCTGCGGGCGATGCCGCCCTCGATGTCGACCCAGTCCTGATCGCTGATGTTGCCGGCCCGGCGCTCGTCCCAGAACTTCCAGGCGTCGGAGCCGGAGCCGAGCACCTTGCCCTTCCAGTTGCCGCGCAGCATCGGGCCAGCCGGCATGAAGATCATCGGCAGGCCGGCGCTGGTGGCGCCCATCAGCAGGCCGGGGGTGGTCTTGTCGCAGCCGCCCATCAGCACCGCGCCGTCGACGGGGTGGGAGCGCAGCAGCTCCTCCGCCTCCATCGCCAGCATGTTGCGGTACAGCATGGTGGTCGGCTTGACGAAGCTCTCCGACAGCGACAGCGCCGGCAGCTCCATCGGGAAGCCGCCCGCCTGCAGCACGCCGCGCTTCACATCCTCGACCCGCGTCTTGAAATGGGCGTGGCAGGGGTTGGCGTCGGACCAGGTGTTGAGGATCGCGATCACCGGCCGGCCGGCCCATTCCTCCGGCGCGAAGCCCATCTGCATGGCGCGGGATCGGTGGCCGAAGGAGCGCAGGTCGTCGGGCGCGAACCAGCGGGCGCTGCGGAGGGTGTCGGGCGTCTTGCGGGGCGTGTCGGTCATGGCTCGCTGCCGTCTTCTGGATCGGTGGCCGGGCGGAAAGGACTCGGGTCGCTGCACACTAATGCATTAGTGCATGGGCATCCAGGCAGGTATGATCGGCTCCATGACAAAGGATGGATTCCTCGCAGCATGACCGTTACCGCGATCCCGCTCGACCGCGCCCGGCAGGCGGCGCCGCAGGTCTATGAGCGGCTGCGCGAGCAGATCCTCGCGCTGGCCCTGGCGCCGGGCTCAGTGCTGGCGCGTAACGAGCTGATGGCCCAGTTCGGGGTCAGCCAGACGCCGATCCGCGATGCCCTGCTGCGGCTGGCGGAGGAGGGGCTGGTCGACATCTTCCCGCAGCACGCCACGGTGGTCAGCCCAATCGACCTGGCGGCGGCGCGGCAGGCGCATTTCCTGCGCCGGTCGGTCGAGCTCGAGGTCGTGCGCAGCCTAGCGCAGCGCCAGGACCGGTCCTACGTGCCGCGGCTGCAGGCGCTGATCGCCCGCCAGCGCGGCATGCTCGACGCCCAGGATTTCGAGGCCTTCGCCGAGACCGACCAGTCGCTGCACCGCCAGCTGTGCGAGGCGGCGGAGGTGCCGGGGCTGTGGGCGCTGATCCGCAGCCGCAGCGGCCATCTCGACCGGCTGCGGCGGCTGCACCTGCCGGCGCCGGGCAAGGCCCAGTCGATCCTGGACGACCATGCCCTGATCCTCGATGCGATCGCCGCGGGCGATTCGGGCCGGGCGGAGGAGGCGCTGCGGCAGCACCTGTCCGGAACGCTGGCGCAGGTCGACGAAATCCGCGCCCGCTTCCCGGATTATGTGAGGGGATAAGGCTCAGCCTGGCCCTCGCTGCTCCCGCCACCAGACATACGCGCCGGCGGCGACGATGACGGCGCAGCCCAGCAGTGGGCGGGCGCCGATCACGTCGCCGAACACCACCCAGCCGAAGGCCAAGCCGTAGATCAGCTGGCTGTACTGGAACGGCGCCAGGGTCGAGGCGGGGGCTTGGCCGAAGGCCGCGATCAGCAGCGTGTGCGACAGCAGGCCCAGCAACCCCATCGCCAGCATCAGACCCCAGCCGGCTGCGTCGGGCGGCGTCCAGACGAAGGGCTGCGCCAGGCTCAGCAGCACCGTCCCGACCAGCGCGGTGATGAACAGGGTGGTGCGGGGATCCTCGCCGTCCAGCCGTCGGGTGGCGACGAGGCCGATGGCCCAGAACAGCGCCGCCCCGAAGGCGACCAGGCCGCCGACGATGCCGACGCCATCGCCGCTGGGCCAGACGATGATCAGCATGCCGATGAAGCCGGCCGCCACCGCGGCCCAGCGATGCGGGCCGACATGCTCGCCCAGGAACAGCACCGACAGCACGATCACCAAAAGCGGCGCGATGAAGTTGATCGCGAACAGGTCGGCCAGCGGCATCAGGCTGAAGCCGAGGATCGCGAGCATGGCCGAGGCCAGCAGCGCCAAAGCGCGCGCCAGTTGCAGCCCCGGCCGGGCCGTCGCGGCCATCCGCCGGACGCTGGCCGGGCCCGCGATCAGCAGCATCGGCAGCGCGTGGAAGGTATAGCGCGCCCAGGTCACCTGGATCGGGTCGTAGTCGCCGGTCAGCACCTTGGACACGGTGTCCATGACGGTGAAGCTGCCCATCGCCGCCAGCATGAGCAACATGCCGGCGGTGGGAGCGGCCGCGGTCCGCGGCAGGGCGGTCATGGCCTGCGAGTGGTCAGGGAGTCTGCACGCCCCGCGTGTTCAGATAGACCGAGCGCAGCGAGGTCGTGGCGCAGATGAACAGGCGGTTCTTCTTGACGCCGCCGAAGCAGACATTGGCCACCACCTCCGGCACCTTGATCTTGCCGATCAGCGTGCCGTCCGGGGCGTAGCAATGCACGCCGTCGCCGGCGCTGGTCCAGATGTTGCCGTGATGGTCCAGGCGGAAGCCGTCGAACAGGCCGAAGGTGCAGTCGGCGAAGACCTCGCCGCCGGCCAGCGTGCCGTCGTCGCGGACCTGGAAGCGGCGGATGTGCTTCGGCCCGTCCGGGGTGTGGGTGGCGCCGGTGTCGGCAACATAGAGCAGCTTCTCATCCGGCGAGAAGGCGATGCCGTTCGGCTTGACGAAATCGGTGGCGATGGCCTTCAGCGCCCCCGATTTCGGATCGAAGCGGTAGACGTGGCAGCCATCCTGCTCGGGCTCGGACTGGTGGCCCTCATATTCCGACAGGATGCCGTAGGACGGATCGGTGAACCACACCGTGTCGTCCGACTTCACCACCACGTCGTTCGGCGAGTTCAGGCGTTTGCCGTTGTGGCTGTCGGCCAGGACGGTGACGCGGCCGTCATATTCGGTGCGGCTGACCCGGCGGCCGCCATGCTCGCAGGACACCAGGCGGCCCTGGCGGTCACGGGTGTGGCCGTTGGTGTAGTTGGAGGGGTTGCGATAGACGCTGACGCTGCCGTCGGTCTCGTCCCAGCGCATGATCCGGTTGTTCGGGATGTCGCTCCACAGCAGGTAGCGGCCGTCGCCGAACCAGACCGGCCCTTCCGACCAGCGCAGACCGATGTCGCTGGCCAACACATCGATATGGACATTGCCCATGACATAACCCGCGAAGCGCTTGTCCAGCACCTCGAAACAGGGGTCGAGCATCCCGGTTTCCTCCCTTGGCCCGGGCCTGGCCCGGACGTCCTATTGATCGGACATAACTGTCCGGAGTGTGGCGCCCCGCCGAAGGGCCCGTCAATGATTCGGCGGGGCGGATCACGGCTACTGCCCGAGTCCCGGCAGGGCGGTCGTGCCCTCCTGCCGAACCGCGGCGAGCTCCGTCGCATCGAACCCGAGCGCCGTCAGGATCGTCGGCGCGATCTCCGCCGTCTGCACCGGCTGCGTCACCACGCGGGCACCGATGCCGGGACCGGAGACAAGCAGGGCGACATTGACGTCGTCCGGATTCGCGCCGCCATGCTCGGCGATCTTGGTGCTCTTCGCGCTCTTGTAGACGACGCCGATCCGCGGCTGGATGGCGATGTCGGGCGTCCGCGGATCCGTCGCCGGATCGTCGAACCGGGCGGCCAGGGCCCGGCCGGCAAAGATCTCGCCGATGCCGAGCTCGTCCTGACGCGCCG
>NZ_VCCH02000145.1 GCF_005938675.2 Mycobacterium sp. KBS0706
AAAATCTCGACGGTCTCTGGATGCCCGGGTCAAGCCCGGGCATGACAGTTTGGGGAGAATTCACTCATCTCCATTTTCTACAAATTTCTTAAGATTTTTCTTAACGAATTGACGTTTGCCAAGCGTCAATTAAGCTGCCTCTCCGCAACCGGAACAAGCGAGCCGGCGAACGTATTCGGTGAGGGAACACCGCCGTTCCGCTCGGCTCGAACAGAGAAGGCAGCGCCATGACCCCGTCCCCGTTCAAGCGCATCCTCGCCGCAGCCGCGCTCGGCGCCGGCCTGCTGGCCGCCTCCGCCGCCATGGCCGCCGATGCGGTCCGCGTCGGCTCGAAGGTCGACACCGAGGGCAGCCTGCTGGGCAGCATCATCCTGCAGGTGCTGAACGCCAACGGCATCCCGACCGAGAACAAGCTGCAGCTGGGCACCACCAAGATCGTGCGCAGCGCGCTGCTAGCGGGCGAGATCGACGTCTATCCGGAATACACCGGCAACGGCGCCTTCTTCTTCAGCATCGACACCGACCCGGCCTGGAAGAACGCGCAGGCCGGCTATGACAAGGTGAAGCAGCTGGACGAGGCGCAGAACAAGATCGTCTGGCTGACGCCGGCGCCGGCCAACAACACCTGGGCGCTGGCGGTGCGGCAGGAGGTGGCCGACGCGAACAAGCTGAAGACGCTCGAGGATTTCGCCAAATGGGTGAAGGACGGCGGCGACGTCAAGCTGGCGGCCTCGGCCGAGTTCGTCGAGAGCCCGGCGGCCCTGCCCTCCTTCCAATCGACCTACGGCTTCAAGCTGAACCAGGACCAGATCGTCACCCTGGCCGGCGGCGACACCGCCGCCACCATCCGCGCGGCGGCGGAGCAGACCTCCGGCGTCAACACCGCCATGGTCTACGGCACCGACGGCGCCATCTCCTCGGTCGGGCTGGTGGTGCTGGACGACAGCAAGGGCGCCCAGATCGTCTATGAGCCGGCGGCGACGGTCCGCGCCGACACCCTGGCCAAGTACCCGAAGATCAAGGAGGCGCTGGACCCGGTTTTCGCTTCGCTCGACCTCGAGACCCTGCAGGAGCTGAACGGCAAGATCGCCGTCGACGGCGAGGACCCGCAGGCGGTCGCGGCCGAGTACCTGAAGGCGAAGGGGTTCGTGAAGTAAGGCGGGGATGCCTCCCGTCTCCGCGACTTCTCTTCTAGTCCCCCCTCCCCTTGCGGGAGGGGGGCAGAGGGGATTCTTTGTGGTGCGGTTCCGACGAGAGCCATCGTGGCTGGCTTCTGCGTCATGACCGTCATCCGCAACCGCGTGCTGCTGGTGTTGGGTGCCGTCGCGCTGGCCGGGGTTCTGGCGCTGCCGATCCTGACCCATGCGCCGAACCGGCTGCTGTCCGGGAAGCCGATCGGCGCGCTCGATCTGGCCGGGTCCTGGGCGGTGCTGCCGATCGCGGCGGCCGTCCTGCTGCTGGCCGGCGCGTTCGTGCCGGCCCGGCGCTGGACCCTGGCAGTGCAGTTGGTTGCGGGCATCGGCATCGCCATTGGCCTCATCTGGCTGGCCGGGCTCCAGGCCGAGCTGCTGGCCGCCGGCGCCCGGCCCTCGGCCCGCACCTCGCTCGGCGCCGGCTTCTGGGTGCTGGCGCTGGCGGCGCTGCTGGCCGCGGCCGACGGCGCCCGCCGGCTGCAACTCGGCCCCCTCGCCCGGCTGGGCTCGGCCCTGTTGCTGGCCGCCCCGGTCGCGGCGCTGATCGCCGGCGGCGCGGTCGACCAGCTGTCGCTAATGAAGGAATACGCCCAGCAGCACGGCGTCTTCGGCCCGCAGGTGCTGCGCCACCTGCTGCTGGTCGGGCTGGCGCTGGTGCCGACGCTGCTGATCGGCGTGCCGCTGGGCATCGCCGCGCACCGCTCCGCCGCCGCGCGCGGGCCGATCTTCTCGATCCTTGGCATCATCCAGACGGTGCCGTCGATCGCGCTGTTCGGCCTGCTGATCGCGCCGCTGTCGGCCCTGTCCGCCGCCCTGCCCTGGCTCGGCATCGCCGGCATCGGCCTGACCCCGGCGGTGATCGCGCTGACCCTTTATTCGCTGCTGCCGATCGCCCGCAACACCGCCGCCGGGCTGGACCAGGTCGAGGCCGGGGTGATCGACGCCGCCCGCGGCATCGGCATGACCCGGCGCCAGATCTTCCGCAAGGTCGAGGTGCCGCTGGCCCTGCCCATCTTTCTGTCCGGCCTGCGCATCACCCTGATCCAGGCGATCGGCCTGGCCGCGGTGGCGGCGCTGATCGGCGCCGGCGGGCTGGGCGCCGTGATGTTCCAGGGCCTGTTCGCCAACGCCCTGGACCTGGTGCTGCTGGGCGCCCTGCCGATCATCCTGATGGCGGTGGCGGTCGACGCCCTGTTCCGCATCCTGGTCGACGCCCTGCAACCCCCGTCTTCGCTGAGGACAGCCGCATGATCGAGTTCGAGCATGTCAGCAAGGTCTTCGACGGCGTCAAGGCGGTCGACGACCTGACCCTGAGCATCCCCGACGGCGCCTTCTGCGCCCTGATCGGCTCCTCCGGCTCCGGCAAGTCGACCAGCCTGCGCATGATCAACCGGCTGATCCCGCACTCTTCCGGCAGCCTCCGCGTCGGTGGCGAGGACGTCACCGCGATCCCGGTCGAGGCGCTGCGCCGCCGCATGGGCTACGCGATCCAGTCGATCGGCCTGTTCCCGCATTGGACGGTGGCCCGCAACATCGCCGCGGTACCGACGCTGCTGGGCTGGCCGCAGCCGAAGATCGACGACCGGGTGCGCGAGCTGCTGGCGCTGCTGCAGCTCGACCCGCGCTTCGCGGAGAAATACCCGCACCAGCTGTCCGGCGGGCAGCAGCAGCGGGTCGGTGTCGCCCGGGCGCTGGCGGCCGACCCCGAGGTGCTGCTGATGGACGAGCCGTTCGGCGCGCTCGACCCGATCACCCGCGACGCGCTGCAGGCCGAGCTGGCGCGGATCCACCGCGAGACCGGCAAGACCGTCGTCTTCGTCACCCACGACATGGACGAGGCGCTGCGCCTGGCCACCCAGATCGCCATCCTCGACCATGGCCGGCTGGTGCAGCTGGGCAGCCCGCGCGAGATCCTGACCGCCCCGGCCAACGACTTCGTGCGCGACTTCATCGGCCGCGACGACCTCGGCCTCAAGCTGCTGGCGACCGAGACCGCGGCGGACCGGGTGCGGCCCGGCGAGCCGGCCGAGGGCGCGCCGATCCCGGCCGACGCCTCGCTGCGCACCGCGCTGTCGATCCTGGTGGCGCGCCATGCCGACAGCGCGCCGGTGGCGGCGGCGGACGGCAAGCCGCTGGGCGTGCTGCATCTCGACGACCTGGTGCGGGCGTGAGCGTCGCCGCCGCAGCAGCCTCTCCACGCCCGGGCTGGCGGCCCTGGCGCGACCCGCTGCTGTGGCTGGCGACCGGCTTCGCCGCGCTGGTGTTCGGGCTGCCGCTGAGCAAGCCGCTCTTCGCCGCCTGGTTCCCGCAGCTGGAGCGGCCCTTCTACGAGGCCGACAGCTTCCCGGCCCTGGTGCTGGCCCATGTGCTGCTGGTCGGGGCATCGAGCCTAATCGCGATCGTCATCGGCATCGCCGCCGGCATCTTCGTCACCCGCCGGTCCGGGGCGGAGTTCCGCGGCCTGGTCGAGACCGTGACGGCGATGGGCCAGACCTTCCCGCCGGTGGCGGTGCTGGCGATCGCCGTGCCGATGATCGGCTTCGGCGCCTGGCCGGCGCTGATCGCCCTGTCGCTCTACGGCCTGCTGCCGATCGTCGAGAACACCATCGCCGGGCTGGAGCAGGTGCCGCCGGCGGCGCGCGACGCGGCCGAAGGCATGGGCATGGGGCCGCTGCGGCGGCTGTGGTCGGTCGAGCTGCCGCTGGCGGCCCCGGTGATCCTGGCCGGCATCCGCACCTCGGTCGCGATCAATATCGGCACCGCGGCGATCGCCTCGACCGTCGGCGCCCGGACCCTGGGCACGCCGATCATCGTCGGGCTGAACGGCAACAACCTGGCCTATGTCATCCAGGGCGCGCTGGTGGTCGGCACGCTGGCGGTGCTGGCCGACCTCGCCCTCGGCCGCGTGACCGAACTGCTGCAGCGCTGGAAGCGCGCCTAGGATCTCTCGGATCGAGGCTTGTTGTCGCCGATCCAGACCCTCGGCCCCGGCCCGAGGCGGGCGGCGCGGTCGGCCGGGTTGACGAAGCCGCAGGACGACAGCGACAGGCAGCCGCAGCCGATGCAGCCGGCCAGGCCGGATTTCAGCCGCTCCAGCTCCGCGATCCGCTCGTCGATCCGCCGGGTCCAGCCGCCGGACAGGCGCGACCAGTCCTCGCCGGTCGGGATGTGGTCGGTCGGCAGCGTGTCCAGCTCCGCCTTCACCTCCTCCAACGACATGCCGAGCCGCTGGGCGAAGACGATGAAGGCGATGCGCCGCAGCACCGCGCGCGGGAAGCGGCGATGGCCGGAGCCGGCGCGCTCGGACCGGATCAGCCCCCGCTCCTCGTAATAGCGCAGCGCCGAGGCGGCGACGCCGCTGCGCCGCGACACCTGGTTGATGGTCAGGACTCCGTCCATGGCTCCGTCACCGTGCCGATCGAGTTCTCAAGCTAACTTGAGCTTTTGGCCGGCTTCGATCAAGTCGAGACGGTCGGAGAATGCCTCAGGCCAGGGCCGGGGCGCGCTTCTCCAGCGTGTAGGACAGCACGGCGACGGCGAGGCCGATCACTGCGACGGCGGCGCCGAGATAGGGGATCTGGCCATAGGGCATGCCGGCGGTGATCGCGGCGCCGCCGAGCCAAGCCCCGGCGGCGTTGCCGAGGTTGAAGGCGCCCTGGTTCAGGGTCGAGGCCAGGTTCGGCGCCTCATGCGCCTGGTCGACCACGCGGGTCTGCAGCGGCGCGCCGAGGCTGAACTGGACCACGCCCCACAGCACCATCGCCGCGACGGCCGGCACCATGAAGGGCGCGGCCAGGCCGAAGCCGGCGCAGGCCACGGCCAGGGCGGCGAAGCTGGCCATCACCGCCGGCATCAGCCGCCAATCGGCCAGGCGGCCGCCGAACAGGTTGCCGACGGTGATGCCGACGCCGAACAGCAGCAGCGCGGTGGTGACGCCTTGCGGTGTCAGGCCGGAGACGGTCTCGAGGATCGGCGTGATGTAGGTGAAGACGCTGAACAGGCTGACCGAAGACAGGATGCTGAGCGCCATGGCCAGCAGCACCTGCGGCTTGCGCAGCACTGCGAATTCGGACAGCAGGTTGCCGGCCGGCGCCTCGCGGTCGCGCGGCAGCACGAAGGCGATGGCGAGGAAGGCGGCAATGCCGATCGGCACGATGGCGCCGAAGGTGGCGCGCCAGCCGGCGACATGGCCGAGCGCGGTGCCGAAGGGCACGCCCAGCACATTGGCCAAAGTGAGGCCGGAGAACATCAGGGCGATGGCGCGGGACCGCTGGTGCCGCGGCACGAGGCCGGCGGCGACCACGGCGCCGATGCCGAAGAACGCGCCATGGCACAGCGCCGTCAGCACCCGCGCGGCCATCAGCGACCAGTAGTCGGGCGCCAGCGCGCACAGCAGGTTGCCGAGGATGAAGACGCCCATCAGCCCGAGCAGCGTGGTCTTGCGCGGCAACCTGGCCGTCAGCAGGGCGACGATCGGCGCGCCGATGGTGACGCTGAGGGCGTAGCCGGAGACCAGCATGCCGGCCGCCGGGATGGTGACGCCGAGATCCCGCGCCACATCGGGCAGCAGGCCCATGATCACGAATTCGGTGGTGCCGATGCCGAACGCGGCAACGGCCAGGGCGAAGAGCGGCAGCGGCATGAGGGGGAATCCGGTGACGGGACGTCGCCCCTAAGATGCGCGCTTACCTTCGCGATAGGTCATACGAATGCTGCAATGCAGCATTCGGGAAATGCGGGGCGGAGGCCATAGGTCTCCGCCTACACGTCGTCAGGAGAAAACGAAGTCTGAGGCTTGGAGTTGCGACGCGGACGTGATTCCGGTCAGCTTGATCATGATGTCCACAACGCCATTGCCGTCCGCATCGACGAGAACTTGTCCATCCGCAAACCTCGCCTCGCTATTGCCGCGGCTGGTGAAGGCTGCCGATCCACGGTAGGCAAACTCTCCATGCAATAGATTTTCAAAATACAAATTGTCCAGACCCGAAGTAAAATCGGAAATCGTATCCACCCCCTCGCTCTTACCAAACCTAAATGAATCACCCCCCCACCCTCCGGTGAGAAGATCATTCCCACTACCACCCACTATATCGTCCCACCCCTCGCCGCCGATAAGCACGTCATTTCCGGAGTCCCCATAAAGATGATCCCACTCGACACCGCCGACAAGCCTATCATTTCCGCCGCCACCATAGATGGTGTTTCCATTATCTCCACCAGCGACAACGTCATTACCCAGACCACCATAAATCAATAAATTATAAAGCGAATTATGCACAGGAAGAGTTACTGAGTTTCCGTAATCAGATAGCGTTAGACTGTACACGTCCAAGCTAAAATCCTTTAATACGATCTCACCCTCGTCTTCAATTTTAAGCGCATTGGCTTGTATCGTAGAAATTGATGCAAGCTGCGCGATCGAAAGCTGCGTGACCGAAAATATACTTACAATATTCTCGATATTCAACAAGACGACATTGGAGAGATCAACAGAAGCACGAATGCCATCTCTTACAAAAATACTGCCCCCCACCGCGAGAAGATCCCGCCCGTTGCCGCCATCGAACGTCTCGCCTGGAGAGAGCTCCATCTGGGGGTCATAGTCTCGACCAGCGACCGCTATAACATCATCGCCACCACCTCCACTGACACGATCTTTACCAGTCCCGCCACGCAAAGTATCGGCTCCGGCGCCACCGACAAGGACATCACTGCCGACACCACCGTCCAGAAAGCCACCTCCGCTCCCCGCCGAAAGGAGGTCGTCCCCAGCGCCGCCGTAGATGGACGTGGCGCTGTCCGGCCCCTGCACGACGTCCCGCCCCCCTCCCCCTTGGATGCGAACGCCGAGACCAAGACCGTCATGCGGGTTCACGACCCCTGTCAGGTCGAGAGTATTTCCAAAGTCGGACAACGAAATTTCATCGACCGAGAGGTACTCCAGCGCTCGAAAATCGATATACCCCCCACTCTTGAAGCCGATCGACAGACCAGCGATGCTAGAAATAGCGGACACTTGACTGACATAAAATAGCAGCTCGGCTTTTGCGGAATCAATTTTTTCTATATTTCTTGTCACGAAGGATGTCATATCAACGGCGGCATAGTCGGTGAGAATATACAGAGTATCAACTCCACTCCCTCCGTCATAAACCTCTCCAGCGACTACTTCTGATTCGGAATACACGATAAGCGTATCATTTCCATCATCACCATATAAATAGTCCAAGCCATTACCACCATTTATCCTGTCATTACCGGAATTTCCAACGATCCGATCATTCCCGGCATAGCCCTCCATAGAGTTGGATCCAGTATTTCCGATTATGGCATTGGCCATGCCATTGCCAATCCCGGCAACATCCCATGTCCCGGTCAGGCTTAGCTCCTCGACATTGGCGCCAAGCTCGAAGCTGACCGACGATCGCACCCGGTCATAGCCCTCATTCGCTGCTTCCTGGGCCCTATCTCCAGTCGAGTCGATGTCGTAGACATCGTTGCCCTTGCCTCCGGCCATCGTGTCGCTCCCGGCCCCACCGTTAAGCACGTTGTTTCCGGCATTGCCGATGATTGTGTTCTTGAGTGCGTTTCCGGTGCCGGCCAGATCGGCCGTACCAACCAAGGTGAGGTTTTCGACATTAGCTGCGAGCTGATGGCTGATCCAAGCCACAACCTGATCGAGGCCCTCTCCCGCCTGCTCCACCACCCGGTCGCCGGCTGCGGCGACATAGTAGATGTCGTTGCCCTTCCCGCCGATCAGCAGATCGTCACCAGCGGCGCCGTTGAGCAGGTTGTTCCCGGCATTGCCGGTGATGGTGTTGGCCAGCGCATTGCCGGTGCCGTTGATGGCGGCAGTCCCGGTCAGGCTGAGTTCCTCGAGATTGGCGCCGAGCGTGAAGCCGACCGAGGCCCGCACCCGATCATAACCCTCATTCGCCGCCTCCTGGGCCCGGTCGCCGGCCGAGTCCACGTCGTAGATGTCGTCACCCTTGCCACCGGCCAGCGTGTCGCTCCCGGCACCGCCGTTGAGGACGTTGCTCCCAGCGTTGCCGATGATCGTGTTGTTCAGTCCGTTGCCGGTGCCGTTGATGGCGGTCGCGCCCTGCAGGATCAGGGCCTCGACATTGGCGGCGAGTTGATAGCTGATCCAGGCCAACACCGAGTCGGTGCCTTCACCGACCCGCTCCACGATCGCATCACCGGCCGCGGCGACGTAGTAGACGTCGTTGCCGAGCCCTCCCCCCATCAGGTCGTTGCCCAGGCCTCCGTTCAGCAAGTCGTCGCCGCCCGAGCCATAGAGCGTGTCGTTGCCGGCCTGGCCGTAGATCTGGTCTGCCCCGGCGCTGCCGAGGATGACATCGGCAGCCGCCGTTCCCCAAAATACGGGCATGAAACCCTCTCCCCTTCAAATCCGGCGCGCCGGCACCCGATCTCGCTTCGGCAACCAGCGCGCATACCCAACGAACCGTATCGTCCGCCCCGGTCGGCCGATGACGGCGACCGGCGTCTCAGAAGAACATGAAGTCGAAGGCGTGAAGCTGCGACGCGCTGGTGATACCCGTCAGGTTCACGGTGATGTCCGCCACGCCGTTGCCGTCCGTATCGACGAGCAGGTGCCCCGCAGTGAAACGCGCCTCGCTGTTCCCGCCGCTTGTGAACGACGCTGCTCCTAGGTAGCTGAAGGTGCCGTGCAGCAATCCCACAAACTGCAGCTTATCGCCCTCAAGCGATCCGAAATCCGAAATGGTGGTGCCGCTATCCGCAGCCCCCACAAACTCGAAACGATCCGAACCGGCGTCGCCGGTCAGAAAGTCGGCGCCACCACCCCCGATCAACCGATCGTCACCCGATCGACCATCCAAATGATTGGCGCCGTCATTGCCGGTGATGATGTTGTCGAGAGAATTACCAATTCCACTGAGACCAAGATGGCCAGAGATCGTCAATCTCTCTATATGGGACTCCATCAATATCGAAACAGCCGAGGTAACAATATGGTCAAATCCGCCGTCTGCCGCCTCAGCAATCTGATCGAATGGACTATCGACAATATAGGTATCATCACCAGATCCCCCGACTAGGACATCGATTCCGCCACCACCGTCCAGCACATTGGCCGCGGCGTTGCCAAGAATGACGTTGGCGAGTGCATTGCCGGTTCCATTGATGCTGGCCGTGCCGATCAGGTTCAGTTCTTCGACATTGGCGCCCAGCGTGAAGCTGACTGACGACCGGGCCCGATCGTTTCCCTCATCGACCGCCTCCTGGACCCGGTCGCCGGCTGAATCCACGTCGTAGACGTCATCGCCCTTGAGACCGATAAGGATGTCGTCTCCGGCCTTGCCATTCAGGACATTCGCCTCGAGGTTTCCCCTGATCGTGTTGTCGAGGCCATTGCCGAAACCGTTGATGTCCTCCCAGCCTTCCAGGAACAGGTCCTCGATATTGGCACCAAGAGCGTAGGTCACCGAGGCATGAACGATATCTTTGCCTTCACCCGCCAGTTCTCGTACCCGGTCACCCGAGGAACCGATGGTGTATGTGTCGTCGCCGGCGCCGCCCGCCAGAGTGTTGTCTCCATCCCCACCGAAGAGAAAGTCGTTGCCTCCGTTTCCGAACAGCACGTCGTTTCCGGCGCCCCCAAAAATGTGATCCCTGCCGACACTGCCGACGATCACGTTGTCCAGCGCGTTTCCGTCGGCCAGTTGGGAAAAACTGTTGCCCGTGAGCGTGAGGTCTTCAACATTGGCCGGAAGTGTGTAGTCGTCGCGCGACGTTTGCACCCGGTCATGACCCCCGTTCATCGATTCCTGGACCCGGTCGCCGGCCGAATCCACATCGTAGACGTCGTCACCCTGCCCACCGACCAGCGTGTCGTCGCCGGCGCCGCCGTCGAGCACATTGTTCGCGGCATTGCCGATGATCCGGTTGTTCAGCGCGTTGCCGAAGCCGTTGATGGCGGCCGTGCCTTGCAGGATCAACGTCTCGACATTGGCGGAGAGCTGATGGCCGACCCAGGCTTGCACCTGGTCGGAGCCCTCGCCTGCACGCTCCACCACCCGGTCGCCGACTGCACCGACGAAATAGATGTCGTCGCCCTTGCCTCCGATCAGCACATCGTCGCCGGCGGCGCCGTTGAGCAGGTTGTTCCCGACATTCCCGACGATGGTGTTGGCGAGAGCATTGCCGGTGCCGTTGATGGCGGCCGTGCCGCTCAGGTTCAGTTCCTCGACATTGGCGCCGAGCGTAAAGCTGACCGAGGCCCGCACCCGGTCGTAACCCTCATTCGCCGACTCCTGGACCCGATCGCCGGCTGAATCGACGTCGTAGACGTCGTTGCCCTTGCCCCCGATCAGTGTGTCGGCCCCGGCGCCGCCGTTGAGCACGTTATTCGCGGCGTTGCCGATGATCGTGTTGTTCAGTCCGTTACCGGTGCCGTTGATGGCCGCCGCGCCCTGCAGTATCAGGATCTCGACATTGGCGGCGAGCTGATAGCTGATCCAGGCGAGCACCTGATCGGTGCCCTCGCCCGCGCGCTCCACCACCCCATCGCCGACGGCCGCGACATAGTAGACGTCGTTGCCCAGGCCTCCGACCATGAGGTCGCCGCCCAGGCCCCCGTTCAGCCAGTCGTCGCCAGCCGCGCCATAAAGCGTGTCGTCACCGGCCTGGCCATAAAGCTGGTCCGCCCCGGCGCCACCGACGATTCTGTCGGCAGCCGCCGTTCCCCAAAATACCGGCATGAAATCCTCTCCCCCATCAAATCCGGCGCGCCGCGGCCGGTGTTCCCCGGCCTTCTCGCGCCCGTATCAGCTTAATCCCGGCTTCGCCCCGCTCGGCAATGCGGATTCTGCGCATTCGTGAAAAAATTCACATATCGGCCGAGCGCCCGGCACTGCCGCCGCCGTGCTAGGGTCCGCCTCGCCCGCCCCGAAACCGCCCCGACCCGAGACCGCCATGGCCCGCCGCCTGCCCCCGCTGCTCGCGCTCCGCGCCTTCGAGGCCGTCGGCCGGCTCGGCAGCGTCCGCGCCGCCGGGGAGGAACTGGCGGTCAGCCACACCGTGGTGTCGCGCCATGTCCGCAACCTGGAGCAGCGGCTGGGCGCGCGGCTGCTGCGGCCGGCCGGGCGCGGCCTGGCGCTGACGGCGGAAGGCGGGCGCTACCTGGCCCAGGTGGCCCAGGCGCTGGACCTGATCGAGCGCGCCACCGCCGAGCTGTCAGCGCCGCGCCGCCGCACCCTGGCGATCTGGTGCGCCCCCGGCGTCGCCTCGCGCCGGGTGCTGCCGAAGCTGCCGGAGCTGGAGGCGCTGCTGCCCGAGCACGAGATCACCCTGCTGCCGACCCTGGCCCGGCCCGACTTCGCGCGCGACGAGGCGGATGCCGAGATCATCTATCTGGAGGCGGCCGCGCCGCGCGACGGGGTGCGGGCCGAGCTCTTGTCCAGCCCGCGCGTCTTCCCGGTCGCCAGCGCCGCCTTCCGCGCCCGCCATGCCGATGTCGCGGCCCCGGCCGACCTGCTGCGGGTGCCGCTGATCCATGAGGAATCGACCGAGCAGTGGGAGCGCTGGCTGCACAAAGCCGGGGTGGCGGAGCTGCCGCCCTTGCGCGGCCCGCGGCTGTGGCACGCCCATCTGGCGATCGAGGCGGCGCGGCTGGGCCAGGGCGTCGCTTTGGCCAATGCCGTGCTGGCCGGCGAGGACCTGGCTTCCGGTGGGCTGGTCGAGATGGTGCCGTCCGACCTCCGCCTCGGCGGCTATTACTTCCTGTCCGAGGCGGCGCGCTGGGACGAGCCCGGCCTGGCCACACTGCGCGACTGGCTGCGAGATCTGTTCGCGACACCGAATGGCAACGGTGCATAGAATGCACCAGACACGTTCAAACTAGGCGATTGTGCAACGAGGCTGCCGCACCGACCTTCTTGTCCGAGGAGCTCAAACACCGAGGGGATGCCATGACCACCAATGCCGAGCTTTTCCAGCGCCGTAACGCCGCCGTCGTCCGCGGGGTCGGGCACACCACGCCGATCTCTGCCGCCCGCGCGCTGAACGCCGAGATCTGGGATGTCGAGGGCAAGCGCTATGTCGACTTCGCCGGCGGCATCGCGGTGGTCAACACCGGCCATTGCCACCCCAAGGTGATCGCCGCCGTGCAGGAGCAGATGGCGAACTTCACCCACACCTGCTTCCAGGTGCTGCTGTACGAGCCCTATATCGAGCTGGCCGAGAAGCTGAACGCGCTGGCCCCGATCAGCGGCCCGCTGAAGTCGGTGTTCTTCACCACCGGCGCCGAGGCGACCGAGAACGCGGTCAAGATCGCCCGCGCCGCCACCGGCCGCAGCGGCGTGATCTCCTTCACCGGCGCCTTCCACGGCCGCACCGTGATGGCCTCGGCCATGACCGGCAAGGTGGTGCCGTACAAGAAGGGCCTGGGGCCCGTGCTGCCCGAGGTCTGGCACCTGCCCTTCCCGGTCGCCCAGCACGGCGTCACCGTCGAGGATTCGCTGAAGGCGCTGAGCTTCCTGTTCAAGGCCGATGTCGACCCGTCGCGCGTCGCCGCCATCATCATCGAGCCGGTGCAGGGCGAAGGCGGCTTCTACGAGGTCCCGGCCGAGCTGATGCGCGCCCTGCGCCGGACCTGCGACGAGCACGGCATCGTGCTGATCGCCGACGAGGTGCAGACCGGCTTCGGCCGCACCGGCAAGATGTTCGCGATGGAGCATTTCGACGTCGAGGCCGACCTGATCTGCGTCGCCAAGAGCCTGGCCGGCGGCTTCCCGCTGTCCGGCGTGATCGGCCGGGCGCCGATCATGGACGCGGCCGACCCGGGCGGGCTGGGCGGCACCTATGCCGGCAACCCGCTGGCCTGCGCCGCGGCGCTGGCGGTGCTGGAGGTGTTCAAGGAGGAGAAGCTGCTGGAGCGCTCCAACGCCATCGGCGCCCGGATCAAGGCGCGGCTGGAGACGCTGTCGCGGCGCAACGACCTGCTGCCGATCGCCGGCATCCGCGGCCTGGGCGGCATGGTCGCCTTCGAGATCGTCAAGTCGCGCGGCGCCTACGACCCGGATGCCGAGGCCACCAAGAAGGTGACCCAGAAGGCCTATGAGAACGGCCTGGTGCTGCTGTCCTGCGGCGTCAACGCCAATGTCATCCGCATCCTGGTGCCGCTGACCGCCAGCGACGCCATCGTCGACGAAGGCCTGGACGTGCTGGAGACGGCCCTGGCCGCGGCCT
>NZ_VCCH02000146.1 GCF_005938675.2 Mycobacterium sp. KBS0706
TGCAACCAGATCCGGGCGCAGATCGAGGAGACCACTTCGGACTACGACCGCGAGAAGCTGCAGGAACGCCTGGCCAAGCTGGCCGGCGGCGTCGCCATCATCCGCGTCGGCGGTGCCAGCGAGATCGAGGTCAAGGAGCGCAAGGACCGCGTCGAGGACGCGATGCACGCCACCCGCGCCGCGATCGAGGAGGGCATCGTCGCCGGCGGCGGCGTCACCCTGCTCTATGCCAGCCGCGCCATCGACATGCTGAAACCCGAGAACACCGACCAGAGGGTCGGCATCGACATCGTCCGCCGGGCGCTGCAGGCGCCGGTGCGGCAGATCGTCGAGAACTCCGGCGGCGACGGGTCGGTGGTGGTCGGCAAGCTGCTCGACAGCGAGGACCACAATTGGGGCTACGACGCCCAGAAGGGCGAGTACACCGCCATGGTCAAGGCCGGCATCCTCGACCCGGCCAAGGTGGTGCGGATCGCGCTGCAGAATGCCGCCTCGATCGCCGGCCTTCTGATCACGACCGAAGCCATGGTCGCCGCGCGGCCGGAGACGGCCGGCCCGGCGGCATCCGATGGCGGAGGCATGGACTTCTGATCCCGCCGGCGCGCGGGACGGCTCTGAAGGGCTTCGGCCGTCGCGGCCCACCCGTCGCGGCCCACCTCCTTCTCGCGCCCGTCGAGTGGGGAGGACCGTGGCCCACGTACCGGTCGTTGCGCTCAGGCTCGGCTGCCGCCCTCCGAAAGACGTTCGCTATCGGAAGTCCGGCGAAATGTCCCGAAATGGTGCACCCCAGCCCGCCCGAGCTGACCGCAACTGGCCACATCCCGTGTGCTTCGGGTACGTTCGGTATCGGAACGCTGGCGCGGCGACCGCTTTTGGCGCCCCCAGCCCGAATTGGCGGGCAGCGGTTATCTCTGTGACGCGCGGCGGCGGGGCGAGCAAGGATTGCCTCCCGGTAAGAGGGCCTTATCCTGCCGGCGCTATGACGATACGATTCCCGACCTCCGCCCTCCTCGATGGCCTGCTGCACGACGCGGATGCCGAGCGCGTGACCCTGGGCTGGCTGGTGGACAGGCTGGGCGACCGCTCCTTCGGGCTGGTGATGCTGCTGCTGGCGCTGCTCGGCGCGATGCCGGGCGCATCCGCGATCGTCGCCCCGCTGCTGGCCATCCTGGCGGTGCAGATGATGCTGGGCCATGCGGGGCCCGGCCTTCCCCCGGCGCGTCGCCGAGCGCAGCGTGCGGACCCGGGGCCTGGCGCGCATTCTCGGCCGTGCCGTGCCGGTGCTGCGCGCCGTCGAGGGCTTCATCCATCCGCGCTGGCCGACGCCGTTCGAGACGACGAAGCGCGGGGTCGGCCTGGTGGTGCTGCTGCTCGGCATGCTGCTGCTGGCCCCCGATCCCCTTGAGCAACATCCCGCCCACCCTGGCGATCGCCCTGCTCGCCATCGCCTATCTGGAGGAGGACGGAGTCCTGCTCTGCATCGCGCTCGCGGCCTCCACCCTGCTGCTCGCCATCGCCGCCGGCGCCGTCTGGCAGGCGATGGGCGAGCTGGGCTGGGTGCAGGGCCTCATTTAGCGGTCATCACGGCCTTCTGCACCGACTTCCAGCAGGTGTCCGGCTGACCGAGATCTTCGGCCGGGGCGCGGGCGTGGTCGATACCAGCGCCGCCACGCAGAACGGACGCGCCTCGTTAGACACGTTCTGCCCCTACAAGCACTCTGACGCTGTTCGTGGTCGGACCGGTGAAGGGCAGTCATTCAAAAGCTCAACGGCCTGCGATTGCCATGCCGTGGGTCAAGCGCGGTCCGGGCGCGAGCAATAACCGGAGTATGCAGTCCGTGCGTGTGGCACTTGCTCGCACCGCAGCGGATACGTTATTGCAAGTTCTCGCCTGATCCGGAGTTAGTGTGAATCTGCGCGAGTCCGTCGGCCTCTACGTCGATCCGCGGGCTCATGCGTTCGTGCTGGTCGACGAGCCGTCCCCGATCCAGGCGCTCGAGCGCACTCAACTCGGCTTGGCGATGAAGCTCGGCCGCGCGGGCACCATGACCCGTGACTACAAGCGCCACGGCACGACTACGCTCTTCGCCGCGTTCAACCATCGTTGACGGCACGGTCACCAGTGCGTACCGCGCCATTGACATCAGGAGTTCATCCGCTTCCGCAGTGCCGTCCCCCGGCCAGCAATCTCGTCACGTCATCTTCGAAGCTCGGCTAGCGTCGAAGGCGGTACGACTACACTGCTCACAAGTAGCCGAGGTGCGCGCCTGGACCAACCGGCCGTGGATTTCGATACAACTACAGATTCCCGGAAGAGTTCTCAAACGCACAAGTCCTGCTCCAGTATTCGTCGGCGCGGCCTTCCGGGCAACCCTCCTGCTGCCAGAGAAGGTAAGCGCTCTCGCGAAGATGCTGCTGACGTGCACGATCCCAAAATTCGACGGCACGTCCGTGTGGCGATCCTTCCCTCTGCCACAGGAAGTAGGCCTGTTCGCGTATGGCTTGGTCGAGCCCCTGTTTCGTTTGCGAAAGTGCATTGTTGTCATCACCATACGGCGCCAGCGCGCCGCCGTGATCGACATGCATTCTGGCGGTCAAAGTTCTGAGCTCGGCATTGGGTACCAGTTGGGCGCGAGCTGCCGCCCTCAGTGCCTTCTCTTCATACTGCTCGTCATTCGGAGCAGGATTAGTGCCCTCGATCGTGATTGGATAAGTGTGCAAAACAGTATTCCTGCTGTTCGACACATCAACCAAGCGTTCTGTCATCTGCCAACTTTCTCAATGCATATAAGTTACACTTTAGATCTATCAGTGCCTTCCACCATGATTCGAGCGACGGAGCGCTGACTAATCGGACACAGGCAGCCGAAGGTCCGCCAAGGCTTGAGCAAGGAACGTGTTTGCATATTCTGTCGACGCCTCGGGATGGCAGTGCCGGAACTGATCAAGAGCGGTCTCGCATGCGCTCCAATCGTCTGCTCCGTTGTCGCGGCTCTTCCGGTAGGACTCGATGACAATGGCTTCACTGGACGGGCGACGCGTCATCGTCGTTCTCCTCGGCATTCATCCAACTGATGTTGGGACGGAGCCGGGTGCGGGATTCAGTCCGCACCCGCACAAACTTAGCTAGCCGGCGAGTTGGGTGGCACAGGCTTTGGCGACTTGGGCATTGGCCTCGGTCATCCCCGGCATTGTCGCCCAGCCGGCTTTGACCACCAGATCGCCGCGGCTGTAGACCGACGCGGCCTTCAGCTCGGCCAGCCTCTCCGCTAGCAACGGGTCGCGCGTCGACTGGTCAATGCAAATCAGGGAAAGCGCGGCGACCATATCGGTTTTGGATTGGTTCTGAGCCATCTGCCGGGCTGATGCGCCGGTGACCCAGCCGCCCCAGGTAAAGCCGACGACGGCGATCGCAACAGCACCACAGCCCGCTCCATAGAGCGCCGGCCGTAGCCATTCAGGTGTCTTCATGATTTTGGCTTTCAATGGAGGAGAAATAACCTCTCCTCGAAGAAGAAATCATATCACGAATGAGGCGCAGGGTCATTCATTTTAATTGTCGAATGTATTCATCGGCTTGACGAATAATGTCCGGAGAACGGTTGGGGATTTCCTCGGCGTCGCGGCTTCATTCCGATTTCCATTCCAACTCATTGCCGATGGAAAATCTAAATCGCGCATTGAGGCGCCGTGTTGGATTATCGCGAAATACAGTAAGAGCGGCGAGGGTGAGCCGGGGTCGTCCTGGCCCGCTTCGGCCGGTTGCCCGAGGAGATGGCTGAGCTATAGCGGCGATACGGCCTCGTGGTGCCGTGGTGCGCGAGCGATTTCGGGACGGTCGGAATCGGGATGCGGTTATCCGATGTCTCGGCCGGAACGGGATCGTCGCCCATTGTGGCAGGTGCAACCGGCGTCGAGAGTAGGACCGACGCAAGCTGGTCAAGCTGTGGGTGAACTGCGATGAAGTGCACCCGCCGGCACGTGGGCAAGCTCGTTCTGAGCCAGTGCACTCGGCACCTCCAGTGTGTGGCGCTGAACATTTTCGGAGCCGCTACCCATTCGTGGTCGCCGGTGATGACGAGCTTCACGCCGCACAGACCCGGTCCGGTGGCGAGTGCTGAATTTTTTTCCAGAAGGGGTTCGCCTCGGATGAACTGGCAGTCCATTTATCCCGTTGAGTCGGCATTAGGACCATCGACCTGAATGACAGTGCCTTGTATTTCGCTGCAACGGGATCCGGCTTCCAAGGAGGCCGACATTGACTGAAAAGTGCAAGCCTAGTCGGAAGCTGGTCGAGGCCGATGCGCCGCTTCGGGCCGAAGTGGCCCGCTTCCGGACGCCCAGCCTGTCGCGGGCGATCTGGCAGCTGGCCTCGACACTCGCCGGTTTTGTCGCGGTCTGCGCCACGATGTATGCCAGCTTCGGGGTGTCGTACTGGCTGACGCTCGGGCTGGCCGTGGTCGCAGCCGGCCTGACCGTCCGCCTCTTCATCATCCAGCATGATTGCGGACATGGCTCCTTCTTCGCCTCACCGCGTGCGAACATGGTGCTCGGCCGCCTGTGCGGTCTGATCACCTTCACGCCGTTTGCCAATTGGCGTCGCCAGCACGCCAGACACCACGCTGTCTGGAACAACCTCGACCGGCGCGACAGCGGAGTGGACATTTATTCGACCTGCCTCACCGTCTCGGAATACCAAGCCCTTACTCCGCGCCGCCGCTTCCTGTATCGGCTGAGCCGCCATCCGGTGATCACCGGCCTGCTGCTGCCGCCGCTGGTCTTCCTGCTGCTCTACCGGATTCCCTTCGACACGCCGAAGGCATGGCGCCGGGAACGGCTGTCGGTCCATGCCACGAACGCCGGCATCGCCGGTCTGTTCGGTGGCCTCGGGTTTGTCCTGGGATTCGAGCGCGTGCTGCTGGTCCAGCTGCCGATCCTGACGATCGCGTCGATCATCGGCGTCTGGCTGTTCGCGGTTCAGCATCGTTTCGAACAGGCGCTGTGGCAGCGGGACGCGGAGTGGACGTTCGGCGCGGCCTCGCTGCAGGGCTCATCCTATCTGAAGCTGCCGCGGATCCTGCAATGGTTCACCGGCAATATCGGCTTCCACCATATCCACCACCTCAATCCGCGCATCCCCAACTACCGCCTGCCGGCCTGTCACGCCGCGATCCAGCAACTGCATGCCGTGCCGAGCCTGAGCCTGTGGGATGCCCTGCGAGCACCGTTCTTCGCGCTATGGGATGAGACGCGGCAGCAGATGGTGGCCTTCCCGTGCAATCCTCGCCAAAAGCCGCACGTGGAGAAGAATACGTTTTCAATTGGCAATGAGAGGGCTTCTGGCGGCCAGAACAGAATGAAATCGTTGCAAGGTCGTGCGGAGACCTCCGGAATCCGTGAATATAGCGGGTAACCGGATGGTGCAGGCTTGCCGGGCCGGTTCGAGCGGCAGCCTGGAAGGCGCTGGCCGCAGCCCGAAGCGGCGGCGCTCCGAATGGCGCCACCCGCTTCGGGAGCGCCTAGGGATGTGTGAATCGGCACCAGGTCGCGACACTTCGTATCGCACGATATCGGGCACTTGCGGCGCCGATCGGTGCGAGACATTTGGGAACATGACTTGCGCCAAGGCCTCCTTGGCTGGTTCGGTAAGGGTTCGTCCAAGCTCATGCGCCTAGGCCAGGCGCGGCACGAATTTCGCGCGTCCGTCGCTGAGACGGGTGGCTCGGCGGATCTCCGACAGGCCGAGAAGATAGGACACGACCGACTCGCCGCCCCGGTTCTCGTTCAGGCGGTCGGGATGCAGACCGTCGCGGCAGCTGCCGGTGTCCGGGTCGACCAGGGACAGCGACAGGTCGTTGTCGCCGAGGAACCAGGCAAAGGCACGCGCCGCATCGGCCTTCCACTCGGCGTCATCATCCGCCCGCCACGCCGCCAGGCAGGCCGAGATCGCCGCCGCGGCTTCCAGGGGCTGCTGATCGAAGGGCCGCGGTGCCGTCCGCTTGTCGCCGAAGCTGTCTGACCCGACCGGGCGGAACACGCCCGCCGGCGTCGTCTGCAGCGCCATCAGCCAGTGCAGGGTCCGCAGGCCGGCATCGACAAAGCCCAGCGATCCGGTGGCCATTCCGGTGACGATCAGAGCCTGGGACAGGCGCGCATTGTCATAGGCCAGCCCCTCCTCGAACCATACCCAGTCCCGGGTCTCGACCGCGGCCAGGATCGCCATCAGCCGCTCGGCCAGATCATGCCGGACCCGCTCGGCCAGGGTGTCCTCGGGCACCACCGCGCAATATCCGTCCAGCCCGAGCAGGGCGAAGGCCCAGGCGCGCGGCGATCCGAAGCCCTCGATCGTCGGCAGCGCCTCGGCAAACAGAGCCGTCGCCCAGCGCCGGCGCGACGGGCTGGCGTCGCTGCGGGCGCACTCGCCCAGGGCCCAGAGTGTCCGCCCATGGCTGTCCTCCGAACCGCTGGCTTCGAGCCAGCGCCGGTCGAAGCTCATGAAGTTGCGGAACCGCTTGGTGTCGGGGTTCCACGCATGCTGGACGAAGGCGGCCAGACGGGCCGTCAGGGCTTCGGGCAGGCGCTGTTTACGCGGATGATTCAAGGCGCAGGCCACCAGCAGCGCGCGGGCATTGTCGTCGACGCAATAGCCGTGGGACCGATCGGGCACCGAATGGACCACATGCTGGAACAGCCCGGTGTCGTCGCACATCGACAGGAAGTGGCCGAGCTGCATTTCCGGCGGAGCGAAGCCATCGCGCAACGGCACGGCGATGTCGTACCCCTCGATCACCCGCAGCCGATGCCCGCGTTGGGCGTGCTCGAACACGGCCAGATATCGTCCCGCCGTGCGCGCCCAGGTCATCGACCGGCTGCTGGCATAAGCCCGCCGGCGCATCGCCTCGCGGCGATTGTCGTCGCTCAGCAGCCCGGCGATCGCGGCACCGATGGCTGGTGCATCGCCGGATGGGACAAGGATGCCGCGGCCGTCGGCCAGCAGCTCCTGCGCGTGCCAGTAGGGTGTCGAGACCACCGGCTTGCCCAGCCCGAAGCTGTAGGCCAGGGTCCCCGACGTCATCTGCGCCTCGTTGAGATAGGGCGTGACGTAGACGTCGCACATGGCGATGAACTCGAGCAACGTCGCCCGGTCCACGAACTGGTCGAGCAGCACGACATGGCCCGCGACGCCGCGGTCGCGCACCCGGGCCGCCAGGCTTTCGCGATAGGCCTCGCCCTGGTCGCGGACGAGATTGGGATGTGTCGCGCCGAGCACGACATAGACCGCATCGGCCCGGCCCTGCAGGATCGACGGCATCGCGTCGATCATGACCTCGATGCCCTTGTTGGGGGACAAGAGGCCGAAGGTCAGGATGACCGGCCGTCCGGCGAAGCCGAGCTTGGCCTTCGCCGCGGCGGGCTCGACGAAGGCGACGTCGGGAATGCCGTGCGGGATGACATCGATCTTGTCCGCCGGCACCCCATACACCGTCTGCAGGAGCTCGCGGCCCTTTTCGGCCATGACGACGACCCGGGACGATGCGCCGATGATCCGGTTCAGCACGCTCCGCTGTGCCGGCGTCGGCTCGGCCAGGACCGTGTGCAGCGTGGTGACGACCGGCATGGTCAGCCGCGAGAGCAGCGCCATGATGTGGCCGCCGGCTTCACCGCCGAAGATGCCGAATTCATGCTGCAGCGAGACGACGTCGAAGCGGCCGGCATTGAGAGCATCGGCCGTCCGGACGTAATCCTCGATCCGGTCATCGGCGACCTCGAGGCGAACGGTGGCCGGATAGTCGTAGGTGTGGCCGTGATCGGTCGTCGCCACGATGCCGGTGTCCATTGCCGCATCCGAATCCGCGATCGCCTGCTGCAGGTCGGTCGTGAAGGTGGCGATCCCGCAGCGGCGGGGGAGCGAGTTTCCGATGAAGGCCACGCGGTTCAGCTGGGTCATGGCGGTACCTCCATCGAGAGGACCGGCGGACTCACCGCGGCGCGGCGACGAACGGGCGGTCTGGCGAAAGGCCGGATTGGGGAATGAATGGGTCTCGATGCGCCGCACCTCAGCTCTTCTTCTTCGGAATGCCGGCCGAGGTCGGCGCAGCTCGGGCCAGCAGGCCCTGGGTCGTCCCGTGGACAACCGGTTTGGCCGCCTGCTTGGTTTTCCGGATTTCCCGATTGTTGCGTTTCTGTCCTTTGGCCATGAGATCTCCCCTGCACCCGATTCACCGGTGCGGTCCGTGATGAATGAAAACGCCCGCAATCGTCGCCGGGTGCGGGCCATGAGGCGCCGGGGCGCCGACGGTGCGATCAGTCCAGGGCTTTGAGATTGTCGGCAGACGCCTTGCCGCTCTTCCGGTCGGAGACGAGATCGAAGCCCAGCTTCTGGCCCTCGCGCAGGTGGCCGAGACCGGAGCGCTCCACGGCGCTGATATGGACGAAGGCGTCGCTGCCGCCGTCATCCGGCGCGATGAAGCCGAAGCCTTTCCGGACATCGAACCACTTTACGGTTCCTGTGGTCATGAATCCTCTTTTCGCGAGCACAAGCTCTGTTGGCCCACGAGTCTTGCAGGCTGTCCAAATCACGCGTCCACGAGAAAATCCGAGAGAAAATTAGACATTGCGTCATGTCATTGCGCGTAAAGCCGAGACCATCGGATTGATATCGACTTAGAGAACGTGATGCGGCCGTTACAAAAACTCAAGGAAATTGGATATTTGATTTACTAAAATGGTAAGCCGTCAAGCCAGAGGCGAATATATAGGCCGCTGCAATGCTTGCGAACCAGACGGGGCGTCAAG
The DNA here is from genome assembly GCF_005938675.2 of Mycobacterium sp. KBS0706. Taxonomy (GTDB): domain Bacteria; phylum Pseudomonadota; class Alphaproteobacteria; order DSM-16000; family Inquilinaceae; genus Inquilinus. Next base: position 8,797 of record NZ_VCCH02000146.1, read on the forward strand.
GACAAATTTCCGGGGCAGAGCGCCGCGACTTTTTCAGCGCAATGGCCGTCGGCCGACACCATATCCACCGCAGGAGCGACGATCGGGACGGACATCGGGGTTGGCGTCCGGCGTGCAATCCGTCAGCCGACCTGCAGCCTGTGCTGTGCCGGCAAGGTCGCCATGCATCGGAAACGCAGTTGCGAAGATGGCCTGAGTGAGCCGAAAGAACCGTCTTCCTGACGCTCAGCAGTTCCGCCACGAGCGGTCATCCGAAGCGATCTGATAGAGGATATTCGTTGATCACGCTCAGGATCCAACACAAGACGACCTATCGCTATCGCCAGCCGGTGAGCCTCGGGCCGCACCGGCTGATGCTTCGCCCGCGTGAGAGCCGCGATCTTCGCCTGATGTCGAGCGATGTGGCCGTGACACCTGCCGCGGCGATGACCTGGGCGCAGGATGTCTACGGCAATGCCATCGCGACAGCCACCTTTCAGACTATGGCCGATCATCTCGTGGTCGACAGCGTCGCGGAGCTCCAACTCAACGTCACGCCATGGCCGGTCTTCGACATTGCCGCCTCTGCTCTCTCCTACCCTTTCCGATATTCCGATGACGAGTGGGCCGACCTCGGTGCGCTTGCGATCCAGCAATATCCGGACCCGGCCGGTCAGTTGCGCGGTTGGGTGCGGGCGTTCATCCGCGCCGATCCGACGGACACGCTTGCCCTGCTAAAGGACCTGAGCGCCGGCGTCGCGGACTGGATCCGCTATCAAAGCCGGGAGGACGAGGGCACCCAGTCGCCGACCCAAACCCTGGATCGCGGCTGGGGATCCTGCCGAGATCTGGCGGTCCTCTTCGTCGAGGCGGCACGCAGTCTCGGTTTCGGGGCGAGGATCGTCTCCGGTTATCTCTACAATCCGGACCAGGACAGTCCGGGGGCAGGGTCGACCCACGCCTGGGCGGAAGTCTATGTTCCGGGCGCGGGGTGGATCACCTTCGATCCGACGAACCGCAGAGTCGGCGGCTTCAATCTGATCCCCGTCGCTGTCGCGCGCAATGTTTGGCAGACCATGCCGGTGGCCGGCAGTTTCGTGGGAATGACCGGTGCTTTCCAAGGCTTGTCGGTGGAGGTCCTTGTCACATCATCGATGTGACGAGGCGTCGGGTCACCTGCGTGGAAATGAATCGCTGACGGGACCAATCGATATGATGCTCGAACAACCAGATCGCTTGGAAGGGGCACCCGCAGTTTGCCGTCGTAACAGCACCAGAGCGGCACCATATACTGCAAATGGCCCCTCACAAAACGGACAGATCAACACCAAAGAGCCAGCTGATCGCAGCCCTCTCAAGACGGGAAGGCGAAGGCGGGGCCCCGCATCAGCCGCGCCACGATCAGGCCTCTTTCGGCGACGACGAAGACCTTGTCCTGCGGCGCCTTGGAGCGGCAGTCATTCTGAGATGGAATGATTTGCCCACGCGTATACAGCGTGAACTTTTCGATCATGCTATTTCGACGCGCGATGTCGGCGATACGGTCCAGTTGAAGGAACGGGTCGCTCGTTTTCTTCATTTGCACAAGAAAAATGGGCGCAGCGAAGAGGCTGCGCGCACTCACAGCTGAGCTCACCGGGGCCTTCCCGGTCCTCCCCGATATCGCCGTCGCGCGAGGTTTGCTCGGGGTTTTCGGCAATCTGCGTGTCACGCCGTACCCGTCGGTACATCCGAGTTCAAGGCGGCACACGCCAGCATCAAGGTGGCAGCATTGAGGATCGACAGCATGAAGCGTCTCCATCACGATGCCGACCGGGGAGATGCCGTCGCGCAATTCAATCTCGGCCTCATCTATGACGATCGCGAGGATGACGACGTCCACGCTATCGACGGCAAGCGGCCGGATGCCATCAAATGGCTGTCGCGCGCAGCGCGGCAGGGTCTGCCCAGAGCGCAGGTCCGGCTGGCCGAGCTCTACGCCGAGGATCCGTATGCGTCGAAGGATGCCCTGCAGGCATGCACGTGGTTTCTTTTGGCGGCGGAGGGGCTGTCCGGCGCCCGCCGCCAAAATGCCCGGTCGGGTTACGAGCGCGTTGCCTCACAATTGACCGCTCCGCAAATCGCGCAGGCGCATCGCCATGCATTGGTCTGGAGACTCAGGACAGAGGTGAGGACCTCCGCAGCACGATTATCGTCGGGCCTCGGAAGGACGGCGCTATGAAGACCTAGTCCGTTCCTCCCATCGTAGTTCCGTTCGGTCTGATCGTGCTGATCGCCGTCTACGCCACCTGGCGGGCATTCCTGTAGTCCGGGCCGGATCAGCGAGACGGTAGGTCGAGGAACGCAGCGAGGTGAAATCGGAGGATCTCTGATGACCCTGCGAACACGTAGCGAAACCGTCACCTTCACACGGCCTTTCGTCTTGAGCGGCATCGACGGAGCACAGCCACCTGGGACCTATACGGTGGAGACCGACGAGGAGCCGCTCGACGTCTCGTCGCCTCCCGTCTATCGACGGATCGCGACGATGATCCGGCTGGCCGGACGGCCTGGAACCGGGGAACTGGTCCGGGTCGTGACGGTGGATCCTGAGGAATTGGCGGCTGCGCTGGCGCGGGATGCCGAGCCTTCGCCACATCCGACTCCGGCCGAGTCATCGGCGGAGGGCAGAACCAAGGAGGACATGTCCTCAAACGCCCGCGAAGGAGAGCAGAAGAGCCGGCACGCGGTGTCACGCCCGTTCGATCGGGCCCTGGAGGGCTGGCGAGATTGGCCGGTGCTCAATCTTTACGCGCTGGCTTGGACCTTCGCGATTGCGTGCGGTGCCCTGTTCGTCGCCTATGTCGCGAGCCGGTAACCGGACCAACGCGAAACTTGAATTTCGGCTCCTGGTCGCTGCGGACATGTCGGCTTCGGGGAGCGGCTGCAATGGCCGGTTTAGGGTATCCATATGGCGCACCACAGCCGGAATGGGCTGACAGCTGCCATCTCTGTTATGCACGACGGCGGGGCAAGCGAGGATTGCCTCACGGTAAGAGGACCATATCCTGCCGCCGCTATGACGATACGACTCCCGACCTCCGCTCTCCTCGACGGCCTGCTGCGCGACGTGGATGGCGAACGTGTGACCCTGGGCTGGCTGGTGGATAGGCTGGGCGACCGCTCCTTCGGGCTGGTCATGCTGCTGCTGGGGCTGCTCGGCGCGATGCCGGGCGCCTCCGCCATCGTCGCCCCGCTGCTCGCCATCTTGGCGGTGCAGATGATGCTGGGCCATACCGGCCCGGCCTTCCCCCGCCGCGTCGCCGAGCGCAGCGTGCGAGCCCAGGGGCTGGTGCGCACCCTGGGCCGGGCGGTGCCGATGCTGCGCGCCATCGAGGGCTTTATCCATCCGCGCTGGCCGATGCCGTTCGAGGCGACCAAGCGCGGCGTCGGCCTCGTGGTGCTGCTGCTTGGCGTGCTGCTGCTGGCGCCGATCCCCTTGAGCAACATCCCGCCCGCCCTGGCGATCGCCCTGCTCGCCATCGCCTATCTGGAGGAGGATGGAATCTTGCTCTGCGTCGCCCTCGCGGCCTCTGCCCTGCTTCTCGCCATCGCCACCGGCGCCGTCTGGCAGGCAATGGGCGAACTGGGCTGGGTGCGGGGATTTCTTTAGGGGCTGATCATGGCATTGCTGCGTCGGATTCTGTCAGGTGAGCGGGCTTCAACAGAGGTTATCCGCCGGGCGCCGTGGGTCGACGCTAGAGCGTCACGGGCGCCGCGTTCAAGTTATCTGTCCTGCATCCGAATGACAGCAGAGCGACTGCCCGAGTCCGGGTCAGGAACATGGTGGGGCTGCCAGTCCGAGCATGCCTGAAACGCCGATGCTAGTGGCGCTGGCCTCGTCCGCTAGTCGCGCCCTGAATCTCGGCGAGGTCAAACATCCGCCTCAGCTTCTTTCCGCTTCTCGGCATATCCTACGCGGCAAGGCGCGGAACCGAATTTTCGACCAATC
>NZ_VCCH02000147.1 GCF_005938675.2 Mycobacterium sp. KBS0706
CCCGTGGACGCGGGCCGAGAAACCTGTTCCGGTTTCGGTTGGTAAGCGCGATCGGGGGGTATCCCCAAAATTTCTGGCGCTTCGCCGCCAGAAATCCCGGGTGATCCCCCTCCACCCCGATCCCGCTTGCCAACCTGATACCCGCCTCGCCGGCGGCGTCCTTCGGCCGCATGCGCGGACCGAAGCGCGAACGACGAGGGAAATGACATGAACGAGACCGTGACGATCCAGCGCGGAACGCGGATTCGTTGCATCCTGGCCCACTCCGGCGAAGGCGTGGTGACCGCGGTTCGGGAAGATCCCCATGCGGGCAACACCTACGCAATCGGCCTTCCTGGCATGGAGCGGGTGCGATCGACGGGCAAGCACCTCTACGACGTGGTGTTCCTCAACGGCCACTTCTCCCAACGGGTGCCGGAAACCATCGTCCGCGGCGTTCAGTGGCACATCCTGGAGGGGCTTGCAGACGAGGAGGAGATTGCCCGGCTCCTCGCTGCCCATCACCAGCGCCGGGCCGATGACGAGGCCGCGGCCGAGCGGCGGCGGCTCGCTTTTGAGGGCGAGTGGGACCGGCTGCAAGCCGAGCCCGCGAATGGGCACCTGACCCAGGGCGACGACCAGTCGAGCGGGGTTCTGGCCGCGAAGAACATCCGGGCCATCCTCAGGCGCGCATTTCCGGGGGAACGATTCTCGGTCCAGAAGCGGTCCTGGGGATCTGTGTCGATCCAGTGGGAGGACGGGCCCACTGAGGAGCAGGTGCGCGGCCTGGTTGACCGCTTCCGCAGCGGCAGCTTCGACGGCTCCCAGGACCTATATGTGTCCAAAAAGACCGCGTGGAACGCCCTGTTCGGCGGTACGCAATACCTCAACCTCACCCGGTTTCACAGCCCAGCCCTCATCACCCGCGCGGTCGCGGAGGTGATGATGAATATCGGCGATATCGGCATCGCGATGCCAACGGCCGAGGACTACGCCGCCGGCAAGCTCTGGGACATCGAGGTCCCGGGCGCTCACGGCCTCGAAAGCCTGATCCGCATCCATGCGGGGCGCTTGGTCGGCTGACAGCCTAGTTAAGAACGGATCAAACAAGGATATGGCATGGCAGAGCAAAATGCCGATCAGATCGCGACTGGAATGGCCAAAGCGGGGAGCGCTGGGTCGCTTACCAGGCCCGGCTCGACGCCATGCTGGCGGCGTTTGGCCAGGCCGCGATCGAAGTCGCCGCGCCCGCGACGGACGAGCGCGTGCTGAACGTCGGCTGCGGCGGGGGCGCGTCGAGTCTGGCTCTGGCCGCCCGCGTCGGCGCGGGGGCCAAGTGCTGGGCGTGGACATATCCGAACCGCTGATCGGCCGAGCGCGCGCACTTGCGCCACAGGATGCGCCGGCCCTGCATCGTCCCGGCGAGCAATCCGGCAAGCTGACAGGGATTGACAGGGGGAGACGCCCCGTCTCGATGGCTCGGCGTCGGCCGTGACGCGATCGACCCCGCACCGCTTGCGGCCGGAACGCAGAGGAGGTAGGGCGGCGGGCCTTTGTCCCAGGTCGCACCGCTGCCATTGGTTTATATCAAGCTCATCGGCGACTACCTCTGAAACGAAATTGAGCTCCATCATCGGCGCCGGCGAACGCCGCGCCATGACGGGAAAGGGGTGGATATGCCCCTTGACGGGCAGATTCCGCGTCAGGAAAATCTGCCTGTCTCAACCTGATCGGGCCGACTCGTCGGTTCCGATCGGAACCCGAGACGGCCCTGCATCCAAGTATGGAGGGTCATATGTCGATGTCCATCGACGATGTCGTCAGCAAGTTTGATCCGGAACATGAAACAGGACTGCGTTGTGTTGGCGCGAAGTTACCTGGATCCATCGACCCGGCCTTTGTGGCGGAAGTTATAAGGGGATTGGTCGAAGAAAAGGAGCACTTCGTGCTCTTCTACGCTGGCGGGAAGATCTTCATCGGGAGTGATGCTGCCGCATACTTCAAGGATCTTCTGCCGGAAAAGTGGTCTGATGGTCGGTGGCATATCGGCCACGAGCCTCATGGCCCGGATCTCGATGATGATCGTGATTGAGCATCGACAACAGACTGACGCTTCTTGCGAATATGTCTGACCGAGGGGGATAACTCAGGTTATCCCCCTCTTCTTTAGCGCTGAACAGCCATAACGGAAGTCCGCGCCGCGGCAATCGCTTCGGTCTCAGGTGTTCGGATTGGCGAGACCTGGACCACGGCCGCCAGGTGCCCAGGTTGGAATAGGACGGCCCGGCCTGGCGGCAGCGACAGCACCGTGTTCTCCGGGATCAGCGCCTCCTCGGCATCGCCGAGCATCCGCTGGTCCTCCCAAGTTTCACCACCAAGGGCACCGACCTTGGTGCGCTCCATCTTGGCAACTCTCTTCCGCACGGTGCCCGAAGCCGTGGCGACCCATTCCGCGGTTTCGGCATCGGTGCCGCCGAAGATCATCTTGACCTGGCAGTTGGTCAGCACCGATTGCAGCACTGCGCGACCGTCGAGGGTCTTGTCGTCAGGGCTCAGCATGTCGGCGAAGCTCTGAAACGCGACGGTCATGTTGACGTTGGCCGACGCCGCGGCCGCGAGGATACGGGTGATCGTCTCCGAAGCAAGGAACTTCAGTTCGTCGACGAAGATGGTCAGGGGCATGGTCCGGACCGCTTTCATGCGCGTGGCGGCCTGCACCAACTCAGTAAGCAGCAGGCGCGTCGCGAGGGTGATATCTGCGTCGTCGATCGAGCCGATGACGTAGACGACAGCGTTGTTTGACAGGGACTCCTCGACATTGAGGCCGCGGCCCGCCTTCGGGGAGAGGCCACGGCGCGCGGCGAAGCGCTCGAGCTTGGCCGTAGGGGAGAGAAGGGCCTTCGTCTGATCCTCGTCCAGCTTGGCGCCGGCGACGCCCTTCAGCAGGTTTCCGAGGCTCGATCGCGGGGATTGCGCCAGGACCTCGCGCAGCACCCGGGCGGAGAGAGCCTTGTAGTGGTCGGCGTCGGTGCCGCGCTCCTTCAGCCCGAGCAGTTCGGTCATCCGAACGGCCCGCTCTTCGAGGCTGCCATGCTCCAGCGGCGACCAAGTGCCATGCCCCTGGTCCTTCAGATCCACGAGCACGAAGGGACGGCCCAACTCCTTGGCCCTGGCCCGCATGATAGCCGGCAGGAACTCATCCCCCTTCGGGTCGAACATCCACACGGAATCGCCGCGGAGGATCGCCTGATCTGCCCAGCTCTGGAACGTCACACCCTTGCCGAAGCGGGTCGCGCCGATGACGCACTTGTGCGTCTCCAGGAAGGTCCGCGTCGGGATCCGCGCCGGCGTTCTGTTGTCGTTAACCGCAGTGAAGACCTCGCCCGGCGTGTAGAGCGCCCGCGGATCGAAGCTCACAGCGCCCCAGCGGCCGACCTCCTCGCGGATATCCGACAGCGCCTCGGTGTGCTGTCCGACCCTGGCGTCGCGAAGGCGAGCCGACAGCCAGGGACGGCCGTAGCGCACAAATAGGATGCGCAGCACCGCCGCCAGGCAGGGCACGGCGATCGCCAGAACCCACCAGCGGTCGACCAGGTCGGCCACCAGCGCCGCGGCCGCGTCCGGCGACAGGACCCGATAGGCGAGCATGCGGTAGAGGATGGCGAAGGCGACGCCGAGGATCGCGGCGCCGAGGGCGCCGATCCGGACGAGCCACCACAGCGTGTGGTGGCTCGTCTTGTCGTCGTGCGGCCGCTCCCCCGGCCAGCCGATCAGGATGGACAGGGCGACCAAGCCGAGCACCCACATCGGGAAGTTCGGATAGCCCCAACGGAGCACCGCGATCCAGAAGTGGTCGGCCGATTGCGTGACCTGCGAAGCGAGCCCATTGGTCATCGGGGACCCTCAATTCGAAGTCCAACTCATGGCGCGCTGGCCGGGATGATCCCGGCCAGCGCTATGACGGCGATCGCTATCGAGCGAGCGCCGGACGTTCGCCGTCGTTTGCCACCGCCGGGACCCCCGGACAGCGACGGCGAGCGCAGCGACAGGCCATCCCCCCAGGCCTCGAGCCTTGGGGGGACAACCGCCGCCGCGTGCCGCCGCCGGAGGGCGATCTTGCGGCGCCACAGTTAGTGGTCGTCATGGATCCTCCATGGTTGTCGATTGCCCGGGATTGGGCGGGTCTGTCTGTCGCGTCATATCGATTCTCCGGTTTGATCAGATGAAGCCCCGTCAGGGGCGTTCGCCCGCACGCGCTGCCAAGCGCCCACGGACCGCTCACCACAACCCTGGCTGCCAAGCCAGAGCCGCACTCAACGCTGTCAGCTTTCGGTTGTCCGGGCGCGAGGGGAGGGGGCCACCCTCCCGTCGCTGCCGTCGCTCCACCCAGGGTTTCGATCGAACCACCAGGGGCGTTTGTCACCTACTCACCGACGCTCCCAGCCATAACCGTGACCGTCCCGCCAAGGACGGTCAGACCCGGTGCCACCCGGATCCGGCCTTAGGCTTTCCCGCGTTATTCCAGTCGGTCTTATCGAGCAGACCGCCAGCGCCTCACGACGACGGCTAGGCCTATGGCCTTTCGTCTCAGATTTCGGGGGACCGAGGTTCCAAAGCATCTCCCCTACTCACCGCGTCGCTTCCAGCTTCGATCACCGAGGGACTGCAGCCCTCGGCACTGGCTCTTGCTCTCCGATGTGCATCCTCGGACGGATGCAGTTACAGGCTTGAGCTATCCATCGATCTCGCGAGGTTGCCCCCACAAGTACCAGCCATCCCAGGTTTCCCCTGATGGCCTCCCGGTCGTTTCCGGCCGGGCGTGAAGCCCACCTGATCGGCACGCGTTCGACCCTCTCGAGCCGCCCACGGGCGGGGCTGAATACCCGCTCTCCAACTGGACAGGGCTACCCGTGTCACCACGGGGCCCGTGTCCGCGTCGCCCAACGTCCCACCAGTCGATTGGGTCGAACGGGGGAATCGCACCCCCGAGCGCCCGTTGCAGCCGGACGAGCCCCATTACGGGCATCCGGCTACGGCGTTGAGTCACGCCCGGGTTGGCAGCCCGGACGCGCGGCTAAGGTTGCATGGCATGGTTGGGCGGCCCTCCTGTCCTCCTTGTGCAAGGCAGGGCCGCGAAGCGTTGTGGCTGAAGGTGTTCCGCTGGCGAGGCGGAAACACGAGGTGTTTCCGCCTCTGGCGGGTCCGTGTGCTCCTCGGATCGCGCGGCCTCCGGTTCCGCCCGGACGGCGCAACAGGGTTGCTGGTCCGGTTGTCTCCTAGTGCCGCGCGATGTCGTCGCGCACGGGGTGGCCTTCGGCCACGGCTTGGCGGCAGGGCGGGGTGGCTGGTCCCATCCATACCGGCGTCTGAAGCCGGTCACGGCAAACCGCGACGGCCTCACATTGCCTCATCCCCGCTAAGTCGCCAAGCCTATTTCCGCTGTCGCGGAAGTGCTACGCGCAGGAACCTCTTCTAATTTTTCGCTATCGCTCTTTATTATTTCTATAGATTTTTCCAAAACGGCTTTACGGTTCGCGGCGCCATTCCACCTGCGCCGTTCACCATCTTCAACATATCCCACAATGGAGAGTTGTATGCATCAACGATGCTTAGATGTCTGCATTTATATCGAGGTTTATTCTGCAGCGCAGCGCGTAGCGCCGCCTCTTCGAGAATGCAGTTCGGCGCGTAGCGCCACCGCATTGCCAATGTTGCTGATGTTGCAATCTCGGATCGCACTGAGCTGCAACGGCAGCTGCAATCGGGCTGCATCAGGCAGGGTGTGCTGATGCGCGTCTATGTGCACAAGTCCGGCATCATGCAGGATATCCTTCGCCACATCGCGAAGGGCTACGTCTGGTACATCCGAGGCGTCGTGCCGGCGGAGAGAGTTGTGTCGGTCGCGATGAAGCTTGCGGTGAAGTTTCAGACCGAGATGAGCGCTAGCCGCCGCGCTTACCGGAAGGCGCAGGGCAGGGCGAACGCACGGCTGTTCCTGCACCCGGTGCGGGCCGATGCGTTCGAGTTCGTCCTGCTGTTGACGGACGGAGAGCATGCCGGTCGCATCACCGAGCGTTTCCAATCTGTCGCCGACAAGCGCTGCCGTCTCGTGTTCAATGACCGCTTCGAGGCGATCAGGATGCCGGCCGCCGGGGGCACCGCGCGATGGACCTGGCGCCTCACTGACGAGGCATATGACGCCTACGGCGCCGCAGTGCAGATCGGCGTCCGGAAGAGCGACGAAACAGAGATCCGGCGCATGATATCGCTGATCTACGGCATGCCCGGCTTTCGTGGTCTGCGCAGGCAGATGGTCGGCCTCTTGAAGCTGCTGCATGCAGAATGGAAGCGCGCCGGCAAAGGTGAATCGTGCCCCTATGTCTCAACGAAGCCGAAGGGCTACTTGCGCCTTATTGACATCAAGACGATCCCGCTAGACGATGTGGTCGCTCGCATTGCTGCTGGAAGGCGTGCGATCCCCCACCACCTCGTCTATGACAGGAGCCAGCAGCATGGCGGCCAAGCCGTTGAAGCTGTCTATTGCCCCGACTCAAGCAGTCACCCTGCAGCTGAAGCGCGTCACGCTGACGCCGACAGCGCATGACGCATTCCTGACCTACAAGCGGGCTTTCGCCGAGATCTACAGCACCGACATCGACGACGACGAACTCGCAGCCCAGCTCATCACCCTGGCGCTGAAGAACGATCGCAGCCTGATGCGATATCGACAGGCCAAGCGGACCCGCCAGGAAGGGCAGGGGAGTGCGGCCCCGGAGCAGGCGCATGGAGCACGCGCTGCAGGTCTCGGCGCCGAGCCGGCGCAGGAGTCCGAGTAGCGTGGCGGAGCCCGCGGCGCGAAATCCGCTGCTCGCATACTACGGTGAACCGATCCGCCCTTTTCTCGACGATCCCGAGGTAACGGAGATCTGCATCAACGGCCCGTCCGAGGTGTTCGTTGAGCGCGGTGGACGGTTGTTTCGGACCGAGGCGAGCTTCAAGTCCGTGGAGGAGCTTGACGAATATGTGCGCCAGATCGCGCATCATCTGAAGCAGGACATCGACCCCGACACGCACCCGATCCTGGATGCGCGGCTCGACGACGGCAGCCGGGTCAATGCGGTGCTCCCGCCGTATTCGGTCGGCTTCACCAGCGTGACCATCCGTCCGAGCCCGAAGCGGCGGATGTCGCTAGACGATCTGCTGCAGCTGCGGATGCTGGACGAGGCTGTGGCGCGGCGCGTGGAGAGTGCCATCCGTGATGGCGACAGCGTCGTCACCGCCGGCGGCACGGGCAGCGGCAAGACCACGCTGCTGCGCGCCTTCTCGACCTTCATCCCACGCGACGAGCGGGTGCTTGTTGTCGAGGACACGACCGAGAACATCGTCCCCGATCATCCGCACGTTGTGCAGCTCGAGGCTGCCCGCCGGCGGCGCCACGGCGACGATCGGATGGAAGTCACGATGGGAAGCCTCATCACGAACACGTTGCGGATGCGCGGCGATCGGATCGTGGTCGGCGAGATCCGCACGCCGGAGGCGGCCGCCGCCTTCTTTTGGGCCCGGAACACCGGTCACAGCGTGCCGCTGTCCACCGTCCACGCGAACAGTGGCGGGGAGACCTTCCTGCGGCTTCGAAACCTGCTGGCAAGCGCGGGTCCCGGTATCCCGTTGCCGGTGCATGACGAGATGGTGAAGTCCAATATCAATCTCGTCCTGCACGTGCGGAAGCTGCGCGTCGGCGACGAGGTGCGGCGCCGCGTCGTGGAGGTTGTCGAGACCGAGGCCGGCGAGATGCGCGATGCGCTCCGCTACGATCCGGAGTGCGACGCATGGGCGTGATCGCACGTATCGGCGTTGTGGCGATCATGACCATATCGGCTGCCTCCCCGGCAGCTGCAGCGGACTTATGCTTCGCCCGCGCGTCCCGCCTGGCGCATGTGGAGCCGGATATCCTGCTGGCGATGTCGTTCGTCGAGAGCCGCTGGCACCCCGATCGCGTGAATAGCTCCAATGCCAACGGCACCGAGGATGTGTGCCTGATGCAGGTCAATTCGATCCACCATGACCGTTTGGCCGCGATCGGAGTGACCCGTGATCGGTTGCTGGGGAACTGGTGCATCTGCCTGTTGGCCGGCGCACAGGTCCTCGGCGAGATGATGGACGCCGTCGGCGGCGATGTCTGGACGGCCGTTGCCGCCTACAATGCAGGCCCGAACAACATCGCCGGCGGTCGCCGCTACGCGACGAAGGTGCGCCAGGTGGTCGAGGCCGTCCGCACGGTGCGACGGCGCTTGGCAGGGCCGCCGACGCCACAGTCGCCATCCCTCCCGGCCGAGGCCATCGCAGGCGACGCTCAGCTCGATGCGCTCGCAGCGCAGCTGCGCGGGGCTGAGGAGCCGCCGCATGCCCCGTAGCGCCACCACGCGGCCGCGGGCGATCATGGGCAATAGCGCGGCACTGAGACAGCCGCCGCTGTCGTGGTGGTCCGTCTTCTTCCCGTGGCTGCCACCGCTCCGGCAGGGCCGCATCGTCGCCGCGGCCGCGTGCCTCCTTCTCCAGCTCACGTTCTATGGGTGGCCGGCGGCGGTGATGTGGGCCCGCCTGGCCGGCCCCCGGCGCGCCGGCGGCGGCATCCCCTTCGGTGTCGGTCGGCTCTCGTCGCCCCGCGTCCGGGCCGACATGTGGGGCGCGCCGCCCGGCCTTCGCCGGGATATCTGATGGGGCGGGAGGTTCCCGGCGGTGCTCGGGCAGGGGGCCGAGGGATTTGTCCTTCTCTCCCCCGAAGCGGCTTCCGCCCAGCTTCCTGCGCGCCCACAGGCGCTCCGTGCAGCCGGGTCCCCGCGAAGCCCCTTCCCCCTCCATCCCACCGGTCGCCCGGCTCCGGGAAGCATGTTGGAGCAGCATGCTTCGCCACTACGGAGACAGGGATCCCGGACGACCTGGCGGAGCCAGCGTGACGCCTGCTCTAGGTCGACGGCACCTACCGCTGTGGGCCTCGGCGCGCTATATTTGTGGCAGCGATCATCCGATCGCCCCTGTGGACCCGTTGAGGGTCCGCAAGGGCGCTCGGCGTTTCCGCAGGCTTCCAACGCTCGATAGTGGAGGTGGCTGTTGTGGAAATTGAAGATCGTAGCAAGGTCGATGCGCCGATCGCGGAGACCTTCTGGCAAGGTGTGGAAAGGCATCTTAGGGATGCAGGTTTCGAACCTAGGCAGGCAAAGGAGGTAGTGCACATCATGGCGTACATCCTCCCGCAGTCCGTATTGGAGCAGACCAAGGCCCACGCGAAGGAGATCACCGCTGATCTGCGCAAGGATGTCGACGACTTCCGCAAGGAAGCGAAGGCAGACCGGCGATGGATGTTCGGTGTCGTGATCGCGCTCTATGCGCCGATCATAGCCCTTGTGTCAGCCGTGATCCTGAAGCTCTTTTCCATCATCTGAGCGTCTTCTGGCGCAATGCCAAAGGGGCGGTGGTCTCCACCGCCCCTTCTACTTATGGAAGCCCACGCTAGTGGTTCAAATCTGACGCTTGATCCCGTTCCCCGTGGACCGCTCTCGACCCAAAGCTGCCCTTCAGCCCATAGTGAACAGGCGTTGTTCTGTCGCTGGTGGTGCTGCGGATGGGAGCCCGTGCGACCCGGTCCAAGGACCAGGATTGATAGCGTGTTGCGGAACCGCCCGACCGGGAGAGGCTGATGGGAGCAAGGCTCGATTACTGTTCCCACCATCGTCCAACAGCTTTCAAGACGTCTGGTGAAACCTGTCCAGGAATGTTAAGCTGAAATAGGGCATCAGTATTATAGCCGAGATACCATATAATCCCATTCAACACCTTGCTATGGTCTTGATGCATATCGACACCACGTCCGTGAGCAACGAGCCGACTCGCCACAAGCATTAGCCTTTTCTGATCTGCGCACTAGCGCCATCCATTCCCGTATTCACTGAATATAGGAGCTTGAACATGTCGACAGAGCTTGACGACACCAGCCGATGGCACTACGGGGTCGGGGAAATTGATCGTCGATCCTTAGTCGCTTTGCTCGGCGCCGGGGCGGCCTTCCTGATGCTGGCGGGTAAGGCGCGGGCGCAGCAGGTTCCGATCCCCACAACCGCCGCCCAAGTTCCCGGCCCGGCGAGCGGCACCGCCATGACCACGGCCTACGTGCAATCGGTGGGGCGCATGGCCTATCTGTGGGGCTGGCCGCTGGTCAATTCGGTCAACCGCTCCATCGCCTTTTCCAAGGCGCCCGAACCAGGCTTGATAGGCGGAGTGGTTCCGATCGCATTCAACGGGAACGCAATGCTGACCGGGTATATCAGCCCGGACCAGACGATCATCGCCTGCCCGAACCAGGATGTCGCGTATGGTGCCGGCTGGATGACACTGGACAAAGAGCCCATCGTCTTCCAGGTACCGGATTTTGGCGATCGTTTCTGGGTCTACGCGCACTATGACGCGCGCACCGACGAGTTTTCCAAGATCGGCAAGCAATACGGCACCAAGCCCGGCTTCTATCTGATGGTCAGTCCAGACTGGAAGGGCGAAACGCCAGCCGGCATCACGGCCGTGGTGCGCTCCTCCACGTCGCTTGCCTTTGTCATTCCGCGCATCTTCATCGATGACAGCGTGGAGGATCAAAAAGCCGTCCAGCCGTTGCTCAGCCAGGTCGTCTACTACCCGTTGTCGGAGTTCGACGGGAAGATGAAGATCAAGGATTGGAGCAAGCTTCCGCATTTCCCGGCACCGAAATCCACCGGCAAAGGTGAGACCAAGTGGGTAAACCCGGAAACCTTCTTCGACGAGTTACCTGAGGTGATGAAACAAGTGCCGCCGCTGCCGGGCGAGGAAGCCCTCTACAATTGGATCGGCAGCGTGCTGGAGGCGGCCGCCAAGGACCCGCAAATCAAGCAGACGCTCAAAGACACCGCCGTTGCGGCTGCGAGTGAGCTGATCGACCCGTTCCTTCTGTGGCGCAACAACGGCCGCCCCGCCGGCAATGGCTGGAATTCGCCGGTGAACGGTGCTGAGTGGGGGACCGACTACGTCAATCGCACGGGCACCTCCAAGTCGAACATGTACGACAACCTGCCTGAGGAAACCAAGTACATCTACACTGACAACGACAACAAGGGTGCACAACTCAACGGACAGAACGCTTACGCGATCACCTTTGCCAAAGATCAGACGCCACCGGTCAAGGGATTCTGGTCGTTGACCTTGTACAACGATGTCCACTTCTTCAACCCAAATCCACTAAAGCGCTATTCGCTGGGCACGAAGAACAAGACCATCAAATACAACGCGGACGGCTCGCTGACGCTTTACGCCAGCGCCAAATCGCCGGGCGCGGACAAGGAAAGCAACTGGCTGCCCGCGCCCGAAGGTACGTTCTCGCTCTACATCCGCGCCTATTGGCCCGACAAGCCTATCCTCGACGGCACTTGGACGCCGCCGACCATCGCGATGGTGCAGTGAATAAGCTGATCAAGCGCAGAAAGGACATGAACATGACAACCACGCGCACCCTCAGCCTTATCGCTGCCGCGCTGGTTGGCGGTTTGGCAATGAACGGCCTTGCTACGCAGGCTTTCGCTCAGGAGACCTCCTTCGATAAGTTGGCCAACCTCCCATTCGCGGAAGGCCGGCCCACAAAAGAGACAGCGCAGACCTTGCGCGACGAACTGCTCTTCCAACGGGCGACGCAGACCTATCTCTGGGCGCTGCCGTTGATCAACACCCTCGGGATGCAGGTCGGGTCGGAAAAGCACTTCGGCGCCGGCTACAACGTCCTGCCGATCTGGAAAAAGAGACTCGACGCCAAGACGCTGGTGACGACTCCCAACTCCGACCTCCTCTACGCGATGAGCTACGTTGACTTGGGCAAAGATGGGCCGGTGGTGATGGATGCCCCACCCATGCTGCAAGGCATCCTGTTAGATTATTGGCAGCGCCCCATCCCGGTCGATGGTGGCAAGTTCTTTGGTGACGTCGGGCTGTTCGGGCCGGATGCCGGTAAGGGCGGCAAGTTCTTGATCCTCCCACCCGGTTACAAAGGCGAGGTGCCGCAAGGCTACTTCGTTTACCGTTCCGGGACCAACAACGTCTTCATCTTCCTGCGCGGGTTCTACGAAGACCCGAAGAATCTGACGCCGGCCGCCGCGCACCTTGAAAAGACGAGAATCTATCCACTGAACGGCGAAAGCGGCGCCAAGGCGATGAAGTTCCCCGACGCCTCTGACATCCCGGTCAACATGCTGCCGATGAGCGATGGCAGCGCCTTTGAGCAACTCAAGCTGCTCGTGGACACGGAGGGCGACAATCTCGCCGGTCCGGATTGGCTCGGCATGCTGGCGGCGATCGGCATCGTCAAGGGTCAGCCGTTCACACCGGATGCGCACATCCGCGAGATCCTCGATCGGGCCGCGAAGACCGGTTACAAGATGAGTCGCGTCATCGGCTTCGACGAAAAGGTCAGTGGCAACTCCTATCTCATGTATTCGGACCGCCGCTGGGTAAATCCATTCCCAGGCGGGACGCCCGCCAATCCAACAGGAACTTTGAACCTGGCCTGGGAAAATGTCGCTGGAACATATCCATATCTG
>NZ_VCCH02000148.1 GCF_005938675.2 Mycobacterium sp. KBS0706
GCCGCCGGCAGGTTCATTTGACGCTCAGGAGCCGGCGCCGGGAGTGTCTGCTGCAAACCCGGGACCGGAATGCGATCAGCGCTGCCCGGCGTGGGACGGGGCGCCGTCAATGCCGGTGTTGCGGCGGCTTCGCTCCCCGGCAAAGGGATCTGCTGCGCTGGCGCCGCAGCAGCGACGCCGAAGACCGCGACCGCGGCCAGCCATCCCGATCGGCGTGACGCTGAAGATCTGTGAGCATCCGGCATGGTCAGCTGACCTGCTTGAGTATGGCTGGCTCGCTCTCGGCAAACGCCGGAGGCGCACGCTCCCCGAAGACAAGCTCGTGGCCGCGGATCTCCCGTGCCGGTTCCTTGCGCCGTCCCATCCGGATCAGGAACGGGATCGATCGCACCAGCGTGCGGATTGCGAGGCCAAAGAACCACAGCACGCCGACCATCGTGCCCGGACCGTGCTGCTGCGCCTGCCGGCGCTTCTCCCACAAGGCGCTGTCGGAGAACATGAGGCGGCTGACGGTCGCCACCGCCGACACCTCCTGCTCGGTGACGAAGGCGAGGCCCAGCACCACGGCGTTGCCCTGGACCACACGGTTCCGGACACGGGATCGCACCGGGGCCATGGCCGGGCCGTCCGGGTCGGGCGCCACCCGCAGCGTAACGACATCGCCGGGCTGAATCGCAGCGGTTTCCGGCGTGTAGTCCAGGCGGATCTTCGAACCGGCCATCGAAACGTCCTCGATGCGGGCCCGTTTCACGTGATCCTCGAATTCGATCTGCCCGGCCCGGTCGATCTCGACCCGCGGACGCGACCGACGCTGCCGCCGCTCGCAGACCGCGCCAAGCGCGGCGAACATGATCATGAGATTGAACAGCGCCCACGTGCCGACGACCGACACCACCGTCCGGTCGCCGGGGAATATGGAGAACCGCCAGACCGCCGCGCCCAGCCCCGCCACCAGCAGCAGGATCAGCGCGATGATCGGCCAGGCCATGGGCGAGAGATACTCTTCCTGCAGCAGCTCGTTCTTGGCGGTCACCCGGAAGGTCGGGGATCGCGGCCGCAGCACCACCGACAGGATCGGCCGGATCAGGAACGGTGCCTGGGCGGTTTCGTACAGCTCCGAGATCAGCATCCAGCGCGTCGTCCGGAACTGGAAGTTCGACACCAGGAACACCCCGGCCATGTAGACCAGGGTGTAAGAGATGAACTCCTCAACCGTGGCGCGATAGATCTCCAGCCCGAAGAACAGGTAGAACAGCGGTGCGATCATGAAGATCAGCCGCCCGAAGGGAAAGAACCAGAACGCGCTGCTAGAGAGGTAGCAGAGCCGCTGGACCAGGCTGAGGCCGCGCTTGAACAGCGGATTTTTCAGCAGGAAGATCTGCGTCATGCCTTGCGCCCAACGCGACCGCTGGCCGATGAAGCTGGCAAAAGTTTCGGGCTGCAGGCCGGCTATCATGGCATGGTCGATATAGAGACTGCGCCAGCCGCGGGCGTGCAGATCGATCGCCGTCTCGGCGTCCTCGGTGATGCTGTCCCCGGAGAAGCCACCGGCTTCGTCGAGCGCTTGGCGCCGCAGCAGAGCCGCGGAGCCGCAGAAGAAGGCCCCGTTCCACTTGTCGAGACCGCGCTGGATGAGGCCGTAGAACATTTCGTTCTCCGGCGGGATGCGGTGCGACAGCCCGAGATTGCGTTCGATCGGGTCGGTGTTGATGAAGTAGTGCGGCGTCTGGACCAGGAACAGCTTCCGGTCTTCGGCGAAGTAACCGACGGTCCGCTCCAGGAAATCGGCCGACGGCACATGGTCGGCATCGAACACGGCGACCAGGTCGCCGGAGGTGCGGGCCAGGGCGGAGGACAGGTTGCCGGCCTTTGCGGCGATGTTCTTCTCCCGGGTCAGATACCGGGCGCCGAGCTGGCCGCAGAGCCGCTGCAGCGAGACGCGACGCTGCAGCGCCTGGCCGGCGATCGTCGGGTCGCTGTGATGGACTCGCTGGTCGGTGCCGCCGTCATCCAGCAGGTAGACGGTCATTTTGCCGGCCGGGTAGCGGATCTGGGTAGCCGCTGCGACGGTCACGGCGAGCATGTCGGCATCTTCGTTGTAGGTCGGGATGAAGATGTCGACGGTCGGAACCAGCTCCGGCTTGACGATCGGCTTCGGCGCGCTTCGCCGGATCGGGTCCGATGTCACGAAGACGCTGAGGAAGAACATCCCGACGGCATAGAGCTCGGCGGCGAACAGCAGCAGCGCGGCGATGAAGGACGGAATGTGGTCCGGCGACGGCAGGGTGTGGAGCGAGCGCCACATGATGTAGCGCAGCACGATGAACGCCCCCAGGATCAGGAACACCAATCGGCCATATCCGCGAACCCTGAGGGTCTTCAGCGCCACCATGGTGCCCAGGATCACGAGGCCGCTCGCCAGCTGGGTCGATGCGCTGACATTGATCGCGCCCAGGACCGCCGCCGCCACGAACAAGACGGCCCAGACCAAGAAGAGGATGGCAGTCAAACGTCTCTCCATCAAAACGTCGAACGGCAAGAACGGTCCAGGCTGCAACTGTGTCGCCCCGCCCAGGAAATCCGCGAGGCAGAACTGAAATCACCAGGCACGGACGGGGTGTCGCGTGACTCCGTTCCCGGGACTCGAGCAAACCACTAAAATCCGGATTCGCAGCGTCTTTGAGTGCATCGCCCGGCACGACCAAGGGCTTAAAGTTACCCTGCTATGGTAACTAGATTTCGCACATCGATCTAGAACATGAAGTCGGAGGCGACAAGGGCGGGGTTGCCGATGAGGGTGATGTGGAAATCGGAAGTACCGTTGCCGTCGACGTCGCCGGCGATCGTGGTGACGCTTGGGCTGGTGTTGACAGCGCGCAGCTCGCCGGCGTGATGGGTGAACAACCCCGAGCTGATGAAGGTGAAGGCTTGGTTGCCGGCAATCGCGGTGTTGGCATCGATCGCCGACAGGTCGATCTTGTCGCCCTGCGACCGAGTGAAGTCGGTGATCCGGTCGGCACCGGCGCCGACGACGCTGTCCCCGACCGCGCTGAAGACGAAGGTGTCCGCATCGGCGCCACCGGTCAGCTGGTCCTGGCCGATCCCGCCTTCGATCCGGTCGTTGCCGCGCCCGCCGTCCAGCAGATCGGCATCCGTCCCGCCGGAAAGGAAATCGTTGCCGTCTCCGCCCTGCAGCTGGTCGCGCCCGGTGTCACCGAACAGGCGATCGTCCCCGGTCGTTCCGAAGAGCTTGTCCTGGCCGGCATCGCCGTAGAGCTGGTCGTTGCCATCGCCGCCATCGAGCCGGTCGTCCTCGACGCCACCCGACAGGGTGTCTGCGCCCAGCCCGCCCGAAAGCATGTCGTTCCCGGCCTCGCCATAGGCGATGTCGTCACTCGCGCCACCATCGAGCGTATCGCTTCCGGCGCCGGCATAGAGTCGGTCAGCCCCGTCGCCGCCAACGATCTGATCGTTGCCGGCCTCTCCATACAGTTCGTCGGAGCCGGCCCCGCCATCGAGCCGATCATTCTCCACGCCGGCATAGATCTTGTCGTTGCCGGCACCGCCCGACAGGCGATCGGCCCCGGCCTCGCCATAGAGGCGGTCGTCGCCGTCGTCTCCGGACAGCGTGTCCGAGCCGGTGCCGCCATAGATCTGGTCGCCATCGGCGCCGCCGAAGAGCGTGTCGTTGCCGGCATCTCCGAAAAGTCCGTCCGATCCTGCGCCGCCATGGGAGACATCGCCGCCAAGGCCGCCATACAGCAGGTCCGAGCCGATCCCGCCATCAAGCAGGTCGTTCCCGTCCTCGCCGAACAGGCGGTCACTCCCTGCCTCGCCGTAGAGTCGGTCATTGCCGACCCCGCCATAGAGGTCGTCGTTTCCGGCACCGGCGAGGATGCGATCGTCCCCGAGTCCACCGTAGAGAGGGTTATTGCCGCCGAAGCCGACGATCTCGTCGTTGGCATCCGTGCCGTAGGGCCAGGAGGCTTCAGCTTGACCAAGGATTCTCATTTGTCGGCATCCGCGTGGAAGTACGCGAGGCATATATTCATGGATTATATAAAATGCAATCAAAATTGATCGGACCACGCCGGCCGAGGACGCAAGGGATTTGTACTGCGGCACTCCGAGCCGCTTTCTCGTTGACCGGTTCTGCGAAAGTCGGCGTCATCGTGTCCGCAGGATAGCTGAAACTGCGCACTTTGGCCGATGCCGATTTCTCGAGCACCGCGGCTGCAGCAGCCAAATTGGAGTATCCGGCATAACTCAACTGGAGCATAGGGCCTAACCCAAATCATATCTAAAATTTTATGCAATTTGCTTGATCTCCATTAATTGATTATGCTTCATATCCTAGCCGTCGGTCCACGGTCACGCATGTGATCCAAGGCTCGTCGGGGAAAATTCTGTCGCAACTGCATATCTAATTATGAAGGCCATAAACTCGGTCAAACCGGACATATCGATAGCATCTGAAACAAACTCCGAGAGTGATTGCCATGATCGCGTACAGAGGCTCCCAGCCTGCTTCGACCTGCGACATCGTCCATGAAGAGGCCCTCCCCAATTCCCAGGCCGCGCACGAGGCCCACCTCTCGGCGCACGGCGCGGTCGAGGCACTATCGTTGACGCCACGACCGGACGGCGGATCGCCGCTGATTTCGATCATCGATCCCCGCACCCTCGGTCGGGACATCCTGGCACGGGCGCTCGAGGCACCGGAATGCGGGTTCCGCAGCCGGGCATTCGCCTGCCTCAACGACTGGCTGCGGAATGACCAGATCCGTGGCGACACGGCAGCAATCCTGCTGGGCATCGGCGCGACGGACGCGGATGATCCAGGCTTGGCAGAGGACCTTCAACTGCTGGCGCGGGAGTTCAGCCACATCCCCGCGATCGTGATGGGAGACATCGAAGACCCATCCCAGGTTCTCGGCATCCTGAGCCATGGGGCCCGCGGATACATCCCGACCAGCGTCAGCCTTGCCGTCGCCATTCAGGCCATCTCGCTCGCCCGGGCCGGCGGCCTGTTCGTGCCGGCCAGCAGCCTGATGCAGTCCGAGCAAAGGTCGCCGGAAGGATCCCGAACCAGCCCCCCTGCGAACCAGTTGTTCACGGCACGGCAGGCCGCGGTGGCCGATGGGGTCGCCAGGGGCAAGGCCAATAAGATTATCGCCTATGAACTGAATCTCTGTGAGAGCACGGTGAAGGTTCATATCCGCAGCATCATGAAGAAGCTGCAAGCCCGGAACCGCACCGAAGTCGCCTTCAAACTCCACAACCTCGCACCTCGACGGATTGCTCCCGTCCCGGCTTGGCCGTCCGAGATGAACGCCTGATTGGGCCGGCGGAGCAACATAGCCTATCAACCGCAGATAGGACCTGGCTTTTACTTTGGAGACAAGCATGCGTCGGAACGCACATGCAATCCGCGCCCAAAAAAAGCCGAATCATCATTCCCATCATGCCGATTGTCATTCAATAAGTAGATCCAATTCTGGAAGCAATTTCTTCAGATTTCTCAGCGATTTCTTTTGCCACGGAATCTGATCAGAACCCTTTATTATAAGATGGACATTCTCTCTTTTTCTTACTTCAATCGTAAACTTGGCAATCATATTGATTCCCGACGAATTGAGATACTCCAGGTTGCTCAAATTCATAATGATCGACGGAGTCGCTCGATCCAAAACGTCAATCATCAACGCATAGATCGGGGCGTATGCTTCGCCGCCGGCCAAGCGCATCATGCCTTCGAGGTGAACCTCGGCTCCTTCCGACCAGGCATGAAAATCATTGGTCTTGATTTCCATCAAATGTAACTCCTGGTGTCCGTCATATCCGCGGTCTCGATCGGCAGCGCCGCACAGGTCTCCAAGCACACCTCCTCCGAACGATCAACCGCTTCGAAGGTCCACGCAAGCCTGACGCCATAGTCACTCATCAAGGTCAGCAGCCCGAGGCCGGATTCGGCTCTCCCGGATTGCGCATTGCGCTCGATCCTCTCAATCAGCAGATCGGCCGCATCACCCGCCATGAGTTCCGGCAGAAGGGACTGCAATCGCACCGCCGAGCCCGCCGCCATCCTGTTCCAGGTCTTGATGGTGAACCACCCGTTGGCGATCGCAGCCTGAACACCGATGTTCCCCGACGACTTGAATTTCACGGCGTTCTCGAGCAGCTCATTGGTCAGATAGGCCACGCTGTGCCGGACATCTCGGACCTGCCGAAAGGGCAAATGAACCCGGAGCACGCACAGGTCGCTGATGAAATCGGATGTCGTCGCGCAATGATGCCAGCTGAGTTCCAGCGGGCCATCGAAAAGCTGGAGTCTGCAGATCGATGCGCCCTCCTCGATCGTGATGTCCTGCGAGCCGATCATCTTATCAGACATCACCTGTGCCTCAGGACGACGAGAGTGATGTCATCATGGATCTTCTCATTGCCGATATAGGCGAGAAGATCGCCAATGACTCCTGCTTTTATGGCTTCAGCGCTGTTTTTTCGACGATTAACGACACTTGTGCAGAGTCTCTCGACACCAAACATGACGCCATCTCCATTAACCGCTTCGGTCACACCATCCGTATAAAGCACTATCAAATCGTCTTTCGCGAACGAAAAAGTTTTACTGAACACAAATTCAGATATATCCGGCTCCAGACCGACCGGAAATCCCAGATCAATGGTATCTAATACTTCGATTTTCCCACAAGACCGTACCACAATTACATCCTCGTGCTGACCAGTCACGACCACCTCCGGGCCCGCGACGTCGAGAAACGCCAACGAGAGATGCTTTTCGAAGCCGGTGCGCTCGACATTCTTGAAGATCGCCCGATTGACATGGCTGAGGAAAACCCTGGGATCGCTCTCTCCCGCTTCCTGAAGCGCGAGGGCTACGGACTGCACCATCAGCATCAGCACACCGCTTTCGAGGCCATGGCCGGTGACGTCGCCGATGCCGACCTTGACCCCTGCGCCGTTGCGCAGCACGTCGTAGTAATCGCCTCCCACCTCGTCGGCCGGCTGCATGAAGGCGGCGATCTCGATCTCAGGAACCGCGTCCAGATCGCTCGGCTTCGGCAGCACCATCTGTTGGATGTGGCGGGCGACTTCGAGCTCGGTCCCCAACCGGACGTTTTCGTCGGCCAGCTTCGCATTGAGGCCGGAGATCTCCTCATTGGCGCGTGCCAGTTCGGCCGTTCGTTCCTCGACGAGTTGCTCCAGATTCTCCGTATGATATCGGATCTCCTCCGCCATCCGGTTGAAGGCCAGCCCGACCTCACCGACCTCGTCGCGCGTCGGGATGTCCACCCGGACCGAGTAGTCCTGCGCCTGGAGCTTCCTCGCGCCTTCGGCCAGCGCGCTCAGCCCTGCGGTGATCCGCTTGGAGATGCCGACGATTGCGCCGAGCACCACGGTCATGCAGAGCAGGATGGCCGCGACTTGCCATTGGATGATCCGGTTGGTCGCCTGCGAGATATCCTGCTGGGCCGCATGCAGCGGAGCATAGATCTCGCTTTCCGGCACGACGATCCCGACGGACATCGTCTCCGAGACGACCGGGCCACCGCTCCAGAGATTGACCGGGCTGAGTGGATAAAGGGCGACCACATAGGGCTTCGGGGTTCCGCCCTCGTCGAGCACGATCCGGCGAACCGCGCCGCCGGCCGCGTCGAGGGAAAGGGACGCCACCGCCGGGTCGGTGCTCTTTCTCAGCGAGCGGTCGACGCCTGTGACGCCCTGGCCGGCGGCATCACTGGACGCCACCAGGCCGAGCGTCTTCTCGCCGGCCGATCCGATCGCGAGCACGTTGCCGTTCGACATCGCCAGGAAGCCGAAGCCGGTGTCTGCGACCCGGACGCTCTTCACGATCTCTGCCAGCTGGTCGAGGGTGATGTCCGTCCCGGCCACGCCCGCGACACGCGAATGGTCCCGGCTGGCAAGCGGTCGGAAGAAGCTGACGATCAGCTTCCCGGTGATCGCATCGGTATAGGGCGCGGTCATGGTGATCTCGCTGCCGACCGGCCGTGCGCCGGCATCGGCCAGCCACCGTTCCCACGACTCGTACAGCCCTGGGAAGAAGAAGGTCCAGAAATCCGATGTGTTATGCCCCGGATAGAGCCGATCGAAGGTCTGGGCCTGATCTGTATAGGGAACGGTCCTGAAGATCGGCGCCTCCTTCGGGCCGATATAGTACATCTGCAGCTTCGGCGAGCCGGTCGCCATCAGGCTGGGAGCAACGAGGTCGATGACGGCGCTGTTGTCGATTTCCGTTTGCGCCGCGGGCGAAGGTTTGTGATCGGGCCCCAGCAGATACCCCCAGACGCTGACCACGGATGGCGACCCCGGACGGTTCTGGGCCCACCCCCCCGTTTCGTCATACACGACCGAAGCGGCGCTTGGATTGACGCGGATCATCGTCTCCCCCACGGCGATCTGCTGCCCGGGGTTGCCGATCTGCGATTGCAGGACGTCCGCAAGCGCGTTGACCTCGGCATGGACTCGGTTGATGAGCAGGTCGGCATCCCGCGCCGTGTTGACGGCATAGGTGCGCATATACTCTTCGGTGGCCTCCGTGAGGCCTTCGCCGACCTGCACTGTGGCATCGCTGGACAGGCGCTGCACGTTCCACAGGGCGAGCCCGCTGCTGAGCAGCAAGTCGAACAGCACCGCAGTGCCGACGACCACAATAAACTTGGCGCGAAAGGAGCGAAGCCCGAGAGCGGGCAGGCCGGCCGCCACCCTCATGCGGGCTTCTGTCCGGAGGCGACCCAGATCGGCCAGCCGGCATATCCTTTGGGGTGAAGGGCGGCATGGATGTGGTCCCGGAATCCCTGGCGGAAACGCTCGGTAAACTCCGGCGAGTCGCCGCGCCGCACGGACATCTCGCCCGCATAGACGTTTTCCCAAGCGGCGATCATGTCGGCGAAATCTTGCGGGTCTCCGTCGAGATTGGTCACCATGAACGATTCCATCCGAATATCGTGGAACCCCGCATCCATCAGATAACGCCGGCTTTTCGGGCCAAGCTCAACATCCATCTCAAAGTATTCAAAAAGCTTGGCAACCTCATTATAGGTCCACTGGATGCTGCGCGCACGTGGTTCACCGAGGCAATGAGAATTCTTCTCATTGGAAATATAAACCCGCCCACCCGGCCGGCAGATTCTGAACAGCTCTTTCAGAATCATGTCGGGCTTGTTGAATATCTGCAGGGAGTGCCGACAGGTCACGAAGTCGAACTGGTCGGGATCGAGAAGCATTTCCGCGGCATCGCCATAGGTATACTCGATGCCGTGTATGCCAAACTCTTCAGCGACCGATCTTGCGTAGGCCAGGCTCGATTTCGAATGATCGAGCGCCACCAGCCGGGACGGCGCGAATTCCCGCTGCGCCAGGACGGCGAAGTCGCCAATGCCGCAACAGATGTCGGCCATCGACATGCCTTCTTTCAGCCCATGGCGCGGCAGAATGGCCCGCTCGTGACGCCACGTCATCCTGGTCTGGGTTCTCAGGATCGGGATGAACCCGCCATCCTCCAGAAAGCTTTGGCCCGGATAGAAATGCCCGTCATACTCATTGACGGAGATCCGCGGCTCGACCTGCCTCAGGCGGCCGAACTTTGCGGTGGCCCAGCCCACCACGCTGGAGGTCACGACGACGATCTTCAGCTCCGGCCGGACGCGACAAGCCTCGACCATGGCTCGCGCCAGGATACGGAAGCCGGTGTTGTTCAGCCGGGCCAGGCGCTTCACATTGACGTAGAGGGTTCCTCTGACATGACGGAGGGCGCGGTCGAACACGACCATGCAATCAGCGATCTCGCTACCCGCTTCCGGCCGGACCGTGCCGGACAGCGAGAACTCCTGATTGTTTTCATCATACCGTGCGGCGAAGGATTGCGACGATCCCAGCATCAGACGGACACCTGATCTTCGAGCCGAAGGTCAACGGTCAATCTGACCTGCTCCTCATCCTCGGACTTCGCCGAGATGTCGGCACCGTAGTCGTGCGCGAGTTCGAGCAGGCCGATTTCCGGACATCCCCTTTCGTCGGACATCAGGGCGTTCAGGTATCGCGCTTCGGAGCCGGGGCCGGACAACTGCTCGACCGCCTTCAGCAGGAATCGGCCGTGGGACGGCGCGCACGGAATCTCGATCTCGATCCGATCCACGGCCCCTCTCCGAAGCACCCTGCATGCCACAAGGCCCCCGCCATGATGGCTGCGATAGGCGAGTTCCAGGAGCTCGTTGATCGCCGAGGAGAACAGGTTGGAATAGAGGGTCGAGTCGGTTCGATTGTGGCTGACGGCCCGCGCGGCGTAGCTGGCGACGTAGCTGCATTGGGCCCAATAGGCGGAAAAGGCTCGGGCCGTCATCGCCACCTCGATCAGGGGCTCAAAGCCCGGCGTCGGTGTCGCTTCAGAACTGGTCCTCATGCCATCCCCCGCTGCTGTCAGAAGCCAATCCAGTCCGGCACCACTCCGCGCCGGACGACGGAGAGATCATGTCACGCCACCGCGCCATGCCGCGCCCGTTGAATGAACTCAATGGCGTCGCGGTTGCTCAGTGGGGGGGCGATCAGAAATCCCTGCAATCGGTCGCAACTTTCCCTGGCCAGCCACTTCGCCTGGGCATCGGTCTCCACGCCTTCGGCCGTGACCATCATCCCAAGACCGTGGGCGAGCCCAAGGATGGAACGCACGATCGTCTGGCTCTTCGGATTCACCTCGAGATCGCGAATGAAGTACTTATCCACCTTCAGTCCGCTAAAACTGAAATCCTTGAGATACCCCAGCGAGGAATATGACGTCCCAAAGTCATCCAACAGCACCCTGACCCCCAACAGGCCCAGCGTATGGAGCGTATCCAGATTATCCATGGTTTGCTCCAGCAAGACCGTCTCTGTGATCTCGAATTCCAACCGCTCGGGATAGATGCCGACGCGGTCGAGAATTTTCGCCACATTGTCGGTGAGCATCCCGCTCCTGAATTGCGCCGGAGACAGATTGACGGCGATATTGATCGTCGATGGCCATTCCAGCGCGTCGGTGCAGGCCTGCTCCAGCACCCACTGACCGATTTCATCCATGAGGCCGTCGGCCTCCGCGATCGATATGAAGGCGCCGGGCGCGATGACCCCGGCGTCCGGATGACGCCAGCGAAGGAGGGCCTCGAATCCGACCACCGAGACCGGGAGCCTTACCAGCGGCTGATATTCGACGAAGAGTTCGCCGTGTTGCAGAGCCTTGCGGAGATCGCGACGCAGATTCTCCCGGCTCTCCAGAAAGAGCAGCATCGCATTGTTGAAGATGCGGGCCCGTCCTCGCCCCTCGCTCTTTGCGGCGTAGAGAGCAATGTCGGCGGCCTTCATCAGCTGTTCCGTGCTGGAGCCGTGCTCGATCCCGAAGGCGATCCCGACGCTGGCACCAATGAACACCGGTATGCCGCTGATCTCGAAAGGCGCCCGCAGCCGCGAAATGATGGTTTCGGCCAGCCGCTCGGCAGCCTGAGGCTGTCCATCGGTCATCTGGATCACCGTGAACTCGTCGCCGGCATAACGGAAGCCGACGGCGTTCCGGTCCAGAGCCTCCTCGATCCGTCGCGCGACGAGTTGCAGCAGAGTGTCGCCGGCGCCGTGCCCCAGCGTATCGTTGACCGCCTTGAAGTCGTCCAGGTCGATCTGAAGCAACGCCACACCCATTTTCGACCGGCCGAGCCCCACCAGGATCTCCGCAAGACTGTCGCTGAACACTCTCCGGTTCTGCAGCCCAGTCAGGGAGTCGCGGGTGGCCCAATGCAGAAGCGTATCCGTCTCTCCACGGTCCGAGCTTCCCTCCCGCTTCGTGGTTGGCTGAACGATGATCCCGAAGCCTGCACCGGTCCGGAACACATGCGCGTTCATCCGGACCCCGGTGGCCGGATGGGGCATGTCGATGTCAAGTGCCATGCCCACCTCGCCAAGCTCGAGCAGAGCATCCCGAACCGCTGGATCGGCGAATTTCGGCAAAATATTGCAGAGCGCCGCCCCTGGCTCGGCGGCCCGAGGAAAGGCGTTCAGGAACCCGCCGCCAAGGAGTACGAGGCGCAGGTCATCATTGCAGAATGCCACAAGTTCCCGGCTGTGGTGAAGCCAATCCGCCAGGCGGGTACGGTCGGCGCTAGCGCTTGCGAGGCCGAGTTCTTCATCGACCAGCCGTTTCCAACGCTGGATTAATGCACGGCTCTTCCAGGATCCACGCAATCTCATGTCTCCCTTCCGCCGCTTGGAAATCAACGTCTTAGCGCAATCAAATTCAACCAACCAAGTCGCTCAAGACGTCGACATATCGACGTATGCAATTACTCTATGCAATATAGAGTGAAGCTGGTTTGACGTCCAGGTGCTGGAACCTCGGACTTACAGAATCCCCCGCGCTTCGCCCCGTCTGTGAGAACCCGCCCTGACAATTCTGAAGTTTTTGTCGGGCAACTCGCGTTGTGAAGGCCACCGATACGATCTTCGCGCGTGTCCAAGGCTGCGTGACAGACCGCGCCGGAGGGATCGTGTCCCGCCGGGTGGTGTAGGAGCTGTGGGTA
>NZ_VCCH02000149.1 GCF_005938675.2 Mycobacterium sp. KBS0706
TTGCAGCGGGCATCGGGCAGCAGCAGGACACGGCGATCACCCGCAAGGTCCAAAACGATCTGGCCGCCCATCGTGTCAGGCTGTCGGCGCACCGTCTGGGCCGTAAGATGGTCGCGCTGGAGCGGCTGGCCCGACAACACGTGATGGATGAAGTCGGACCCGTCGCAAAGGGATGAGGCGGCCGGCCCTATGAACGGGTTGTCACCATGCCGCATGATCCTCCTAGGCTACGAAACCCGGCGACCGACCGCCTATTTCTGGCGGCAGCGAACTCGCCGAGGGATGAGCCGTCGCGGGTGTCGGCCGGTCACCTAGGGAGGACAACAACATGTGGTGCGGTACGAGGCCCCTTTTATCGGGTGTCGTAATCGTCCTGCTCTCGCTGCTTATAGGACAGGCAGGCGTCCGGGCGGACTCGCCGCCACCGGCCGGGATGACCCAGCAACAGTATGACGAATTGGTGAAATCGGTCGGGGACTCGGTTGTCAGGACCCTCGCCGAGAAGGGGGTGATGCCGCCTTCGTCACCGCCGCCGCTGGCCAAACCAGTCGACGCCGATGAGGAGGCGCTGATGGCTGAGCGGGTCCGCGACATTCTCGGCAATGTTCCGAGGATCCTTGGTGGCTATCCCGACGTTTGGACGGATCTGGCGATCCTGCCAAGCCGCCTGGACAAGGCTGCAGGGGGAGGACACAGCCTAGGGGCCTATCTCGGCTTGCTCTCCTTGTCGCTGGCCGGAGCACTTCTCGCCGAAATATCCATCGGGCGCCTCACCCTGCCCAGACGCACCGTCATGGCCCGTCAGTTCGCCGCAACCGGAGGGATGTGGCGGGTCGCGGTACTGGCCATTCTGGATGGGCTTGCGGTCCTCGCTCTCTGGTTGGTGGTCCACCTGGCGCTCGGCACCTTTTTCGCAAAGGCCGGTGTGCAAACCCGGTTCGCAGCCATCGTGCTCACGGGACTCGTGACCTGGCGCCTGTTCCTGTTGTTCTTCCGGCTCTACCTGCGGCCCGAACTCGCCGCGGTGCGCCTCGCACCGGTCTCCGACGAGAGTGCCCACCACCTGTTCCGGCTGTACGGGGCCGCCGTTCTGATCTTCATCCTGGGAAGGGCTTGGATTGGTGTTCTGGTCTCGCCGCAGGCCATAGCGGCCGCCACCTTCACAAACAGCGTGATAGGGACCGCCGTCATCATATTCGTCATCCTCCGGACCCGAGCCGATGTCGGCGACTGGCTCCTCGGCCTTATCGACGAGGGTTCCCGTGGCAGGGGCGTCAAGTCCGCTGTCGCCCAGCGCTGGCATTGGGTCGCTCTGCCGATCATGGTCGCCCTCGGGCTCGCGCGCGCCTATGACGTACTGTCCGATCGCTTCGAAGTCCCGATCGGCGCTCTTCTCACGCTCAATATCTTCGTCGGGCTGCTGCTTGTTGAGACGCTGTTGTCCTTTATCGTCAGGACATATCGTGCTTCTGCCCCAGCCCGGTTCCAACGTCCTGCCTCTGGTCGGGTTTTACCGTTTCTGATCCGGGCAGTTCGCGCCACGCTCTGGGTCATGGCCGCCGCCGTGCTGGTTCGGACGTGGATCGTGGATGTGCTAGGCCTCGTCGACGAGCAGGGCTGGACCGAGCTCCGCCACGCTTGGTCCACGACCGTCGTGACCGCTCTGCTGGCCTACTTTGCCTGGGAAGCCGTCCACTTTGCGTTGGGGCGACGAAGCGACGGGCCGACGCCGATGCCATCGGGGCAGGACATCCAGGCGGGCCAGGCACCCGCCAGCGCCACCCGTCTCGAGACGATTGCTCCGATCCTGCGCATCGGGCTGGGTATCATCATCTTCATGACAGCGGCGTTGACAATACTGTCAAGCCTCGGCGTCAGCATAACGCCGTTCATTGCCGGCGCCTCGGTCTTCGGCCTCGCGATCTCATTCGGCAGCCAGACCCTCGTCCACGATATCGTATCGGGACTTTTCTATCTGGCCGATGACGCGTTTCGCGTCGGCGAATACATCGATTGCGGCAAGGCGAAAGGGACGGTCGAAGGGTTTACTCTGCGGTCGATTCGCCTGCGGCACCAGAGCGGCCAGATCCATACGATTCCGTTCGGACAGCTCGGCCAAGTCACCAATTTCAGCCGTGACTGGTCAACACTGAAGTTCAATCTGCGCTTCACCCGAGAAACGAACCTCGATGCTCTGCGCAAGGTCACCAAGAAGGTTGGCCTGGCGATGCTTGAGGATCCCGATTTGAAGGAGGATTTCCTGGAGCCGCTCAAACTGCAAGGGATAGCCGATGTTACTGACAATGCCACCGTCATGCGCTTCAAGATCACCGTGCGGCCGATCCGGCCGTCCTATATCCAGCGCGAAGCCATGAAGCGACTCATCGTGGCATTCAAGGAGGCCGGAATCGAATTCGCAGGTGGCTTCGTTGCGGTGCCGCCGGTCGGCGCTCCACCGACGCCCGTCGCCATCCCGGTAGCGGCAAGCACGCCGGCCATCAGAGCCAGTTGAGGTAATATTGAGCAGTGAGTCTCTGGAGCGCGTCGTATTGGAGAAGCCGCGGTGCTGTGGATAGCTGCGAAGACCGCGACCACGCGTCGTAGGGCTGAGACACAGCCCGCTCCAGAAGGGCGGGGCTTTCTTCCTGCTCTCATCGCCGAGGCCAGCAGGCGAGCTGCGCACATCGCACGCTCCACCTCACCTTCGCCGTCGGAAGGTCGGGCCGGGTCGGCTGGTGCCTTGGGGGTTGCGGCGCTGTCTGCCCCGCCGCTCGACACCCACTGCATGAGAAGTGTCATGACCGCCCACGGCTGGTGCGGACAGTCCGAGCTGAGGTGGCGAACATCCACTCCTGGGCTCGTTGCGGACGCCGCGGCGGGAGCGATGGCAATCAGGCCGCGCTCAGATGTTTCGTAGTTTCGAGCGGATGCGGCCGCCGTCTTCATGTAGTCCTACCTCCTGTTATTTCGCTTGAGCCCGAAGGACTTCGATGAGCCGGGCCAAATCCGGATCGGCCGGGACAATCCGGGCGAGCCGCTCAGCATATTCGAGCGCGGCTTTGGTGTTGCGCGCATCGCGATTGAAGTTGATCAGCGCCATCAGAAGGTCGCGATCACCAGGATGCAGAGCCAGGCTCGCCTTGAGGACCGTCATGGCTTCATCGGCGCGCCCGCTCGATCGCAGTCCGATCGCATAGACGAAGGCGTATCTTGCCTGATCCGGATCAAGTTCGGCGGCCCGGCGCAGTTCCTCGATCGCATCGCCGAGCCGCTGGAGCCGCACCAGCGTGAGGCCGAGCGCATGGTGTAGCGCTGCGTCCTGCGGCGACGCGGCAAGAGCCCGACGCAGCAGGCTCTCGCCTTCGCCATCTCGGCCGCGCTGCCGGTAGAGATCGGTGAGATTGATCGCTGCCGGCGAAGATCCAGGGCTGAGGTCGAGCGCTGCCTTGTACTCGACCTCCGCCTGGTCGACGAGTCCACGCTGGACTAGGAAGTTGCCGAGCTCAGCCCGAGCTTCGGGCCTGTCCGCGTTCAGTCGTTGCGCCGCAATGAACTCCGCCGCCGCGTGCTCGAACCGCTCGCGCTCGACCAAGGGAAGCTGCGTGGTCGGAATGCTCGCGAGCAGGACTGCGGCCCGGATGCGCACCCCTCGCACCTCGTCCGACAATGATGGCGAACCAAGCGTCCACCGCAGTTCGGGCGGCGCGTTCTCGAGCATGTCGAGCGCGCCGATGCGTACGATCGGATCGGGATCGGCAAGGCCGGCGCGTGCGAGATCGATATTGGCGGGCGTCAGATGTGAGGCGAGTTCCGTCAGGGCGCTCGCCTTGGCAATTCCCGGCGTGCCGGCATCGGCAGCGACGGCCGCGAGCAATTGCTCCGCTTCCGGCTGTCCGCTCCAGGCCGCGTGAAACGCCTCGGCATAGGTCTGATGCCCTTCGCGACGCGGTCCGTACCAGCGCTCGACCGCCGATGCTGCCCATTCCGCCGATTTGTCGGTGTGGCAGTCGGTACAGGCATTGGGGATCCCCAGCTTGACCGACACGTCTGGCCGTGAGATGCGGAAACTGTGATCGTGGCGCCGATCGATGGTCATGTAGGTGCGGGCCGGCATGTGGCAGGAGCCGCAGTCGAGCGGCGGGTCTGCTCCTGCGTGGTGGTGATGTGTCTCGGCGGCATACCGGTCGGCGGCGTGGCACTGCAAGCAGGTGGCGCCGCGAGAAACCCGCAGCGCAGCGCTATGCGGATCGTGGCAGTCACTGCAGGTGACGCCGGCGGCGAACATCCTGCTCTGCTTGAACGAACCGTAGTTGTAGACCTCGCCCTGCATCTGACCGTCAGCCTCGTAGAGTCCGCGGTCGAGGGTCGAGACCGCATGGGTATCGGAGAGCCAGCGGCCGGGAATCCAGTCTTCCGACAGCGCTCCGCGCCGCGCATGGCAGAGCCCGCAGGTCTCGACCTCCTTGCGCAGGATCTGAGGCGCCGTGCCGCGCTCCGGCAAGCCGGTGGTCGGATGCTGCTGCCAGCTCACACCCGACCGTTCGTCGAACCGCACCAGCAGGCCCATCGACGGATCGTCACGCTTGCCGAACGGCCACCACCAGCTTTGCCTGTCCTTCGCCCAGCGGACGTGGCGCGAGCCCTGGCCGTGACAGGCTTCGCAGCCGACGCTGATCTCGGCCCAGGTGGTGGCGAAGCGGTCGTTCGCCGCATCATAGTTCTTGTGCACGCCGGTCGAATGGCACTCGGCGCACATGAAGTTCCAGTTCTGGTTCAACTTGGTCCAATGCAGGATGTCGTCGTGGCCGATCGCCTCGTTCGGATAGAGATGAAACCAGCGCTGGCCGCCATTTTCCTTCGGCCGACTGTCCCAGGCGATCGACAGCGCCTGCAGGCGGCCATCAGGGAATTCGACCAGATATTGCTGCAGCGGGTCGACGCCGAACGTGTAGCCGATCTCGAACGTGGCGAGCGCGCCGTCGGGCCCATCGGTCTCGACGAGAAACCTGCCGTCCTTGCGGAAGAAGCGGGACCGCACGCCGGCGTAGTCGAAGCTTGCCTCGTTGAAGTCGCCGAGCACCGACGTCTCGGTCGCATGATCCATCGCGTGCTTGTGCTGCGATGCGCGCCAGAGCTGCGCCTCGGTTCGGTGGCAGTCCGCGCAGGTTTCACTGCCGACGAATGCCGCCACCGCGTCCGCGGGCGGGTTGGCAGGCGGTGACGGGTCCCCGTCGTTTGAGGCGAACTGAACGGCCAGCCCACCCCCGACGACGATCACCGCTGCGATCGATGCCGCGATCCACGTCATACGCCCTGGGAGCCTGCCGGCCGCAGCGCGGCGAGGTAGATCGTTGAGCGTCTTGCTCGCGCGCGCGGAGCCGACGGGTCTCTCCGGAAATCGACGCTTTGGGGGTGGCTTTCGCGTGCTGCGTGTCAACGCCGCACTCCTAGATCATCGGGCGGTATCATATCTGT
Organism: Mycobacterium sp. KBS0706; assembly: GCF_005938675.2. Lineage (GTDB taxonomy): Bacteria > Pseudomonadota > Alphaproteobacteria > DSM-16000 > Inquilinaceae > Inquilinus. Next base: position 5,476 of record NZ_VCCH02000149.1, read on the forward strand.
ATCCGGCTGCAGCGGTCAGGGTCGACAGTGCCGACCAGAGCGAGTGCCATGCCGGCGGTTGAGGGAAGCAGTCTGGCCATCTTTTTTTGATCGGTGGGCCTGAGGACTGAACTCAGGCCCACACGTGGTTCGCGACGAGCGGCGGGTTGGACTATTGCGGTCCGGGCTGCACGTGCTTGATGGTGCTGCCATCGACCGCAACGGCCTGCGTATCCTCGAGTTTCTTGATATCGTCCTCGCTGAGGACTGGACGGTCTACCTTGAGCGTCAGCTTGTTGAGCTTGGCGGTCAGGGCGAACGGCGGTTGGTAGTCGGCGTCGTTCACGCCGGTGAGCGTATCGGAGCCGACGTCGAAACTCTCGTCCCACTGGAGGATCATCGGCAGGGTGCGTTCCATCGTCTGGGTCGCCACCGCATTCCCATCCACCATCAGGGTGCCGGTGCCAGGCCGGCCGACGCCGCTGAAGTTGTTGAAGGCAAGTGTGCCGGCGCCGAGCCCATCATACTTGAAATCGAACTCGATCACGTGCTTGCCGGGCATCAGTGCCTCTGGCCCTTCCCACTTGATTCGCTTCAGGTCGACCAGGTTCCACAGGAAGACCGGCTTACCCTTCAGCAGGTAGAAGCCATAGCCGCCGAACCGTCCGCCCGAGGTCAGGATCATGCCCTCGGCACCGCCCTCTGGCACTTCGATGTCGGCGGTGATCGTGTAGGAGGTGTTGAGCAGCAGCGGTGAGTCACCCTGTGGCAAGCCCACCATCGGATGGGTGTAGCTGAACTCGCTGCGGCCGGCCGTGATGTTCGGGCGCGGCGCAACGATGCGGGCCGCGACCGAGGCGTCCATCGGGAAGACCTGGTACTTTTTCGCCTCCGCGATGAACAGCTCCTTCATCTCCTTCACCTTTTCGGGGTGCTGGTCGGCGATGTTCTGAGACTGGCTGAAGTCCTTGGTGAGGTCGTAGAGTTCGAGCACCTGATTGTTGAGCGGGTCGGGATTCGCGGGACCGAACGCCTCCCACGGTGCGCGGTTCACCTTGGTGCTGAGCAGCCAGCCGTCGTTGTACAGCGCCCACTGCCCAAACATCTCGAAGTATTGGATCTTGTGACGCGACGCCGCGGTGGCGTTCTCCTTGTCGAATGTATAGGCGAAGCTCGTGCCCTCGATCGGCGCCTGTTTGATCCCGTCCACCGTGTCGGGGGCGGGAATGCCGGTCACCTCGAGGATGGTCGGCACCACGTCGATCACGTGCATGAACTGCTGGCGCAGACCGCCCTTGTCCTTGATGCGCGCCGGCCAGGAAATCGCCATGCTCTGGCGGACGCCGCCGAGCTTCGAAGCGTTCTGCTTGAACCAGGTGAAGGGCGTATCGAAGGCCCAGGACCAGCCCGCCGACATATGGTTGTAGGTCTGCTCGGTACCCCACACGTCATACCACTTCATCTGCACGTCGACCGACATCTCGTTGATGCCGTTGAAGAACGCGACCTCATTGGGCGTGCCGAGCGGACCGCCCTCGGCGCTCGTGCCGTTGTCGCCGTTGATGTAGATGATAAGCGTGTTGTCGAGCTTGCCCATGTCCTCGACGGCCTGGACGACACGGCCGATCTCGTGGTCGCTGTAGGCAGCGTAGGCGGCGAAGACCTCCGCCTGCTTGATGAAGAGCTTCTTCTCTTCTGCTGTCAGATCGTCCCAGTTCTTGAGGACGTTCGTCGGCCAGGGCTCCATCTGCGTGTCCTGCGGGATCACGCCAAGCTTCTTCTGGTTCGCGAAGATCTGATCACGAAGCTTGTTGTAGCCCCCATCGAAGAGGTGCATCGCGTGGATCTTATCCACCCATTCCTGGGTCGGATGGTGCGGCGCGTGGGTGGCACCGGGCGCGTACTTGATGAAGAACGGCTTGTCCGGCACCGTCTGATTGAGCCGGGTCAGGTAATCGATGGCGTCATCGGCCATCGCCGTGACCAGGTTCCAGCTCGGCTTGCCTTCGAACGGGTAGATCTGGGTCGTGTTGCGGAACAGGTTCGGCTGCCATTGGTTGGCATCACCACCCACGAACCCGTAAAAGTACTCGAAGCCCATGCCGGTCGGCCACTGGTCGAATGGCCCGGCCTGGCTCGCGGCAAATGCCGGCGTGTTGTGGTCCTTGCCGAACCACGCCGTGGCGTAGCCGTTATCGAGCAGCATTCGCCCGATGGTGGCCTTGTCCTCCGGGATGATGCTGTTGTAGCCCGGGAAGCCCGTGGACTGCTCGGAGATCACGCCGAACCCGGCCGAATGATGATTCCGCCCGGTGATCAGCGCCGCCCGCGTCGGCGAGCACAGCGCGGTCGAATGGATGTTGTTGTAGCGGAGACCGGCATTTGCGATGCGGTCCATCGTTGGTGTCGGGATGACGCCGCCGAACGTACTCGGCACACCAAACCCGGCATCGTCGGTGATGATCAAGAGCACGTTCGGCGCCTGTTTCGGCGGCACGATGCGCGGCGCCCACCACGGCGTCGACTGGAGGGCATCGTCCTTGATCACGCCGCCGAACGACGGTTCGGGCGCCGGCAGCTGCGTGCCGTCGATCGTGGTCGTGGCGCCGGGCGAGCCTGGCGTGCCGGTCACGGTCTGTGCGCTTGCCGTAGCAAAGGCCAGGGTCATCAGACACAATGCCGAAAGGAGAAGATTGGCGCGTTTCATTGTCGTTTCCTCTCCAAAAGTAAGTGTGTTCTTAATGAGGTGTTGCCGCCGAATCGATGTGATCTGGGTCGTGACTTCCCGACGTTGCAATTAATAGCAGGGCGGGTAAGGGTAATGCCCACACGCCGGGTGGTAGTACGGAGCGTGGTAAGGGTGGTAGTAGGGAGCGGCTGCTCCGCGGTACCAGGCGGCTCGGTACGCGCTCCGACGCGCGACACCGGCGAACGACAGCGGTGTGAACGGCAGGCCGATGATGTCGATGAAGACCGAGGCGGGCCCGTCGGCACCCGAGAGGTCGCCCTCGAGCACCTCGACATTGAAGGCCAGCGTGTCGCCGTCCAGCTTCGGATCCTTCAGCACGACGACAGCGTCGCTCACGCTCGATGCGTCGCTGCTCAGCACCGACACGGTCGCGTTCGGTGGATCTTTGGCAAAGGTCCCGCTCCCCGCCGTCCACTCCCGCATCAGATGCGCCGTGAGCGCGTGCCCCGCGGCACGCACCGGACGATCGGCGAAGACGATCGCGTTCGGCGATACGCCGGTCAGCGTGAGAGTCGTGCCGACGAGGCTGGCGCCTCGCGCATTCATCACGATCAGCGACGGCACCGTTTCCTTTTTGGTCGGAGCGCCGATCGTCTTCTGAGCAGGCTCGCTGATCGCATCCTGGGCCAGCACCGGCCCGGCCGCACCGAGCAGTCCGGCCACGATAGCGACGACCCACACGCTTGAAGACCGCTTGGCGTTCCCGCCCTCGGCTCGAGACAAATCATGCATGGCATAGCCTCCCTGGATTCCTTCGTGTGGTTCGCCGCATCGGCTTCCGTGAAGGTCGTTGTGGCGAGTTCGAGGTCTGTGACGCGGTTTGGGGCGGGCCTTCAGCGGCAGAGGGGCGCCGATCGGACATTCGATGCCATCCTCCAGTCGGAACATTCCTGCCGTCCGCAATGACGCCACTCACGAAACTGGCTGTTACCGGAACCCGGGACCGCGCAGGCCGACGCCGACGCCGTGAAAGCCGACACCAACGCCGCCGCCCAACCCAATCCAGTCGATGAAGAGCGAGGTCGCGCCGCCGCCCTCGGGAAGTTTGCCGTCAATGAGCCTGTAGCCGTAAACAAGATCAGCACCTTCGACCCTTGGGTCAGTGATCTCGACAACGGCGAGCATGTTGTCCGCTTGCCCTGGCTCATAGACGGACAACGTGGCGTTCGGCGGGTCGTTGCCGAAATTGTCTTTGCCGGCTTTTCTGGTCCATTCATTGAGATAGTCGGCCATTTTGAGATGTCCGGCGAGACGGACCGGCCGATCTGAAAAATAGAGCGTCTGCTGTCCCACATTCACAAGGCGGAGGGTCTTCGCCGCTGTGTCCACTTTGAGATCGTCGGCAATCTGGACGAACATGAGCATTGGCTTTGGTTCGTCGGCACTCGCATTGCCTGCGGCAGCGAGTTGCAACCCAAGACCGGCGATGGCGGTCAGGGCGGCGGCCGAGAGCAACGTTCGGCGGAATTGGCTAACGTGCCTTTGGTTGTTGTCCGGTTTCATGACATATGTCCTTGTGATGCTTCGTGCTCCGTTCAGTCGAAGGTTGGTTCCTTATTATCAGATATATATCATTGCCTGGTTATTTATACTTTGCTGCATCCGGCGATATAGATCTGGCGGCATCTAGAATCGAATCGTGACGCCGAGGACCGGCCCGTAGAGCGCCAGGTCGTCGAGCGGCGCATGGCCGTTGAAATCGTAGCCGAGGTAGCGATAGCCGACCGCGCCCGAGATCGAGTTGCTAAAGCTGTACTCGACGGCGCCGAGCACCTGCCAGGTGAGGTCGGAATTGCCGGCGCCGATATCGGCATAACCGACCAGCGAGAAGCCGTCGCCGAGTTCCACCCCGGCGCGGACCCCGACGAGGCCGTCGACGATCGTGGCACTGTCGCTGAAGCCGCGCGAGCGCCCGAGTGGGCCCTGACCTTTGAAGTCGGTATCGACCCACAGGCTCAGGATCCGTGTGCCGACCACGAGATCGACACCGAGCTTCGGCTCGTCCACCACCCGGGCGGTGGCGCCGACCGTGGCCACAAGCGCCTCCAGGTTGGTGTGGTACCTGGTCCTGAAGGGCCCGGACAGGTTGCCGTCGCCGCTGAGGGACACGTAGTCGAGATCGACCAGCAGGCCGATGCGTTCGTAGCGGACCGTGCCGACGATCATGCCGGCGAAGTCGAGATCGCTCAGGATGTCGGAGAAGTCCTTGTCGATCGACAGCGAGGGGACGCGACGGGTGCCGCGGGTGCTGCCGCTGACCGAGGGCAGCCAGGCATAGGGCGTGATCCGGACAAACCAGGGCCCGACCGCCGTGCTCGCGGGTGGGGGGGCAGTGGTGTTCTGAGCTGCCGAAGGGTTTGTTGGAGCGATCGCCAGGGCCAGAGCGACGACGCCGGCAGAGACGACATCTCCCAAGCGCTTCTTGATCCTCGCCATCGCTGTTCCCCCCATCGGCGCCCGCCCATTCATCGGAGCTGGTCCTGTTGCCGTTATCCAGTCGGCAACCGCGCATTATCGCGGGAAGAGACGCTCATACTTTGATCCGGATCAAATCCGGCACGCAAAAAACCGATAACGTTGAACAAATAAATTCTTGCATACCATAAGCCGAAAGTACAGTTTTTAAATACGTATCGACCGCATGTAGTATGGTGTCGTCAAATCAGGTGCCCAATGTGCCAGTGATCGATTCTTGCGCCGAACTAGAACGTCGGACATGTCGCCCGTGATCCGTGGAGCGTCAGTCCCAGAGAATCGGGGGATTGGATCGCCTACAGTTGTTTCGACCTTGATCCCCAAGCGCTATGTCCTGTCACCTGTGCAGACCGGACGGGGTGATGACCCACTCCAAGATCCGCTCGTTACCCTCTGCGGCCGTGGGGGATGGGATGACGCTGTGCCATTTTGCCGATCGAGAGGCGATCGCTGCCGGTTTCTCGACGTAGGGATCGAGGGCAACGTCAGCCCTGAACCGACCAGTCCGCGTGGGTCAGCTTGCATCGAGGAGCCCACCGTCGCTTTGGCCGGGCTGGCGGCCCGTTGATCGTGCGTCGGCGAGCACGAGCGTAGATGGTTGCGAGTCCCGAGCGCCGTGAAAGGCGGCGCTTTCCAGTGGGTGAGAGTTCCACCCGGCGAACGCTCCAGCCGGAAGCAACCGGAGCAGGCATGGAGGGGGCCATGGCAAACCGCTATGCTGATCGCCAGGGTCCCGCAAGGCCGCGAACGTGACAAGCCCCTCCAGGGGGCACCGGCGGCGATGAACGCCGCCTCGAAGGGCGCCAGCAGCCGGTTCGCGATCTGTTTGTGATAGCCGGCGGCGGCGAAGGCCGCTGCCAGAAGGGCTCGCGCTCGGTATATGAACGGCGAACCTCGCACCGATTTGATGCAGGTCAAGTTCGGTCGTTTCCGGTTGGGGCACGCTTGATTGACGGGAACATCGAAAGCGTGCGTCAGGAAAGCCGGTTACGCGGCGGGCGCGGTGTGGATCCTGCGCTGGCTTTGGAGCCCGGTTGGAGACGTGAAATGTCTTACATCCTTTATGTGCCTGGGGAGTCGCCGCATCCACTGCGCTGGACCGACATGCACCCCGAGGTTGCTCATGGCTGCGGAGCCTTGGTCTATGAGGAGACCGGCAGCCTTCTCAACGGCGAGGTCTTCCGAAACCTCCGCGATTCGCGCGGTGCGTGGCTGGAGACGGATCGACCGAATCACGCGCGTTGGGCGCTGAACCTGACCTCGGGTGAATCTCTCACTCCTTCAGCGCAAAGCCAGGCACCGGTGACGCACCACCCCACGGAACAGCCTTAGCCTCGATCGCCTCGGAACGGAAGTCGGTCACGAACGGGTTCAGCGTCACGAAGACGAGCGTGGCTTTGGTGGGGGTTGTCACGTTCACGGCCTTGCGAGGTGCCCGTGAGGAGCGTAGCGGTCGTTATGACCCCGCCTGACTATGCCGGTTATCGCTTTCCATCTGACGTGATCCAGCGTGCCGTCTGGATGTACCTTCGTTTCACCCTGAGCTACCGCGACGTCGAGGACCTGCTCGCCGAGCGCGGCATCGAGGTGTCGTACGAGACGATCCGCCGGTGGGTGAGCGCGTTCGGCCCGATGATCGCCCGGCGCCTTCGCGCGCAGCGGCCGGCGCCGCACCGGCGCTGGCACCTCGACGAGATGTTCGTCCGGATCGGCGGCAAGCAGATGTATCTCTGGCGCGCCGTCGATGCCGAGGGCGAGGTGCTCGAGGT